>CAYSOA010000006.1:0-2093 GCA_964432565.1 uncultured Bacteriovorax sp.
GCAGCCTCGCCGAGGCTTTTGGGGTAGCGCCCCTCGGATAACCTGAATTTAAATGGTGCCAATTCGCGACACTGAATGTCGATAATTGGCATGGTTTAATGGAGTCATGCCCCACGCTCGCGAGCGCCATGCCGTGCCGCTTTTGCTCAAAAAGCTGAGATTTTCGCCAATTACGGGAATTCAGGGAGCGCGACGCTCGAAAAAGTTGCCAAGCTCGAGCAGCCGGATGCGGGCGCCATCGCCAGATCCTTGAAGAAAGACCTTCGACGAATCAAGAGTCACCTCGAGGTGTTGAGTTCGTTATTTGTGCTGTACACCTGGCTGATTCAAGAGCAGCTTTCGCAGCGCTCGTATCGCGATTTGCGCGATTCAAAGCTCTCGTTCTATCGCACCCCGAAAGGCAGAGTCGTCCACCTTTTAGTCGAAGACCGTTCTGGCGTGAGCGCTGTTCAAATTTTTTCGGATGAGGCCGTGCTGGAGAGAGACATGGCGTTACTGAAAGGCTTGAGCCAGAAGCTCAAGTCTCGGCACAAGCCTGAGAACGTCGAGCTCATTGGCCTCGCCGTCTCGCGCTTGTCGTTTTCTCCACCCCTTGGGAGTCGATCGCCTAGAAATGAGGTATCCGCACGCCCTACGCCATCGCCTCCCACGGCAGGAGCTCGACGGATTTCGGATTCGGGGCGTGAAGCGTGGGCGAAAGGGCAATGAGCCGCACCTTGGTCTTTTTTCCCACTTTCGTTTGAATGGCCTTTTGTGCGCCCTCGAGCGCGAAAAAGTCGGTTTTCTTCGAGGGCGGATGATCGAAGAGCCGGACCAGGGCGAGCTCGCCCCCCGAAAGCTCGCGAATGAAACCAACGCGCCTGCCCTGGTGAGTTCGATAAATCGAAAGCGTGTCGACCGGGTCGGGGTGCTTGAGCCACGCACGCTTGGCCTGGTACTCCTGCAGAAACAGGGTTTCGAGCTGGCGCTGCAGGTCGGCGCCTAGAAACGCAGCCAGGCCGCAGTCAAACAGGAAGTAATGCGGCTGGCCCGAGCTCAGGGCATGCGGGTCGACACGGCTGACCACAAAGAGCGTCTCGAGTGCCTCCAGGTGGCGCTTGATCCGCCGCAGATCGACCCGAAGAGCGCGCGCCACTTCAGGCGCGGTCGGCTCGTCGAGTCGAGCCAGCTGCTGAAGAATTCGTGCAAGAAGCCCCGAGTCGAGCTTGAGCTTCGGAATCGTGTGCGCATCGCGCTGGGTCGTGAGATCAAACCAGTCCTGAAACAGGGCGCGGCGCTCGTCGGCACTCCGGACTGAAAAGATTCCCGGTAATCCCCCTGTTTCAAGATGCTTCAGTACGGCAGCCTTCGGCAGGCGCGGCGCCTTCTCGAGAAAGAACGGGTGCGGCTTTCGCGTGGCGAGCTGCGCCGCCACAGGAAGCGAATGGCACTCGGCCAGCGTCAGCGGGTGAATTCGAACCCTTCCCATTCGGCCCGTCAGACTTTCCAGAATGCCCATGATTCGCGAAAACTCGGTGGATCCCAGCAGAAGAAGGGCGCCCGGAACCCGCTTCTGATCGACCACGAACTTGATGGCGTCGAAGACCCTCGGCACCTTCTGAGCCTCGTCCAAAATCAGGGGCCGCGCGTCGGCATTTCGAAGCAGGAAGCTCTCGATGTCGCGTTCAGCGAGTACCCGCGCCGAATCCTGGTCGAAGGTCAGGTAGCGACTTTCAGGAAGGTGCTGCTGAAGAAGCTCGCGGCTCAGGTACGACTTGCCGGTCTGACGCGCCCCCTGAAGGGCCACCACGGGGTAGAACCGCAGCTTCTCGAGGACCTGGGCCGTACTGAACCGGTGTCGCGAGTGGGGCATATCCCTCATTAAACCCTATGAATCCACGACATTCAATGTCTTCTATTCACAGGGTTTATCAAAAAGGGTATCCGGTACCTTTTTGAAATGCGGCACGTCAAACCACCACCTAAAGAACGACCCCTGTAAATTCGGAAAGCACCATTTCTAAATTTACAGGGGTACGAAAGGGCCTCCGCCTTTTCGTGCTCTACCCTACCGCCGTCCACGGCAGGATCGTGATCTGGTTCTCGAGACGATG
>CAYSOA010000006.1:2193-96100 GCA_964432565.1 uncultured Bacteriovorax sp.
TCGAGTCGCGAGCCCTTGCTCGACAGCGCATAGAAAATGTCGGGGCGAACCGAACCTGAATAGCTGAACTGCGAGAGGCACTCGTTGAGGAACCAGACCTGGAGGCAGCGCTCGGGTGAGGCGCCCAGAGCGCCGGCGATGCCCGAGTCAAAGAGGTAGAACAGTGGCTTGCCGACGCTCGTCTTGTAGGGCTCGATTTCATACAGGACGAAAAGCGCCTGAAGTGCTTCGAAATAAGGCTCAATCTGTCGTGGGGTTTTACCCAGCGAGCGCGCCACCTCGAGTCGACTCGGGGTCTCGGCTCGTGCGACAGCACTCAGAATCCGCCGCGCCAGCTCGGGATTGAACCGAGGAATCGCAAAGCCGGCGAGATCGCGCATGCAGGTGGTTTCAATCCAGGCGTCCAAAAGCGCCTCTCGGGCTGCCTCGTCACGAACGGCAAAGGCTCCCGGCATTCCGCCCCGCTCAACCCAGCGCTGCACCTCGCTGAGCTTTCGCGATGGGACGGACCTGATCCGGGCGGGATCAAGCAGCGGATAGGCGGGTTTACAGTCGAGCACCTCGGCCAGATTGAGCGGAAAGAGTCGAAGTGGCGCGATTCGCCCGGTCAGTGACTCGCGAATTCCGGTCCTCTTCGAGAACTCGGTCGAGCCCGAGATCGCAAAGCGCCCGGGGCGGCGATCTTCGTCCACCTCGGCCTTGATCGTGTCAAACAGAACCGGAGCCTTCTGGACTTCGTCGATACAGACGGTCTGGGTGGCTTCCGACTCGAGCCCCTGAAGAAAGAGGCTCGGCTTCTGCGAGGCCTGCCGACGCACCTCCTCTCGGTCGAGCGTGACGTAATGGGTCTCGCGCAGCTCGGGCAGCAGCTCGCGAAGCAGGACGCTCTTTCCGGTCTGGCGAGCGCCCAAAATGCCCACCACTGGAAACAGCTTCAGCCTCTTTTCGAGCAGGGGCAGCAGGGCTCTTTTGCGCTGGTGGGGCATGAGTCAACCGTATCAAGTACCTCCGATTCCTGCAAGTTTTGGTAAGAATCGGAGGTACTTAAAAAGGCGTATCCGGTACCTTTTGGCGGCTCACCGCGCCAGCAGCTCGCGCACCTGATCGATCGGCAGGGCCGGGGCGGTGTGGCCGGCAACCCCTTCCATCGTGTCGGCGGCGAAGAGGGCGTTGAGGATGGCCTCTTCGGTGGCTTCGATGGCCGCTCCGTAAAGCGGGTCGATGGCCGTGTCCTTGAGAATCTGTACCGAGTAGAGCGGCTTCGTGCTTTCGCGCGGCACGCGATTGGCCGTCGAAAAGGCCAGCATGATCTCGCCCGAGCCGTGCGCGGCCATCGAGCCGACGCGACCCACGCCGAGGCCCATGCGCTTCGCAAGGCGCTGAAGCTGGTGCGAGAGCAGCGGTGCGTCGGTGGCGAGCACCGCGATGATGCTTCCGTAATTCTTTTCGCGACGGCGAAAGTGCGAGAGCTCGGGCTCGAGCGCGCGACCGATGGGCTTTCCGTCAATGCGCAGGTCGCGCATCACGCCGAAGTTGCTCATGACGAGCACGCCCACCGTATAGGTGCTTTCAAAGATCTTCACCCGGCGTGACGAGGTGCCGATTCCGCCCTTGAAATCGCAGGTGATCATGCCCGTGCCGCCGCCCACCGAGCCCTCGGTAACCGGACCTCCTGAAGCCTTTTCAATCGCCTCAATGGCATGCGAGGGCTTGACGTGCCGACCGATGACTTCATTCAGCCACGAATCATCACACTCCCCGACGACGGGAATCACCACATCGTGAATGTTGCCGATCTGCGGGTGCTTTTCGGTCATGTACTGAACGACCCCCTCGCCACACGCACCGACGGCCAAAGTGTTCGTCAGCAGGATCGGCGTCTCGATCAGTCCCCATTCGTTGATCTGGGTCAGCCCGGCCAGCTCGCCGGCGCCGTTGAGCACGAACGCCCCCCCCATGACGCTGTCCATGAACACGTCGCCACTCGCCGGAACGATCGCCGTCACGCCGGTGCGGGCAATCGTCTTGCTGCCGCGTGAGCCGCTGCCGCGAATGATCGTGGAATGCCCAACCCGGACCCCTTCGACATCGGTGATGGCATTCAGTGGGCCCGGCTCATAAAAGCCGATTTTGATGCCGAGGTCTCTTGCCCGGCAGCGGGGGGTCTTTTTGATCTGTGGACTCATCTCAGCCTTTCAGCTCGAGGTTTTTCTTTTCCTTATAGCGCCGGATTGCCGGAGCCATGATCTCGCCGATCAGCTCACGGTAACCGATGCCGGCGCTCTCGGCAATCAGGCAGAGGTCCGACCATCCCGGAGTCAGGCCTGGCAGCGGATTGCACTCGATGAAGTTCACCTGCCCGCGCGAGTCGATGCGAAGATCGATTCGCGCGAGGTCGCGGCACCCCAGCGCCATGAAGACCTTTCGTGAGATGCGCTCGATCGTCTCCTTGAGGCGCGGCTCGATCTGCGCAGGCCGATCATAGCGAACCTCGTCGTTCGTGTTCAGCTTGTGCTGGTAGGAATAGACCGGAGTCGGATCCTTGTCGGGCTTCGTGAATACAATCTCCATCGGCGGCAGAACACGGGGACGGCGCTCGCCGAGCATCGCCACGGTGAATTCACGTCCCGGAAGAAACTCTTCGATCAAGGCCGGCTGGCGATAACGTCCCACAATGAAGGCCGCCTTCTCGCGAAGCTCCGCCTCGTTCTGCACGACGCTGGTACCAATCACTCCCTTGGAACTGCCTTCGGCCACGGGCTTGATGATCGCCGGAAAGTGGATGTCGCGATTCAGGCGCTCCTTTCCCGTCTGCATGATCTGAAAGGCGGGAGTGGGAACGCCAGCCTGGGCGACGATGCGTTTGGCGAGGCCCTTGTCGAGTGCCAGTGCGAGCGTGGCGGCGTCTGAGCCGGTATACGGAATATCCAGAAGCTCCAGCAGCGCCGGAACCTGCGATTCCCGATTTCTTCCTCGCATGCCCTCGGCAATATTGAACACGATGTCGACATCCTCGGGATGGAGTCGCGAGGGAAGATCGGGCGTGGCCTCGAGATCGACCACCGTGTGACCGTACGAACGAATCGCCTCTCGAATCGCCTCGAGAGTCTTCGGCGAATCGAACTCCGCCTCCTGATCGGTCTTGACGTCGTCGGTGGGTATCACGCGCTTCTGGTTGAAGCTGAAGCCAACCCGCAACACCGGCTTCTGTCGTCGATTTCCGTTTCTTGAATAGCCGATGCCGTAACGCCGGCAGGTCGACTGCAGTACCCGCTCGAGAACCTGCTCGGTCTTCGTGATTCCCGAGTCTGCTGCGGCAAGATAGATTCCGGCGCCCGGCTCGAGACTGGGCAGGGCATTGACCTCAATGAAAAAAAGTTCACCGTCATCCGTCAATCGATAGTCGATGCGGCCAAGATCACGCACGCCCAGCTTCTCAAACACCAGCTTCGACTGGGCCAGAATTCGGTCATAGGCCGGATCGGCTCGAGACATGAGCTTTACCGACACATGATCGGAGAGTTCGTTCTTCAGTGCGTAATCGTACACCTGAAACTTCCTCTCGCCGGTGATCTTTGAATCGAAAACGTACTCAATGGGAGAGAGAACACCACCGGTCGCTTCTGAAAGGCCTTCGATCATGGGGACGGCGATGTCCCGACCGACGACATATTCTTCGACAAGGACGCCGGTCGAATAGTTTCCCAGCAGGATCGCCGCCCGCCTTTCGAGTCCGGCCTGGTCCTCGACGACCGAGTCGACTGTGATGCCTTTCGAGCTGCCCTCAAAGTTCGGCTTCAGAATCAGGGGAAAGCGAAGCCCGTGCCCTTCCAGTTCAGACAACGTGCGGATGAACCTTGATCGCGGCGTGCGAACTCCCGCCGCTTCAACGACCGACTTGGTCAGCGCCTTGTCGAGCGTCAGGGTGCACACATAGGCATCTGACCCGGTGAAGGGAATGCCGATCTGCTCAAACACGCCCGGAAAAAAACCCTCGCGAAATCGACCGCGATGTCCTTCGGCCGTATTGAAGATGATTTGCGGAGAGAGCGCCTCAAGCCGGGCGATCGTCCGGGAGGCGGGTCCGCTCACCTCAACGGCCTCGACCTCATGTCCGAGATTTTCGAGCGCCCTTCGAATGGCTGCTACCGTCTCCGGGGTGTCGAACTCGGCCTCGGCTTCGGCCGCGCTGGTCTTCAAATTGTGGGTGAAGGCGATTCTCATGGCCCCAACCTAAGGGGATTCCCGCGCGCCGTCCATCGAGATGCAGTTGCCGCATTCCCCTCCTTGGCCGGTACTGGTAAGACCACCCCACAGATCGGAGACGCCCCAGCTTGAGCACCCCCTTTCCGGGATTCTTGAAGATCACCGTCCCAGTGGCCCTGTCCTACTTTGGAATCATGCTTCTCGGCATGCTGGACCTCATCATGGTGGGGCAACTCGGGCCGGTTGCCCAGGGCGCCGTCGGCATCGGCACGTCGGTCTTCGCGTGGTTCATGATCTTCGGTATCGGCCTGCTCTCGGCCATGGACTACCTCGTCTCGCACGCCTTTGGAGCCGGCCGCCCCCGCGACGCCGCCCACACGCTCGTTCAGTCGCTCTGGCTCGGTACTGCGATGGCCATTCCGCTGACTGCCCTGCTCTATGCCGTGACCGCCCACCTCGAGATCTTTGGCCTCTCGACTGAAGTGACGCCGCTGGCCCGGTCCTACCTGCTGATTCTCAACGCCTCGCTCTGGCCGGTGTTTCTCTTTTCGGCTGCCCGCAACTACCTTCAGGCCATTCATCGCGTGTGGGAAGGTCTGGTGGTCCTGCTCGTTGCCAATGGGCTTAACGTGTTTCTCAACTGGAAATTGATTCCCGCGCTGGGTTCGGATGGCTCGGGCTGGGCAACGCTGATTTGTCGTTATGGAATGATGCTGGCCATGGTGGCCCTGGCCTGGAGCGCGATTGCCCGTCGCCACCGCCCGAAAAGTCAGGCGCCCGACTTTGCCGAATGGCGCCGTCTGCTTCACCTGGGGCTTCCGGCCGCACTGCAAAGCACGGCTGAAGTGGGCGTGTTTGCACTCTCGACCATTCTGGCCGGAAGACTGGATGCCGCCTCGCTGGCCGCGCATCAGATCGTTCTCAATCTGGCCAGCATGACCTTCATGGTCCCCTTGGGAATCGGAACGGCCGCCGCGGTCATCGTGGGTTACTTTCTGGGCCGAGAGGCCCCCGCAACCGCACACCATCAGGGGTGGCGGGCGCTGCGAATCACGCTGCTCTTCATGGCCTGCACGGCCATCCTTTTTGCGACTGCCGGCAAGCCGCTCTTGTCGATCTACTCGTCAGACTCCGCCGTGCTGGCCCTCGCCTGGCCCGCGCTGCTCGTCGCGGCCATGTTTCAACTTTTCGACGGGGCGCAGACAGTTCTGACCGGAGCCCTGCGAGGCTGGGGCGATACGCGAAGCGCGTTCGTGGCGAATTTGATCGGGCATTGGGCCATCGGCTTTCCACTGGGGCTGTTTCTGGGCTTCACGCGAAAAATGGGAATTCTCGGAATCTGGTCAGGCCTGGCGATCGGACTGACCTGCGTGGCCATCGGACTGCTCTGGATCTGGCGAGGAAAGTCGCCCATCAGCCCACCAAAAACAGAAGGCCCGACCCCGGCTTGAGGTCGAGCCTTCGATCTTTCGTCAGGCTTGCGAAAACCTTACTTCAGTCGGATCCCGAGGTTCAGACAGCCCTGGATGGCTGCGCCCCCCTGGGCCTGCTCGCGCAGACTACCCAGCATCAGGAAGTTGCCGTAGAGCCGGCCCTTGGCTCCCACGCTGAAACCCAAAGCCAGGCCGCTGTCCTGATCGGCGGCATCCGAGAGCGGGTGACGATAAAACACCCCCAGACCGCCGGAGCTCGTACCCTTGCGAATGCGGTACATCAACGGCAGGCTCACACCCGTATTGGCATAACGAACATCCGGCGGAGGATTTCCAGCCTGATAATCCGAGATCCAGACGTTATTGGCCATGAACATCGGCGTGAACCAGAGCGGCCCGAGTCCGACATCCACACCGACCTGGTATCCGTAGTTGAGCCCGATGAGCCCGCCCTTGATCGCATCGGCCTCGTCCACCTTCGCGTGGTGCATCGAGCCCCCGTGAAGTCCGCCGATCAGACCGATCTCGGCCCCGGCCTGGGTTGAACCCAACATCACTCCCAGCGTTGCCGCCACCATCAGTGCCCGAATCCAAAGGGTCATTACTCGCCTCCATTGCGAATTGAGATTGTTTGCAAAAAAGAATCGCAGCTCCAGTGAGTGATGACAAGAAGAGGCTCGTCAATTCGCGAGAATCTTCTGCGCCTCACGCAGTCGCGCCAGATGATTCACAAAGAAGCTTCGGTCACGCGAACTCGCGTGCCGCTCATAGCTCTCCCACGCATGAATCTCGGCCTTGAGGTGTATGGAGAGCACAGCCTTATTCGAGTGCTTGAAGGGCCGTGTCTTCACGCGAAGGTCAAACGCCACTCCCTGCTCGCGCGCGGCACGAAGCTTCTCCACCTGTCCTGACAGCGCCCAGAGAGCGAGAAGGTTGGCGTTAAAGTCTCCCGTACTTCCGGTTGCACCCGTGGCACGACTGAAGCGACCGAACACGCGGTTCACGTCCAGCCCGGCACGCAGAAATGGCCGCAACTCTTCTGCTCCTCCCTGGTAGGCGAGCGCTTCGACCGGCGCCAGTCGGTGAGATCCGACCGGGCTGAAGTAGATGCCGTTTTGGGGAATTCCCTGTTCGTAGAATTCCGAGGAGCCCACGTCGCGCGGATCGAGCAGATCGAGGGGTTGTGGGGCGGCGGCCGAACCCGAGGCTACCCCCGAGCCTGCACCGAGCCTCTCGACGATTGATGGAATCGAGCGGGACTCGAAAGCCGTGACGACGTCCGGATTTTCGCGGGCCCTGTTTTTTGCTTCAGCCGGATCACGCTCGAGATCGTAGAGGCGCGACGAGCCGTAGTCGAACTTCCAGCGCCCCACTCGCAGTGCGACCAGGCGATCGCTCGAGTAAAACGGCACGTGCTGTCTTGCCGCGGGCGCCAGGCGCTCCCCCGAGAGTCGACGCCAGAACGAACGGCTCTCTGAAAGAGCCTGTGCCTGAGGTGATTGAAGCATTTCGGCAAATGTGGCGAAGAGATCGGTCCCACTGACGAGATCCTCAACGACGGCCGGGCCCGAGTGTCGTGCGGGCCACGAGGCCAGCAGCGGAACCTTGAAGCCGCCCTCGAGATGCGAGCCCTTCGTGCCTCGATGGGGCCAGGACTCTCCGGCCGCCGAACCCTTCGGAATCCACGGGCCGTTGTCCGAGGCAAAAAGAAGGAGCGTGTTCTCCCGCACTCCTGCAGCCTCAAGTGCGCCGACGATCGCGGCGACATCGCGGTCAATCTGAAAGAGGGTCTTCTGGTAGGTGAATCCCTTCGGAAGAGGGACGTGCGGCATCGGCGTCGAGTACATCATGAAAAACGGGCGCTCACGATTCGCCCCGACAAACTCGGTGGCGTCAGCAAGAATCGCCTGAAGAATCTCTTCGGTGCTGGCCCGTCGATTGGCCACCTCGGCCTGTCGCCACAACGTTCGAGTCAGATCGTGGCTGTGCAGGATGCCCGTGTAACGCGAGAACCCCTGATCGAGCGGACGAGTACCGGGAAGATCGCCCACGTGCCACTTGCCAAAAAAGCCCGTCTGATAGCCCGCGGCCGAGAAGAGCTCTCCCAGAGTGGTCTCCTCAGGACGCAGGACACCCGAGCTCTGCCCGGGAAACAGGGCCTTGCCCACACCCGTCTCGGGGGGGAACTTTCCGCTGAGCAACGAAGCCCGCGCCGGAGAGCAGATCGACGAGGCCGAGTAAAAATTGCGAAAGTAGAGCCCCTGGGCTGCCAGGCGCTGCAGTGCGGGCGTCGGCGTCGGCATCTGCGACTGAAAGCCGACGTCCGAATAACCGAGATCGTCCGTGTAGATCAGCACCACGTTGGGTCGCGCCGCGCTCGACCCTGACGCAGGTGTACGGTTACCGGTAAGTCCCGCACAGCCAGCGAGCCCCAGCGTCATCCCCCAAGCCAGACTTGTCCCCATCACCACACGAAGAATCGTTTTCACGAAATCGAGGGTAACGCGAACAGGGCGACCAGAACATGTTGAGGTTTTGACGGTGAGATGAACGTAGAGAAATGGCGTGCCCGATACGATTCGAACGTACGACCTTCAGCTCCGGAGGCTGACGCTCTATCCAACTGAGCTACGGGCACACGTCTCCACAGCTAGCACAGGCCCATCGGCCCGCCAAGACGGGATTACGCAGGGTTTCGCGCTCCGAACAGGGCGGTGCCAATCCGGATCCAGAGCTTCGTCGCCGAGGCCCCCTCTCGCAGCGCCACAAGATAGTCGTCGCTCATGCCCATTGAAAGCTCGCCCCGGGTGACGGGCTGACACTGGCGCTCGAGCGCCACCAGACGCCGAAAGGCTTCCCCCGATTGCCCGCTCTGGGGCGAGGGAATGCACATCAGCCCACGCCACTCGAGCCCGGGCAGGTCGCCCAGTTCGGGCAGCGCTGCGGGCAGCTCAGCCGGCGCAAAGCCCCCCTTGCTGGGCTCCTCATCGATGTTCACTTCCAGGAAAACAGAAAGCCGACCCGCTCGGCCGCTCGCGACCCAGCGCTTCGAGATCTCGCGCGCGAGCCTGAGAGAGCCAACCGAGTGCACTACCGAGACGGCAGGAAGCAGGGCCTTCACCTTGTTGGTCTGCAGATGGCCAATGAAGTGCCAGCGAATGTCCTCGATTCCCCGCGCTCGCAAGGCGGCGTCTTTTTCGAGCAGCTCCTGCACATAGTTTTCTCCAAAATCGCGCTGCCCTCCTTCATAAGCCTCGAGGATCGCCCCGAGAGGCTGCTGCTTGCTTACGGCGATCAGAGCAGCCGACGGCGATCGGGAGATCTCGGCCTGAAAGCCCTCGAGTCGCTGGCGAATCATCACGGGTTCCACCCCTGAGGCAGAATCTCGAAGTGCCGTTCAAGATCCTCAAGCAGCTCGCACATCGGAAGTCCGACGACGTTCGTGTAGCTTCCTCGAATCGATGAAATCCAGTTCATGCCAAAGCCCTGAGCGGCGTACGAACCGGCCTTGTCCATCGGCTCGCCCGTGGCCACATAACGCCGAATCATCTCGGCGCTGAGCGCGCGAAGCGTCACCTTCGAGCGCACCACCCGGCACAGCACCCTCGGCCGCTCACCGGGGGAGCCTTCGATCAGGCAGTAGCCGGTCAGCACTTCATGCGTTTTGCCTGAGATCTGGCGAAGCATTCGCGCCGCATGCCGCTGGTTTCGTGGTTTTCCCAGCACCATTTTTCCGCCGGGGGCAACGACGGTCGTGTCGGCGGCGATCACCACCCGGCCAACCGGGTTAGGCAGAGCGTCCCACACCGAGCGGGCCTTCTTTTCGGCTAGTCGGCGAACCATCTCGGCCGGACTTTCGCGCGAAAGTCTCTTCTCATCGCAGTTCGGGGCGATCCCCTGCGCGCGAATGCCCGCCTGCCGCAGGAGTGCGACGCGTCTTGGTGAGGTCGAAGCCAGGATGACTCGTTTCTTCATGCCGTCTAGAAATAGAACTGAGTGGAGATGAAACGAAACTGGTTTTTGAATTCCCTGAAATTATCCGTCCTTCTGAAAAACACGGTCACTTCGGTTCGCGAGCCCTTCTCGCTCGAGAAATGGAAGCTCCCCCCAGAGTGGAAGACGGTCGCCAGACCGAGACCTGCTCCCGCCACGGACGTTCGTACCTTGTATTCGGCCGCAATGTAGATCTTCGAGATCGCATTCAACAGCGCCGTCTTGTCGAGGCTTCCAAACAGGTCCACTGCCGTCAGGACGACATACTCTCCGTCATAGGCCACATGCAGCTCCACCGCCGCCTGCCCCGCCAGCTCGATCCCGGCATTTCGCGAAGTCACGCTATAGAGCTGCCTTCCCATCGAATCGACCGGTGCGTCGTAGATGGCGTTCATGAGGAGCTCGTCGACGGCATTGGCGATCACGGTCGCCATGCGCGTCTGGAACTTCAGGGCGATCAGGAAGTTGCGAACCACTTCAACCGCTTCCTGTTTCTGGAGCGAATGACTGAGCGAGATACTCTGAACCCGGGTGCCGGGCTCCACGAAATTCTGGATTCCAAAGGCTCGCTCGCGGAGCGAGGCGCGCACCAGACGACCGTAGTACTTGCCGACCCCGGGAGTCTGCTCGTAGTTGCGCCGGATGTAACTACCGAAGATCGGGCTTGCGATCAGATAGGGCACCTCATAGATGTCCCCAGAGCTGATGAAATACAGCCGATTGGCCGCCATTTTTGTCGAGAAAAGTCCAAAGGCGCCCTGCACTGCAAGCTCAAAGGCCTCGTACTCCTGTCGGGTGGAGGCATCCACAAAGATGACCGGGTCTTCTTCCTCTTCGATCATCTTCATGGCCTGCAAAAGACCGGGTGGATGACGCAGGCTGGAGCCCGATGCGAGCGCCACATCCGCGAGAAACTTCAGGTCATCCTGGCGGTTGGTGACCGCAATTACCGAATGTGCCACTCGCCTTCCAGTCTGAACTAACGATCCAGAAAGGCGAAGTATTCTTCAGGGATGTCGTCGAATGCCGCCATGCCGCCACACTTGGGACAATTCAGCTCGGGAATGTTCAGCCCCATCTTTCGAAGATCGGCCACGGCGAACTTGGCAATGAACTCGCTCCTGCAGCCTCCGCACGAGAAGGGCACATAGATCGACTCCACCTCGCCCCCACAGACGAAGTTCGAGATCAGGTTGATCTGCTCGACGATCGCAGTCGAACACTCCAGGAACTTCAGCCGGGTGCCCTGCTGGGCGACGCTCGCAAAGTATTTGATCCAGGCCTTGACCCCGATGGAATTGATTCGGGGAACCTCCTTGGTGTTCACATGCATTTCGGCGACCGGCGGACCGATCAGCGTCTCAAAATTGACGGACTCCTCGATCGACCCGGCCAGCCGAACCTCGAGGACATTACCTTTTTGTTCCTTGATGACGTTGAGCACGAAATCCCCCAGCAAACACGGAAACACCCCGAATATTCGAGGCTCGATCATTGTGTTCGTAAAAATTTTAGAGACAATGAAAGAATGGAGCAACAGCAATTTCAGGTGCGTTTCTCGCTCGGAACGAAGCTGCTCCTGAGTGTCGTCACGCTCCTTCTGATCGTGATCGGATTTCTGACGGCATCTACGATCGTTGTCCTCACCGAAGACAAGCGTGCGTACACCTTTCAGTCGCAGGGCACCGAAACGCTGCTCGCAGGAAAGGAGTTCATCAACATCAACACCAGGGCGATCTCCGCACTGCGCCTGGCGCTCTCGAGCTTCGACCCCTCGAAGCCACTCTCGACCAGCGAGCAGCGAAGAATTCAGGAGATCCTGGACAACCAGGCCGACATGGTGACGCTGCAGGTGGGCAGGCTGCGGGAATTCAGGTCGTTTCTGATCGGTGCCACCCTCTCTCAGGAGGCCACCCTGCGGGATCTGGGAATCCAGCCCGATAGCCTGACTCTGGCGCCCGAATGGTTTCCGATTGCCGAAAAAGGGCTCAAGAGCTCCTCGGTCTATCTCGTCAATACCTCAAAGGCCGGCCTTGCCTCGCAGGCCATCCTGCTGGCCGACACGAAGTATCCGTCGAAGGACGGCACGATTCCGCTGGTCGTGGGATTTCTTCCGATTCGGGACTTCGCAAAGGAGTTCCGCGGATCTCGAATCACCATCGCCAACCGCGATGGCTACGTCCTTTTTGACTCTGACAATTCCGTTCAATTCTCGGCCGCAAACGTGGTGAATGATCCGATCTTCCAGCGAGCTCTGCAGAACCCGGTGGCATCGGGTGCCGGGGAGTTCCGGCTGCCGAACGAGCGCATTCTTTCGAGCTACACTCGGCCGGGGCTCGATCTCGTGGTCATCAGCCGAATCGCCTGGGAAAAGGCCATGGCCTCGACCTACACTCTGGCCGAGAAGTTCATCCTACTCGGCCTCGTCTGCATCGCCGCTGCGGTCATCTTTGCACTCGTGTTCGCCAAAAGTCTGACCGCTCCGATCCTGCAGCTCTACCAGGCGACACGCGAAGTGGCCTCGGGAAACTTCGACCTCCACCTTCCTGCCAAGGGCCGAGATGAGATCGGAGCGCTGGGGGCCTCGTTCAACGTCATGTCCCGAAAGATCAGCGACCTGATCGACGAGAGCATGAAGAAGGTGCAGCTCGAAAACGAGCTCGCGATCGCCTCGACGGTCCAGCAGACGCTCATTCCGCCCTCGCACTACCAGGACTCGAGGATTGAGATCGCCAGCCGCTACCAGGCGGCCTCCCAGTGTGGCGGTGACTGGTGGGGCTTCTTCAAGGTCGAAAACCGGCTCTGCCTGATGATTGCCGATGCAACCGGCCACGGAATTTCGAGTGCGCTGATCACTGCTTCGGCACGAAGCTGCTTCAGCGTCATGCACAAGCTCGCACAGGAGGACCCCGACTTCACCTACTCGCCGGGGGCCATGCTCGCCTATGCCAACCGCGTCGTTCACGAGGCGGCATCAGGACAGATCATGATGACGTTTTTTTCCTGCGTGCTCGACTTCGACACCCAGACCCTGACCTATGCGAGTGCGGGACATAATCCGCCGTGGTTGTTTCAGCGAAAGGGGGAAGGATTCAAACTCAATAGTCTCACCCCCGAAGGTCCGCGCGTCGGCGAGAGCCCGGATATCGAGCCCTATCCCGAAAAGACCCTGCCGTTTTCCGCGGGCGACATGCTGGTGCTCTACACGGACGGACTTCCGGAAGGAAAGAACACCGCGGACGAACAGTTCGGCAAGAAACGCTTGCGTAAACTGGTCGAGGGCTCGGTGGCTGCCGGCCCCCAGGCCGTGATCGACGCCATCATGGGTGAGTTCATGCCCTTCAACGAGGGCAAGGATCTCGACGACGACGTCACTCTGGCGGTGGCGAGGATTCTCTGATGGATTTCGCTTCGGGCGAGCACGCCCAACCCGCGACAAGCGTGAGGGTCTCGAGGTTTCGGCTCTGGGAGTGGGCGCTGCTTCTGGGCGCCGTGCCCCTGCTGCTGGGCAGCCTATTCATGTACGTTTCAGACTTTCCGCTGCTGCGACACTACGTGCTGGGACTCGAGCAGGTTGAGCCGGCCGGGTCGCGGGTGGGCACACTCGAATCCGCCACCGGAAAGGTGCGCCGGCAAAGGGCGGCCGACAGCGAGTTTCTCTCGGTAGACTCTGGCGCGACCCTTGAGAATGGGGACACGCTCGTCACTGACTCCGGCGCCAGTGCCAGCGTTCTGCTCGATGACGGCGGTCGAATCCAACTCTCCTCAGACACCATGGTGCAGCTTTCGTTCGACAACAAGGTGTCGATTGGTGGCATCAAGAGACAGGCCAGCATCCAGCTCGTGACCGGTTCGGTGTCGGGGAAGGGCCGCGACGAGGCGATTGTCGTCAAGACCGTCACCGGCAAGACGGCCACGCTCTCCCAGTCGGCCGAGCAGATGATTCGCGAAGAGAAAGTGGTCCCCCGAAAAGTGGAGGTGATCGCGCCCGTCATTCCGATCGAGGTTCTCGCCCCGAGCCTTCCCGTTGCAGAAGTGGTGCGGGAAGAAGCCCCGCAAAAGGTGGAGCTCGTCGCTGTGCCATCTCCCACCCCAAGTCCAACGCCGAGACCCAGCCCACGAATGACGGCCGCGAGGATCAGCGAGGTCCTTCCTGCGCCGGGCGCAAGGATCTCGCCTGCTGCTGAAGCATCCGCGCAGGGAATTCCCGTCCGCTTGTCTTTTCGATCCTCGCGCGAGGGTGCTCGGTTTCAGGTTCGGGTGAAGAACACCGCCAACTGGATTGGAGGAACCCTGGCGAATGAACGAGTGCGGGCACAGAACTCCGAAGTGGTGGTGCCGATTCTTCTCGAAAAGCCAGGAAACTATGAGTGGTCGATCGAAGACCTTGATGCCGGAAAGTCGGTCGGTACCTTCGAGTTTCTAGTGACGGACCAGATCGAGGCTCTCGATCCTCCCACCGGAAAAATCGAGGGCCTGCGCGCCAACTCGAATCGCTTCACCGGAAAGCGACTGGATGAGTTTCCGGGCATCGAACTGTCCTGGGAAGCCGTCGAAGGCGCCGAGTCCTACGAAATCACGATCTTCGCCGACAAGGGGGGCCGGAAGCGACTGGCCTCGGCTTCGACCCGTGAGACGCGACATCTCTACTCTAAAGGGGCCTTTCCGAGGGAGCTGTTCTTCTATCGGGTGAGCGCACGCCTGTCGAACGGCCTCATCAAGAGCTCTCCCCTTGCCCCATATCGAGTGAAGTTTCTCGCGCCCGATCCCGTCGAGCCCACCTCAGGCAAGGTGTTCACCATCGTCGAGGGCAGGCCGCTTCGAGTGCTGCTTACCTGGCGAAGAACGAACTTCACACGCAACTACCGAATCGAAGTGGCAAGGGCATCGAATTTTTCGGGCGAGATTCGAGCCTGGAAGACGAGCGAGAACTACTTCAACTTCAAACCTGCCGAGCCGGGAGACTACTATTGGAGGGTGCGCGCCGTCGGCGAAGGTGTCACGAGCGCCCCCAGCTCTTCACGGAAAATCACCGTGCGCTAGCTGCGATTTTGAGTTAACCACCCTCTCATGCCTGCTCAAGAATTCACCTGTGAAGTCACCCGTTTCCGCGAACTGACGCCCACTGTTTTCGAGGTCGCCTTCAAGCCCTCGTCCGAGCTTTCCTTTGAGGCCGGGCAGTTCATCAGCATCATCGTGCCGGGTGCCGGACCGCACGGGCGTGACCTGCGCCGAGCCTACTCGATCGCTTCGGCTCCCGAGCAACACCCGGTCGAGCTTTGTGTGAAGCTGGTCGAAGGAGGGCCGGGCACCAACTTCCTGTTCAAGCTTCGCCCGGGCGACCAATTTCGCGGCATGGCTCCGTATGGCGACTTCACCTACGAGCCCAAGCCCGGGCGGCATGCCTGCTTCATCGCAACCGGAACCGGAATTGCCCCGTTTCGTTCGATGATCCTCTCCGACTTTTTCAAGCAAAACGTCCCAGCAGGGGCGACCTGCCTGCTTGGCGTCAGTGACGAGGCCGAGGTGCTGTACGACGCAGAGCTAAAGGCCATTTCGGGACTTCGCTGGGTTCCCTGTGTTTCGCGCCCCAAGGGAGACTGGGCCGGATTTCGCGGACGGGTCACCGACTATCTGCGCTCGCTTGGAGAGGACTATCCGTGGCAACAGAGCGAGTTCTACCTGTGCGGCAGCGGGGCCATGATCGATGAGGTCAAGCAGATCCTCGCAGAGCGAGGTGTCGAAAAGACCTCGATTCATCAGGAAGTGTACTTCAAGGCGCCCAAGGAGCCAAAGCCGGCCGCTCTCTGATCAGGCGCCGACCGCTTCTTCGAGACCCCCAATTCTTGCATCGCTCTTTTGAAACCTCATTCCATTCAAAGGAGCTAGCCATGGCCAATCTTCCGAGCCTTTTTCGTCCTGGGTCACTCTGGTCGCGCAGTGAGAATCCGTTTCGTGAGCTCAATCGCCTGCAACGTCAGGTCGACCGCATGTTTGAAGAAATGGGAGGCGGCTGGTCTGAAGAGCTTCCCGCTTCGCGGAGCTGGGGCTTTTCGCCTGCCTGCGATGTCCAGGAAACCGACAGTCACTACCTGATGAGCTTTGACCTGCCCGGCGTGAAAAAGGACGACATTCACATCGATCTGGTCGGAAACGAGCTCAGGGTATCCGGCGAGAGGCATGAAGAACACGAAACCAAGGGCACCTCACGCTACCAGATGGAGCGAGCCCACGGATCGTTCACGCGGACCTTCACCCTACCCCAGGGAATCCGCCCCGAGCAGATCGAGACCGATTACCGCGATGGAGTACTTCACGTCGCCGTGCCCAAGCTCGAATCGGCCAAGAGCCACCGCATTCAGATTGGAGAAGGGCGGCCGGGCCTGTTTCAGCGACTTCTTGGAGGAAAGAAAGAAGAGGCCGGCAAGGCCAAGCCTTCAGAGAAGAGTGGCGAAAAGGTCGCCTAGCAAATGTCATCCGGAGAGGGGGCCATGCTAGACTGGAGGCATGCGCCCTCTTTCGTCAGATGCGAAAACCCGAACCCAGGCTCTCAGTCGCCGAATCGAAGCAGCCCAGGGCCAAGTTCCCTGTGATCTGCTGCTGAAGAATGTCCGCTACCTGGATGTCTTTTCGTGCACCTTTCGCGAAGGGGATCTGGCCGTCATCGACGGGACGATCGTCGGAATCGAGCCCGGCCTCCGCGGCACGCGCGAGATCGACCTCAAGGGTCGGCACGTCGTGCCTGGCTTCATTGATGCCCATGTCCATGTGGAAAGCTCGCTGATGGTGCCCACCCACTTCGAGGGTGCCGTGCTTCAATGCGGCACCACTTCGGCCGTCTGTGACCCTCATGAGCTGGCCAACGTTCAGGGAGTCTCCGGAATTCAGTACTTTCTGGATGCGGCCGAACGCATGAATCTCGACCTGCATGTCATGCTCTCGTCCTGTGTTCCGGCAACTCACATGGAAACCAACGGCGGCGGAACGATCACGGCCGAGGCTCTGCTGAAGTTGTCCAGGCATCCGCGTGCCCTCGGACTTGCCGAGATGATGAACATGCCGGGAGTGCTGAATCAGGACGAAGACATTCTGGCAAAACTCGAGGGTTTCAGCGACTCGGTCATCGATGGACACTGTCCGCTGCTCAAGGGCCAGGCCCTTTCGGCCTATGCTGCCGCAGGCATTTCGAGCTGCCATGAGTCGTCCGAGCTCGACGAGGCCCGCGAGAAACTGACCAAGGGCATCTCGGTCTGGATTCGTGAAGGTTCGGTGGCCAAGGACCTTGACGCATTAATTCCCCTTCTCGATCTGGCCACTTCGACGACCCTGGGTTTCTGCACTGATGATCGCAATCCCTACGACATTGCTGAAGAGGGCCATATTGACCACCTCATTCGTTCTGCAATTCGGAAGGGGGTCGCTCCCGAAGTGGCGTACCGAGCTGCCAGCTGGAGCGTGGCACGACATTATGGCCTGAACCGTGGGACGGGCCTTTCCCGCGCCCGCGTCGGGGCCATCGCGCCGGGATACGGTGCCGACCTCGTCATTTTGGACGATTTGGCGTCGACCCGGATTCATGCGGTTCTCAAGAGGGGGAAATTCGCGCATGAGCTCGACCGCCCCACCGTCGCAGCCACTGGATTCATCAACTCGGTTCGCGCGTCCCGCGTCGAGGCCCGCGATCTCGAAGGCCCCGCCGGGCAGGTCCATGTCATTGAGGTCCTCGAGGGAAAGATTCTCACTGGCCGATCCGTGCGCGCTCACGATGCCGAAGGGGTCTCACGCCTGAGTGTTCTTGAGCGCTATGGACTCGGCTCGCGCCCTGCGAACGGATACGTCAGCGGCTTCGGCACGCTCGACGGAGCCATTGCCTCCAGCGTCGGGCACGACAGCCACAACCTGATCGCCGTCGGTGGAAACACCGAAGACATGCGTGCCGCGATGGCAGCCCTCACGGAATGCGGCGGTGGCTTCTGCGTCAGCCGGCGCGGCGAAGTGATCGAGCTCCTTCCTCTGCCGCTGGGAGGACTGATGTCGCACCATGAGCCTGCTCACCTCAAGGGACGCATCGATGCCCTGAAGCAGGCTAGCCGCAGCGTCGGATGTGCTCTCCATGAGCCGTTTCTGCAGCTCGCGTTCCTCAGCCTTCCCGTGATTCCCTCATTGAAGCTGACCGATAAAGGCCTCGTCGATGTCGAGCAATTCCAGATCATCGACGTTCGGGCTAACTAACTTCGCAGGGCACCAAGAAAATCAAAGCTATGGTTTGAAATAATTTCCCTCCACAAGATTCCCGTCCCACGTCGAAAGGCCTAGGGTATGTTGTGTTCATGGCGCCCAAGATTCACCACTCCGACTCCGTCTGGAAACCCCTATTGCGTTTTCTGCAGGTCGAACGTGAGAGCCTTTGGATCATTCTGGTT
The DNA here is from genome assembly GCA_964432565.1 of uncultured Bacteriovorax sp. Classification (GTDB taxonomy): domain Bacteria; phylum Bdellovibrionota; class UBA1018; order UBA1018; family UBA1018; genus CAIOHW01. The sequence goes on from CAYSOA010000006.1 coordinate 20,249, forward strand.
CACGCCTGCGGAGTGGGCCTTCTTTCACTAACGCTGCCTGTTGCCATCCAGTCACTGGTCAATACCGTGGCCTTTGGTACGGTCCTTCAACCCATCGTCGTGCTGACCATCCTGGTGGTTTTCTTTCTGGCTGCGTCGGCCGCCCTGAAGGTCCTTCAGATTCTGGCAGCAGAACTACTTCAACGCCGGATCTTCTCACGCTTTTCGCTTCTGGCCGCGTCGCGCCTCCCGGCTCTACAACCCGAGGTCCATCGCCGAGTAAACGTCCAGGAAACCGTCAATCGCTTTTTCGACATTTTTCTGGTTCAGAAGGCGCTCTCGTTTCTGCTGCTCGAAGGCGTCGGACTCGTCCTGCAGGCCTCAATCGGTCTGATTCTTCTGGCGTTCTACCATCCGTTTCTTCTGGCGTTCGGAATGCTGCTGCTTTTTGCGCTCGCCTTCATCTGCGTTGTGCTGGGCAGGGGTGCGATCGGAACGGCCATCGAAGAGTCGTCGGCAAAGTACGCCATGGCGGCCTGGCTCGAGGATCTCGCCCGAATTCCTCTGAGCCTTTCTTCGACTCGAGGCCGCGATCAGGCCCTCGTCAAGGCCGACGCCATGGCATCGATCTGGCTTACGGCGCGGGAAGGCCACTTTCGAAAAATCTTTCTCCAGACCGTGGGAACCCTCGGGCTACAGGTTCTCGCCAGCGGCGTGCTGCTTGGATTCGGCGGCTGGCTCGTCATCCGAAAAGAACTTTCTCTGGGACAGCTCGTCGCCGCAGAGCTGATCGTCACGAGCGTGCTGTACAGCATTGCCAAAATGGGCAAGCAATTCGAGGCGTTCTATGACGTTGTGGCAGGCCTCAACAAGCTCGAAGCCATTCTTGACCTTCCCGTCGAAGACCGGGGCGGTGCCTCACTCGAGCCCGGCACGGGGGCGATCTCCATCGAACTCCGCGGCGCGGCACTCGCAGACCAGCCCTCTGGGAGACGGCTGAAGAACCTCCACCTCAAATGCGGAGCGGGAACGAAAATTCTCGTTTGCGGATCGGGGGGATCCGGCAAGAGCCTCCTGGCGAGCCTGCTGGTCGGCGCATCAAGGACCGACACTGGAGAAGTCCTGATCGAGGGGCAGGATGTTCGCTACCTCGACCGCTCATCCGTTCACGATCACGTGAAGCTTGTTCAGGATCTGGAGCTGGTTGACGGAAGCATCGAGGAGAACCTCTCGCTCGGGATGGAGCACCCCGGCCTCGCGAAAATGACCCACGCACTCGAGTCGGTGGGTCTTGACCGGATCGTCTCGGCCCTACCCTCTGGCCTGAAGACCCGCGTCAACTCGCGCGGCTCTCCGCTCACCCATTCGCAGGCTCGACGCCTGATGCTGGCGCGCGCCATCCTTTCGGAGCCTCGGCTTCTGGTTCTCGACAAGAACTCAGACTGGCTTCAGGGACCGGTCGCCTCACTCGGCACGGAGGAGCTGGTTCGTCGCCTCTTTTCGAGCCTGAAGGAGTGCACGGTGATCATCCTCGCCGAACCGGAGTTCGCGACCGAGCCGGTGCGCCGGGAGTTTGACGCCTGCTACAACCTCGTCGACGGAGAGCTTCGCCATGGATAGATGGAACGGGCGCAGGAAGTGGGAGTCATTCTCTTCGGCTGAGCGCGTGCTCCCCCGCGATGGCTGGAGAAAACTGGCTTACCTGGTGGCGACACTTCTGGGGCTCACGCTGCTCGCGCTGATCGTCCTTCCCTGGCAGCAGAGTGCCTACGGCACGGGACGGGTCATGGCCTATGTTCCGAGCGAGCGCTCGCAGAGCATCGACGCACCCGTCGACGGACGTATTGCCAAGTGGCATGTGCTCGAAGGCTCGGTTGTCAAAGAGGGGGATCCACTGGTCAATGTCTCGGACATCGATCCCAGGATTCTCGAGCGCCTGAATGACGAACTGGTGGCCGCTCAGGCCAAATTTCGCTCGCTCGAGTCGGCCCTGCTCGCTTCACGCAGCAATCTGGAACGACAAAAATCTCTCTTCGAACAGGGACTGAGCTCAAAGCGATCGGTCGAACTGGCGACCATTGAAGCCGACAAGCTGACTGCCGATCGCGCTTCGGCCAGCGCCGAGGTGGCGCGGATTCGCGTGCGCATTTCCCGCCAGGGTGCCCAAACCGTCACCGCGCCGCGGGACGGCATCGTGCAAAAGATTCTGATCCCGGAAGGGGGACCCGTGTTCAAGGCGGGAGCGACCCTCGGAATTCTGATCCCACAGACCGACCAGCGCGCTATTGAAGTTTGGATATCCGGAAATGACATTCCGCTCGTTTATCCCGGACGAAAGGCCCGAATTCAGTTTGAGGGTTGGCCTGCGATTCAGTTCAGTGGCTGGCCGTCTGTTGCGGTGGGAACCTTCGGAGCGTTGGTCGCCGTCGTCGATCCGATCGACAACGGACAGGGGCAGTTTCGAGTGCTGCTCACTCCGGACCCCGCAGCAATCGACTCCGATCAGTGGCCCTCATCCCTTTACCTTCGACAGGGCGTTCGAGCCAACGCCTGGGTGCTTCTCGATACGGTCAGCGTCGGCTACGAGCTCTGGCGACAGTTCAACGGCTTTCCTCCCAGTCAGCGGAAAGCTCCAGACCAGACGAACAAGGATACGTCGAAGTCATGAGAACCGTGTTGCTCTCGATTCTCTCATTTGCGGTTATTTCGGGGCCAACGCTCGCCCAGGGCTCAGTCCCTGCGGCTGCTCCCCTGGTCGTTGAAGAACTCGAAAAAGCCATTCGCGAAAAGTACCCGCTGATCGAGTCGGCACGCGAAGAGGTTCGTGCCGCCGAAGGAGAACTGCTTTCTTCGCGCGGGGCTTTTGACCTGAGACTGAAGAGTCGCGGGGCGTGGGATCTCGAAAGCTACTATCCGGGACAAACCTTCGACACCGTGCTCGAGCAGCCCACGCCGCTCTGGGGTGTCTCGCTCTTTGGGGGGTACCGCTTCGGCCGTGGCTCCTTCGCCGACTATGACGGCAAGCTCGTGACGTCGCAGGTCGGTGAGCTTCGTGCCGGACTGCAGGTGCCGCTGCTTCGCGACGGGATGACGGACAGCCGACGAACGAAGATTGCCAAGTCGGAGGTCGGGGTTCAGCTGGCCGCGACCAAGCTGCACCAGCAACTGATCAAAGCCACGTTCGAAGGGCAGAAGCGCTATTGGGACTGGGTTGCGGCTGGCGGCAAGCTTCGAGTCGCCCAAAAACTGCTCGATCTTGCCGAAAAGCGCGACTCGCAACTCCTTCTTCAGCTCAAGCGAGGTGACGTCTCGAAATTTCAGGTCAACGACAACCTTCGCGGCGTCTTTCGTCGCCGAAACTCCCTCGCAGCCGCCGAACGTGCGCTGCAGTCGGCCGAGATCGTCCTTTCGCTTTTTTTGAGAGACGAGCTGGGCTCACCACTCTCGGTCTCGCGCGAGCGATTGCCCGAGAGCTTTCCAGCACTGCCCGAAGTTCGACTCTCCACCGAAGCCGCGATCAACACCGCGCTCCAGGAGGCCCGAAGGCGCCGTCCCGACCTTCTGGAGCTGGACCAGAAGCGAGCGCAGATCGACCAGGACCTTCGCCTCGGCCAGAACCAGATGCTTCCCGCACTCGACTTCAATCTTGCCGTTTCGCAGGATCTCGGGGCCGCCCCACCTCCACTGGCGCGCACCGAAACCGAGGCCGCGATCCGTCTGGAGTTTCCACTCTGGTTTCGGGATGCCCGCGGACGGGTTCAAAACAGTCGTGCCCGTGACGCCGCGGTTGCAGCCCAGGCACGCATCCTCTCCGACCGGGTCAAAACCGAAATCGACGATGCGGTGAGCGCCCTTCGCCAGGCGCGAGAGCGGGTGAGTCTGGCCTCAGAGGAACTGCGCCTCGCCCAGGAGCTCGAGCAGGGCGAACGCATCCGCTTTGCCCAGGGGGACTCCAACCTGATCTTCGTGCAACTTCGAGAAGAAACCACGGCTGAGGCGGCCACCCGAAAAATCGACGCCGAGAAGGACTACTGGTCGGCCGAGGCGGCACTCAACGCTGCGCTCGGACTTCCTGCTCTCTGATCGCGCATTCATCCTGCCACTCGATGGCAAAAAACCCTTTCATCATCGCCACGGATTCTTCGAGAGTGGGAACACTTGGTGCGGGAAGGCCCAGCATCTCCAGGAGAATGCTTCGAATGACCGCAGCATACCCCGCCATCCACCCGGCTCCATGAAACGAGGGAAGCCCCAGCGAGTCCCTCTCGTTCCGAACCTCGATCTGGCGCGCGCCCCCCCTGCCCACCAGCACCTCGTCGGGACGCTCGATGCTCCATTCGGCCGAAGCCCGCTCACCGATCACCTGCACCTCGAGACGGTTCCCCGCTCCATGGACGACTTTCGAGACGGAGGCAAAAGACCGCCCGCCTCCGACAAGGGGTAAATCCAGATGCAGGTGCGTGTCGCGGTGGGATGCCTCGGAGTGGACAAAACTGCGCCATCCGCGCCCCCCGGCGATGGGTACCCCAGAAATGAAGGTCACCAGATCCAACCAGTGAGTCGCGAGATCGAGCGCCACATCATAGGGCCCAGAAAGGGCCACGTCATTCTTCCAGCTCGGAACTCTCGTTGAAGGATCCAGCGCCTTTTGCGCTGCCGAAGACTGCCAGTACCGGCCCTCGATGGCGATCGTCCGGCCGAGCTCTCCGCTGGAGACCAGCTGCCTGAGGCGCTGTGGCCCCCAGAACTGCCGATAACCATGACAAACCCTCGTGCGCGCCCGAAGCGCAGACAAGGCCCCCAACTGCTCGAGGCTCGTGCAGATGGGTTTTTCGACGACCATCCACCGATAGCCACTGGCGTCTGCTTCAAGCAGGGCTTGTGCGTGCAGGGCGTGCGGGTTGGCAATGAGAAGAAGCGGGGAGGGTCCGGCCTGGGACGCGGGTGGAATGGAGCCCCGAGGGAGGAAACGGGGCTCTGCAAGCTGTTTTGAAAATTCCGCCGTATTTCGAAGTGCGCCAAGTGCCAGAGCCATGGCCTGGCCAGACATGCCACGCCCGAGAATCCAGGGATGAATCGTCATGCTGAGACCTGTAGCACGGCGCCCCGACCCGGCGAAGGGCTAGAGCAGGTGAGGCGATACTGCCGAGCTCCACGGAGGGGCTTGGTTCCAGCGTTCGGCAGGCGCCGGAATCCAAGGCATGCACCGGCCAAACTCCTGGGGAGCGGCGGCATAACTGCAGCCGTTCGAAGGCTCCAGCTTCAGACTTCCCATTCCGGTGGCGCACCCCGCAGAAGCAATCAGCGCGGCCAAGACCAGCAATCGCCGACCCAATAGTTTCATAAATCCTCCAGACCGCTGATCTGCCAGCCGTCGGCTACAAAGAACAGAACATAAAGTCGAAGGTTAGAATGGGTTCCGTAGATGACGCGGGGCGAAAGTGACTGGTTGGGGCGGAAGGATTCGAACCTTCGAATGGCGGAATCAAAATCCGCTAGCTTACCACTTGCCGACGCCCCAACCCTACTGAGCTAGCAGGGTCACAAAATAACCGTCCGCAGGGCCGCCCGTCAAGCCGTCGTTCCCTGCCCGACAAATTCCCGCCAACCGATTACTCTTCGCGCTCGGCCTCCTCGGCCGACATCAGGCGCGGGGCCGCCCCTTCGGGCCTTCGAAGTTCGGAAAGGTAGGCATCCAGAATCTGCTTCTCCATCTGCTCTCGAGTTCCCTGGTTCAAGGGATGGGCGATGTCCTTGAACACACCGTCCTTGCGTCGCTTGCTGGGCATGGCAACGAAAAGCCCCCCGTTGCCATGAATGATCTTCAGGTCTCGCACCACGAAACAATCATCCAGCACGATGGCCACGTAGGCCTTGAGCTTGTCCTCATCAACGGGAAACACCTTGATCTCTGTGATCTTCATGCGGCCAGCCCAGTCTAGGGAAGGCTGCATGAAGCCACAAGAAAAAGTTCGTCGTTTCTTATTGCGACTGCCCTATCTCCAGACGCCCTTCAACCTGATCAATAGAGATTTCCGCCCCAGGTCCAACCGATCCATCCAGAAGTGCCATGGCGAGGCGATCCTGAACGTCGCGCTGGAACACGCGCTTCAGGGGCCTTGCTCCGAAATCGGGGTCGAATCCCTTCTCAGCGATCCAGTCGAGAGCTCGATCGGTGAACCGAACCTTGATCTGCCGATCGTGAAGCATCCGGTTCAGCTTGTCCGCGAGCTGCTGAACAATTCGCCGAACCTCTTCTCGACCCAGGCGCGAGAAGACCACAACATCGTCAATTCGATTGAGGAACTCGGGACGGAGGGTTCTCCTCAGCAGCTCTTGGATTTTGCGCTCGCGGGCCTCGGGGTCCTGCTCGTCCAGAATGACCTGGCTGCCGATGTTCGAGGTCATGATGAGGAGCGTATTCGAAAAGTCGACCGTCCTTCCCTGCCCGTCAGTGGCCCGACCATCATCCAGAATCTGCAAAAAAAGATTGAACACTTCGGGGTGGGCTTTTTCGATCTCGTCGAGAAGAACCACAGAATACGGACGTCGCCTGACCGCCTCGGTAAGGACCCCGCCCTCCTCGTAGCCGACATAGCCGGGAGGCGCCCCCACGAGGCGCGCCACCGAGTGCTGCTCCATGAACTCACTCATGTCGATGCGAACCATCGCCTGTTCATTGTCGAACAGAAATTCAGCGAGTGCCTTTGCCGTCTCGGTCTTTCCGACACCCGTCGGCCCAAGAAACAGAAAGGACCCCATGGGGCGGTGTGCTTCCTTCAATCCAAGCCGTGAGCGACGAACGGCATTGGAGACCGCATGAATGGCCTGCGACTGACCAACCACCCGCTCCTCCAGGCGCTGTTCCATCTTCAAAAGCTTCTGCTGCTCACCCTCGAGCATTCTCGCCACTGGAATTCCTGTCCAACGGGCTACCACCTCGGCAATGTCGGCCTCGGTCACCTCCTGGCGAAGCAGTCGACCGGACTGGTCCTCGGGCGTCCGGGAAACCCTCTCGTCGAGATCCTTCTGAAGGGCGAGGAGGCGTCCGTAACGAAGCTCGGCGGCCTTCTCAAGGTCACCGCGGCGTTCGGCCGCTTCGCTCTCCAGTCGGACTCGCTCCATCTCCCCCTTGAGCTGCTTCACGGCATCCACTTCGCCCTTTTCGCGCTCCCATCGCGCACGCAGCGCCTGCGCCTGCTCCTTCATGCCGTGGATCTCCGAGTCGAGGGCCACGAGACGCTGTTTTGAGGCCGAATCCTCCTCTTTCTTCAAAGCCTGCCTCTCGACCTCGAGCCGAAGAATTCTTCGCTCGAGCTGGTCGACCGCCTCCGGACGTGAATCCATCTGAGTACGCAGTCGCGCCGAGGCCTCGTCCACCAGGTCAATGGCCTTGTCCGGAAGAAACCGATCGGAGATGTAGCGATTCGACAACGTTGCGGCGGCAACAAGAGCAGCATCGCGAATCCGAACGCCGTGATGGAGCTCGTAACGCTCACGGAGTCCGCGCAGGATGCTGATCGTGTCGTCGACCGAGGGCTCTCCAACCAGGACCGGCTGAAAACGACGCTCGAGTGCGGCATCTTTTTCGATGTACTTGCGGTACTCATCCAGCGTGGTCGCCCCGATGCACCGGAGCTCTCCGCGAGCGAGGGCCGGCTTGAGCATATTGGATGCGTCCATGGCACCATCGGCCTTGCCCGCACCGACGAGTGTGTGCAGTTCATCGATGAACAGGATCAACTGCCCCTCTGCGGCTGATACCTCCTTCAAGACCGCCTTGAGGCGCTCCTCAAACTCGCCACGAAACTTGGCTCCCGCAATGAGCGACCCCAGATCCAGCACCAGCAACTGCTTGTCCTGAAGCGACTCGGGCACGTCCCCCGCGACGATTCGTGTCGCGAGGCCCTCGGCAATGGCGGTCTTGCCCACACCGGGCTCACCGATCAGCACCGGATTATTCTTGGTTCGTCTCGAGAGCACCTGAATGACCCGGCGAATTTCCTCATCCCGCCCGATCACGGGATCGAGCTTTTGTTTCCGCGCGAGATCGGTGAGATCACGGCAGTATTTCTGCAGCGCCTTTTGCATGTCGCCACTTTCCGACTCCACCGACCGACCCCCTCGAAGCCTCTTGAGTGCCTCGAGAAGCGCGTCAACCTGCGCCCCGGCCTGCTTCAGCGCTTGTGCCGCCGGGGTCGAGTCAAACGTCTTTCGAAGCAATGCCACGACCCAGTGTTCAGGCACGACGAACTGGTCCTGAAGCGAACGGGCTTCGTCCTCTGCAAGAACGAGCAGGCGCTGCAGCATGCCGGACGGATAGAGCTGCCCCTGTCCGCCCGAGACCGATGGAATCCGATCCACCGCCTGCTGGATAAGTGTTTTCAGGGACGCAACCCGAACACCGGCGACTTCCAGCCAGTCCCGAGTCGCGGCACCCGCTTCCCCGCCCGCGTCAGACAAGAGGGCAAGAAGCAGGTGCTCCGGATGAATCTCCTGATGTCCCGCCCGAATGGCGGCAGCCTGTCCGGCCTGAACCGTTTCCTGTGCTCGCTGCGACAATGTGAGAGCCATGACGTTGCTCCTCCCTCTTTACAAGATGGGAGCAAAGCCGGGGCCGTCAAGGCAGGCCGGATCGTTCCAACGGAGTCACTTCAGGTCTAGAACGACAACAGTGAAGGCGTCCCGCCCCTGGGGGTCCAGACGCCGCACACGAATCAGGTAGCTCTTTCGACTTTTGACGATCGCAAAAAAACTTGCGACCCCGGTCACCGGCTTGCGGTCCACCTCCACGATCAGGTCGCCGCGCATCAGGCCCGCTCGGTCACCAGGCCCGCCATAAGCCACCCGGTCCACCAGTACACCGGACGCACCCTTCGGAAGCCCCAGGTCCTGCGCGTCGTCCTCCGTCAGCTCTCGAAGCGTCATGCCGGTCTCTACGGGCGGTGCCACCTGTGGATCCTTCTTGCCTGGCCGCGGCGAGGGACTCTTTTCAGGTCGCGACCCCGGACGCTCGGCGACCTCGATTTTCAGGGTCTTCTCTTTTCCCTGGCGAAGAATCTTGATCTGCGCCGACTTGCCGACGGGCACCGAGGTGACGGATCCGATCAGATCGGCAAAGCGTCGAATTTTCTTACCTGCGAACTCCAGAATCACATCATAAGCTTCGAGGCCTGCACGATCTGCCGGCTCACCCGGGTAGACATGGGTCACAAAGGGCGCCTGCAGATCCTTGGGGGCGCCAATCTGCCGGGAGATCTCCGGAGTGAGCTCATTGACCAGCACCCCGATATAACCACGGGCTACGTTGCCCTTGGTGCGCAGCTGCTCAAGAACCGCCTTGACCGAGTTGATCGGTATAGCGAACCCAATTCCCTGTGCCCGCTGGTCGATGGCATTGTTGATGGCCACGACCTCGCCCCTGAGGTTCACCAATGGACCCCCGCTATTGCCAGGATTGATCGGCGCGTCTGTTTGAATATAACGCGCAAGCGGAAAGTCGGGGGCGATCCGTCCCTTTGCCGAAATGATCCCATGGGTGACCGAGTGCCCCTGTCCGAACGGATTTCCAACGGCCGCAACGTACTCTCCCACTTCAAGCTTGTCCGAATCCCCCAGCACGAGAGGAATCATCTGCCGCTTGCTCTTGACCTTGATCAGGGCCACGTCGAGCTCGGGGTCACGCCCCACAACCTCTCCGTCGGTGGGCTTCTCATCAGCCTCCTCAGTAAAGGTAATCTTGATCTCATCAGCTCCGGCAACGACGTGATTGTTCGTCAGAATCAGCCCCGAAGCATCAATGATGAATCCCGTTCCGAGCGACATGGCCTGGGGAGCCTTGCCGCCGTGGGGTGAAGGCATGGGCACCTCCTCTTCTTCATCCCCGTCATCGCCGTTGCGGCCACGAGGCCCCCCCTGGTGGTGGCGAAAGAAGTCCTCAAAGAATTTTCGAAAGGGATCCTGGGGCGATCCCGCATAGGGTGACTGCCTCACGGCGGTCAGAGTCGAGATGTTCACGACCGAAGGCACCACGCGCCGGGCAAGCTCGACATAGACGTTTGGGCTGGCCGCGTCCAGCGCGGCCGACGGGGCAGCCTGTGGTACGACTTCTCGGGCAAGCGCCCGTGAGGCCGGTCCCACCTCCGACGGCAGACAGCCTCCCAACTGAATCACCGTCACTGCCAGAAATCCGGCCGCAATAACTCCCGACTTCGTCGTCATTCGTCGTTGGCTCATTTGGTGGCTCCCTGTGCCTCTACGAACTTGAGACGCGCCTCGAAAAGCAGCCTCTCAAGAAGCGTAGACTCTTGTTCGTCCAGATTACCGCGCGTCTTCTCCAACATGAGTTCGAGAAGATCGATGTTCTGCCTTGCAAGCAGCAGGTCTGAGCGGCCGGCCGTTTCATCTCCACGAAGCGCCATGAAAGCCGCCGATGAAACGGAAAGAATGAATGTGGTGAAGTCCAGCCGGGGAAACGTAGTCTGAGTGTTTGTTGTGTCCACGTCCGAAAATTACCAACGCGCTCACAACAAGGACAAGATGGTTTTTTGAGAACCCGCCTGTGGCGCTCGGATGGAGAGCAGCGAGAAGGCGACGCGTTGCGCGAGGGCGCGGGGACCTACGCCTGACTCCTCTCGAACCGGCTGTCCCATCACCCGACGAATCCAGTCCATCCACAAGAGGACGGGCCATCCGAGGAGGACCTGCCCCACGGCCAACGAACGCCCGGGGTTGCGAATACCCTCGGGCAGGCGTGCCCATACAGTGCCGATCACCCAAGCCGCCGCGGTTCGAAAAAGAAGGCCAGACTCTGAAAGGGAGCCTTCAGCCAGCCGAAACACCTCACGAAGGGCAAACTCGTCATGCGCCAGAAGCCAAGAGCGACTCACGACAAGACTGGGGCGACCCGCCACTCCCGCCCAAAGCAGGCAGATCGGAGCCGGCTCGTCTGCGACCAGGATTCGTGGAACGATCGACGCGCGACGACTCGCCTCATCGAATGCACGATGCCAGCTATGCTCGATTGTGGGATCTTCAAGCGCGCGCCAGAAGCTCTTGGCTCGAAGAGCCACCACCAGCGGCAAAAGCACCCAGAGCATCGACAGCACCACGGTTGAAGTGACCACGAGGCGGCTCGCCGCATCCGGGCCACCAGCCATCAACCCGATCGATGCGGCAAGAGCGGCCGTGCCAATCCACGCGGGAAACAAGGCCATCATCCATCGCACCAGCCACATGAACACCATGCTACCCGATCCCGTTAGCCGCGCACAATGCCGGAGAGCACCTGCTCCAGCTCCTCGGGACGGGGAGACGCCCGGAGTGCATCCACAGGCGTGATCTGTCCCGCCTCGACCAGCCTCTGCAGGGACTGATTCATGGTCTGCATTCCGTAATAATCATTGGAGGTGGCCACGAGCTGGGCAATGCGATCGAGGCTGTTTTCAGAAATCGCCTCCTGGATTGCCGGCGAATTGACCATCACCTCAGCTGCGAGCACACGCCCGGCCCCTCCGGCGCGGGATATCAGTTGCTGGGACACCACACCGACCAGACTCTCTGCAAGCTGGACGCGCACCTGGTTCTGGCTTTCTGCAGGCACGACGTCAAGAATGCGCTCGATGGCGCCCCGAACATCCGGTGTGTGCAGGGTCGACAGCACGAGATGCCCGGTCTCTGCTGCCGTCAGCGCGACTCGTATGGTCTCATAGTCCCGCATCTCTCCGACAACGATCACATCGGGGTCCTGCCTGAGGCCGGCGTGCAGCGCTTCGCCAATGCCGTGCGTATCAGCACCCACCTCCCGCTGGGTGACCGATGCCTTCAGGTCGCGAAACACAAACTCGATCGGATCTTCGATGGTGAGGATATGAATGGGAAAGTTCTCGTTCAGATACTGGATCGTCGCCGCAAGGGTTGAAGACTTTCCGGCTCCGGTCGCACCCGTCACCAAAAGCAGCCCGTTGTCGCGAGCCGCGAGCTGCTTGACAACCTGTGGAACCCCCAGGCTCTCAAGACTGGGCACTTCGAACGGAATCATCCGGATCGCCGCCGACAAGGTGTTCCTCTGGCGATAGACATTGCAGCGAAACCGCCCCACGTCATTCAACCGAAACGAGGCATCGACCTGCCAGTGTTCCTCGAGCAGGCGAAGCTGTCTCTCATTCAACAGCGAGTGCAGCAGCTTCTCAACCGCAGGCGCCGTCAGGGGCTCCATCTTCGCGGGAACAAGCTTGCCATTGATGCGAAAGCAGGGCGGCCGTCCGACCTTGATGTGGAGATCGGATGCACCAAACTTCAGCAGCGCATTGACGAGATACTCGATCGTGAGTGCAGGACCAGTCCCAGTCTGGCGAAGACTCGAAGTGCTCATGCGGCACGTCCCTGCCGTGCCAGCCGGTTCAACATGAGCCTCGCTTCAATGACGTTGGCAGCCATGCCGCTGATTCGCTCCAAAAGATCCTGATCCGCGCGATCAAAACAGGGTTTTCCCAGGCGGTTAAACACTTCGACCACCGCAAAGACCTCATTGCGAATAACGATGGGCGCAGCCATGAGATTACGCGCAGGGAATCCCACCGCGGCACTGACCACCTTCAGGTAACGCTCGTCCGTCGAAGTGTCCTCGACCAGGATCGGTCGTCGCGACTCTGCCACGTGTCCGACGATTCCGGCACCTCGGGGAATACGAACCCCTGCGAGCTTGTCCGAACTCTGCCCCGCGATCGCCCTGAAGAACAGGGCCCCGGTCCGTCGATCAACCTCGAACAACGAACCCGCCTCGCACTTGATCGCTCGCAGGAAAGAGAGAAGAACCTCCTGCATGAATTCATGATGGGAAACATCCCGGACGAGCAGGCCGAGGAGTGCCTCGGCCGTATTCAGTCTCGAGGCGAGAACCGCCACAGACTCGCTGTCAAACAGCAGGCTGGCCTGCGAGCCCGGTGAATGGTCAGACTCGGGTGGGGCCTCGAGCTGCGGCCTCGGTGCTGGCGAGCGAATCCCTGGCTTTTTCGAGTAGTCATCCTGCACACCGGTGTCCCCCCCTGACTTCTCGGCAAGGGTACGTCCGGAATTGAGCAGAGAACCTCAGGGCAGGGACATCTCGTTCTTGTACTCGATCAGCTCCTTGAGATTGCGAACCTCGGAGATCAGCCACTGGTCCTTCTGCAGCACCAGCTGGGCCATCTTCTTCTGGGTCACCTTGGCGTCGTACCCCTTGGTCTGGTCTAAAAACGTCAGCTCATAAGTGACATTGACCTGCTCGGGTGACAGGTTTCTGACTTCCGAAAACACAAGCTTGACGAACTGCCGCTTGTTGTTCAGGAATGCGGCGCGAAACTGATCATCACTCCACGCCGCCAGCCGGATTTTCGCCGGGCCCACGAGAAACCGTCCCAAGGCATCGCGATCAGAGACGTCCCCCACAGAAAAGCTCATGGAAATGTAGTCCTGCAGGCGCCCTTTTGGATCGTTTCCGCCCGAGCGCCTGCCCGAGCAGGATGCCGCCAGCGCCAGCAACACCACCAGCCCCACGGCCTTCAATCCGTCATGAAATGCAGCCTTCACCACGAAGCACCTCGAGAAAATCACGAAATTCCTTGGCCAGATCCGGGGCGGGTCGATGGAATCGGATTCCCACCCCCCAGTCTCCCTGGCGCGCCCCTGTCGTTCGTCCTTCAAATTGTCGCACAACCACTCCGTCAATGCGAGGAATTCGCTGATTCAGACCAGCGCCCGCTTCGCCACTCCTGACCAATTGAACCGTCACGGTCGTCTCAGGAATGATCGCACCGGACTTCGAGAAGGCGAACAGACCCCGTTCATTGAGCCGACAGATGCGAAGCCTGTTGGAGCTTCCTTCCCCCGAGGTGATCACCGCCTCGACGCCCGGAATCGCCGTCGGCAGTCCCTGATACCAAGTCAGTCGGGGATCAAAATAGGGCTGACGCTGCTCCGTGCGAATCCACGCAAGAAGTGCGTAGCAGAAGGCGGTAACAAGAACTGTCCACAGCCCCTGAATGGTTCCCTGCATGAGAATCGATCGTCCAGCGAGGTAGAGACAGGCCAGCGCACAGAGGATGGCAAGGCCTTCCCATGCTCCTCGGCGACCCATGACCAGTCGCCAGGAGATTGGCGCCACGACGAGCAGCACGACACCACCCGTGATCTGCAAGGGAGCCAACGAAAGATTCCACCACGCTTCCCGCGAGAACACCCCCGCGGTGATGACGGCCAGGGGAACCAGCGCAAAAACAGCCGCAGCCGACAGCAGGAGCGGGCGAGGAGCCCGAATAACCTTCATCCTCACAGTCTTGGTTCAGCACGCGCCCTTGTCAATCCGCTCTGCCGTCTTTCATAATCATCCCATGTCCTCCACCTCTCTGTTCATGCTCGGTGTGATGACCGGCACCTCCTGTGACGGTCTCGACGCCGTCTGCGTGGAGTACAAAAAGAAAGATCATCAAATTTTGTATCGGGCATCGCGGTCCTACCCGAGGTCACTCCGGCGCATGGTGCTCTCCTGCCAGCAGCCGCAAGCTCGACACACCTTCCAGCAGTGGCTGGCGCTCGACCGAGAACTCGGAAACTGGTTCGCCGACTCCCTGGAGTCGATCCGCAGGGCAGGGCGCACGCCCTTGGATGCCATTGCCAATCACGGCCAGACCGTGGCCCATCACCCCGGGGTCGGCACGCTGCAGCTGGGCGCACCCGAAATCATCGCGGCAAGGCTGGGAGTTACGGTTATCTCGAACTTTCGTAATGGTGACATGGCGTGCGGGGGCCAGGGGGCTCCGCTCGTTCCCGGGTTTCATCGAATTCTGGCCCTGGGCGCCGGAGTTCATCGTGGTGGGTGCACGATCCACAACCTGGGAGGCATTAGCAACCTGACCTACATCCATGGCCGGAGTCCCGTGAAAGCCTGGGATACCGGCCCAGCCAATCTCTGGATCGACGCCGTGGTGCAGTCGCGCACCAACGGCCGATTATTAATGGATCGGAATGGCCGCCTTGGACTCAGCGGAAAGGCCCACGGCCCGACCGTGGCGAGACTGCTGAAGCACCCCTACTTCAAACGAACCCCTCCGAAGTCGACGGGTCGCGATGACTTTTCGAGCGCGCAAGTTCTTGCGGCTGTTCGCCATCTCGAACTCAGGGACGCAGTGGCAACAGTCACCGAGGCCACGGCAAAAAGCATTTCGAGCGATTATCATCGGAACATCCTCTCACCCGGGCTACCCCTTTCTCGGATCATCTTCTGCGGCGGTGGAGCGTTGAACCCGGCGCTGATCCTCCACCTGGAAGCGGCTCTCGATGAGGTGGGGTCACAGGCACGCATCCTCAACTCGTCCCATCTGGGAATTCCCGCGCAGGATATGGAGGCCGCCGCATTTGCGTTTCTCGGTCGAGAGTCGCTCCTGGGACATGCGCTGGGAGGCAGCTGGACGGGAGCCAGTGGGTTTGGGCCACCGGGACATTTGATACCCGGAAGAAACTGGTCCGCACTTCTGCGGAAGGTTCGACGACTGACGAGCGCAGGTCACTCGAAATCGTAGCGCACACCATCGGCGCAGAGGCCGCGAGCGAGAACATCAGGACCTGACCAACCACCATAGAGCACGGCATCCGGACCGAGGGCCGCCGGAGCTTCCCCCGCACCGTCCCAGAACGATCGCGCACTCCAACGGGCATTCTTTTGGACCGAAACACCTCGGGAGACCCAGATCCCGCGGTCCACTCGACGGCAGTATCGCTCCATCAGGACGCCCCAGCTCTCAGGCAGTGTCCCGTCCTCGTATCTTTGCATCAATTGCAGGTGGGCATTCCACCAAAGTCGCGGAGAACCGATATCCAGCCAGGGAGCCGAAAAGACATGAACTCCGACACGGTAACTCTGCACAGCGGGCAGGAGGATGTCCCTGACGAAGTCGGCAGAAGACCCCAAGGGAAGGGATGCCACTGCCTCGGGCTCAAGAACAGCCGAGCCGGAGTACATCAGGCCGGTAGTCGAAGCCTCCCCGATCGCAGACATTCGCTCACCCTCAGGATCGATCAAAATCTCACTGTACTGCTGCTCGGAGGTGCCCTGGCTCTTCAGGAGCGCAAGCGTGATGATCACCCCATGCTTCGCGCGGAGCCGTTCGTGGGTCGCAGCGAGCTCGCGATACGACACTCCGCTCAACGTATCGGCATTCACAATGAAGAAGCTCCCGCTTCCCTCGATCCTCTCCAGAATCGGAAGCGCGTTGCGAATTCCACCGCCGCTACCTAGAATCCGATCGGACTCGTCACTGAAGTGGATTCCCGGATCTATTTCTCGAAGACCGGTGCGAGCAACTTCGGGCAGGTGATGGACATTGGCGACCACGTCCTGCACCCCGGCGTCACGCAGCGAATGAAGCGCAAACCGACTGCAGGGAGTTCCCATCACCGGAATCAGGGGCTTGGGCGTCACCAGGGAAAACGGCCGAAGTCGGGTGCCCAGTCCCGCTGCCATGAGCATCGCCTTGGTGGGCATTTCAATCCTCTCGTCAAAAGTAATAGTAGTGGAACAAAACCTCGCGCAGCCGGGAAAATCTCGGGTACTTCAGCAGCGTCCTTCGGATGTTCTCGAAGGTGTTGCCAATGTACTTGAGATAAGTCGCGTTGCCCCTGCGATTCAGGAACGAAGCAAAACTTCCGATCGCCTTGAAGTTCCGCTGCACGGCCATGAGGTCGAAGATTTCACCAAAACGCTCCCGATCGAGACGGCTACCCGAGATCGCCTCATGGCGGGCGACATAGTAATCCAGCAGGCGAATGATCTGTGCTTCCTCAAGCTGGTAATAACTGTCCCTGAGAAGCGACACGAGGTCATACTGGGCGGGGCCCATTCGAGCGTCCTGAAAGTCGATCATGACGAACTCACGAGCCGCTTCGCCGGCGTCCAGGACCATGACATTTCTGGAGTGAAAGTCCCGGTGCGCCAGGACCCGCGGCTCCGCTGCAAGCACCCGACAGATTTCACCGAAACCGTCCTCCAGAATGTTCCGATCCTCGTCTGAAATTCGGCGCTGCAGGTACTTTTCGTAAAAATGCTCGATCGTGAAGCGGCATTCCCACATCAACTTTTCGACATCGAAGGCGAGATCAAAGGCCTCGATCCTCCGTGCAGCCCCTTCCGGCCCACCGCGAACCTGCATCTGCACCAGCAAGTCGATGACCCGCTCATAATAGTGTCGCTCGCCATCCGAGCTGGAGCAGTCCTGAAGTAGGCGCAGCAGCGTCACATCGCCCAGATCCTCGAGCACGATCAGGCCCCGGGCGGGATCCAGGTCAAAGACTCGAGGAACCCGCACCCCGGACGCCTCCAGATGCTCCCGCACCACGAGAAAGGGCAGGTCTCGCCCCAGCTCGACGTAGGGCTCCATGCGCATCACAATGCAGCTTGCGGCGCCACCAGGCATCACGGGCTGATGAAGCTCCACCCGATGATAGGTGCGAGAGCTCGCGTCCCCGGGCAGCCTTGTCACGGATTTGAGTTGGGAGTGGACACCGGCGGCCCATTGAATGACGTCTGATTCCATGATCGTCCTGATCTCTTCCATCGCCCGCTGGAGCGAATCCTTCATGTTCAAAATTCCTTCAGCCTACTGACAATTTCACCAAACTGGCGCCTACGGACAACAGGATTCGACAAAGGTACCCTCCGGGCAACCGCTGTCCGAGCTTCTTCTTGAAACCGAACTGCCCGAGCACGGCCGGGGTCGCTCAGCGCTTCGGCCCTGTGCGCCCAGAACGTCGCCACCCCACGAGGGTCAAACCGCGCCTGATAAAGCAGTTCTACCATCTTCCGGGACAACCCCTCATATGTCAGCGCGATCAGATCATGCGCCTGGAGCACGGCAACCGACGGGTCCGCGTCGAGGGCAACGGCGAGCGCAACCAACGCGGCAAACTCGTTCTCGTATCGCAGCCCACGCAGCACACTCAGAGAAAAGTACCAGCGTCGTGCCGGCAAAACGACCAGCGGAGGATCAGAGGCAGACGAACGAAGAAACTCCACGCGAGGACGGCTCTGGAGCCCCAGTTGGCGCGCCGTCTCGAGCACGTGTTTCTCGAGCACGGCGTCGCCGAAGCTGGTCCAGCGACCCTCAACTTCGGCCACCAGCAAGCTTTCGTTCGCCTGCGCCTGCCGCGCCCGTTCGGCCTCGGAGGGAACCTTCGTCCCCCGCGGCGAAACGCAGGCTGCCAGAGCCAAAACGATCGCGCACGCGCGCGAGAGCAGCGCTGCAGTGCGTTTCCGGTGTTGCTGGGGGACTCGATTCTTCATTGCGTTCTTCAAATCTTCAAGGATAGCGTACGGCTGTTTTCCAGAATGAATGAACTCAGGGAAACAACTCAACAGGAAAGGATCTCCTCAATGAATGCAAATGGAATGATCAGGAAGTTTTTTTCGGGTGCCGCCGCTGCGGTCCTCTTGATTGCCGCCACGCCGGCTGGCGCCACCGACTCCGTGGAGTTCAACACGATCGAGCTTCAGGCCCTCAGCAACGTCACCCCGTTGAACCTGATCAACTGGAAGGTCGGCGACACGATGAACTACAACCTCTCGATGCTTTTCGGCAAAGGCACGATGGTGAAGACGGTCAGCAAGGAAGAAGGAAATGGAGTCTGGCTGCACCAGGACATCAACATCATGGGCCAGAACCAGACGGTCGACGTGCTTTTTGATCGTGCGACGGCCAAGATTCTGAAGATGCTTCAGAACGGAAAAGAAGTTCAGGTTCCCGACGAAAAGATCGAAGTCATTTCTCAGGACTATGCAGAGATCACGGTTCCTGCTGGAACCTTCCAGTCGATCCACATCATCGCGAAGAGCCCCAAGGTGTCGCGAATCGAGATGTGGGCAAACCCCTCGCAGACGGCCATCGATGGCGCGCTCAAGCAGATCATGGCGACCCAGTTCGGAAACATGACGATCGAGCTGACGTCCTTCAAACGCAACTAAACGCGGCGTTTCAGGTAGAAAACAAAAAGGCCGGCGGGAGACAGCTCCTGCCGGCCTTTTCTGTTACTAGAAACCTCTTCGATCCACGCAATGCGTGTCAGCCGAGGCTCATGGCGGACTGAGCGATCTCCCGATGTGCCCCACCCTCCAAAAAAAGATCCCGTTGATCAAGGGCGCTCAGGATCTGGGAGCAAACCTGATCGAAGTGTTCCGGGTTATGGAGAAAGTCCAGATCATCGCTGGGAACGATCAGCTTCTTTCCCTGATCGTATGTTCCCATCCACTCGTCGTAGTATCGATTCAGGCTTTCAAGGTAGTCATCCGGGATCGACTTTTCGTAGTCCCGTCCCCGCTTCGCAATTCGCTCCTTGAGCCGTGGAAGCGACTTTTTCAAGTAAATCACCAAGTCCGGCGGAGTCAGGAAGGACGCCATCGTCCGGTAAAGCTCCAGGTAGTTCCGGTAGTCGCGCTCCTGCATCTGGCCGGTCTCGTACAGATTTCGGGCAAAAATATTCGCATCTTCGTAGATGCTTCGATCCTGAATGGCGCTATCCGTTCCCGCGGTCACCTTTTGATGAGCCTTGAAGCGGTGGTTGAGGAAGAACACCTGAAGAGGAAAGGACCAACGGCTCATGTCCTGATAAAAATCCGCCAGATAGGGGTTCTCCGCGACGCACTCGAAGTGTGGAGACCACCCGAAACGACGCGAGAGCATCTGCGTCAGTGTCGTCTTCCCAGTGCCGATGTTCCCTGCAATGGCGATAAATATTTTTTGGCTGAACAAAGCCCACCCCCCCTGCTTTTTGCGTAGGGTGAAGGTCTTAGGTTGAGGGGCGTTGAAGGTCAAGGGCGGCGGCATTTTTTGCGCCACGGTCCTGGCGTCGCCGGATCTCCGCCTGCAGCACTTCGGGATCCCACCAGAGCAAGTCGAGGCCGCTCTCACCCACCAGACGCTGGTACCCCTTCGGGAAAAGGTTGAGATATCGTTGTGAAATCGGCAGTGCTGCGTCGCTGTTTTTCAAGGCGGCCCAGATCTCCCACCCTGCCGACTCATCAAGCTCCTGAGCCTGCCTATCCAGAACAGAAAAAGGACGCGTAGATGACGCGCCGCCAACACCCGCGGTTCGGCGTGACTCGTCATGCCAAGCTCGCCAGTGCGGACGACGTCTTTGCTGCGCATTCGCCCCTCGCCAGGCCTGCTGCAGCTCCCTCTCTCCCGCACTTCGCTCTCCACGCACCAGAAGCACATATCCCAGCCAAAGACGAAGCACTGGCTCGAACGGGTTCATGCGAACGGCAAGCCGAAAGGTTTCAGCGGCCAGGTCCGGCTGGCCCGACAAAAGCTCGGCTTGCCCTTTTCGCGCCAGCAGATCGACCGCGGGACCCTCTGTCCTCAGTGCAACCCCCAGATGTCCGAGAGCCGCTCGATGGTTTCCTGCGATCAGGGCATTCACACCCGCCTGATGCAGCCGCGCCCCCTCACCCGATAGCAAGGCTCTCGAGACCACGCCCACACGGCCCACGAGGCGCCCGCGTACCGCAGCATCCTTTTGAAGGGAGTGACTGAAAACCAGAACCCGACTGGCCTCCTCGCGTCGACCCAGCATCAGCAGTTGATCTGCAAGCTCTGAGGCGAGGCTGACATCAAATGGCTGGCGTGCCAGCTGTTGCTTCAGCTCCACGACCAGTGTCTCCCGATCCAACGCTCGTGGGGCAGCGCGATCGGCCCGAGCGGCCGATCCCGCCACAAGCAATATCCATAACGCCAGAATGCTGACTGTCGACGGCCGCAACACCCGCGTTTTCTCGACAGCCCCTGTAGGCACCGTTAGACTTCCTCTCATGTTCTGCAAATTCCCTCGGGCGAGTCGCGCAGTTCAAGCCCTATTTCTGCTGCTCAGCCTGGTTTCCACCGAGGCTCGTGCCGCGCTCATTGAAACCCGGTCCTTTGAGGCCACCCTGGAACGGCGATCGACATCGGGCAGGATCCTGCTTCTCAAAAGTTCAGGGCCGATGCCGGGCCGCGGACAGCTCGTACTCCTGAGAAGCGCCGCTGGCCCGCTGGTCGCAGTACGCACGAGAAAGGTCTACGAGGCCGGACGCTTCGCAGGACAGATCGTGCGCGAATATGACATCTCTTCCCTGGAGGATGGCTCAACCTACCGGGCGCTCTTGAAGCTGCGCGACCTGATCGTGGATGTCGAAGATCTTCCCATGAGACCCCCTGAAGATCTCGACGTCGAGCTGGATCGCGATCGCCTTTCCAGCCGACTGAGTGCCGACGAAGAGCTCGAGCTGCGCTCTCTGGTGCTCGAGGAAACCGAGGACTACGAAGAAGAGTCATCGATGCTGTCCTATCGACTCTCTCTCGTCCGACTCCCTGGTTTTTCGGAGGGGTTTATTTTTCCTGCGGCTTCGGGTGTGCGTTGGTCACAGACGATTCTGCACCCGTTGCTCCTGGACGCTCGCTGGCAGGACTCGCTGGGTATCGATCTGTCGGTCGCCTACACCCAACTCAGTGGGTACACCCCCCCCGGCACCGATAGCTTTGCCCTGATGCCGGCGTCCCTCTATGGGCGGTACACGGTCTATCCCAATGCCAGCCTCAGCTTTCACGCCTACCTTGGAATCCAAAGCACCATCGTCCTCGGAGCCAGCGGTGACGAACCCGAACTTTCGGATGCGATCACTCTGCTCACCTATTCGCAGCCCGCGGTCGGGCTCGGAATATCCCTTGAGGTCGGGCCCCAGTGGTGGCTCGTCTTTGATGGGGGAACCGACCAGTTTGGAATGAGCGTCGGAATCAAGTTTTAGGAGGATCCAGTCCCATGCCCGCTGCATTTCAGTTGTTGTTCGTGGTCGGTGTCAGCTCGTTCCTGCTCAATGCCTGCGGAGTGAAGGGCCCTCCGCTGCCGCCGATTCCGAGTGCGGCCGAGCTCTCATCGCCTGCACCGAGTCCGACGCCAACCGCCTCGAAGGAGCGAGCGGAATGAGTCGGCCACTGGACTTTTTCAACTACCAGGCGAACTCGCTGACCTGTGGGGGCATCCCCCTTTCGGAGATCGCGGGAAGAATCGGCACTCCGGTCTACATCTATTCGGCCGAGGCCTTCACTTCGCGGCTGGCCGACCTGCAGGCGGGCCTGTCGCCCCTTCGTGACGCGACAGTTTGCTATGCGGTCAAGAGCAACTCGAACCTTGCCGTCCTTCGAACCCTCGCTGCAGCCGGAGCGGGGGCGGATCTCGTGTCGGGAGGCGAGCTTCACCGTGCCCTGGTTGCCGGCATCTCTCCCTCAAAGATCGTGTTTTCAGGAGTCGGCAAGCGTGATGAAGAAATTGAGGCGGGCCTTCTGTGTTCGGATGACGGCATCTACTCATTTCATGTCGAGTCCCTGGAGGAGCTGCTGCGAATCGAGGCCGTGGCATCAAGACTCGGCCGCCGGGCGCGCGTGGCTTTTCGGTTCAATCCCAACATCAATGCAAGGACGCATCCTTACATCAGCACCGGACTGAAACGAAACAAGTTTGGAATGAACCGAAGCGAGCTTCTTGAGGGGGCAAGGATTTCGCTCTCGATGAGTGCCGTTCAGGTCTGTGGGCTCAGCATTCATATCGGAAGCCAGCTCCTCTCGCTGGCACCGCTTCGTGAGGCGTATGCATCCGTCAGCCGGATGGTCGACGAAGTGGAGGATATTCTCGAGCGGCCGCTCGAATTCGTCGATCTCGGTGGAGGAGTGGGCGTCTCTTACGAACTGACCGGAAAACGCCCCCCAAGCCTTTCAGCCTACACGTCTACCATTGTTCGAGCCTTCGGTCCGCGATCCAGGTTCAAGTCCCGCCTCAGGATTCTGATTGAGCCGGGCCGTACCATCTCAGCCAATGCGGGCGTGCTGGTCACGAAGGTTCTGTACCGAAAGCCGCGCCCAAAGAAAGACTTTCTGGTCGTGGACGCGGGCATGAATGACCTGATGCGACCGGCTCTTTACGGCAGCCGCCATGCGGTGGTTCCGCTAAAGCGCCGCCCCGGACGCACGCCTCGGCGGGCGACCGATCTCGTGGGCCCCGTTTGCGAGAGCTCGGACTCCTTTGCCCAGGACCTGCCTCTGGACGCAATGCTCGCGTCGGGAGATCTTCTGGCAATCCTCAGCGCCGGCGCTTACGGAATGAGCATGGCCGGAAACTACAACAGTCGCACTCGTCCTGCCGAAGTCCTGATCGAGGACGGAAGATGGAGGGTCATCCGAGATCGCGAAAGCGTCGAGGATCTGATACGTGGAGAGCGACCATGAAGAACCGAATCTCCGGGGTGATCACCGCTCTTGTCACACCGTTTGACCAAACGGGTGCCATCGACTGGAAGGCCTGGCAGCGACTTCTAACCGATCAGATTGCGGCTGGCGTCTCCGGCGTCGTTCCCTGCGGCACCACCGGCGAGTCTCCCACTCTTGAGACTGAAGAAAAAAAGCAGTTGATCTCGACCGCCATCGACCAGTGTCGCAATACTCCGGTTGCCGTGATTGCCGGCACCGGCGGAGCATCGACCCGCGATACCGTCGACCTGTCAGAGTGGGCGTCGAAAGCCGGGGCGGACGCCGTGCTGGTGGTCACGCCGTACTACAACAAACCCTCCCAGGACGGATTACTCTCTCACTACCGCGCTGTTGCCGCCGCCGTGAGCTGTCCCGTCGTCCTCTACAATGTTCCGGGACGCACGGGTGTCGGTCTCGAGGCCCGCACCATCGCCGCACTGGCCGCTCATCCCCGCATTCGCCAGATCAAGGAGGCAACGGGGAACCCCGCCTTCGCTTCCGAGATTCAGGATCGATGCGCCAGGACCGGATCGGCGATCGACGTCCTGTCAGGCGACGATGCCACCTGGCTCCCACTTCTTGCGGCCGGAGCAAGTGGTGTCATCTCGGTTGCGAGCAACCTCTTTCCGCGCGCGATGGTGGAACTGCAGAGGTCGTGGGGGGATCGCGACTTCGACCGATGCCTCGAGATCCACCGCCTTTACTACCCCCTGTTTCGGGACTTGTTCGTAGAGTCGAATCCAGCGCCCATCAAGCACGCGCTCGGCTGGGCGGGACTCTGTGGCGGCGGCATGCGCGCGCCTCTTGCCGCCCTCTCCGAGGCATCGGCACGACGACTGGAGGAATCACTGCTGAATTGCGGCTTCACCTCACAGGGGGGAACCCGATGAGCCAGGAGATCCACTCGATTTCGATCGTGGGCTCCCGCGGCCGGATGGGGCGGGCACTGAACCACCTCATCGGTGGCGAATTCAGGGGCAGTGCGCGCACGCACATTCAGCTGCACTCACAATCTCCCGAAGAGGACTGGGCGGACGCGCTGGCAAGTGACGTCTGGGTGGACTTCTCGCTTCCTGCGGGAATTCATGCCATCCATGCAAAGTTGACCGCGTGCCTGGCAAGCCACCCCGGCTACCGTCTTCCGGCGCTCGTCATCGGCACGACGGGCCACTCTCGTGATGAAAAAGAACTGATCGATGAACTGGCGGCGCTCACCCTGGTGCTTCAGGCTGCGAACTTCTCTATCGGAATCCTGATACTGAAAAAGGCGCTCGAGTTCGTTTCGCCCATCCTCTGGAAGTCGTCGTTTCGGCCGGTGCTCGTCGAAACCCATCACATTCACAAGAAGGATTCCCCCAGCGGGACCGCATGGACTCTTGCAGAGAGCACAAGCGGCCTTGATCCCGCTCGAATTCACAGCATTCGAGCGGGCGAGGTGATCGGCGACCATCAGATCACGTTTCACGGTCTCGGGGAGCAGCTGTCTCTCTCCCACCACGCGGCAAGCCGAGAGATCTTTGCCCGCGGCGCACTGGAAGCGGCCATTTGGATCGCAAGAAAAAGAGCGCTTGCACCAACCCGCACCGGGGCGATCACCCTGGATCAATTTTTTGAGGAGAAACTCGCATGTCTGACATCTTCGAAGTGACCGAACGCCTGAAGAAGCTTCCCCCCTACCTCTTCGCCCGCATCGACCAGATCAAGCAGGAGGAGATGGCCAAGGGCAGAAGCCTGACCGCGCTCGGAATCGGGGATCCGGACCTTCCCACCCCCGAGTTCATCATCCGACGCCTGGAAAAGGCTGCCAGAAACCCAGAGAACCATCAATATCCCTCCTATTGGGGAATGCCGGAATTTCGAAGGGCGGCTTCACGTTTCATGGAGCGGCGTTTTGGAGTGAAGGCGAACCCAGACAGCGAGATCCTCTCCCTAATCGGTTCTAAGGAAGGGATCGCCCACATTCCCCTGGCGTTCGTGAATCCTGGCGAGGCCACCCTCGTCCCGGATCCGGGCTATCCGGTCTATCAGTCCGCCACCCTGATGGCGGACGGCGTCCCGCTTTCCTTTCCGCTTCTCGAGAAGAACGACTTTCTTCCCGATTTTTCAGATCTCGAACGGCTGGTAAAGCAGGGGCCACGAGTTCGACTGCTTTTTCTCAATTATCCGAACAACCCGACTGGGGCGACGGCAACGCTTGAGTTCTTTAAGGATCTGGTCGCCTTTGCGAAAAAACACGAGCTTCTCGTGTGTCACGACAACGCATATTCCGAGATCTTTTTTGACGACTGCGTCCAACCCAGCTTCCTTGAGGTTCCCGGCGCGAGTGATGTCGGGATCGAGTTCCACAGTCTTTCGAAAACCTTCAATATGACCGGATGGCGCGTCGGCTTTGCCGTCGGAAACTCGCGAATGATTGAGGCACTCGGACGGGTCAAGACCAATATCGACTCGGGAATCTTCAACGCCTGTCAGGAGGCGGGCATCGAAGCGCTCGATCACTACGAACCGTTTTGTGCCGAGCTGCGCTCGATCTATCAGGCAAGGCGCGACATTCTTGTTCCCGCTCTTCGCGACGCAGGTCTTTCCTGCGCAACCCCGAAGGCCACGTTCTACGTCTGGGCGAAGCTTCCTGAAGGGCGGAAGTCAGAAGACTATGTGATGAACCTGATTCGAACGAAGGGCATCGTCAGTACTCCTGGAACAGGTTTTGGCTCTGCCGGTGAAGGCTATGTGCGCTTCACGCTCTGCAGCGATGCCGAGATTTTGAAACAAGTTGCGAAAAGCCTGCGAGGCTCGGTATAACTCAGCCATATCAAAGGATGATTTATGAACATTTACGTTTGCATCAAGCAGGTTCCGGATACTGAAACCAAGATCAAGCTCAACGCCGACAGCTCGGGCATCGACACCACCGGCATCAAGTGGATCATGTCGCCTTTTGATGAGTTCGCAGTCGAAGAGGCGCTTCGACTGCGAGAAAAGAATCCAGGCAGCACGGTCACGGCCGTTTCGGCAGGCCCCGCTCGAGTGGTCGACACCCTGCGCACGGCGCTGGCAATGGGTGCTGACAATGCCATCCATATCGACTCACCCGAGGGCGCCGACAACTTTCGCGCGGCCAAGGCCATCGCGGAAGCCCTGAAGAAAGAGTCCAAGGTCGACATCGTCTTCACCGGTAAGGAAGCCATCGATGATGGCGCCGCTCAGGTCAGCCAGCTCGTCGCCGAGGCGCTTGGCATTCCCTATGTCACCGTGGTGCTGAGCGCTGAGTATTCGGCCGAATCGGTCAAGTGCCGCCGCGAGGTCGAAGGTGGGGCCATCGAAGTCATCGCCACTCCCCTGCCGGCTCTGATTGCTGCGCAGAAGGGAATGAATGAGCCACGATACGCAAGTCTTCCCAACATCATGAAAGCCAAGAAGAAGGAAGTGAAGGTACTGAAGGAATCCGACCTCGGGATCTCCGACTCGGACCAGAAGATCCGCTACAAGAACTTCCAACTTCCGCCCCCCAAGCAGGCGGGACGCAAGATCGACGGTGATCCTGCGACTCAGGCCAAGGAACTGGCACGACTCCTCCACGAAGAAGCAAAGGTGATCTGACATGGCAAAAGTACTTGTTGTTGCAGAACAGCGCGATGGCCGGCTGAAGAAAACGACTTTCGAACTGATCGGTGCGTCGGCCGCGGCTGGAAACGAGACGCACGTGGCCCTGCTTGGAGACGGGATCGAGGGGCTCGCAACCGAACTTGGACACTACGGTGCCACGATGGTGCACGTGGCCAATGACCCGGCCCTGAAGTTCTACACTGCCGAGGCCTATGCGCAGGTCCTGGTGGCGCTGGCAAAGTCGCTCAGTCCAGAGATCATCCTCGCGGCCCACTCACCAACCGGACGCGACCTGATGCCCAAGGTCACCTCCCGACTCGGAGTAGGTCTGGCAAGTGACTGCGTGCAGGCCTCCTTTGATGGGGGAGGCCTCACCGTTCGTCGGCCCCTGTATGCCGGAAAGGCCACCGCAGAAGTAGAGTTCGTGGGTGCCGGACCAAAAGTCGCGACCATTCGTGCGAATGCCCTCGGCATTCCCAAGCCCGACACCAGCAAAAGCGCTGCAGTTCAGCCCGTGACCGTTTCGCTGACCAACGTGATGACCGCGGTCAGCGAAGTCGTTCAGGGGCAAGCTGGCCGTCCCGACGTCACCGAAGCGGCCATCGTCATCTCCGGTGGGCGTTCGTTGAAGAACTCCGAAAACTTCAAGATTCTTGAGGAAACGGCGGATGTCCTTGGCGCGGCGGTGGGTGCCTCGCGCGCGGCAGTGGATGCAGGATATCGACCCCACCGGGATCAGGTCGGACAGACCGGCAAGGTGGTGTCGCCCAATCTCTACATCGCTTGCGGGATCAGCGGCGCCATTCAGCATCTTGCAGGAATGCGCTCCTCAAAAGTCATTGTCGCCATCAATACCGATCCCGAAGCCCCGATCTTCCAGGTCGCGGATTACGGCGTCGTGGGTGACCTTTTTGAAGTGACGCCGCTCTTGAAGGAAGAACTCCGGAAGCTAAAGGAACACTGATCTTTTATTGTCAGTAACGCCAAGCGCTCATTAAACCCCGACCGGACTTCCTGTCCGGCCGGGGTTTTTTCCATCCGCCAGAAAACCACCGGTTGAGCCGCCTGCACGAAGCACCTAAACTAAGGGCAACTTATGACCATCCAATCGATTCTGTTTCTTCTGATCGCCGGCATCGCCTTTGGTTACTCGGGCTATCGCTTCAGCATTCTGTTCAAGCTCCTCAAGGCCCAGAATGGCAAGGCACCGATGCGGTGGAACCAGCTTCCGGTCCGAATCGTCGATTCTCTCATCCATGTCCTTGGCCAGAAGGCAGTGCTTCGAAAAAAGACCATCGGAGTGATCCACACGACGATTTTTTGGGGATTCCTCATCATCACGGTGGGCACGCTCGAGCAGTTTGCGACGACGATCCATCCGTCGCTGACTTTTGAGTTCATTGGCGAAGCACCGTACGCCTTCCTGATCCAGATCCAGGACGTATTCACGTTTGCCATCCTCTTCGCAGTGGCGGGCGCGTTTTATCGCCGACTGGTCCTTCGTCCTGAGGGGGTGGGCCACTCGAAGGATGCCAATATCGTCCTGCTCTTCACCGGCGCGCTGATGGTCTCGATTCTGGCGATGAACGGCTTTCACATTCTGGCAGCACAACCCTGGTATTCAGAAGACTTTGTCGTCTCAAGGTACCTCGCTCACTGGCTGTCGGGGCTGGGGATCTCGTCGGAGCTCAACGCCAGTCTCGCCGGAGCGTTCAAATGGCTTCACATGCTCCTGGTCATGGGGTTTGCCGCCTACATCCCCCACTCCAAGCACCTGCACATCGTCGCTGCCGGACCCAACACCTTTCTACGGCAGTTGACCCGAGAGAAGGGCATGCGTCCGATCAACTTCGAGGACGAAAGCGTGGTGCAGTATGGAGCGGCCAAGGTCACTGACCTGAGCTGGAAAGACACCCTCGACCTCTACGCCTGCACCGAATGCGGAAGGTGTCAGGACCTCTGTCCTGCGTGGAATACGCAAAAGCCCCTGAGTCCGAAGCTCCTCATCACCGATCTCAAGGAGAACCTCTATCGAAACAAGCAGGTGATTCTGGAGGGCAAGGCAGACGACGTCAGCCCCGTGATCGACGACCATGTCACCGAGGATGTGATCTGGGCCTGCACCAGCTGCCGTGCCTGCGAAATCGCCTGCCCCGTCTTCATTGAGCAGACCGATAAGATCTATGACATTCGTCGTAATCTGGTGATGATGGAGTCGCGGATGCCTGATGGGATCCAGAACGTTTTCAAGAACCTGGAGACCAATGCCACCCCATGGGCCTTCAGCGCCTCCGACCGAGACAAGTGGGCCGAGGATCTCGCGCTTCCATCCATGGCAGACTCACCCGAAGTGGACGTCCTTCTCTGGGTGGGCTGTGCCGGATCCTTTGACGACCGCAACAAGAAGGTGCTCCGTTCGTTTGTCAGCATCCTGAAGAAGGCCGGCGTACGCTTCGCCATCCTCGGGAACGAGGAGCAGTGTACGGGCGATCCGGCACGGCGTATCGGCAATGAGTACCTTTATCAGACGCTCGCAAAGGCCAACATTGAGACCCTCAATCGATACAAGGTGCAAAAGATCGTCACTGCTTGTCCCCATTGCTTCAATACGATCAAAAATGAGTACAAGGACTTTGGGGGAGATTACGAGGTCTTCCACCACTCGCAGTTCATTGCCAGCCTGATTCGCGAGGGCCGTCTCAAGCCTTCAAAAAGCGTGGACGAAACCATTACGTTTCACGACAGCTGTTACCTCGGTCGCTGGAATAACATCTATGAACAGCCTCGCGCGGTTCTCGAAGCCATCCCCTCGGCCAGGCTGGTGGAAATGCGGCAGAACCACGATCAGGCCCTTTGTTGTGGTGCCGGCGGCGGCAGGATGTTTATGGAAGAAACCATCGGCAAGCGCATCAACATCACCCGCACCGAGCAGGCGCTCGAAACCAGAGCCGGCATCATTGCGGCCTCGTGCCCTTTCTGCATGACCATGATGACCGACGGAGTGAAGTCCAAGGAGATGCTCGACAAGGTCAAGGTCATGGACATCGCGGAGCTGGTGGATCAGTCTACGTGACCACAGACTGAATTCCTGCCTACTTTTTTGACAGTGGCGCTGAAGATCCGCCCCTGGCTCGAACGGTAAAAGCCCGAAACGTCGAGGTTTTTGTCGTTCTATTTGAAATGACACACTGGCATGCCGCTTGGATCAGTGGCCGGCATGAGAGCTCGTGTCTTGATCGGAAGTTTTGCCGTGGCCACTGCCGGACTTTGGGCTTGCTCGCCCATCTCTCCGAGCGTTCACAAAAGCACTCTACGCCCGGAGATCCCATCATCTCCACCCGCTGCTCGAGAATCCGCCGACGACTCCAAACCCGTACCGATCGAGCCTCGCTGGCTTTCATCCGAACAGGCACTGAACTCGGCCCTCGACGGAAATACAGACTCGCTCGTGGTTCGACTCTCGAGCCTCTCCCTGGATCGAATCCGAAAGGATGGGGAGATTGAGATCGAGCTTCCGTCGGAACTCTCGGGAGCTCATTTATCGAAAGCGAGAATTTTTTTGAGGGCTCTCATGGATCCTGAGACGCTTGAAGAAGTCCTGACCCAGGAATCCTGGTCGTTTCACTGGGATGAGAAGAATCCGAGAGTTCTGAAGATTCAATCTTCCGGCGACCAAACGCGGCCATCCGATCCTGCGCTCCCGGATGCGCTGGTCAGCATTCACATCGTCCTGCAGACTCGCTGACAGGGCCTATTTTCGCGGAGTCTGGTGACCCTGCGGAAGAAAATCCTTGTGGTGGGCGATGAACCGCTTGAGCGCCGTATTGGCCAACTCCGACAACGTCAGCTGAGTATGCTTTTCCATCTCGCCCAGGACGGCTGCCACGTTTTCTTCCACCTCAAAGGAAACCTTCGCAAGCTTCCCATTCATCTTGTAATCGTCACGCATAGCGAGCCGAAGATATCCCAAGCCAAGCCATCCTCAACGAAAATCTGAGCCCCCCCCCGCTACTTCCGCCCACGAAGCAGATCCTTCACCATCGAATACATGACCCCTGGCAATACCTCCTGCTTGGGCACCTCCAGCAGCATGCCCTTGCCCCGACGAGCCATGTCCCGACACAAGGCCTTGCTCGAGCGCTCATCCCCCATCTTCAGGACCGAAAGTTGATGGAAGCGAGGCGCCAGATAGCCAGGGTCACGACCAGCCGTGTACTTGCCATCCGTCAACAGGACAGCCCCGGGTGGTCTCCCCCGCCCCTGGGACTCGATCTGCCGACACATGCTCAGGGCCATCCGAACTCCCGACTCCAGATGGGTGTACCCCTGGGCCGGCACATCCAGAAAACGCTCCACCAGGTCAAAAACGCCGAGCCTCTCAAACGGACTCTTGAGGACCCGCGCCTGATTCTCAAAGGCGATGATCCCAATGGGGTCCTCAGGAAACTGGAGCAGGACCACCGAAAGCGCCACTGCGGTCAGGGCCAGCTTCTCGCCCGTCATCGACAGACTCGTATCGACCGCGAGCACCAGCGGCTGAGGACGTCGCGTCGAATACTCCATCCAGAGCTCCGACGGGTCGAGCCACTGTTGTCGTACACCGAGCGGACTGGACTCAACGGTTTCCTCGAGATCGAGCTCCGCCGACTCTGCCTCGGCAGGGAGCGAGTCCCAAGTCGATCGCCGGCGCTCGTTGGGATGAACGACGCTACCGAGCACCTGCCTCGCCTGCTCGAGAATCGCCTGGGCCGAAATCGAACGAAGATGATGACCAATCTTCTGCAGACCGGGCTTCGATTTGAACTCGTGGTATCTCGTGGCGACATCCCAGGAGCTGGCACCCGAAAGATCCAACCACTGCTCTTCGTCCAGATCCAAAGCCGCGCCAAACTGTTCGGGAGGTAGAAACTCCATCCGTGGCTCGGGTTTCGCCGCCTGAAAGATACTCTGATAGCTTCGGCGTGGCGAGCTTCCCTCACTCGCCTCGGGTGAGCTGGAAGTCAGGCCTTTTTTTTTAAATCCTCGTCCCCCAGCCCGGCGAGCACCTCTTCGACCCACGACTCAACCAGCTTGCGAATTTCGGACTGAATGCTGGACGCCGATTCGGCATCACGCTCAATCTCGATTCGAGTGGGAAGTGCAAGAAGCGCCGCCCACAAAATCGCCTCGGCAAACGTTCTCCGGCCGCCCTCAAGGACGGCACGTGCAATCTCGGCAATCGCCTGAGCCGCTCGTACCGAGGCTCCGCGCCTTACCTTGGCGTGGCCGCGAGTCAGGCGAGCGATCCGAACTGCGGCAAGCACCACCCGGTGATCAGCACCAGAGGCCGAGACAATCGAAACTTCGTCCTGCTCCGACTGGTAGTCCAGCATCACCAGCTCAAAGCGGTCGAGAATCGCCTCGCTGAGATGGGACGTCCCTACGAACTCCTTGGGGTTCTGAGTGGCGATGACGCAGAATCCATCCTTCGCCTTCACTTCGCCCAACCGGGGTACCACGACCATCCGCTCATCAATGGCAGGCAGCAAGATATTCTGCACGCCTTCAGGAAGCCGGTTCATTTCATTGATGAACAGCACTCCCCCGGTCTTCATCGCCTCGACCAGCGGCCCAGGAACGAAACTCTTGGCCGAATAGCCGGATTTCAGTACGAGGGGCGGATCGAACCAGCCTGATAGCTTCTGCTCGGAATACCGTCCGTCGCCGTCCACACGAAAAACGGCACGCCCCAGTGATCGGGTCACTTCGAGCGCCAATCGCGTTTTTCCGACGCCGACCGGCCCTTCGAGAAGCAGGTTTCTGCGCGCCAAAACGCAGGCCCGAATCTTTTCAAGCTCCGCTTCGCGGCCGACCAGCTCGCCATCAAAGCGACCCGCACTCGCGTCGTCAGCCGTGCCCCTGATTTTGCTCATGACTTCGAGCCTGCCTGATCAATGCCCTTTTTGGCAACGGTGGAGTCACCCACCTTGGCCTCCTCCCGGCGCCGAAGAAATTCTTCGACGATGTACGAGGCGACATCCGATGGCTTCGTTCCCACCCCAAATCCGGCATCAAACCCGCACTCCAGCGCCAGGGGGTGCGTCACCCTCGGCCCCCCCGAGATGAAGATCATCCGCTCGGTAAGACCGAGCTGACGGGCGCGATTCATGAGATCCTTCATGTCCCTCATGTGGATATTATGCTGCGTGACCACTTTCGAGACGAGAACCGCATCGGCATTCTCGGCAATCGCACGCTTCAGCAGCTCGTCATTCAAGACCTGAGCCCCCAGGTTTCTGGCATCCAGCCACTGATAGCGTTCGAGTCCGTAATCTCCCGCGAACCCCTTCATGTTCATGATGGCATCGATGCCAACGGTATGGGCATCAAAACCCGTGCAGGCGCCGATCACCACCAGCTTGCGGCCGATTTTAGTGCGAATGATCTCATCCAACTCTTCACGGGAGCGCGTCTTGGCCTCCACCTTGACCACGTGAATGTCCGTGAAATCGACAGTGTGCTTGAGGTTCCCATAAATCACGAAGAGCGAAAAGCCGTTGGCAGCCTTCTCCATGGTCGCCACCTTGACCTGGTCAAAGCCCATCTTCTCGCAAAGCTGGATGGCCGCCTCACGCGCCTCCGGACTGGGCTCCACCGGCAGCGTAAAGCAAAGCTGCACGGTTCCATCTCCCATGATGTCACCGTAGGGCTTGAGTTTCTTCAGATCCACCTGGGCTGTTTTGTGCGACATGGCGGTTCTCCCTTAAAGCAGTTCGAAAAATGGATTCAGATAATCCGGGGCGCGCTCGACGACTCCATCATGCCCCTTTCCTCCATCAAGGCGACGACTGACCTCTGCGAAGGCCCGCTCGTCTATGGCCTTGAACAATCCTTTCGCGTTGACGGCCTCAAGGTGGGCGAGCGTTTCATCGAGAACCTTCTCGGCCCACTTTTCGATCAGGCCGCCGGATCGGTACGAAATCTCACTGCCGAGATCCCTGGCTCCGTTGAAGATATACTTGGCGTTCTTGATGCTCATCCAGCGATCCTGAAGCAGCGGCGTATGCATCGCCTCGGTGGCCATCCCTAGAAGCTGAATGGTCTGTCCCGTCAGAACCCCGACGAAGTTGAACATGGCGTCCATGAGATGACTGTAAAAGATATCGCCGCACTTGTGCCGTGTCGGGGGCATGAACTTGATGGGCGACTTCGGAAAAATATCCCGGGTCATCTGGGCACGGGCGATCTCCAGCAGGAATACATTCGGATGAGCGGGGTCCATTTCCTGAGCGTGTCCCAGACCCATCAGATCTTCAGTCATCCCGGCATGGAGGGCAAAGCGCTCGTTGATGAACTGAGACGCCAGCACCTGGTGGCCATTTTCGATGGCGTCCGCCGTGGTCAGGTAGTTATCTTCTCCGGTATGAATGACGATTCGCGAGAGGGCGATGATCTTTCGTGAAAAGTGCTGATCGATCAGCGTTCGCTTCATGTTGATGTCGCGAAAGAGAATCCCGTACATCGCATCATTCAACAGAAAGTCGAGCCTTTCGATCGCCCCCAGCGCGGCGATCTCCGGCATGCACAGGCCTGAACAATAGTTGGTCAGTCGAATGTACCGCCCAAGCATTCGCCCTTCTTCATCAAGGGCCTCGCGCATGATCCGAAAGTTCTCCTGCGTGGCATAGGTCCCGCCGAAGCCCTCGGTCGTGGCACCGTGCGGGATATAGTCCAGAAGGGACTGGGCCGTACTCCGGATAACGGCAATGGCATCGGCACCCGCCTGTGCGGCGGCGCGGGCCTGGATGACATCTTCATAGATGTTTCCGGTGGCCACGATCACATACAGCAGGGGCCCCCCGGCGCCTGTCGGATCGAAGGGATCATGGAGCTCCCGGCGAAGCGCATCCCTTTTTTCTCGAGCCGCGATGAGTTGATCGACAGCCCCGCGGGCCAGCGACTCGGCTTTCTCTCGGATGGTTTCAGGCGCCGCCAGGGGCAGCTCCGTCAGGCGAATCTCTCCCTTGGCGGCCTTCGCTGAGAGTTCGGAAGCCGAGAGTCCGGTCTGGATCAGTCCGTTGGCAAACCACTTCAGAACGCCGCTTTCGAGGCCTCTGGCCTTGTGGATCTCATGAACAATGAGATTGACCTCGGGAACCACCTGACTCGACTGCTGCACAGCGCCTGAAACGCCAATCAGCCGCAGGACGGCCCGTTCGATCGCAATGGTCGTGTGGGTGGCGATCAGCGCTTCAACCGGGCGCGCGATCTGGGCCGCCAGCTCTCGGCAGCGACGAACCTTTTCGAAATCCAGATTCAAATGAGCCATTTTGATCATGCCTCCACTTCAGCAGTAGGTTTTCAGAAAGAGGTCCCGAAGCTCCTCGCTTTGGCGCAAAATATCCAGCGACAACTCGGCGTGCCCGGCGGTGTAGCCATTACCGATTCGGAGGTCGACATCGGCCCCAACCCCCTCGGCGCCAAGTGCCGCCCGGGTGAAGCTGGTGGCCATGCTGAAAAAATAAACCACGCCCTTGTCACGACAAGAAAGGATGCAGGACATTTCCGTTTCAGGGATGTTGGCAACATTGATGACCACATCGCCCATCCGCCCATCAGTGGCCATGGAGACCCGCTTCATGACTTCGACGGCCTGTCGAGCATCGCACTGGATCACTTCATCAACAAAGGAGAGCCGCTTGAGGCGTTGGATGGCCTCATCCGAATAATCGATCGCAATCGTCCGCACACCTGGCTTCTTCTTCGCCTCATAAAGGCAGAGCACGCCTGACTTGCCTCCCCCACCAATCACGACGACCACATCATTCTCTTCGACCAGCTGTCGTGTCTGGGCAGGAGCACCCGCGACGTCAAGAACTGCCAACGCCACCGTCTCGGGAAGATCGCGGGGCAGCCGTGCGAAAAGTCCGGAAGCAAAGAGAATCGCGTGACCCTCAATGTCGACCCGGTCCACCTTGGGATGGATCTTTCGAATGTTACGAATCTCAAGTGGAGTCAGGGAAAGGGAAACCAGGGATGCCACTCGGTCTCCTTCGACTACGGGCTTTTGCTGAACCGGAAACTTCGGTCCCACCTGTTTCACTGTCCCGATCAGCATTCCGCCGGAACCGGTCACCGGGTTGTGGTGCTTGCCGCGACGTCTGACGAGATCGAGAATGTGCCGCTCCATCGCCGCCACGTCGCCCCTGCAAGCCTCCGAAATCTGGTGAAAGCTCGCCGAATCGATATTCAGGCTCTCTACTTCGATGAGCAGTTCGTCTTCTGCGATGGGAAGCGATGGGTCGACGCGGTCCGCCTGTTGTGGAAGAAGCCCCTCGCCTCCCAAAACTCGCTGCAAACCCAATGGATCGGCTGGACGAAACATCTCTACCTCCGACTGTCTAGCGTTTGGACACCCACCAAAGTCCCTGACTCCGGGACCCTCGTTTGGCTTCTGCTCGAGGACGTCACGCTGCTGGCTCGTATGGCCTTCAGGTACCTGATTTACCTTGGTTTTTCACCTATTCTCTTTCGCCCTCGCCAGGAGCCGGGCCGTCTGGCCCGGCCGTTGCTTTCATTGGTGTTTGAGAGAACTTTACAGGAGAGATGTCATGTCTATTTTGAAGTCACGTTTGGGATGGTCCCTGGCCCTGGGAGCCCTGCTTGCAGCCCCTCAGATCACCACCGCGGCCGCAGATGCCGGCGCTACGGCCTACGACTTGAGCCTGGATGAGGCCCAGAGCCTGTTCTCCGGCTTCGGAGTCAATGTCGACGTCCAAAAAGGTACGGCCACGCTCAAAGGCTTCGTCCACCGGGCCTGTCTCACTCATGTCGGAATTTCGCAGAAGTCGTCAAAGGAACGTTCCGATTTTGTCATCAGGGATCTTGGCGGCCTCAAGGGCTGCATCGAGCAACAGCGAAAGGCGAACCCGAACGCTCGACTGGGCGACGAGACGATTTATGCAAGACTTTCTGAACAGCCCGGGGCTTCGGTCTCAGCAAAGGGGCGTGACCTTACTGTAGGATTTGCATGGCTCAACCTAAATGTCGACCCTCCCAGGCACGAGCGCGCCGACTTTGAAACGCCCGTAAAATTTCAGTCGAAGGCTAGTCTCGAGCTGGCCGAGCGTCGGCGTGAACGACTGGCTCTGGAAGAGCAGCTCGCCCGCTGCGAGGATACCGCGAGAACCGCCCGCGGATCGGAAGAAAAGGAGATCGAAGCACTGGCCGCCCTACGCATTCTTGAGCGCCACGACTGGGTGGACGAGGATGAAGCCGCCGAACTTCGACAGGACATCGCAAAGGAGCAGCTCAAGCGACTGCGCGAGCAGATTGCCAAGGCGACGGTCGAGGAGTTTTCTGACCTGGATTCGGCCCTCATGCTCTGGGCACAGAAATACGCCGGCGATGATCAGGGCCAGCTCGACGCCATTGCCTCGCTTCGAATGGACCTCGCCGAAAAAATGTCGCGAGCCCACCCCTCTCTGCTCGAAACACAGGAGACGGCACTTCGCATCCTTCAGGACATCAGTGATTTTTCGGAGGCGTCCGCAGGCCGAAAGGCGACTGCAGCAGCTCGAATTCCAGGAATGAAGGGCAACATCATTGCCGCCCAACTGATCTCGGCAGGAACGGCTCAAATCGCTCTTCAGGGCCAGAGACTTCAGCCGTTTCAGGTGCAGCATCTCCTCTCCATGCAGCCCGAATATCAATCGTACCTGCAGGACCTGTCACGTGAAGTGTCGGACCATTGCATGGCGGCAAACCGCAGCCGCGGCCGCGACCGCACGAGCGTCCAGCGCTGTCAGGAGGCTCAAGCGACGCTCGCTCGCGAGCCCCAGCGTGTACTCACGGTTGCGTCGCAGGAAGTAAGCAAGGCACTGGCGGCCATGACACCACAGCAACCAGCACCCCAACAGCCGCTTCCACAGCAGGTGCCGGGCGGGCCAAACACTCTTCCGTACCCCTATCGGGGAGCGATTCAGCCCGCGTTACACCCTCAGCCGGTGCCCCTCCCCCAGCAAGCAGTTCCGAGGCGATGATCCGCCTCAGCTATTCGGAACAAAATTCAGAGACCGGAATGGGAAACCGTTCCGGTCTCTTTTTTGTTTGACGGCCGTATGGACGACCGCTACTTCTTTCGATGTTGCTGATTCGTCGGATCGAAGGCACTCGCAAGACTGTGTTCCTGCGGCCAAAGGTTCGACCGTTTTTTCTCAATAGGGGGTGTTTGAATGGCAACAGGTTTGGTGAAGTGGTTCAATGACAGCAAGGGATTCGGATTCATTCAGGCTGACGGTGGCGAACGCGATGTGTTCGTTCATTATTCCGCTATCGGCGGCGATGGATTCAAGACACTGGCCGAAGGCCAGCGCGTCAACTTCGACCTGATTGACGGACCCAAGGGTCCGCAGGCGTCGAACGTCATGAAAGCCAACTAACGGCTGTCAATGATCCAAACCTGAATCAGGTTTGAAGGGGTGCTCGATGAGAGCACCCCTTTTTATTTTTCATCCGACTCCCATTGGAGCCCGGGATAGGATCTTGCCAGCTCGGACGCTGCCGGTGGAGAGGCCACCTCAAGCGAACTCACGGGGACCGCGCAGTACAACGTTGACGTCAGGGCTGTCGGAAAGTGATTACCGCTCTTTTTGAAGCCCCCAAAGGGCAGACGCGACGAGGCTCCGACCGTCGACTTATTCCAATTGACGAGTCCCGCCTCCAGATTCTCGCGACAAGTTTCGAACGTCGACCTGGATGCAGAGAAAACACTCGCAACCAGTCCGTACTGAGTTTCATTAGCCTGGGCGATGGCCTCGTCGAGATCTGAAAACCCCAGCACTGCTACGGCGGGCGAAAACAACTCGGTCTGCTGAAAGACGCTCTTTCGCGTCTGCTCCAGGCTTGGATTCTTCACCCAGGCCACCGTCGGGGTCACGTAGTGTCCCGGATGCGCGAGCTCCAGAGACTTTCCTCGCATCACCAGCTCACACCCTTCTCGCGCGGCGATGCCAACGAACTTCATGTAACGGTCCACCGCCGACGAATCGATCAACGGCCCCATGAAGGGGTTCTCAGACCAATGACCGACTCGAAAGGCCTTGGCGCGCTGGTGGAATTTCTCAAGAAATGCGTCCAACAGAGACTGGTGAACGAGAATTCGGCTGGTTGCACTGCAGCGCTGTCCGGTGGTCAGGAAGGACGAAACGAGCGTCTCATGCACCGCCAGCTCGAGATCAGCATCGTCCAACACCAACGAGGCGTTCTTGCCCCCCATCTCCAGCGCAAGAATCTTCCAGTGCTGCTGCAGGGTGTCCTGCTTGATGCGCATACCGACTTCGTAGGATCCAGTAAACAACACTCCCGCCACGCCCGGATGCACACAGAGCCGGCGGCCCACTTCCTTTTCACCTTGAATCAGGTTGACCACCCCCGCAGGGAGTCCGGCGGCATGAAAGCACTCGAGCATCAACTGGCCCGTGAGCGGAGTCTTTTCTGAGGGCTTGAACACAACAGTATTACCCGTCAGCAATGCCGGAACGAGATGGCCATTCGGCAGGTGACCCGGAAAATTAAACGGTCCGATCACCGCCATCACCCCATGAGGCCGATAATGGCAGGCGCCGACTGCTCCCGGCATGATCCCGGTAATCTCGAAATCACGTACCAACGGCATGCTGTCGTTCAGAGTGATGTCGACCTTATTGATCATGGAGGCCACTTCAGTGGCCGATTCCCAGAGAGGCTTACCCACTTCGCGAGAGATGGCTTGGCACAACTCCTCGCGACGCAGAGCCAGTTCTTCTTGGTAGCGCTTGAGATACGTCGCCCGCTCCGCAAGCGACAGACGGCGCCATGGCTTCAACGCAATGCGTGCGGCCTCCACGGCAGCATTCACCGAGGCATACGAATAGTCGACGGTCCCCAGCAGGTCTCTCTGGTCGGCCGGGCTGAGTGCCTCCCAGGAACCGCTACGATCCGAAGAAGAGACCGACGCAAACTCACCCTGAATATAGTTTCCGTGAAACATGGCTCCTCCTCAGTAATAGGGCATGAAAACAACTTCATCTCCCTGCGAAACACCCAGCACACTCTCAAACTGGCTGCGCTCATCGCTTCCAGGAAAAAATACCTCTGCAGCCTCTGTAGACGTCCGCACCAGGCCGTGCAGGGCGCGAAAGGCGCCCGTATCCTGGCGCGTAGGCGCAAGCAGCCCGGGCACGGCGGAATCCGGCACTTCGTCGGTGGCACTCGGTCGATAGCGAAGTCTGCGACAGTTCTTGATGGGCGATAGCTCATCGCGCTTCGCCCAGAGATGCGGCCCTCCGTCAAACGGATCGACCTGGTTCTTGTAGCAAAAGCCGATCTTGTTGAGCATGTGCAGGACGGGTTCGGTATCCTTTCCCACCTTGCCAATGGCATTCCTCGCCTCTGCAGGAAGGAACGTCGTATAAATCTTGCCGGCAGGAAACAGCGAGAAAATGAACTCCTTGTCCTGTTGACAGAGGC
The DNA here is from genome assembly GCA_964432565.1 of uncultured Bacteriovorax sp. Taxonomy (GTDB): domain Bacteria; phylum Bdellovibrionota; class UBA1018; order UBA1018; family UBA1018; genus CAIOHW01. Next base: position 60,622 of record CAYSOA010000006.1, read on the forward strand.
GGTCCGCCTCCCAGTAGTCCATGTTCGTGAAGCGCCGTCCGATTGCCTCCCAGAGCGGACTGAGGCCGTTCTGATTCAGGGGAGGCAACAGCTCCGCCAGCAGGTTGCGACGAAACCGCTCTCGGTTCATGGCAATATAAAGAAATCGCACGAACGAAATCTGCCTTCCCACCTTCTGGGGATGGTTGCGGAACTGCGGATCCATTACCAGGCCACCAATCTCGGACGGACCATTGGTGTCGTAACGGAGCTTCAGCGTTCCATGGATAAAACCCGTCCCGATGGATTTCGAGAACTTCTCTTCACTCCCCACCTCGAAGTAGAAATGGGGGGCCGCCTCGGTTCCGTGCTGGGCCGCCACCATGGAGGTTCCCAGGATCTGCCCCGTCTCGAGCTCCTCCGCCACGAAGAGGTACTTCGAGTCATCATTCTTCGAGCCAGCGCTACGAAGTGGAGCACGAAAGGAGGCCGAAGACCGGGAGATCCGCTCACGAAGAAAGTCCCTGTCGGCCTGAAGATTGATAAACCCGGGAATCCTCGCGAGACGCTCCAGTGACTCCAGGTCGCGCTCCTGAATCTCCCGAAGCAGGATCATGAGCAGACCCTCTCGATCAGCTTCTCGTAGAATGCAATTGCCTGCTCGAGGTGATCAAGGCGGGTATGTTCATTCGGTGCCTTCGCATTACAAGCGGGATCGCCGGGCCCGAAGGCCAACGCCTCGTAGCCAGACGCAGAGAAATGCGCCGCCTCGGACGAGAACGACCCCCCGCGCGAAAGACCCTCGACTGGAAGTCCGCAGTCAACAAGCGCTCCCCGACAAAGCTGGACAAACGAAGACCCGGAAGGCGTCACCAATGACGGGTTCGAACGCTCTCGGGATACCGCCATGTTCAGTCCCGGATACTGGGAGGAAAGCCCCCGAATCATATCGCGAAGTCGCTGCTCGATCTGCTGGGGGTTGCCATCAGGAAGCTGGCGCAGGTCAAAGTGCAGATCGACAAAGCCCGGGCGTTCCGTGATCATTCCGAAATTAATTGTCGCAGCCGCCGGATCAAAGCCCGGATGTGACAACTGGGCTAGCTCTGCCGAAAGCTCGCCAAAAGACGCGACAACATCGCACATAGCGGGAAAAACGGCTTCAGGAAAGAACTGAACACCGGTTTCCCCGAGGCCCCCCAGCTCTGCCGAGAATGCCTCGTTGCCTCCGGCCTGTGATCGATACTGTTCGAAGTAGTTCCTGAAGTCCTCGAGCTGGTGCGACGTCAGGAAGAGCTGCGTTCTGGCCCGATCAGGAACCTGCGTGGGAGAACACCCCCCGAAAAACTCCGTCATGCGAAACTCGAAACCCGCATCCTGAGCACTCCGTACGAGCTCCATCAGGCGAAGAATCGCATTGATACCCTCGTCGGGCCGGGCGCCATGGGCAACCCTGCCCGATGCCTCAAGAAAAACCTGGCGATTGAAGCCGCGAGCGTCCCGCGAGAAACGGGTGTATCCAATCGAAACCCGAAAGACGTCCAAACTCTTGTGAGAGTCCATCAAAGCGAGCCCTGTGGGCTCACCGACCATCACGTATTTCGGATTGAGCGCCATCGACTTGATCAGATAGCGCGCTCCAAACATCCCGAAATTATTACCGCATGTCCCGACCAGATAGATCGGCATACGAAGCTTGCGTTCCTTGAATCGATCCACCGCGTACAACTTACAGAGCAGGTCGAGCTTGGCCGACGCGGCACCGACTCCGAAGATTCGGCCATCCTTCACTTGCACTCGATAAGGGTCACCACCCGTCTCGGTCCACGCCTCAGGACGCCCCGGCTCGGGAGTATCCAAATGGGAGATCAGGAGAAGCCCCTTTCGGGTCTTGCGATCCACCAGGGGATCGCCCGAGACTCCAATGACATTGAACTGCCTTTTTGACAGGCCCTCGAACGAATGGGAGACCTGCTGCAATTGAGCCTTCAGGCCGCGCACTCGCATGGCGTCCGCCATGAAATTTGCTGCCGACTCATTTCCGTCACCGCTTACCGAGCGCAGCGAGAGCAGCCTGACCGCTTCTTCCAGAAAGCGACGCATTAGGACCGCCCCCCCGTCTTCAACAACGCCTTCTCAATCAGGCCACAAACCTCATCCACCTGCGACTCGGTCATCACGCCAAATGGTGGCAGCAGGCGAACGAGATAGGGCCCATGCCCACAGTAGAACGCCACCACGCCCAGTTCAAAGAGCTCCATGAGCATGGCCTTGACCTCCGGCAGAGTTCCCCCAAGAGGCTCGAATGCAATCATCCCGCCGACAGCGCGGCGCTCACCCATGAGCCCGCGACAGTTACCGGTCGCCAGCTTTTCCAGGTTCTCTGAAAACCGTCGCGAGAGTGCGGCAATCCTCCCCTTCGGGCCAAGATATCCCTCATCAAGAAGCTCGACGATTCGTCTCGCCACCCTCAGGCTCGACGAGGTTCCTGAAAAGGTACCTGCGACAAGGCCTGGCCTGGGATTGTACTCCTCCGAAAAGAGGACGATCGACGCGTGCAGCATCTTTGCGGCCGTCACCACATCAACATATTCCTGCAATCCGAACGTCTGGAAGGCAAAAAGCTCTCCTGTTCGTCCGAAACTCTGAATCTCATCCAGCCAGATTGCCAGCCCTGCTTTGCGGGCGGCATCTAGGACGGCGACGTAGTATTCACGAGGTGCGTAGTTGAACCCCCCCTCCCCCTGGACCGGCTCAATCATCAGTGCCGCGATTTTTCCGGGATAGCGAGCGACATGAGATTCAAGGGCCGTCACCGTGGCCTGAATGCTGCCATCCAATCCAAGAGACGCCTGAAAGAACGGAACATAAAGGGCCTCGCCATAGACCGGCTGACCTTCTCGATACTTCGCATTGTCGGTAATCTCCTGCATCGCCGTGGAGCGACCCGAGAAACAATGCTCGAAGGCAATGACCTTGCTGGCCGGAAACTTTTTCTGGCGAATGATCTTGAGGGCAATCTCGTTTGCCATCGTTCCGCAGGTCGTGACCCAGCCATGGCGAAGCCGAGAGGTCGTCTCAACGCGCGATATAAGGGCTCGCAGCAATGCGGGTGCCTCGTGCCCAGGCTGCAGGTTTCCCTGGTAGATATCAGAGGCTGCGGCGAGTAGTGACTCCCTCACGAGCTCAGGATGGCTGTGCCCGAAGAAGTGAATTCCGATGCCGGTAATCATGTCGTACTTGATGCTGCCGTCCTCGAGCTCAACGAAGGGGCCGTTACCCAGACCCGAGGCGAGGAAAGGAAAGAAGAGCTCCCGGCCACGATCCTTTTGGAACTGATCTAGCGAGATCTTGAGACGGCTTGACAGCTCCGGTGATGCTGCGGAACGGACGCCCTGGAGCCTGGAACTTCCTCTGGCGATGACCTCAACCAATTGGTCAACGGCCTTCTGAAAGTCCGGGGAGCGGGTCAGGTGGGTCGCCTCGGTTCGTCCATGCTCCATGCTTGTCCTCCTTGCGAGCTTTCTCGAATTTTACTGGAATATCATCGGCTTATTTTTGTTGCAAGGACACCATCCCGCTGGCTAGCCTCAACTTCGTCATGGCCAACCCGCAAACCGAAACGATTCGCCAGGCTGTACTCATGGCGCGCAAGGGAGATGCGGAAGGCGCATTAAAGTCACTCCTCGAGAACCCCATTCCTGAATCCAGTCCTCATGCTGGGCACTACCACTTTACTCTGGGTCAACTTCTTCTCGCGTCGGACCGCGCTGACGAGGCGTTTGCCCATCTGGATGTGGCCATTTTCAGGGACGGCACCACCACCGAGCGTGAAGCGACGTGGCGACTTGCACGAGAGCTTGCTGAACGGAAGCACGGATCAGGAAGCCTCGAACGCTCCTCCAGCCCACTAGAAGCGGCCGTCGACAGCCCCTACTTCGCCCCGATTGAGGGACTGCTTGCGGTGACTGCACTCGTATTATCCTTCCGCTCATCGCCAAAAGGAAGGGGAGCCACCGGCCGACGCTCCTCACACCGAATGCTGCGAACGGCCTTGATTGCTTGGCTCATTGCAGCCGGTACCGCCGCAGGACATCTCTTGGGGAGCCGCTTTCCGCGTTCGCGCGCCGCGGTGGAGATTTCCCTGAGAAGTGGACCGGCCGAGGAGTTTATCTCTCTCGGCACCGTCGTGCCGGGTGCCGAGCTTCGAATTTTGGACCGCAACAAGGACTGGCTTCGAGTTCGCGCGACGAGTGAGCTGTCAGGATGGGCCCCAGCCTCGGCCGTGTTGCTCTTGGAACCACCTTCGACTACACGAGAACCATGAGTCACTCATCATCCCACTGGCGACGGCACGCACTCGGCCTCGGTCTTCTGCTCTCCCTGGGGCTCGGCTGCTCCAGCGTGGCGGTACAGGAGGACGATCCCGGTCAGCTCTTCAAGCAGGCCGAGGAGGAAATCGCCAGTGATCACTATCTGCTGGCTACCGAGCACCTCAAGACGATCCGCAACAAATTTCCCTACTCCCAATTTGCACCGCTTGCACAGCTACGACTGGCCGATGTGTACTTTCTGCAGGAGTCCTTTGCCGAAGCCGCCTCCGCCTACGAGACGTTCAGGGATCTGTATCCAAAACACGAGAAGGCCTCGTACGCCTTGTTTCGCGCGGGGAAGAGCTACTTCAAGGATTCTCCATCACACGTCGCACGAGACCTGGGTTCGGCAACCCGAAGCGTGGCCACCTACCGTGAGTTTCTTCGACGCTTTCCCTCCGACCCACTTCGCCCGGATGCAGAAAAGGACCTTCTTGAAGCCGAAGACCTTCTTGCCAGGAAGGAGAACTATGTCGCCGAGTTCTATCGTCGACAGGGACAGCTAAAGGCCGCTCGCAGCCGTCTGGAGTCTCTGCTGGAGAACTTTCCTCACACACCCACCGCCCGGACTGCCAGGAAAACCCTAGAGGAGATGAGGTCCCGATGAATAGCACCCAAAACTCTCCTGACTCGCAAATTCAGTCTCTTCTGGCCCAGAAGCGCTGGAGCGAGGCGGAGCAGGCCTCGCTCAGCCAGGCCCGACGCGATCCGGCAAGTGCCGACAGCCACTATCTGCTGGGCGTTTCCCAGTATTTTCAGGGAAAACTGGGTCCCGCGGTCGCCTCGCTGAAGAAAACTCTCGAGCTGGACCCCCGGCACACGGACGCCGCGATCTGTCTTTCGGTTCTGCTGAACGACATCGGCAGGTATGACGATGCGAGGCAGGTTTTTGAGCAGGCCAACCAGGCCGTGGCCCATCGGCAGTCGGCATCCGAGCGCTCAGTGGACCGAAAGTTTGCGGTCAAGCATTTGGAGCTCGCCGATCTTTATTTCAGATACCGTCGGTATGACGAGGCCATTGAGGAGTACTCCAAGGCCGCAAGCTTGGACCCTGGAAGCCTGGAGATTCGAATCCGCAGGGCCAAGGCTTACTCCAGAAAAGGCTATGTGAGTCGGGCCATGCAGGAGCTCGAGCAACTGCGAAATGAGAAGCCCTCATTTACTCCGGCGCGCATTCAACTGGGGTTGCTGCACTACAGTCAGGGCAACCAGCTCGACGCTGAGCTGGAATGGGAAGCCGTTCTCAAGGCCGACGCCACAAACCGAGAGGCCCGCTCTTATCTGGAGATGTCACGCGACGGTCGCCGGTAGAGAGGCACCTCCGGCTCTCACGTGACTCAAGCCATGAGGGGCTTGACCGTCAAAGACGGTGGAATGTCCCGAATCGAAATCACCGAGGGCTGCGCCTCGATCGCCGCAGCACTCGCTCTGTCCTTTGCACCAATGGTCAGGAGATGTGCTCGCAGCTCCTTGAACATCAGGTGCTTGACGCTATACTCATTCTCCTGAAGCACAACCTGTTTGCCGATCTGTTCCTTGAGATTGAGGACCAGAGGGGCTTTTAAATTGGCCGTCATTTGGGCCACATCTTCGGGAATGGTCAGGATGCTCAAAACGGCCGACTGATTCACGTTCTGAAGCTTCAACTCCCGAAGCTCCTGTGCCGACAGTCGAGCGGCGTAATCCAAGCGAAAGACTTTCGGCTCGAGAACTGGAAATGCGACGTTCGGATGATCCAGCGACTGAAGCCAAAGAATCAGGGTGTCATCCGCCAGATCGACAAGGCAATAGCGAGTGTCATTGGGAAAGCCGAGGATTCCCTGAGGGATATGTATGACCTCGTCTTCTCCTACGGTGAGCTGACCAAAACGTCCTGTTTCGATGATCACGTCACACCCCCTGGCACCCGCCGCAGCGGCTTTCCGAATACCGAACTCTGTCCGAGCTCATCCTTCAACTAGCTGAAGGAACTCTTCCCAGCCTTCATCAAACCTGAAAAAATTCCGGATGCCAACTACCCTTTCAGAATCTTTGAAACCTGGGCAATGGCTGCCGGACTGTTCACGGCCTGTTCATTCTGATCTCGAATGGCGGAATACACCTCTTCGCGATGAATCTTGGTTTCTTTGGGCGCCTGAATTCCCAGTCGCACCTGCTTGCCCTTGATTTGAACGACAACGATCTTGATGTGATCGTCGATTGCGATGCTTTCGCCCAGCTTTCGGGTGAGAACTAGCATAACCTCTTGTTACCTCATGCTCCTGATATCGGCCCCGAGCGTGGCCGTAATGGGCGGTCTTCCATTACCACCCGCCGGTATAGACCAAGCGGGATGCTCTGGCAACCTCTCGTTATTTCAGAAAATCAAGCAAAGTCGGTTGAATCAACTTTTGTGACGTAGCCAAAGTGCCTCGAAAGATCGTCTCCTCGCGGGCGAGATCCGACATGACGCGCGCCATATCGGCATCCTCCAGCGTCGAAGTCAGTTCTGCGGCAGTCACGTTCTGCCGCTCCAGAGACTGCCCGGCCATCGTAACGCCCTGAAGACGCGAGCCCATCGTCGATCGCACTGCGGTCACCCTGGAGTGCAGGTCATCGAGGTTCTCAAGGGTGTCCCGAACCGCTTCCGACGAACCCGAGAGGAGCGCCACACGTAGCGACTGCAACTCATCAAAAACATTTACGTTTTGAGATTCATTCGCGGGTGCACGCAGCTCCTCCTGAATGCCAGACCCGCGCTCGTGGCGCGCCGCATTGGGCCGGGTGTTGAAGGCATCGCGCCCGGGGACGTTCACCCCGAGGTAAACGTCCTTCGTGATTTCGATCATCATCTGTCCGTCATCACCGCGATAGGCTCCGTCGGCGGAAAACGGGGGCTGAGTGGTCTTGAAGCCCCCGAACAGGTACCGATCTCCGATGCGGCGATTAGCCACGGCGATGGCCTGATCATAAAGATGACTGACCTCCTCGGCCACGGCCAGACGGGTCTGGGGATTAGCGCTCGCACCACTGCTCTGGCCAATGGCAATCTCCTTGGCCCTCACCAAGATCTCTGACACTTCGGACAGCGCCTGCTCGGAGTTCATCAGAAAACTCTCGGCAAGCTTAGCATTCATCAAAAACTGGTCGTTGTTCACCTTGTCAGTCCTCATCGATAGCAACTTACCCGCCGCAACGGGGTCGTCGGACGGGGCCAGTAGCTTCTTGGTCGTCGACGCCTGCTCTTGAAGCTGGTTCATGCGTCCGCGGGCGCGCCCCATGGTGTTTCGCGACGCTTCGAAGTTCATGTTCTCAGTGACTCTCACCACTCACCCCTTAATCCTTCAGGCTCAGCACCGTCTTCATCAGTTCGTCAGCGACGCGAATGACCCGTGCGGAGGCATCAAAAGCATGCTGATACTGCATCAGTTGTGTGGTTTCTTCGTCGACCGAGACGCCACTGATCTGATCGCGCATCTTGCTGAGCTGGGTCATGATATCCTTGTTTTGGTTGACTTCTGCTCGGTTCCGACTGGCCGCGACACCCACTTCGCCAACAATGCTGTTGTAGAAATCATCGAAAGTCGCTCGCCCCCCTTCCATCAAGGCAACACTCTGAAGACCGGCAATCGCGAGGGCCACACGATTGTCACCGGGGGCATCCGGCTGCCCGGCTGCCGCAATATTCCCAGAATTCAGCTGAACCGCGTCTGAAAGCACAAGCTGTTCCGCCGCGCTCGAGATCGAGTCAATCGGACGAAAGAAGTCGATCTGCGTTCCCCCCTCCCGCGAAAAACCCATGCGATGAACCTCGTTCACTGAGCGGGCCAGCTCAAAGGCGATCGTGTTCATCTTCTCTTCGAGCGTGGCGAGGGTCGCATCCCGAGTTTTCAGCAGTGCGCCGAGCTTTCCGGTCACCACTCGCGAAGTCACCGGATGCCCGCCATCCCCTCCCGAATAGATGTCCACCGTGTTGCCGCGCTTTCCGTCGGCCTCTGCAGGCGTTCTCAAGGTTGAAAGCTTCTCGGCCGCCCCACCGGTCACAAAGGGGCCAAGTCCCCGGATGTCGACAATCATCTCATTGCCCTTGTCGATATATGAGCCCACATCAACGATGGCTCCCAGCTTCTTCAATGCGAGATCTCTCTTGTCGAGCAGGTCATTGGGGGACCCGCCGGCAATCTCCACCTGGCGAACCTTAACGTTCAGCTCGGCGATTTCAGACGCCAACTGATTCAGCTCGCGAACATTCCCCTCAATGCGGCTGTCGATGTGGGACCGAACATCATCGAGCTGGCTCTTCATTCGCTTGAAGTCGTTGATCATCGACTGCGCGGACTCACGAATCGCCTCTCGCAGAGCGAGGTTCTCGGGCTCATTCGAGAGCTGCCGGAAGTCATTGAAGAACCTTGCCATCACCCGGTTCAGTCCGTCTCCGTTCATCTCGTTGAAGATGTCCTCGGTCTGTCGAAGCAGGACCTCGCGCTCCTCCGAGTACGCGAGATCCCGACCAGAGGATCTGATCTGCTTCTCAATGTAGTCATTGTTGATGCGCTCAACACGACTCACCTCAGTGCCCGTACCCAGCGTGACTCGGCCCCGATCCGTGCCATCGGTGGCCGTCGCATTTTGCTGAATTCTCTGCCGACTGTATCCCTCGGTGTTGGCGTTGGCGATATTATGGCCGGAAGTCGATACTCCCGCCCGTGCCGCGGACAGTCCTGACTTTCCAATATGAAGCAGGCCCGTCATTCCCATCGTGGTACTCCCTATATCTCCGTCGACAGCAGGCGCGCCTGGGATGGTGCATGGCTGGCCTGGCCCGAGGGCGAGTAGGTTCCGGCTCGAGGAACCGCCTCTCCCAGGATGTTCTTCTTCATCTGGATCACGTGTTCGATTGAGTTTTCGACCAGCAGTCGATTGGCATCATTCTGCTCTCGAATTCTTTGAATGAGGTGCTGAAGCGCATTACGAACACTTTGAAGCTGGTCAGAAAGCTTGAGATCGATCGCCTGGGCAGCGAGGATGATCGCAGCCAGATCTCGGTCGCCGAGTGCGTTCGAGGAACGAAAACGCGCCTGCTCGAGGATCGAAATCTGATGAAGGATGCCCTCTTTTTCAGATGTGCAGTCTTGAATTCGCCTGCAGTCCGCCGAGAGCAGTGCCTCTCGCTCCACACGCAGCGCCTCAAGAAGCTGCCGATGAAGCGTCAAAAGCCGTTGAAGCTGTCCATGAAGCTCGGAAAGTTTCTCCGTCGCCAGTTCCATGTTGCAATCCTCCTGATCGCACCACTCCCCGCATCATGCGGGACAACCTGAAAGTCCGTTATCCGATACTGGATGTGAGATGCTCGTCGACCATTCGATCCGCGATAGCCTTCGAATTCACTTCATACTTTCCTGCTGCAATCCTCGCCTTGATCTCCGCAATCTTCTGCTCGCGAATGTCGGGTGTCTGGCTGGCGACATCCTTGGCGTGTGCCAGTTCCTTCGCTTTTCCTGAGATTTCGGTCTTTGCAGCACCTGGATCCACGACCCCTGCCTGGTCCACCCGCCCCATTTCCATCGGCTTGCTCCTGCGAGCCGATGACGCCGACGATGCGGATTCGGTTGTTGAGGGACGGTTCTGAATTGCCTGACTACTATTGGGCTGAATCTTCATGGGTACCTCCTGTACCGCGGGAAACTACCTCTTCAGTGTATCTGGGACGTTCGAGATAGGCAACGATCTGCTCCGCGAGTCCAACACCTCCGGCTCGTGCCGCGCGCTGCGCATACTCAGAATCCAGCATGCTCTGATAGATTTCTGACGCCTGGTTTCGCAAACTCATATCGCTCTTCGGCACCGACTTTCTCATGGTCTGCATCAGGTAGTCGAGAAACATGGTCTCCATGCCCTCGGCCGCCTGCCTCACCTCGGGACTCACGCGATTCCAATCAACCACCGGATCGCGACGAGTGGGTGTCGCCGCGCTATCCATGGACCGCTGGGGTGCGACGGCGGGCATCCCCAACTTCACGCTCGGCTCCCTTCAAAAATACAGAGTGGCGCGGATGCGGCTCCCCCTTCCTTGGGGTCAGCGGCAATGACTTCAAGACTGGACTCACCCGCCATCCTAGCAGGCCGTCGTACCTGTCCTGTTTCCTGGATTTGAGTGCCGGCTCCATCGTCCATGACAGATGCCCCACCCGCGCCTTCTCTCGAAACCACCGTGATCGAACCAGTCGATAACAGGGCTCCAAACCGATCATCCAAAACAAAATCCTTCCATGTGATCACAAGACCTCCAAATCCGCCTGAAGGGCGCCTGTTTCACGCAGGGTCTGAAAAATTGCTGTGAGGTCCTTCGGCTGGACCCCGAGAGCGTTCAGACTCTTCACCAGGTCCGAAACGCTGGCAGCGCCCTTGATCTCAGCGAGAGACCTCGCAGGCGATCCGGCGGGAGCCTCGGCAACCTGAATGGTCAGGTCTCCGTGGGAAATCGCAACCGGACTCAGGGTCACCCGGTCGCCCATGACGACCGTCCCGGTGCGCTCATTGAGAACCACCTTGGCCCTGCCGTCAACATTCACCATCATGTTCTCCAGCAACGCCAGAAGCTCCACCGTATTGCCCTCGTAATTGAAGGGCACCACGATATCGATCGTGCCGCTGTCTCGTGCGGACGCAAACTTGCCGCCAAGCTCGCCGTTGATCGTCACCGCGACCCTTGCCGCCGTTGTGAAGTCGGGATTATGCAACGAAAGTCGAAAGCTCTTCTTCCCCGAAAAGTTTGTTTCGAGGTCCTTCTCGATCGTTGCTCCGGAAACAACTCGACCTACGGTTGGAAAATTCTTCGTCGTTCCGTCAGCAATCGAGCCGATACTCACGCTACCCTGGGCCACTGCATAGACATTCTGATCTCCCGCCCGGAGCGGGGTAACAAGAAGCACACCCCCCTCGAGGCTTGAAGCGTCTCCGATCGAACTGACACTCACATCAATTTTGTTTCCGGAACGAGCAAATGGCGGCAACTTTGCCGTAACGATCACGGCAGCTGCATTTTTCGACTTGATACTCGCATTTTGTTGAATATCCAGGCCAAGTTTTCCGAAGAGACGAGAGAGGGACTGCCCGGTGACATCGGCGCCGGAATCACCGGTACCCTTCAGACCCACCACGATCCCATAGCCGATCAGGATATTCTCCCGCACACCTTTGACTGCGGCAATGTCCTTCAGTCGAGCGGCACCGGCCTCCTGCGAGGCAATACCCGCCACGAAGAGGGCGAACATGGCAGTGATCCTAGCGAATGGCTTCAAGTCGATATTCATAAATTTTTCCTGAAGAGATCGTCTCGTCGGCCCCGAGATCGGCACCGCGAACGATGCCCATGACGGTCATGAGCTTGGTCGTGTTTCGATAAGGAATGCGCTTGCTTCCGCGAATTCGATAATTCCCATTGGGGAATCGTTCGACGATCTCGGCAAGGAAGGAGTCTCCGGACTTGACCCCAATCACAGGAACCAGGTCGACCGCAGAATAGCTGGTGTCGGTTGGAGCATTCGCCGCCGTTCCGCCATCCGCTCTGGCCGGGGCGCTTTCAGCGGCTCCAGGCTGCGCGCGGCCGAACTCCAGAAGGTCCAGTTCCCGACGACGCTCACCACTGGTCAGTGTCCGTTTGATCTCCGAGGCGATATCTCTGAGCATTTCGGATTCAACCGAAATCGCAATGATGTCCCCCGGGCTTCTGGCGCGATTCTTCGAGAAGAAAAAGTTGGCCTCGCCACCAGAGGACCACAGTGAACCCGAGTCGACTGCCTGGTCAATGAAGTCGTTCTTCGTGAGCCGTCTAGGGGCTCGACTCGGCCTCTGGCTTCGTTGATCTTCCAGACTTTCGGACTCTGACCCCCCGAGTCCGGGCTCGACAGCAGCGCCTCGCTCCTCTACGTCGGACTGAAGGTAAGGTTCTTCACGACTGGACGCGGGCGACCTCGTGCCGCGGCTGCCGAGGTACCGCTCATCCTCCAGATAGCCGGCCTCGGGAAATGCGCCTCCCACGGTCGGTCCGTGCAGTCCCTGCTCGTCGTTCAAGTCGCGCCGGAGCTGGCCCAGAACCTGCGAGCAGCCCGATAGAGCAATCCATAATGCAAGGCCCAGTGCCGGCCTCAATGCGGTCCTCCGTGACAGTGGCCTCACAGTGTCACCTCCACTCGCGGGCCGCTTCTCAATACGCCTAAAAACTCGCGCTTCCCTTTAAGAGACTGAACCCGGATCTTTTGGTCGAAGCGAGAGGGTTCCAGTGCCGTCGCCGGTGCGAGCAACCGCACCCCGCCGGATACAATCACCAATGGCACGGCGTCTCCCCGCCTGATGTCTGGGACGGTCTTGACTGCTCCGGTGGAAATGAAGTCTCCGGCCAGCAGTGTCTGACGTGCTTCGAGCCCCGAGGGATCGGTGGCCGCCGTGAGAATGGCTCCCCGGTACTCATGGGCGAGTCCTTCGGCGATATTGATCTGCCTCTGCTGAAGGACGTCTCCAGCCAAGGCCTCTCCCGGAGAAACTCGGCGCACGGGTGTCCAGCCCGTGACCCAGGCGGCATACCGAACGCGGTACTCTGCACTGACCTCATTCCTCTCGGCACCTCGCGCCCCCCTCACCAGTAACTGCGCCTCGCCAGATGCACGAAGTGCGATAATGGACGCGCTCGTTGCCTGATCGATAGGCCTGGCCGGACGGATGCTCAGGACCTCAATGACCTCTGCTCGTTCTGCTCCCAGATGATCGCAAAGTGCCTTCGCGATGACTTCGCTCACGGACGCATGAACGGCGTCGGGCGCCATCAGCGCCACTAACAAAATGAAGCTCGTCACAAACTTTTTCATCAATCTAGCCACCGCGCTCCCTACTTGATATTCGCCGTTGCGCCCATCATCTGATCGGCGACGCTCATGACCTTGGTGTTCATCTCATAAGCACGCTGGGTCTGAATCAACTCCACCATGCTGTTGGCAACGTTCACATTCGATCCTTCGAGTGCTCCCTGGGTGATGGATCCCATTCCGTTCTCTCCGGGCACCCCCTGAAGCGGAGCACCGCTCGCGGCACTGGCCTTCACAATGCCATTACCGGCAGCAAGCAATCCCTCCTCGTTCAGGAAGGTCACGAGTTGAACTTGTCCGATCACGGCCTCTTCTCCCCCAGGAAGTGCGGCCTTCACTTCACCATTGGCGGCGACACTGATGCCGGCGGCATTGGGGGGAACCGTGATCTCGGGCAGGAGTCGTGCACCATTGCTCAGCACCAACCTGCCACCGGGATCGCGATGGAAAGCCCCCGTTCGCGTGTAGGCGACCTCGCCATTGGGCATCTGCACCGGAAAGAATCCCGAACCTTCAATCATGAAATCGAACTGGTGATAGGTCATTCGCGCCGGACCCTGCTCATAGATCTTGTGGTTGGCGCCGATTCGAACGCCCATCCCCTGCTGAATGCCAACAGGGGTCTGCGTGGCCGCTCCCAGCTGGGCTCCAGGCTCGGCGATCGTTTCGTACATGAGATCCTTAAATTCGATTCTGCCGCGCTTGTAGCCATCGGTATTCACGTTCGCCAGATCGTTGGAAATGCGCTCGATGTTCGCCTGTTGTGCTTCAAGGCCCGTGGATGCTGAAGAGAGTGCGCGAATCATACTAGAGCTTTCCTATGTCGTTGGCTTCACGTTGCATCAGCTCGCCGTAGGTCTTCAGTGCCTTCATGTCGTGCTCGAACATCCTGTTCGCTCGAATCAGGGCCGTCATTTCTTCGACCGGATTGACGTTCGATGTTTCGAGCACTCCCTGTAGGACCTTCGAGCGCTCAGACTCCCGCAGATTCGCTGGATCCGGATTCACGAACATCAGGGCTGCGTCCTTGCGCAGGCTTCTGGGGTCGTTGAACTCGGCCACCGACAACTGGCCAACCAGTGAACCCCCGGCATAGATTTCTCCCTGCTCGTTGATACTGACGTTCCCGGCAGCATCCCGGAGATTGACGAACCGCCCCGCCACACCCTGCTCAGCCGCGACTCCTCCTTGAGTCTCGAGCCCTCCTTGGCCCGGCTGAGCGTTGGTGAGTGGCTGCGCGGTGTTCGGGTTTTGGGCGGCCAACCCCCCGGGTTGAGATGTCAGCACGGGGAATCCTTCGGAAGTCACCAACCGTCCATCCGTAGACAGCTTGAAGCTTCCATGCCTCGTGTAGCGAATGCCCGAAGGCGTGCTGACCTCAAAAAATCCAGGGCCCTCCAGCGCCAAGTCCAGCTTTCCGTTGGTGACGCGCAGGCTTCCTGGTCGAAAATTGGTGACCGATCGGTCGACGGCGACAAAGGACTGGTCGCGACCATCCAGAGGGGAAAGGTCTTTGTCCCTGATCGGACCTCGCGGGATGTCGGCAGCGAGGTGTTCACGCTCGTTTGAAGCGAGATATTCCTTGAAGGTCAGCTCATCCTTCTTGAACCCCATCGTGTCGGCGTTCGCCAAATTGTTGGCGACGACGTCCACGGCCTGGGCTCTTGCGGCTGCTCCTGCGGTTGCTGTCCAAATTCCACTTGCCACGAAACACCCCTTCTCAGGGGTAAGTAAAGGCAATCGGCATGCCGCAAAAAAACTGAAGGATTTTCAGGAAAATTTCTCCGAGCACCCGGAAATTTCTGCCCGGATGGGAAAAAAGCTCCTCTTAACCCGGCAACTCCTGCCCAGTTGGAAGGACTCGCGTCCTGAAGGGAGCGGTCCTCGCACCTTGAGGCAATCGCCCAACTATGCCACTAATGAGGAATGCTCATTTTGGCCGGAAAGGCCGTCGTCGACAGCCTCGCTCCCGCCTTGGATCAGCGCCTTGCAGCGTTCACCCGAGCTTCCGGACGTGCACCGAGACTCGACGTGATTCTCGTGGGAGAAGACCCTTCGAGCCACCTCTATGTTCGGAGCAAGCAGCGTGAAGCCTCACGTCTCGGCATCACCGTGCGCCTGCATCACCTTTCAGCTCTTGCGCCGGCACAAGATGTTCAAACTCTCGTGGACTCCCTCAATGAGGACGAAGGGGTGGACGGGATCCTGATCCAGCGCCCCCTGCCTCGGTCGTACGACCTTTCTGAGGTCTCGTCCTGGATCGATCCCGCCAAGGATGTGGACGCCTTCCACCCAGAGCTGGTGGGCAGGCTCGCTCTCGGCATCCCTGCACTGACTCCCTGCACTCCGCGCGGAATCATGGCTATCCTTGCGCATTACGGAATCGCCGTTGCCGGAAAGCTGGCCTGCGTGGTCGGCAGGAGTCCGATTGTTGGCAAGCCCCTCAGCTACATGCTGCTCAATGCAGATGCCTCGGTGATGCAGTGCCACAGCAAGACGGCCAACCTTACGACCCTCACCTCACAGGCGGATCTGCTCTTCGTGGCCGCCGGCGTTCCGCGATTCATCGGCCGAGAGCACGTGAAGCCCGGCGCCATTGTCGTGGACGTAGGAATTCATCGCCTGCCGGATGGTTCGCTCTGCGGAGATGTGCGCGCCGAGGAGATGCCCTCCGTTGCTGGTGGCCTCACCCCCGTTCCAGGTGGCGTGGGCCCACTCACCATCCACATGCTGATGCAAAACGTCGTCACTGCGGCACAGGCAAGGCTGGACACCGGCCGCGGCCCAAGTGTACGACATCCCTGAATTATGGCGAAACGCACAGCACTTTACGACGAGCACGTCCGCCTCGGCGGGCGAATGATTGACTTCGGCGGATGGGACCTTCCCGTTCAGTACACCGGCCTCATGGAAGAGCACTTGGCGTGCAGATCCACGGCCGGACTCTTCGATGTCAGCCACATGGGAGAAGTCCACGTCGAAGGTCCGGATGCGGAGTCATTCCTCAACGACCTTCTGACCAATAACGTCACGAAGGTTGCCGTGGGACAGGCCCAGTATTCGGTCATGTGCCAGGACGACGGCGGATGTGTCGACGACCTGATCATCTATCGTCGCGCGCAGGACAAGTTCCTGGTCGTGGTGAACGCCAGCAATGACGACAAGGACTTCGCCTGGATGCGCACGGTGCTGGCCCGCAAGGGTTACCGATGCACCCTCACGCATGAAAGCGCCCACTATTCCCAGGTCGCGATCCAGGGTCCCAAGGCTGCTGAAATTCTTCAGACACTGACCAAGACCGACCTTTCTTCGATCAAAACCTACTGGTTTGCTGAAGGAACAGTATGTGGTGGCGTGCCCGCCATTCTGGCCCGAACGGGTTACACGGGCGAGGACGGGTTTGAAGTCTACACGGCGTGGGACAAGGGTCCGGAGGTGTGGCGCGCACTTCTGGAAGCGGGGAAGCCGATGGGACTTACTCCCTGCGGACTCGGCGCGCGCGATACGCTGCGACTCGAAATGAAGTATCCGCTGTATGGCCACGAGATCAACGACAAGATCCATCCGCTCGATGCGGGACTGGGCTGGGTCGTCAAGCTCGACAAGACCAACGACTTTGTCGGCAAATCGGCGCTGATCGCCGCAAAGGAGAGGGGAATCTCCCGCACGCTGGTTGGCCTCAACATGCTCGACCGCGGCATTCCCCGACAGGGCTACGGAATCTTCAGCGCCGAAGGCACCGAGCAGATCGGTGAAGTCACGAGCGGCACGCAGTCGCCCTCGCTGAAGCAGGCCATCGCTGTCGCATTCATCCCGAAGGCCCTCTCCGCCATCGGAACCAAAGTTACTGTCGACATCCGTGGCGCCAAGGTTGCCGCAGAAGTCGTCGCCACCCCATTCTACAAGAGGAGCTGAACATGGGTTTTCCCGCAGAACTGAAATACACCAAGGATCACGAGTGGCTGAAGATCGAGGGCAAGATGGCCACGGTCGGAATCACGGACCATGCCCAATCCGCCCTGGGCGACATCGTTTACGTGGACCTGCCCAAGGTGGGCCGGGAACTGAAGCCCCATGAGACCTTTGGCGTCGTCGAGAGCATCAAGGCGGTTTCGGACCTCTACTCTCCAGCGGCAGGAAAGGTCGTCGAAGTGAACAGCGCGCTGGTCAATGATCCCTCACAGATCAATCGCGATCCGCATGCGGGCGCCTGGATGATCAAGATGGAGCTGTCCGAGGATGCAGCTGGACTCATGGATGCCGCCGCGTACGAAGCGTACGTCGCCACCCTGAAGTGATCCGCCGACCTACCGATAGCTATCCATCGGTGGGCAGGCACAAATCAAATTTCGATCGCCTTGAACGGCATTGATGCGGCTCACTGACGGCCAAAACTTGTTGTCACGCGTCCACGAAGCCGGAAACGCAGCCTTTTCACGCGAATAAGGACGATCCCACTGATCTCCTGCAACGACGCGCGCCGTGTGGGGTGCGAGCTTCAGGACATTCACCAGACGATCGACCTTACCCTGCTCGATCTCGGCGATCTCCTGGCGAATGGCGATCATCGCGTCGCAGAAGCGATCGAGCTCCGCAAGCGATTCACTCTCGGTCGGCTCGACCATGATCGTTCCGGCAACCGGGAACGACACCGTCGGCGCATGGAAGCCATAGTCCATGAGTCGCTTGGCGACGTCCTCTACCTCGATACCGGTCGCAGCCTTGATGGGTCTTAGATCCAAAATGCACTCGTGGGCCACACGTCCACTGCCCCCTTTATAGAGCACCGGATAATGCGGCTCGAGGCGACGCGCGATGTAGTTGGCGCTCAAAATGGCCACTTCCGTCGCGCGCTTGAGCCCCTCGGCACCCATCATGGCAATGTACATCCACGAAATGGGAAGGATACTCGCACTGCCCCAGGGCGCAGCCGACACCGCACCGATTGCCGACGCGGAGGCCTTCGTTTTAACGATCGAGTGCCCAGGAAGGAAGGGCGCCAGATGCTTCGCGACACAGATCGGACCCATTCCTGGTCCGCCGCCCCCATGGGGAATGCAGAACGTCTTGTGGAGGTTGAGGTGGCAGACAT
This sequence comes from uncultured Bacteriovorax sp., assembly GCA_964432565.1. GTDB lineage: Bacteria > Bdellovibrionota > UBA1018 > UBA1018 > UBA1018 > CAIOHW01. The sequence goes on from CAYSOA010000006.1 coordinate 78,903, forward strand.
CTGGGCCGAAGTCACCCGGACGGCAAAGTGCGACTTGCGCGTTCATGTTCGCGCCGTCCATATACACTTGCCCGCCTTGCGCGTGGATCAACGAGCAGATCTCACGGATCGCCTCTTCAAATACGCCGTGGGTTGAGGGGTAGGTCACCATGAGTGCGGCAAGATTCTTCCCGTGCTCGACGGCCTTGGCCTTGAGATCGGCAAGATCGATGTTACCCTGCTCATCACACTCCACCACCACGACCTGCATGCCTGCCATCACGGCGCTTGCCGGATTCGTTCCGTGGGCAGACTTCGGAATGAGGCAGATGTTTCGATGCGCTTCACCGCGAGCCTGGTGATACTGGCGAATGACCAGAAGCCCCGCGTACTCACCCTGAGAGCCCGCATTCGGCTGCAACGAAACGCCCGGGAAACCGGTAATTTCGGCAAGCCATGTCGTGAGCTCGTCGAACATCTGGTGATAACCGACCGCCTGCTCACTCGGAAGGAACGGGTGAAGTTTGGCGATTTTAGGCCAGGTGACCGGAAGCATCTCGGCCGTCGCATTGAGCTTCATCGTGCATGAGCCCAAGGCAATCATCGAATTCGCCAGCGAAAGGTCGCGTGACTCGAGCCTGCGCATGTAGCGGAGCATCTCCGTCTCGGAGTGGTACTGACTAAACACCGGGTGTTGAAGCGCAGGCCCTTTTCGAACCAGTGCTGCGGGAATCGACGCTCCCGCAGCGGCTGCGGTATCGGGAGCCGGCTTGCCGGCCGCCTGCGCGAAAACGGCGACCAGACGCAAAAACTCGTCCTCAGTCACCGCTTCGTCCATCGAAACCGTAACTTCCTGATCGGAGAGCCAGCGCACGTTGATCCTTGCCTCGTCGCCCGCCGCCTTCAGTGCAGAAGCCTGGACTGCCCCGAGCTTCACGTGCACGGTATCGAAGTACTGATTCGACTGCAGCCCATAGCCGAGCTTGGTCAATGCCTCTGCCAGGCGCCGCGCCCAATGATTCACTCGTTCAGCGATATCCTTGAGGCCTTCCGGACCGTGGTAGACCGCATACATCGATGCCATGACGGCAAGCAGGACCTGCGCCGTGCAGATGTTGCTGGTGGCCTTGTCACGGCGGATATGTTGTTCGCGAGTCTGGAGAGCCAGGCGAATTGCGGGGCGCCCCTCGGCATCCTGCGAGACTCCGACGATGCGTCCCGGAATCAACCGCTTGTATTCATCGCGAGTCGAAAGATAGGCCGCGTGCGGTCCCCCGAAGCCCATGGGAACCCCAAAGCGCTGAGTGGTGCCCACGGCAACATCGGCTCCGAGCTCTCCCGGGGGCGTCAACAGCACGAGCGAAAGCAGATCCGCGCAGAGGATCGTGCGTACATCGAGCTTCCTCGCTTCATCGAAAATCTTTCGAGGATCTTCAATGGTGCCGTCCGTATTCGGATACTGGACGAGTACAGCGAAGGGCTTGATGGATTCCAGATTCCAGGTTGCGGGATCCGAGACCTGCACGGGGATTCCCAGCGGAACGGCGCGAGTCCGCACGACCTCGATCGTCTGCGGATGACACTTCGAAGAAACAAGAAAGGGACGATTCTCCGACTTTCCCTGAATCGCCTGGCACATCGCCATTGCCTCTGCTGCGGCCGTTCCTTCATCGAGAAGGGAGGCATTCGCAATCGGAAGTCCGGTGAGTTCAATGATCATCGTCTGGAAGTTCAAAAGCGCTTCCAGTCTGCCCTGCGAGATTTCAGCCTGGTAGGGAGTGTACTGAGTGTACCATCCGGGGTTCTCCAGGATGTTGCGCTGAATGACAGCAGGTGTGACGCAGTCATAATAGCCCATGCCGATATAGGAACGGGCCTGCACATTCTTCTCAACGAGACCCTCCAGCCTAGTCAGCGCTTCCGTCTCGGACAAGGCGCCTGGAAGCTCGAGTGCCCGCTGCAGTCGAATCCCTTCAGGAACCGTCTCCTGAATCAGCTCTTCCATCGATCCGGCGCCAATGGCTGCCAACATCTTGGAGACATCGTGATTTCGGGGACCTACGTGCCGATCAACGAAGGGGGTCTTCTGCATGCCTGCCTTCTACCAACTCCCCGTCGGTGTCGCCACGAGGGAGAGAGAATTTTTTCTTGACGAAAAATCGCCTCTTTCCCTCTAGGCATCCGGGACAGGTGCCGCTATGGTCGGGCACCTCGCATGAATCAGTTTGGATCTTTCAACATGGGCTGGCAGCAGCCCCAGTCGGCCACCCCTCCTGCTTTCAACCCTCCTCCGGGTAATGCCGCCGCAGGAGCCGTGCCGATGGACGATCTCGCTCGACTATTTAATACGGCGCTGGTCTCCACGCGCGATCAGCCGGCTCGCGACTGGATGAGCGAGATCCAGCGTCTCATGGATACTCCCGCACTAAGGTCCCTGCTCAGCTCCATTCGACACCTGGCTCGCAGTCAGGGCATCAGTGAGGTGGCCGCAGCTGAGGAAATGATTCGAACGGTGCGTGCGCTTGACGGGGTCTGGCGCGACTATGTTTTTCAAGAAGGTCTCGACCGGCTCAAGTCTTCAGGATGAACTCCCAGCGCACCCGAACGCGCCCGTCCTTGTCGAAAAGACCTCTCGGCGGATTAGGAAAGGGGCCTGCCTCGTTGAATGCCTTGATGGCAGCAGAGTCCAGAGTGTCCAATCCTGATTCCCCCACGATCTCCACATCAACCACTTTGCCACCGGCATCCAGGACGACCTGTACCTGGGTCCGATGATCCATCTCGCTGGCGATGCGGCGCCCCATTTTGTAGTGGCGCAATAAGTGCTGCCTGAGAATCGGCTCCCAGGCATGTTCGAGGCGGCCCCGAATTCGCTCGAAGTAACCAAAGAAGACGAACTCACGCGTGCTGAGCGCCGTCTCCTGACCCTCTTGCACGCCAGAGACGTACTCACTCAGGCGCGAATCCCCAGGCGCATTCACTCCCGGGACTGGGACGGCCCTTGGAAGAATCGGAATTCCGAATCGCGATAGATCGGGGCCTCTTTTGTCCGCGCGAGGTCTGGCTGTCCCGCCCGCCTGTCGGCCTCCTGTCGCACTGACTGTCTGGCGGTCGACGCGCTGGTTACGTTCACCAAGGAAGGCCCCCTCATCTGGAGTCTGCTGATTGTCTGCAGCCCGGGTTCGCACCACCTGCTTGATGGTCTCCTGTCGAAGCTTGATCGACCGCGGCGCTTCCAACTCGACCAAGAGCGGTTCAGGGAGGATGGTATCAGCTGCCCGCTTTTGGATCAGGATGAGGCATGCCAAGAACATGGCGGCGTGGAGCCCCAGTGAAAACCCTAGATCCTGCCTGTAATGCACTACACCTCTGCGCCCCACATCGGCGCTTCGGGACTATTGAAAGTCTTCTTTAAGAAAATCACCAGTGCTTTCTGCCGGGCCGGATGGGCCGTTCGCCTCAAGCTTTGGTTCAGTCCCCTCAATGAATGCCTCACGAATGGCGCGCGAGGAGTTTGCCTCCAGCCGCCTGCCGGTATTCGGATCAATCGGAGCAAAGATGATTCCCGAGGGAACGGGAAACTCCGACTCCGGATAAAGCTTCACGGCCTCCTTCATGAAGGAGAGCCAGATCGGGAGAGCAGCCCTCGCACCAGTCTCGCCTGCACCGAGCGGCGTCTGGTTGTCATGCCCCACCCAGACTACCGTTACGACGTTCGGAGTGAAGCCGCTGAACCAGGCGTCCAAGTAGTCATTGGTGGTTCCCGTCTTTCCCGCTACCGCGCGCCCGAGTTGCCGCGCTTCGGCTCCAGTACCGTAATTCACGACCTCGGTCATGAGGTGAGTCATGACGTAGGCAACCCGAGGATCCAGAACCTGGTCGGGATCGGTCTCGAGAGGATACTGAGGAAGCCTGACGAGCTTTCGACCGGTAATACCGACCGACTCGGGCACCTCAAGGGTCTGTGCTGTTTCACCATCGGCCACCGGCGGTGCAACAATCGTTGGGGGAATATTGTTTAGTGGAACCTCCTCAAGAGCATTTCCGTCACGATCTCGAATCTCAGTGTAGAATACGGGATTGAGCCGTTTCCCTAGCCTCGGAAAAAGCGCGTAGACCTTGGCCAGCTCCAGGGGGGAGAGAGTAACACTTCCAAGAGACAACGAAAGATCCAACGGAAACTCGGCGTTCATCCCAAGACGCTTGGAATATTCCACGAGCTTCTGGATCTGAACCTCCTGGACGATTCGAATGGTCGGCACATTCCTCGACTTGATGAGAGCCTGCCGGAAAGTGGTGTCGCCATGAAACTTTTCGTCGAAGTTGGCAGGCTTCCACTTCCCCAGCTCCTTGTCCTCAAAGGTCAGGGGCGCGTCGATGATCAGGCTTGCAGGTGTGAATCCCCCCTCTATTCCCGCTGCATAGATGATGGGCTTGTAGGATGAGCCCACCTGTCGGGTGGCCTGTACGGCGCGGTTGAACTCGGACTTGGCGTGTTCATAGCCCCCCACCATACCGAGCACGGCCCCATTCTGAGTGTCGAGTGAGATCAGGGCGCCCTGAATCTGTGGATCCTGCTCGAGTGTCGCCGTCCAGCGCCCCTCGTTTGCTTGCCGCGCCCGCACTAGAATGACGTCGCCCTTTGAGAGCACTTTGGATGGAACACTCGGCGCTCCTCCATGTGGACGGCCATCTCTAATCGACCTGGCCCAGGACATCTCCTTCACGGGCAGCTCAAGGCGTGCCCCACCGACCATTACCTCGACGACCTTTTTGCGGTCATCGAGTGCCGTCACCAAGGCCTGATAGATTTCGTTATCACGAAGCAGATCCTGATCATCCTGATGGCCGGCCTCACGAATGGCGCTGGCTGGATCCAGTCGCCCATCGGGCAAAAACATCTGATATCCCACGGACCGGGCAATCAAGGCTTCTCGCTCCCTGGCTAAAAACTCCTCTCGCTCCTCGTCGCTCTTCAGCCGCTTGATCGGCCCGCGATAACCCTGGCGCTTGTCGACTGAGCGTAGCCCCTCCTGTAACGAACTCATGGCCGCTGTCGAAAGTTCCCGTGTGGTCGGAACGACGACCGTCAGACCATCCTGATACAAGGCCTTCTCGCCGTACCGCTCGAGCAGATACCGCCGAATGTGCTCGACCAGGTAGGGCGCGTACTTCTGGTTGATGTCGACTTCATAATGGATCTTGATCGGTAGTGCGGCCGCCTCGGCCATCTGTGCCTGGGTGATGAAGCGATTCTCGTACATGCGCCGAAGAACATAGAGTTGGCGCTCCTTCGCTCGTTTTGGATTCTGGTTCGGACTGTATTTTCCGGGCGCCTGCGGAAGTCCTGCGAGAATGGCCGCCTCGGCAAGAGAGACTTCGGAAACATCCTTACCGAAGTAGTTCAGAGCAGCAGCCTGAACACCGTATGAGCCTCGGCCGAGGTAAATCTGGTTCAGGTAAAGCTGCAGGATCTGCTGCTTGGTCAAGTTCCGCTCGATCTTGCTCGCCAGCAGGATCTCCTTGAACTTACGCGAAAAGCTACGCTCCGGCGTCAGAAGCAACGACTTTGCCATCTGCTGGGTGATCGTACTGCCGCCCTGGACGACATGACCCGCCTTGAAATTCACGATCGATGCCCGCAGCATGCTGATCGGATTGATGCCCTGATGCTCGAAGAACGTGTCATCTTCGGCTGAGATGAACGCCTGAACCAGGACTTCAGGAATTCGTTCGTAGGGAACCACATAGCGGCGCTCGGTGGAGAACTCCCCGAGCAGCTCCTCTTCCCGTCCCCCGCCACCCAGGATGCGCGTCACGGTTGAAGGACGATAATCTTCAACCGTAATGATCTCGGGGAGATTTCTCGAAAAATAGTAGAACACTCCCCCCATCACGAGACCGCCGAGTACCGTTCCCGCGACGACGAGAAAGAAAAATGACCGAAAAATCCACGCAATCCGCTTGAGGTTCACGGGTTTCCCCCTTCTGACGATAACCACTGCTTCAACCGGGCCGCAGCCTCCCGGCGGCCCGCGTAGACGATCTCCGAACGCCTCGAGAGCAGGGAATGGTCCAACCCCTCGATGCTCGGAACCACTTTCAAATCACCCGGCAGAGACTCGGTGTCGACCATTCGTGAGAACTCCTCTTTCTCAGCACTCTTGCCGGGCGGTACCACCCAAATGATGGGATCTAAAAACCCTGATGATTCGAGCGCCGCGCGTAGCTCCGAGGGGTCACCCTCGGCGCGCGTTGGCCCTGCGTCGCCAGAACAGGTCTCCATCCCTTCATCTTGCGCCACCTGATGGCATATCTCACCTGCCAGAAGCCCTTCAGTTCGAACCGTAATCCGTCCGGCCGTCTTCGATCCAAAAATCCAGAGAGGAACTTTCGCCTGTTCCACTCGTGCACCGTCAAACACTTTGCGAAGACCCGTCAAGAGACCTTCCGAAGATCGACGTCCTCCAGAAACCCAGCCCGCGAACCCGTCAGACCTGTGAAGCCACTGCGGCTTGAACCGCACCAGAAGCCAGTCCATCTTGTTGGCCGAGCCATCCCGCGCGTATGCGGCGGCAACAAATGATCCGAACCCTGTGCCGGCAACTGCCGATATACGGAGTCCAATATCCTCGATCGCCCTGATCACTCCTGCGCCTGCAACGGCGCCGGCAACCCCGGGGCCAATCACAACAACGACTCTACTGCGTTCCGCGGCCTCAGGCCCATAGATCCTTTGGGGCTCAGGGGGTCCGAGCTCTTCGAGAAGGGGCGGTTGGGAGGGGTTCCCCTGGCGAACCTGCCGTGCAGTCGAGCACGCCGAGAGAACCATGCCTAGAGCTAGGCCGGACGACAGCGTTTTCAAACTCCATTTTCGAATGAGCATCCTGCCCCTTCTTGGCGGGTTTTGGGTCACGTCGGGAAATCGGAGCGTCACTGGCTACCGACCGCTTTTCCACCAGGCGAGAAGTTCACGGTTTCCGTCGGTGCCTGCAATGGGAGAGTCTATCAAGCCGTGACGACATAGGCCAAGGCCGGAGGCGAATTCCGTCACTTTTGCCACCGCCTGCTGGCGATCTTCGTCATTCGCGACGATCCCACCCGCGCCCACCTTTTCTCTGCCCACCTCAAACTGAGGCTTGATGAGCGTGATCCAATCGCTTTCACCAGGCTTCTGAAGCGGGATCAATGCCGGCAGAATCTTGACGATCGAAATGAAAGAGACGTCCATGACGATCAGATCGACCTGCTCACCGATTAAATCCTTTTCGAGCGACCTCGCGTTGGTCTTCTCAAACAGTTTCACGCGCGGATCGGTCCGAATCTTCCAGTCCATTTGGTTGTGGCCGACATCAACGGCAAAAACACGCGAGGCTCCACGTTCCAGCAGGACCTGGGTGAATCCCCCTGTGGACGCCCCAACATCGAGAGCGACTCGGTTGCTCACCACGATCGGAAACGAATCGAGCGCACCAATAAGCTTGAGGGCAGCTCGTGAGACATAGGGGTGATCCTGAGCGCGCAGACGAATTCGAGATTCTTCTGATACCGTCTGGCCAGACTTGGTCACGGGCACATCATCAACGAGGACGTTTCCAGTCATGATTAACGCCTGAGCCCTCTGACGACTGGATGCCAGTCCCCGCTCGACGAGCAAGACGTCCAGCCGCTTCTTCACGCCTTGTCGCCGGAGAATGGTCCCAGCTCGGGATGTGTACGATCATCACCGCCACGTATGAGCTGCTCGACACGCTGCTCCGCAGCTGCCAGATGGCCCTGGCAGGCTCGGGCAATCCGTACGCCCTCCTCAAACGCCTTGAGGGCGTCCTCAAGTGAGAGCTCACCCGACTCGAGCGTACGCACCAGCTGCTGAAGTCGCGAAAGCGCCTCATCAAAGCCGGGAGGAGTTTCAGACGGCGCCATGGACTGAGATTGGGAAGTCACCAGAGAAAAGTACCAGACCTCTCGCGGCCGACCAATACCATTTCAGCTGTTTAAAGTTTGGACACCTGCCGCTCTATTGCGCCAGAAAAGACTAGAGATTTCAGTACAGGCCAACGGCAAGGACCTTGCTCTTCTTCAAGCTGATGCTGTTTTTCTCGCGTCGACCATTCGTCCGCTCTCCCTCACTCCTCGGCCTTCTGACCGTAACGGCCGCTATGTCTGGCGCGCAGGCATGGGCGGCCTTCGACACACCATCGGCCTGGAATCTTTCCAGCGATCATCGCGTCGAAGAGAGTCCCGGCACCCGCTACGATGCCCCGTGGAATGTCCTGTACTCACGACTGACGGACGAGCACGAACGACGTCTTCTCAAGGACTCTGACGGACGGCTTCCGGTCGAGTTTCAAGCCCTCCCTGCCGCGATGGAGGCCCAGGTAGCATTCTGGCTAAAGATCTATACAAAGCACTCCTCACAGGAGGCCATCCTCTTCGACGAGGAACATCCCGAAGTCGTCTATGAAGTCATGGACTTTCGACAGCTCGCCCGCACCAGTCGGAATCGGATTGCTTATGAAATCTCGTCGCGCAATGCGCTTAAGGCAAGAGTGCACGACTATCGTCGCGCGTTTGAGGAGCTGTCTCGAGCCGGAGGCAGGAAGAAGCTGGGCAGACTGGCTCAACACATCGTGAGTGTCCGTCGCGGACTTCCTCATAGTCACTCGGCCAGGGACTCGTTACGCGCCCTGAGGGTCCAGTGGGGTCAGCGTGATCAGGTGATGGTCGGCCTGCTGTCATCGTCGGCCTTCATCGAGCGCATGAGTTCTATTTTTGATTCCATGGGCGTTCCGTCCTCACTCGTGCTGCTTTCGCTCGTCGAAAGTTCTTTTAATTGGAACGCTGTTTCACATGCCGGTGCAGCCGGCGTCTGGCAGTTCATGCCGAGGACTGGGCGGGAGTTCCTGCACATTGATGAGACCAGGAAGCTTGACGAACGGTTGTCCCCGATCAAATCGACCGTCGCTGCCGCACGCCTGCTAAATCGCAACTTTCGTCTTCTGGGGAGCTGGCCCATGGCAATCGGCGCCTACAACCATGGGCATAGCAAGTGGGCACGCCTCAAAAACCGGGACCGGACGAATTTTGCCGCCGTTCTTTCTCAGTGTTCGCGAAGCCGTGTCCCCTTCAAGCTGGGCTTTGCCAGCCGTAACTACTACGCCGAGTTCCTCGCGCTACTGCGGGCCTATCACTACCAAGATGTCGCATTCGGCGGGGCTCCGGCGCAGGCCCTATCGCCCGTCAGGTATGTTCGTATCCCCAGAACAACAGCAGTGGACCGACTCGCCATTGCCTTTGGGGTTTCCGAGATGGAGTTGCGGCGCCTGAACCCCGACGTCAAAAGCGGCGCCTCAGCAATTCCCTCTGGCTACTGGATTTCGGTGCCGGCCATCGAAGATGACTTCAGCGGACTGGTGGCCCCCTTCCAGAAAACGGCCAAACGCTCTACTCCAGGAAACGAGCGGCTTGCCGGCCGAGAAACGTCTCTCACTCGGAAGGGCTGAGAACGGAGACCACTCCAGGCGAGATGGGCATCCAATGGGCTTCGACCCACCGATTTCGATGACTTTGGAGCCCCACCAGAGCCGATGGGCCGGTGAGGTTCAGGCCGACCCACTGAACGTACGGACCTTCTCCCGGTACCGAATGGCCAGGGGAATGAAGCTGATCCTGAGAATCCAGCCAATAGGTCTCTGGCTCAAGCTCCGTCGCCGAACCTTGGGTCATGGCAACGGGGCGGGAAAGGCCGACTTTGGCTCGCGGCACCGAAGCGACTATGAGGCCAGAGCTCTCACTGACACCTCCCTCGAGCGACTGAAGCCATCGCGCCACCCGTTGAGGCGAGAAATAGAAAAGTGGGGCGCCCCGCTCGAGCTGCTCGGCCGTCATGGCGTATCGATGGGTGAACCCCTTGCCGAGGCGCACCTCGAGATACACCGGTAGACCACGAGTCACCGGGATCTGACCGAAGTCAAATCGCCCCGAGGCGTCCGTAATCGAAACGACGTCCGGGAGTCCCACCACACGCACTTCGGCATGAGCGATTCCACGGGGCTGAGATGAACGGGAGTCCAGAACCACCCCCCGAGCAGAACGCCGTTCGAGTGCTCTTAGGTCCACCTGAGTCATCTTTCCGGCGAGCACGGGTACTCCCGCCGCCGCGACGGTCTGACCGTTCGACACAGACACGGCTCGAGCCACACTCGCGCCAGGCCGAACGCCCTCGGCAACGAAAAATTTCTCTCCCGGGGAATTCTCGGACACTTCATGCCCCTCCACCGAGAAGTACCTCACTGGCGCCTTGGCACTCGAAATCGATACTCGAGCGCCACTGGATATCCAGCCCGAGAGAATCGCATTCTGCTGTGAACCTGAGCCTGCCTGCTCGTGAGTAGTCAGGCCACTCGGTAGGTGCCTGGGAACAGCGACATTGGAGGGTGTGTACAGGACGTCTGCCTGTGACACTGCAGGGCCCTCGGAGAGTAGCCATTGGTCCCCACGATTGGGCTTCGTGTACCGACGAAGCTTGGTCGCGCCAGCGGTGTCGCGGTGAACTCGGGCTGAGGGGTTCGCCCCATCGGCATTCGCAACCTGACCTCCGGTCGTCTCCTGCCTAAACCCCTCGCTCACGTTCTCTGGCGCGAGCCCTTGAGGAGTGGCAGGAACCTTGGGAGTCACTCGTAGCCCCGTTTCAGGACGCATGGGTGCGACGATCTGGATACTCGATGGAGGCACCGAGGTGTCAGCAACTTCGGTCGCCGGCCCCCGAACCGACTGACTACCCACGTGACCGAACTTTGCTTTCGGAGTGAGTACTCTCTTGGCTACTCGTCGTGCGCGCTCTGAGCCCATTGGGCTCGCGGGGCCTGAACGTTCTGGGGCCTCCATCACGGCAAGGAGGCTGACACGGTGACGGACTGCCAGGCGAAACAATAAGCTGCGCTGGGCCAAATTGACGCCACGGCCCCCAGGGACGTTGTGCTTCGCAACGCTGGATCTCGCCAACGGACGCCTCGCCATCCAATTCGACTTCCCGCTCACAGGAGCCCTTCGGGCGGCCGCTTGCTGCGAGAGGATCTGATCCTGCGGCACGACATTGCCCCGATCTTCAACAACGGACGTGGCAAGGGCCCATCGGGCAGCCGTGACCGACTGAACGGCACGGAGTGACAGTCGGATGGAGCTGGTCTCAGACCACGACTTCCACGCGGCCCAACCCTCGATCGCGCCGACTGCGGCCAGCGTAAACGCACCCGCGGAGGCGGCCGCGGCAAACGACGTCCAGACGCGCCCCCACGACCGCGAGTGTGCGGTGGCGGAAGCACGCGAAAGATCGTTTATTGCCGTCAAATGAGCCGCATCCATCGGTTTCTCTGGGTTCCTGCCCTCTAGAATAAAGGGCACGGCCCAAACCGTGCAATCGGCTAAATTTGCCCGGACGACCCAGCCCAGTTAGGACTGATGGGCCTGCTGCCGAACAAGCGCCCGCTGAAGCTTCAGCTCGTACTTACGAAACTGACTCTCGTCGAGGCTCGCGTCCTGAAGCATCTTTTCGGCGTTTGATTGAGCCTTCCTGGCTCGCTCCAAATCGACTTCTCCGCTGAGCTCAATCGTCTCAACCGTAAGGGTGATCTGGTCCTCAGACACTTCGAAAAAGCCCGTAGAAATGGCCGCCCTTGCCTGACCTTGCCCTTCAACAAGGTAAGAGAGCACACCGGTCTCCAGGGCGCCGACCATGGCGGCGTGTCCTGGCAGGATCTGGATCTGACCTTCGGTTCCAGGAAGAGTCACCTCCGAAACCTGGCGACCCTCCAGCACCTTTTTCTCGGGACTGAAGACATTGAGTGTCAACATGGTCACACCAGGCTCTTGGCCTTCGCCAGAACGTCCTCGATGGTACCCACCAGGTAGAACGCCTGTTCAGGAAGGTCATCATACTTCCCTTCACAGATCTCGCGGAAGCCCTGGATCGTATCTTCGATCTTCACGAACGCACCCTTCAGGCCCGTGAACTGTTCGGCCACGAAGAAGGGCTGCGAAAGGAAGCGCTGAATCTTACGTGCGCGGGCGACGAGCAGCTTGTCCTCTTCCGAAAGCTCATCCATTCCCAGGATGGCGATGATGTCCTGAAGATCCTTGTAGCGCTGGAGGATCGACTGGACCATTCGTGCCACGCGGTAATGCTCTTCACCGACGATCTGCGGATCGAGAACACGCGACGTGGATGCCAACGGATCAACCGCCGGATAGATGCCGAGTTCGGCGATCTGGCGCGAGAGGTTGGTCGTCGCATCGAGGTGTGCGAAGGTCGTTGCCGGAGCCGGGTCGGTGTAGTCGTCGGCAGGGACGTAAATCGCCTGAATCGAGGTAATCGACCCCTTGCTGGTCGAGGTGATGCGCTCCTGAAGCTCGCCCATTTCGGTGGCCAGGGTCGGCTGATAACCGACGGCCGACGGAATTCGGCCCAGAAGTGCGGAGACTTCAGAACCCGCTTGAGTGAAGCGGAAAATATTGTCGACGAACAACAGCACGTCCTGGTTCTCTTCGTCACGGAAGTACTCGGCAACCGTCAGAGCCGAGAGGGCAACACGTGCGCGGGCGCCCGGCGGCTCGTTCATCTGACCGTAAACGAGTGCGGTCTTACTGAGAACGCCGGACTCCTTCATTTCCATCCACAGGTCGTTCCCTTCACGGGTACGCTCACCCACTCCGGCAAACACCGAGAAGCCCCCGTGCTGGGTGGCGATGTTGTTGATGAGTTCCATGATCAGAACGGTTTTGCCGACGCCGGCGCCACCGAACAAACCGATCTTACCGCCTCGAGCATACGGAGCGAGGAGGTCGACCACCTTGATTCCGGTATAGAATGGTTGCACCGTCGTGGACTGCTCCTTGAACGCCGGAGCGTGTCGGTGAATCTGGTAGGTCTTCTTGGCGCCGACAGGACCGGCTTCGTCCACTGGCTCGCCGACAACGTTCAGAATGCGGCCGAGGGTCTCACGGCCGACTGGAACAGAGATCTGGGCCCCCGTGTCCTGAACTTCCTGCCCGCGAACGAGGCCGTCGGTGCTGTCCATTGCGATACAACGAACGGTGCCCTCGCCCAAATGTTGGGCAACTTCGATGACCAGATTCCATGGCTGATCGTTGACTGCCGGGTTGGTGACCTTCAGTGCCTGATAAATGGCCGGCAGCTTGCCGCCTTCGAACTCGACGTCGATGACCGGACCGATCACCTGCTTGATCCGACCCATGTTTTCCTGCTTCGTTGATGCAGACATTTGCATTTCTCCTTAATTCAAAACTTTCTTACGAAGCCTTCTGCGATTCGCTTCCGGCGATGATTTCCAACAGTTCCTTCGTGATCCCAGCCTGGCGCTGCTTGTTGTACTGCAGCGTGAGCTTCTTGATCATGCCCCCTGCGTTCTTGGTGGCGTTCTCCATCGCAGACATGCGCGCTCCATGCTCACTCGCCTGGGAGTCGAGCAGCATGCGAAAAAGCTGCGTCGCGAACGACTTGTCTACGAGGGAATCAAAGATCGCCTGGGTGGCGGGCTTCACAATGAGCATCGGGGCAACCGAGTCTGATACCCCCGCCGTACTGTCGAGCGCCAGGGGCAGAAACTGCTCCGTGCGAACGATCTGTGAAACGGCATTCTTGAACTCGTTGTAAATCACATGAATCTCATCGAACTGCCCGCCTAGGAACTTGTCGATGAGCGCGTCGGCAAGCTTTCGGGCCTTCGCGAAGGTGACCTTGCCTCCCGCCTCCGGGAAGTACTGGTCCATCGCAAAATCCCTGCGACCACGAAAAAACTCATGCCCCTTGCGGCCAACGAAAGCCAGATGCACTTGACCACGTTCACTGTGCTTCTTGACCCAGCGCTGGGTCCCGCGGATCACGTTGCTGTTGAAGCCTCCGCAAAGACCGCGGTCAGAGGTGACCACGACCAGAAGAATCTTCCGGCTCTCCGTCTCGACGCCTTCAGACTCAATCAGCTTTCCTTCGGCCTTAATGTTTGGCTGTGAAGAAACGAGGTTGAGCAGATGCTTCAACTGCTTGGCGTAGGGTCGGTTCGCCAGAATCGCGTCCTGTGCACGACGCAGCTTTGCTGCCGACACCATCTTCATGGCGCGGGTGGTCTGCTGCGTATTCTTCACAGTCCCGATTCGTTTTTTTAGGTCCTTGATACTCGGCATGGGCGTCCTCGAATCAAGCGGTGAAGATCGAAGCGTACTCCTTCAGGGCCGACTCGAGCTGTGCGCGGAGCGCATCATCGATCTTTCCAGAAGAGACGATCGTCTTGGTGATTTCCGGATACTTCTTTTCCAGGAACAAGAAGAGCTGGTCTTCGTAGGCGCGCAGCTTGTCTGCCGGGATGGTGTCCAGATAACCATGCGTGCCCGCAAAGATGATCACGATCTGCTTCTCGACCGACATCGGAATGTACTGGCCCTGTTTCAGAATTTCGACCAGGCGCTGACCGCGAGCCAACTGCTTCTGCGTAGCAGGGTCAAGGTCTGAACCGAATTGAGCAAAGGCGGCCTTCTCGCGATACTGGGCAAGCTCGAGACGGAGCGTCCCAGCAACCTGACGCATTGCCTTAATCTGTGCCGATCCACCCACGCGCGACACCGAGATGCCCACGTTCACAGCCGGCCGGACGCCCGAGTAGAACAAATCGGTTTCCAGAAAGATCTGGCCGTCGGTGATCGAGATCACGTTCGTCGGAATGTACGCGGAAACGTCGCCAGCCTGGGTCTCAATGATCGGGAGAGCCGTCAACGAGCCACCCCCAAGCTTGTCGGAAAGCTTCGCGGCGCGCTCGAGCAAACGCGAGTGCAGGTAGAACACGTCGCCCGGATAAGCTTCGCGGCCCGGGGGACGGCGGAGCAGGAGCGAAAGCTGACGGTAAGCCTGGGCCTGCTTGGTGAGGTCATCGTACACGATCAGGGCATGCTTGCCGTTATCGCGGAACCACTCACCCATCGTCACGCCGGTGTACGGCGCCAGAAACTGCAGCGGAGCCGAATCGGACGCGTTGGCCGTGACAATAATCGTGTGCTCGAGAGCGCCATGCTGGCGAAGCTTGTCGACAACTTGGGCGACGGTAGACTGCTTCTGGCCGATCGCCACGTAAATACAGTATACACCCTTGCCCTTTTGGTTGATGATCGTGTCGATTGCGACAGCGGTCTTCCCCGTCTGGCGATCGCCAATGATCAGCTCGCGCTGACCGCGGCCGATGGGAATCATCGAGTCGATGGCCTTGATGCCTGTCTGGAGAGGCTCCTTGACCGACTGACGGTCGACAATCCCGGGAGCCTTGATTTCCACGCGTCGAAACTGATCGGTCTCGATTTCTCCCTTGCCGTCAATAGCCACACCAAGCGCGTTGACCACGCGACCAAGAAGGGCTTCGCCGGCAGGAACCTGAACGATCTTTCCGGTGCGCTTGACGCTGCTTCCTTCGCGAACCGAAAGGGGGTCACCGAGAATGACGGCACCGACACTCTCCTCTTCAAGATTCAGGACCATGCCTTGAACGCTTCCAAAATCGACAAGCTCTCCAGCCATCACCTTCTCGAGGCCATAGATCTTGGCGACGCCATCGCCGACGGCGACGACGGTTCCGGTTTCGGAGACGTCCAACTTCTTTTCAAAGTCAGCGAGCTGGGTTTTCAGGATCTGAGTAATTTCTTCAGGACGAATCTGCATAGACATTCCTTAGTGGGTTGAAGATGAAGTTTCGAAAAACTTGGTGCGAAGCCGATTGAGCTGGGCGCGGAGCGTGCCGTCATAGGTGGTGCCAGAAACCGTGACCTTCACCCCAGCGAGAAGATCGGCGTTTGTCTTGCGCTCAAACGCAACAGGCCTTCCCAGCTTTTTAGAAAAGGCCTCCACGAGCTGCTCTACGCCCTCATCCGAAAGAGGCTCGGCAGACTCTAGCAAGCCCTGCACACCGCCCGCCGACTCGATCCGCACTCGCGCAAAGCGAGCGCTGAGATCCGAGAGCAGCGCCATGCGCCCCTTGCGAGCCACCAGGACTAGAAATTTCTGAAGAAGGGGGTGCCACCCCTCCTGACTTCCCAGCTGCTGGACCACAGCCGCCTTTTCCGCACCTGAAGCCACAGGACCACAGAGTACAGAGGCGAGCGTGGGGTGGCTCTTTAGGGTGCCAGCAAACAACGAGAGCTGACTTTCAATCCGATCCATTCCGGCAGGGTCGACGCCCTCCTCCTGTCCGGCAAGAAACAACGCGCTAGCATAACTCTTGGCAACGCTCATTGGGTCTTCTCCACCAGAAACGAGAACTCGCGGCGAATGCGTGCCTGATCTTCTCCGGTCAGGCGGTCCCTCAACCGAGATTCCGCTCTCAACAGTGCGCGCGTAGCGAGTTCTTGACGAAGCTCTTGCTTGAAGTCGGCCTGAGCCGCACGAGCAGCGGCCTGACAATCGGAAAGGACCAAACCAGAGAGGACCGACGCCTGGGACAGAATGGACATCTTGGTCTTTTCGGCATCCTCCTGGGACTGAACCCGCAGAAGCTCAATCTCGGAGTCGAGGGCCTTCATCCGAGCGGAGAGATCGTCGTTTCGGTTTTGCGCGTCCATCAAGGCGCGCCTCGCCCGATCCAGCTCCTCACGGATCGAGTGGTGTCGAGCAACGACAAACTGTGAAAGGGGCTTTCTCAGGTAAAACGCCAGAACCCCCAAGAGGGCCAAGAGATTAACTGCTGGTGCGATCAGTGTTTCCATGTTCTCAAATTACGCCTTATTAACCAAAAGCTTGTCTGCGACCGCCGACGCCAGAGCCTCGGCATCCAACTCGAGTTGCGCGCGCACCCGCGCGCGCTCGGCATCGAGCGCGGTTGCGGTCTCTGAGACGACCCGTTTCGCTTCTTCGCGAGCGGCACTCAAAATCTTGGCCTCTTCTTGCTTGGCCTCGGCCACGGTTTTCTCAAAGTCACCTCTGGCTTCAAGACGTGCCTGCGCCAAACGCGCCTCAATCTGTGCCAACCTCTCGGAAACGGAACTCATCATGGCCTCGGCTGCCTGACGATCCTGAACCGTGCGGCGGTGCCGCTCTTCCATCAGTCGGAGAAAGGGCTTGAAAAAAAATTGCCCCAGGAAAAGGAACAAAACAAAAAACACCACGAACTGCGGGTAGAACGTCGAATCGAGGCCGAGTTGCTGAAGGATCGCGGTCACATCAGGCT
>CAYSOA010000007.1:0-87555 GCA_964432565.1 uncultured Bacteriovorax sp.
TCTGGAGCATGACCTTTCTCAGAGCCCTGGCCACACTGCCGCCCCTCTTGCTGTCCGCGTCGGGAGCTTTTGCTCTCCTCTCTCCGGCCCACTCACATGCCTTTTCTTCGGCTCGGCCACGACTCGATCTGGTCCTGGCAACGACGCCGAGACCAACCACGCCCGACCCGCGCTTCTACGATGACGCCGAAAATCGACCGCTGCACGGCTGGACCCACGACACCCTCTTCGAATGGACCTATCTCGATGCGTTTCCGCAGCTTCGCACGCTGCTCGCGGCCGAAAGAGGAACCTTCAACGCACAAAAGACACGATTGACCCTGCGGCTCAAACAGGGAGCCACGTTCTCGGATGGCGAGCCGATCACCGCTCGCCACTTCATTGCGTCCTGGAGGTCACTCGAAGGCCTGCCCCCAGAATCGATGGCTCGCCGCACCTTCTTTTCAGTCATGAGATCCTTTCGGGCCACCAACTCCGATACGCTCGTGATCGAGTTCGACCGTCCCCATCCCGATTTCGAAATGCTGCTGGCCCTACCATTTACAGCCCCCCTGCCCCTTGGCCGAAAGCTACTGCCTGAGCTGCCGCTTCCGAGCCAACCCTTTGCAGGAAGCGATTCCCCGCTCCCATCGAGCGGCCCCTTCATTCTGAGTGCCTGGCACCCGGGTCACGGGCTGACGCTTGAGGCCCGTAAGGGCTATAGCAACTCGTTTTTCCCCACGAAGGCAGGAGAAAAGTTTTCAGAGCTCCCTCTCGATTCGCTCTCGTCAAAACCCATCCCCCTGATCAACGGCATTCGGGTGGATTGGGTGGACTCCATTGAAAAGGCCCGTTCGAAATTCCTTGCAGGTGACGCCGACCTTCTCGAACTGCCTGCGGGTTCCAATGAAAGTACTGAAAATCTGGCCCACCAGGGAATTCACCTCGAGACCGGATGGCGTCCTGCGCTCACCTTTTCCGTGCTCAACCTTCAGAGTCTGCCCGATGCACGACTCCGGCGTAGAATCCTGTCGCTGCTGGACCGCTCCTTCTGGAAATCGATTTCCGGTCTCTCGCCCGAGGCGCTTCCCCGAGCAGAACACCCTGAACTCCCGCTACTCGAAGACTGGCTCGACATCGGCACCCTGAAGTCTCGTTCTACGAACCGCCGAGCGGCCCCCTCAAAACGGACCGGCAGCCCCAAACCGATCGACCGCCCGCTGCAAATGAGGATCGCGGGGAGCGACCCGCTTTCGGAGCGCATTCTTGAGGCGGCTCGCCAGCGCCTCGAGAACAGTGGCCTCAAGGTGGCTGCATCGAATTCGGATCTTCCGGAGGCCATGCGGGCATTCCGCGCCGGTGAAGTCGATATTCTCATCACGGGATGGCGATGGGAATCACCGACCATCGAGGCCGTGGTCGGTCCCGTGGCGTGGCTTCAACCTGAGGGCCAGCATCAGTCCACTGAGATTCGCAAACTCGAGTCTTTGCTCCGCAGCACCACCGCTCGCGATTCCGAGGGGTTTCGCAAGATCGAGGAATACCTGAATCACCTCGCTATTTGGAGTCCTGGCCCCAGACACGAACGACGAGTTCTCGTTCAGGCGTGGGTTCGCGGTTACCGGATTCGTTCCGCCGTCGAAAATCCGGAGCGTTATCTGAGCGTAGATCTCGATCTGAGAAAACTTCGAATCGGACGTTAGGCTCCGATGCGCAGAACCTTCTTCAAGAGCGCAAGAAAGCCGGCGTCGAGTCGGTCCTGGCGAGCGGCCTCTGCGAGCTTCTCAAATGCGTCAATCGGCCGCATGGGCTCGCGCCCCTGGCGGGGACTGATCAGCGAACTCCAGGCGTCGACGACCGCCACCAATAAGGCGGGTTCGTAGATCTTTTCCCGAGAAAGTTGGTTTGGCCCCCCCTTTCCCGAGGGCAACTCATGATGCTGATAGACGATATAGCCAACTTCGCGAGGAATGTTTTCAGACTCCTGAATGATCTCCAATCCGACCCTGCAGTGGCGATCCAGTTGCTGTCGATCCTCTCCGCTGGCCTCTCCTAGAGGATCACAATAATCTTCATCCTCCAGTCGAGTCGCTCCAATGTCATGCAGGAGGCCCCCCCAGGCAATCATGGCCACTTCCTCTTCAGAGTATCGTCCAGAGGCTCGAGCGAGCATTGCCGTGAAGACCGAAACGGCAACCGAGTGATAGTGAAGGTAGTCCTGATGGGAAACCAGTCGAAGCACGGCAGCCAGCGACAGGGGCTGCTGAGTCATCAGCTCGACCAGGTTAAGAACCAGGCGCCTGCTGTCGTTGACGGCGTCTCGCTCGAGAGGCAGATCCTGAAAGATCTCGGCCAGCGTCCTTTCCGTGCAATTCAAAACCAGCGCAGCCTTCTGCTCGGGACGAAGGTCAGGGTCGCCCAAAAGCCGATCCAGTCGTCGCTCGCGCAGGTGTCGCTCCAGCATTTCCGCATCGACCGCGCGAGCATAGAGTTCGGTCACGCCCTTCCGCCGATAATTGGAGAGGCGATCATAGTCCAGCCCGGTCGAACTCGAAAAAACGTGGCAGTAATTTGACGCCGAAAGCCGGATGTAAAGATCCAACGGCAGATCTCTGGCCAATTGCCTCAGCTCATCGATAGCCACGGAAATCCAGTTCGGATCACTCCCTGCCGAATCCATGTCCACTTCTCGGCAGCTTCGGCGCCGTTCTGCATCCGAGTTTCCACTTCAGGCCGGGGCCACCGGGTCCGATAAGACCCATGAGGAAGGACAGTCGCCATGAATACCGAACCATCCCCCCAGCCAGTAGATCCGATGACGGTGGCCTGGGGTGTCGTCCGCTGGAGCACCTGGATCAGCGGGCTCTTCGTCTTCACATCCGTCTTCGTCGCTTTGCTGGTCAGCAGTCTCTGGTTTCTGGTTCCCCGCGCTACGGCTGCCGAGGCTGTCGTTTACAGCGTCTATCAAGGTGTCGATCTGGGAGATCCCGTCACGAGCGACGGCCGATCCACAGCCCCGAGAGTTTCGACCAAGGATTTCTTCGTCAATATCGGCTCATCACAGGGAATTCGACCGGGAACTGTCCTTCAGGTGAGTCGCAAAATGCCGACCTACGACCTGATTGGAGAAAAGCTTTATAAGGAAATCACCTTTCCGATCGCCACCTTGAAAGTGATTCATGCCGAACAGGGCGTCGCCATCGCCCGGCTCGACAAGCTCCTGCCCCAGGACAAGACCCCCGCCTTCTCACCAAGAGCGGTGATGGTCGGAGATCTTGTCCGAAGGGCAGACTAGGCCCTAGAGGGCTGGCCGCGGTTCCACGTCACTGCATCACTGCAGCATTCTGTCCGGATTCCGACCACGCCTGACTGCTCCCGGCGGGAAGAAAGCTGACCCGATCCGCGTGAACTTCCAGGTCGGTTCGTTCCTGACCATCCTTGCCGGTGTACCGATTACTGCGCAAAGTCCCCTCGACAAAAACCGGAGCTCCCTTCTTCAGGTACCGAGCACAAACCTCGCCCTCCCTCCCCCAGGCCACCACGCGGTGCCAGACCGTTGACTCCTTGTCTTCATCTCCGGAAAGCGCTGGCGTCGACTCCGCCCCCCCACCTTCATGAACGGCGGCCACTGCGCGACGACGACGCTGTGACGTCGCCACCGAAAATCGGGTCAGCGCCACCCCCGACGGCGTCTCGCGCGAAACCGGATCCGATCCAAGCCTTCCAATCAACAACACCTTGTTCACATCTCTCATTGGATATCCTCCTGGGCATCGGTGTTTGCTCAAACCATGCCGAAAAAACGCAGGCATTCGCCGACGAGGGCTACTGAATCTCAAACCCATGGCCCGAAATTCAGACACTTCTGATCCATGGCCCATTCATCGAGTGCGATCTGCGCATGGTTTGCAATTTCCTCGAAATTGCCTCATCGTAGAAGCACCGAGGTGACCGATGAAACTGACCCTGATGAAGACCGCTCGTTCGGTCATGATGATAACTGCCCTGTCCGTTTCCCTGCTTGCAGCCACGGGCTGTGCCAAGAAGCAAAAGGCGGATGAAATCACGCCCACCACTGACATGAGCGAAGAGTCGGCCACCGGAGATTCCGACTCCGGACAGGCCATGGGACTCATGACGATTCGTTTTCCCTACGACTCCTTTTCGCTCGACTCTTCCGCCAAGGACGCGCTGAAGAACAATGCCGAGATCCTCAAGGACAAGGCGACGATGAACATTCAGATCGAAGGACATTGTGACAGCCGCGGCGGCGTTCAGTACAACATCGCTCTCGGCGAGAAGCGGGCCAATGCCGTCAAGAGGTACCTCGAGGGCATGGGAATTCAGGGATCCCGAATCACCACGATCAGCTACGGCAAGGAGAGACTGCTGGAACTCTCCGAAACCGAAGCGGCGCACTCGAAGAATCGCCGGGCGAACTTCGTCATCACTTCGCGCTGATTCGTATTCCGCTTGAACACCGATTTCGAAGGAAACCATAAAACACGAGGGGCGATCCGGCCACGAGGCTGGATCGCCCTTTTTATCCTCCAGACGCTCAGCACTGGCTGCTCGGTCATCGCCACTCGGCCGATTCAGGAGATGTCGGATGCGGCAGCCGCTCTCAGGGCCGCTCGCGAGGTAAAGACCGAAGTGAATGCCCCGGAATACCACCGTCTGGCCGAAGAATTGTTTTTCAAGGCCCGGCAGGAGTACCGACTCAAGAACTTTTCGCGTGCCAGAAAGTACGCCAATCAGGCCCGTGAGGCCGCTGAGAAGGGCGAATTTCTGAGCATCCGCGGGGGAGCCGTTCGTAGCTCCCTGCAGACCCCCGAGAGCTCCCCTTCAACGGAAACCGCACCAACGACAGCCCCCACAGCCCAACCTTGAAGCCTCGCCACGAGAGTGCGATGATCGGGACTCATGAACTCCCGATCTCCATTGATGGTGTTGGCCGTGCTTCCTCTTCTGCTTTCGCAAACCGCCTGCCTGCGCACGCGCGGAATGATTCGCGAAGACAAGGGGTTCGAGGTTCCCCCGGCTCAGGCACAGGCCCAGACCAATGCCTATGTGATCGATGAGCTGAAGGCCGAGATCACCCGACTGACGGGTCGGATCGAAGAGCTTGAACGCCCGAAGGCTCCCGTCGAACAAGCCGCGCCAGAAGCAGACCCCAGGCTCAAGGCCATCGAAGAACGCATCATCGAACTCGAAAAAGCCCAGCTCGCCATGATTCAGGCCATCAAGGGCCAAAAGCCGCTTCCACAGCAGACGGATGCCAGCACCGAGGCTCCCAAGAGCGACTTTGAACTGGGCAAAGCTCACTTCGAAGCAGGGAAGTTCGAGGCGGCCATCGAGGCACTCTCGCGCTTTGTCTCCCAGCCGGGAAAAGCCGCCTCTGGCCAGATTTCTGGCCAGATTGAAGAGGCCACAGCACTGGTCGCGGAGTCGTACTTCCTTCTCAAGCAGTACCAGTCGGCTATTGTCGAATATTCAAAGATTCCAGAAAAGTTTCCGAAGTCTCGGCGTGTCCCGGCAGCACTGCTTCGTATTGCCGAATCCTTCGAATCGATGGGCTTTTCCAATGACGCCAACGGCTTTTATCAGGAAGTCGTCGACCGCTTTCCGAAAACCGGCGAGGCTAAAAAGGCTCGACGAAAACTAAAGAGCTCAAAGCCCAAGAAGTCAGCGACCCCATCGAAGGACTAATGAAGTCCCGCCCGCACCGATCCCCATGGCTTGCGAGCCTGATTCTTCTGATCGCCATTCCGGCCTTCGCCGATCGAGCGCCCCTGCTCGTCCACTCCAATGACGTTCATGGAGAGCTCGAGCCCTGCGGATGCCGCGCAAACCCCTCGGGCGGACTCCTCAGAAAACTCCAGATGCTTCGAACCCACGAGCTGACCAAAGGGCGCTCGTCCTCTCAGATTCTGCAGCTTGATGCTGGAGACCTCTTTTTCTCGACCCAGGAAGTGCCCGAAACGCTTCGAGCTCAAACCGAAATCCAGGCCCTCGCTTTGGCGCGAAGCCTCCGGCTGACCGGATTGAAAGCCTTCGTTCCGGGCGAGAAGGACTTTGCGCTGGGAGCCTCCTTTCTGAAGCGTCTGGCAAAAGAGGGCCGACTCGACCTCCTCGCAGCCAACCTCGAGGAGAAAGTCCGAAATCGGTGGCGACGTCTCGGAACCGCAAGCCGAGTCTTCCCCATGCGCTCCTCCGCAGGCACCCTCCACCGGGTGGGAGTGATCGGGATCGTCGGCTCCGGAGTCGGCCTTCCGCCAGGTCTGCGGGCCACTTCTCCGATTGCTGCAGCCCGGGCTGAAGTGTCGAAGCTGCGAAAGAAAACGGACTGGCTCGTCCTGCTCACGCATCAGGGTTTCGATGACGACGTCACGCTGGCCGAGGCGGTGCCGGGAATCGACTTCATCATCGGAGCCCATTCACAAAGCTTTTTGCAAAAGCCGTGGATCATCGAAAAAAACGGACTCAAGACGAGCATTCACCAATCGTCTTTTCGAAACCAGGCCGTGGGACTCATCGAACTGCGACCGTCAGGCCGCAGCGAACTCGTCGCCCTTGATGATTCACAAGAGCCGGCAGCCACTGAGTTTGGCGACCTGCGCAAGGTCATTGAAGAGGCCAAGAACCGAATCGCCGAAGTCAACCACCAGGAAGAAAAGCGCATCTCCGCACTCGCCGAAGAAAAGAACCGGGAAGGCACCCCAAAATTCCAGACCCTCAACAAGTGTGCGGACTGCCACTTCAAGCAATTCGATTTCTGGAGAAAAACTCCCCACGCCAGTGCATACGAGGTACTCGTCAAGGCGGGCCAGCATCAGAACCTCGAGTGCCTTTCGTGCCACACCGTCGGCCTTGGAGACCCCGAGGGCTTCACCCGGCTGCACCAGCTGGTCGAATGGGAGAAAAAAGAGAAGACAGAGAAGCCGGGCCTTCTGGAAGACTGGCTCAAGCAGGTGCGAACGGCGGAACCGGCCAGAGCACGAGAGGTGCTCGGGCGCGCTACACGCGTTCATGCGACCGTTCAGTGCGAAAACTGCCACGGTCCGGGCCGGGACCACCCTTTCGGACTGGAAACCCTGCCCAAGGTTGTGGCAACCCAGAGCTGCCTGAAGTGCCACACTCCCGTGAGAGCGCCCGGATGGTATGTGACGAAACAGGGCAAGGAAGAGCTGGACCAGAAGAAGCTCTCTGAAAACATGAAGAAGCTGGCCTGCCCGGCTGGCAGCGACGACTGAGTGAACCCACGATCCATGGCAAAGTTTTCAGCTCCTCAATCCTCGGAAGCCCTGATCTTCGGCATCGAATCCTCCTGCGACGAGTGCAGCGCCTCGGTCGTGCGCCTATCGAGCGGCCGACGGCGTGTCGATGTGCTGAGCGTGGCCACTTTTTCGCAGGTGCAGATTCACGCCCCCTACGGCGGAGTCGTTCCCGAAATCGCTTCGCGCAACCATCTCGAGACGATCAACGCCATGATGGAACAGGCTCTTCGGGAAGCCGGCATTCGTGCCACTGATGTCGACGCCATCGCCGTCACCCAGCGCCCCGGATTGGTGGGTGCCCTTCTGGTCGGTGTCACCGCCGCGAAAGCCATGGCCTTTGCGCTGGGAAAACCCTTGATTCCGGTCCACCACCTCGAGGGACACCTCTCAAGCCTGTTTCTGGGGCGAGATGAGCCCTCCCTCGATCATCTTCCGATGCTGGCGGCGGTCATCTCCGGCGGCCATAC
The DNA here is from genome assembly GCA_964432565.1 of uncultured Bacteriovorax sp. Taxonomy (GTDB): domain Bacteria; phylum Bdellovibrionota; class UBA1018; order UBA1018; family UBA1018; genus CAIOHW01. The sequence continues at coordinate 7,724 of CAYSOA010000007.1, forward strand.
CAATCTCTACGTCGTGCGCGAGGAGCCCGCTCATTGGCCTCATCCCTTTCTCTCCCAGGCGCTTGTCGGTCGTTCGCGCGATGACGCTGCCGGAGAGGCCTTCGACAAGACGGCAAAGCTCATGGGATTTCCGTATCCTGGTGGAGTCTGGATTGATCGAACGGCCCAGCAGGGCGGCGATCCATCGGCGTTTGCCTTTCCTCGTGCCCTGCCCCAGAAGGACGTTCTCGACTTTTCGTTCAGCGGACTGAAAACGGCAGTGGCCCTCGAAATCCAGAAGCTCTCGCCCGACGCCCTTCGGCAGCGTCTTCCTGATCTCTGCGCTTCCACACAGGAGGCCATCGTCGATGCCATTCTTCGAAAAATGAAACTGGCCGTTCGACGTTTCGGCTGTCGTTCGGCCGCGATCGTCGGAGGCGTTGCTGCGAATTCACGCCTGCAGGCAAGACTGGAAGCCGAGTGGCAAAGCTGGGGCCTCGAAACCGCCCCCAGTTTTCCTCTGCGGGACTATTGCACCGATAATGCGGCAATGATCGCCGCGGCGGGAGCCTTTCGATTCTCGCAGGGCCAATATCTTACCGGAAAGGACATGCTGTCCGTGGCGGCCACCGCCTCGGCGGCCGACTAAATCATGCCCGCTCACCCCAGACGCAAGGCCTTTGGCCAGCACTTCCTGAAAGACAAGGCCCTCTGCGAGCGCCTGACTGATCTCTGCGCCGAAAAGCTCCTCGAAGCCAAATGCAAAAGTCTGCTCGAGATTGGCCCGGGAGCAGGAGCTCTGACCGAGCCCATGATTCGCAAACTCGCCGACCTCCCGGACGTGCGCTTCGGCGTCGCTGAAATGGACCGAAAGTGGGCCGATCACTGGAAGGGCGTGGTTCGTGTCTGGGATGCAGATTTTCTCGAAGTGCCTGAAAGCGAATGGCTCGCCTCGCCTCCGCTCGGAGTGCTGTCGAACCTTCCCTATGCCTCCGGAACGGCGATCCTTCTTCGCCTTGCCGAACATCCCGAACAGATTCCCTTCATGATCCTCATGTTCCAGGCCGAGGTCGCCCAGCGACTGCGTGCCGAATCGAAGAGCAAGTCGTGGGGCAGCCTTTCACTTTGGATCCAGAACCTGTGGGATGTCACCAAAGTCGCAGCGGTTCCCCCCGGCGCGTTTCAGCCTCCACCCGATGTCGATTCAGAAGTCGTGCTGCTGCTACCGAGGTCGAGCCCTCGACTCGAGTCGATGCGCCCCGGCAATGCCGAAGACCTCAGAACCTGGGACAAGCTGCTTCGCGCGTGCTTCATGCACCGAAGAAAGATGCTGCGCGCGGGACTGAGCGCTCATCCTCGTTACAAGGCCGCCCTCGATCCAGCAGGAATCGACCCTACTCTCAGAGCCGAGGCGCTGAGCTGGGAACAGTGGGACCGGCTTTTCGCAGCCGTTCGCGGTGCCTAAGCTGGCTCAGTAATTGACCTGAACCTGAAGCCTCAGCAGATTGCCGGCCTGATCATTCAAGGCATTTCCACCGTCGCGGGTGATGCGATGCGAAACCGTGTAGTGGGCAACCAGCTCGAACGCGGGAATGGGCTGCCACTCCGCGCCGATCTCCCACTCTCGAACCCGGTAACTGCGAGCATCGAGTTCAGCCTTCTTGCCCCCGTCGTACATCTGGTAGCGAGTGAACGGAATCAGGACCTGATGATTGATCACGCTGCGATACATCGCCTGCACATAGCCCCCCGATAGCGACTGGGTCAGAATGGCGTTTGCCTCAGAAGAATATTCCGGCCCCCGACCGACATTCCATTCGGCCTGAAGTCCAAAGGGCTGAGGATACCAGATCGCACTCAGGGCGCCGCGAATGTCCTTCTGCTCTCGAGCTCCCGACATTCCACTCGTGACACTGGGAAGAACGTACTTCTGGGCATAGCCTTGAATCCCTGCTTCGAAAAACTGACCCGAGGGCAGTTCGAAGGGGTACGACAGCCGCGACACGACCATGAGATTATTGTTGGCTTCCGACTTGTTGGGAGTCTGGCCATTGTAAAGTCCGAGCCCGAAAACCCCGTAGTCCCCCGACCCTTTTAGTCCACTCGAGGTGAGAAGCCGCAGTCGCTTACGAACTTCAATGGGAGCCCAATAGAAGACCACTCCCAGATCCCGTTCATTCGGGACAGCCGAATTCAGCGGATCGGCGCGGTCCAGAGGCAAACGATTCGAACTCGATTGCAGATTCTCCCAGCCGAAGGGAACCTTGCTCTGACCAAAGCGCAGCCGGTATTCCTTCGAGGTCGTCAGTGCGAGATCGAAGTAGAGGTCACGAAGCTGCCCCAGGTTCTTGCCGTCCGAGGCAAAATCCGGCTGCAGGTACAGGTAAACGCGCTCGTGAACGTCTCCAAAGAAGATGAGGCGGGCGCGCCGTAGAAAAAAGCCCCCATTGTTTCCCCAGCTCTTGTCGCATTGATCGCAGGCCAGATTCGGGTTGGTTTCGAGCAGCCGATTGTAGCGCACCTGGGAGTAGCCTCGAACCGAGAGCCGCTCATACCAGGGAGTCGATGCCGCCCGCGCTCCACCAACTGGAACGAGAATGCAAAGCGCCGTCGACACACAAATAACAGACAGTCCCCAACGTACCAGCCAATGCTTCAACTGCATGTCGGCCCGGGTAGCACACCGGAACGGAGAGTCCTGTCAGGATTTGGTTGGGATCACTCAGGAAACCCATCGCGCCCCAGAGGCTCATGCGTCATCGAGTCGGTAAGACAACTCTCACAAAGAGCATCCTGCGGCTGATCCTGTGACGAATCCGATCCCGGCTGCCGCTGAGGCCTCTCGATCAGGCAGCCCGAGCATTCGGTTCGGGTCGAGCCCTCGGCCAGTCCCATCTCGCCACCGGCGTGCGCGAGGCGAAAAGCCATTCCCAGAAGAACCAGAAGCAGGAGTCGTCTTCGAAGGACCATGTTTCATTATCGGAACCGCGAGCGCGCGGCTTGAGCCCGTGTGACTTGAGCCCGCCTGACCCTCGCCATCGAACTCAAAGCCCATCCAGGTCGAGCCAAAGCTGCTCGGGACCCTCGTCTTCAGAAACAAGCGACCCCACTGAAAGCCCGAGCAGGCGCAAAGGGCGGATTCCCACCTCGGTTTCTCGGAACAGCAGCTCTCGTGCCATCTCTGAAATGCGCGCCGCGCGAGCCGTGGGCCTCATCGTCGTCTGACTGCGGGTAATGGTCTCGAAGTTGGAATAGCGAATCTTGAGCGTGACACTTCTTCCGGGGCGCCCCATCTCGATAAGCCCCTCTGCAACCTCAGCCGCAAGATCGTCCACGACACGCAGAAGCCTTCCGACATCCAGAATATCCTCCGAGAAGGTGGTCTCGGCGCCCCGGCTCTTGGGATCCCAGTGCGAAATGACCTCACGCTGATCTCGCCCCCACGCCTGCTCTTGAAGCTCCCTGCCGAAGCGACCCAACGCCGCCTCCAAAGCCTGAAGCGGTGCCCTTCTCAGGTCTTCCACCTTGAAGCACCCCAGCCTTTCGAGTCGCTCGGCCGTCCGCGGCCCCACCCCCCAAAGCCTGCCGACCGGCAACCCGGCCAGCAGCGACTCGACCCGCTGCGGAGGAATGATGGTCAGCCCGTCCGGCTTGTTCAAGTCACTGGCAATCTTCGCTACCAGCTTGTTCGGGCCCACACCGGCCGAAGCAGTGAGTCCGGTTCTCAGCCGAATCTCGGATCGAATCCACTGAGCCAGACGGCCTGCCAAGGGCTCACCCCTGTGGTTCTGAGTGACGTCCAAATAGGCCTCATCGAGCGAGAGAGGCTCCACTCGGTCGGTCACCTCTCGAAAAACGGCTCGAATCTGCGAACTCACTTCACGGTACCGCTCAAATCGCGGAAAGACGAAGGCCGCAGAAGGACAAAGCCGCGCAGCCATGCGAGCGCTCATGGCAGAACGCACTCCATATCGTCTGGCATCGTAGCAGCACGAAGCCACGACCCCGCGCCCTTCGGGGGAGCCTCCAACGATCACGGGAATATCTCTCAGTTCTTCTCGGTCATGCTTCTCGACCGAAGCATAGAAGGCATCCATGTCCACATGGATGATCTTTCTTGTTCCGAAATAGACAGAATCTCCCGACATTCCCGACTCTCACCTGAAGACATCGAAGAATCGATGAAGTTCGTGGGGAGTCTCGGCAAAAAGCTCAAACGGCGTCAGCCTTGAAACGGTTTGACCGGCCCGGACTCCACGATGCACATGCACTAGGGCGCCTTCGCCTGGAAACACGGATGCCTTGTTCTCGGGTGGAGCAATCTCGGCATCGAGTTCGAAATACTCTGCTCCAATTGCCTCGTTGAGCGCCGCCAAAATTCTCGGCTCGATCGTGTGCCGCGCTCCCTGGAACGAGCCATTCAGGGCCAGCACGAGCGCAGAGGCATCCACCATCTTGCGCCCTCCCCATCCCCAGAGCTTGAGGGCAAAGAATCTGGCCTTGAGTGCGAGAGTCTCCAGTGCAGTTCTCGTACGCATTCCCCCGACATGTGAGGAGTCCTGAGTCCAGGCAGCAGCTCGGGCTCGCGACAGCTCTGCATGGGTAACTCCCGCCACCCGAGCGAGCGCCGACCAGAATTTTTCGGGTCGCACTTCGGTCAGGCGCCGAACAGCCTCGGGACCATAACGAAGCTCAAGCCTCGTGACCGTATGGCCCCAGCGGTCGTTTCGGGAAAATACCGAGGCATCCAGATCGAGCACCCCGCCCCGATCCTGCCGCGAAAGGTCCCGAATCATGCCGAGGTAGCCCGATTGCAGCTCTCGGGTCGAGGTATCATTGTCCTCCACCAGCCAGCGAATCCGCATCCAGCGATCCGGGCTCTCCGTCTCCCCGAGTAATTCCGCACGCACTGCATGGCGCTCATAGGCGCTGAGGAGACTCCAGCGGCGCTCCTGTGCGGTTCTGATCTGCTCATGGCCTTTGTCAAAGAGCGACCCCGAGCTGCTGACCCGCTCGCTGCTCGTCTGCCCCGAGCGAAGTCCGAACCAATTCCAGCGCAAACGGCTGCGCGTGAACCTCGACTCGAAAGAGGCACCCGGAGCGTCCGCTCCGAACGCCTCCAGTGCAGCCGTGCTTCCATGACGAATGACCGTTCCCAATGCGCCAGCGAGCGCCAGTGCGGCAGGGGTTTCAGCCGACAAGATCTCAGAGGGAATCTTCCAGTACCTTCCCCGGGCATGACCCGATTGATCGGCATCGCGGGTGACGAGTGAAAGCCTGGCCATTCCAAAGAGATTGGCCAGGAGTCTGAGCTGGGAATTCCAGGAATGCTCGAGATCACTGAAGACTTCGAAACCCTCGGCAGAATCCCGAACGACCGCCCTCGACAGAACCCTTCTTCCCAGCCTCGAGTCGAGCACCACCGGACTGGCGGCATCAAAGCCCAGTCTCAGCACTCCCGACCCCTCGATGGCGGTCTCGATCATCAGGACATGATCCTTCGGCAGGGTGCCTCTCCAAAGCCTGAACGGGAGCAGAAGATTCACGGCAAAGTTTCCTGCGCCCATGCCATCCGCTCGCGTCGGAACAGCATACGAAAGCCGGTAGGTTCTCCACACCGTCATCTGCCCGGAGGCGACCACTCCAACGCCGAGACGAAAACCGACCCGAATCGTGTCGAGAACCAGATGTCGATCACGCTCGGATCGGTGGTTTTCATTGGGGACGACCTGTCGATCGGCTTGAAGGAGAACTTCTGAAACCAGGCCCGTGTCAAAGCCCAGCTCGACCTCGCTCATCCGCAGAAAACCGGGCGTGGCGGTGCCGACCTGCAGCAACCGCTGGCCCGCGCGCTTGAGTGCCTTTCCCAACGGAGCGATCAGACGCTGGTAGTAGTTTCCAAACTCGATGACAAACGGATCGAACCGAGACTGGGTCAGCCTGCCATTGACCACGACTCCGTCGGCAGTCGTCAGTCTCCGATTCACGGGAAGCTGGCCCAACTCGCGTTCCATACCGAGAGCTCGAACCAGCTGATTACGCCTGCTGCAGAGCTTCTCGACCAAAAGCTGGGCGACCGAATCGGTCCAATCTCCGATGGCAACGGCCTGCTCAATCTGGCGACGGCTCAAACCCGCGATCAAACGGGTCCCCCAACGCAGGTCCGCCTCGGTCACTTCACCTGCGAGGAAGTTGTCAAAAAACGAGATGTGGGTGAATCGAAGCTGCTCGCGCTTGCCGAGATTCAGTCTCGAAACCAGCTCCCAGTAGAAACGATCCGGGCTCTCGGCGAGCAGCCCGCCAAAGGCATAGGCCGAGTCATGCTGCAGGTGATGAAGCTCGTAGCCCTGTTCCGTGCGCTTCAGTGCCACCTTGTTGTTGTCAAAACGCTTGGTGTCGATGTTGCCGACCCAAAGATTGAAGAGCCAGAGACCGCGCACTTCGCGAAGACGCTCATGTCCCAGCTCGTTGAAGGCCCAGGGGCCGACTCGAATGATCTCCTTGGGGCGATACTCGAGAAGCACCTCACGCAGGTCGAGGTACTCGCCTCGCTCATCGCGCCCTTGTCCCACGATGTTCGCATCGAGATCGACCGGTGTCGCGAGTCGATCTGGAGTATAGTAGCCGCTGAAATCCCTTCTAAACTCCTCGATGGAGGCCTTGCGAAAGTAAACCCTGAAGACCCGGTAGTTCCTCACGATGTCGCCCGAATACCCAAGCATCGCCATCAAGGCAGAAACACTGGGGTCAGAATGGACTTCGCGAACAAACTTCAATCGTGCCTTGCGCTTTTTTCCATCGCTCCCCGAGTAACGCACTTCGAACTTCGGAGTCGATTGCGACTTCACGACCTTCTCGAAATCCGAAGTGGGAAGCTCTCCTTCGGGAAACTCAGAAACCACGCCCCGCTGCAACGCGGTTCCACCCGAGTAGTAGAATTTCGCCGCATCGTCGACCTGCGACGGATCCACCCTTTGCCAGAAACTGGATTGTGGCATCGGATCGAGCCGGGACAACCCGTCCACAGTCCAGACGCCCCTCTGAATTTCGTCTCGCGAAATGGCGCTGCCCGTTTGCGGGTCCAGCAGGTTTTCGGCCTCATGGGCGTGGCGAAGCCCCAGCCTGACGGTCCAGTTTGATACGAGGGCCTTCAGTCGCCCCCAGGCGACGGCCAGCGGGATCGGCGTTCCTTCGGAAGTCAGCGACCAGTCAAGTTCGATCACACGGGCCAGAGCCTGCTCAGCCTGATGACGATCGTTCGGCAGCTCTTCCAGCGAGCTCAGCATCAGGTCGTAGACCTGTACTTCCTTCTCTTTCGAGATTTCCTCGGGGGAATCATCGGGACTGGAGGCCTGAAGAACCGCCATCAGCTTCTGGCGACGCCCCTCAAGAACTTCCTGGTAACGTGCCCTCTCTGAGGGATCCTTCAACAGGAGCTCAATCCGGCTGCGCAGTTGGCCGGCAATAGGGACCTGACCGCTCCACAAAATCTCCTTGGCCAGCGCGAGGTCTCCCCACGCCAGTAAAAGGAGCGAAGCCATCACCCACCCGAAGCGAATCCAGCGAGAGCCCACACACCCAGACATAACGCAGCGTGCTACATCAGGCCTCGGGTCTTTTCCAGAACTGTCTGTCGCCCTCTAACCCCTCAATATCACTAACCTTCTAGATGCCAAAACGAAACCCTAGCGTGGTCTCGAGGTCGTTCGACGTCCAGTTCGAAAGATCCCGAAACACGACCGTGGCCGTGCCCGTCAGACGAAACGTCGAGCCCCCCAATTCGAGCCCCGCCCCGGCGTACGGGTGAATCGCCCAAGGGGCGGTCGTCTCGGTCGTCACTGCCAAAACGGTATCTTGCCGAGAGATCCGCTGCGCCTGACCTCCGGCTCGCACAAAAGCGGCGCCGAACGATCGATCCAGCCGACTTCGCAATCCGAGCTTCAGTTTGTCCGACTGCTCCTCGATGACCCGTACCTGGGAGGGATAGCTCTCACTATCCGATGCTCGCGTCGCCTCAAGCTCACCCGAAATCAACGGGTGACCAGCGATCACGCGAGCACCATACAAAAGCCGAGCACGAGTGTGAGGGGATGGCTCGGGTTTGTAGGCGCGCTCAAAGCCCACCACTGGCTCGAATCGAATGGAAACCCCGCGCAGACTCGCGGCACTCGCGTCCACTCCAAACGCGGATACCAGCATCACCAAGAGCCGCGCCTTCATCGTCTTTTTCATGGTCATCCCCCAGATCGATAGTCTCGCACCAAACCCCGACCGCGAGAAGCTCCGCTCGACAGCCCTCGGGGTCTGTGGCTAAAACCGGGGGAGTGAAATTCAAAAAGTTGACGCTCCTTCCAGCACTGGTTTCGCTGGCTTTCGCGCTTTCGGCGCGAGCCGACATTGGCGCCTATGGTTTTGGTTCACAAACCGCCGCCCTTGCGGGAGCCGGCACCGCCTGGGGCTCGGGCGCCTACTCGGCCTTTTCGAATCCCGCAGCCCTTCCGGATGCCACCGGCAAAAAGCTCCGGCTCTCCTACGGCTGGCTTTTCATGGATCCGCGTTTCACTCCGATCACCAACGTCATCACCGAAAATGAGTTTACCTCGGATGCCGAGCGCACCGGAGACGTTCGCGACGATTACCGATCGATTCTCGGCCAGGCGATCGGAGCGGCTGCCCTTCTGGCGCCCGACTGGCACCAGCTCAGCGCCGGCATCACGATTTTCACGCCCTTTGACCCTCTCGGTGCCATCGACACCGGTGAGGCCTACATTCCCGAATATGTTCTGTATCGCTCGCGCACCCAGCGCCCCCTGATCGAGGCCGCGCTGGCCGCAAAATTCGGAAGCCAGCTTTCAGTCGGAGTGGGCCTGCACATCGGTTACGCGATCACGGCCAACGGCACGGCCATGCTGCAGACAGAAGACGACACCATCAGCACAATGCGCGTCTCGGCCAGTCTCAAGCCCAAGACCTCTCCCAACCTGTCGTGGCTGCTGGTATCCCAGCTTCCCCAAAACGAACCGGGAGCCTGGACCTTCGGCCAGGTGCTGCGCCTTCCGCATGATGCCAAAGCGAAACTGGTCTTCAACTCCAGCGCCCGCGCGTTTGGAAATCTTGCCGCGCTCGACTTGAATTTCGGCGCAAGCTCCGCCCTTTTTTACGATCCGCTGATGCTCGAAACCGGCTTCAGCTGGCGACACTCGCCTCGAGGTCGGTTGATTCTTCAGGCCGACTTTCAAAACTGGACGCGCTTCGAGCGCCCCGCCCTTGAAGTCGATGCGCTCGAGGGAAGCTGCGAGAACGAAGATGAAACTAGTTGCTCTTCCCTGGTCAACCCGACGATCTTTCCCGCGCTCGCTCTTCGAAATCTCTGGATTCCGCGCATCGCCGAAGAAATCACCTGGGAGAAGGCCACCCTGCGCCTGGGCTATGCCTACCGCCCCTCGATGTTCAGTGCTGTGCCCAATGGCGCCGGAAACTATCTCGACCCAGCCAAGCATAGCGCCACGATCGGCTGGGGATGGAAGTTTGAGAGCTTTCTGGGTTGGAATGCGCCCGCTACACTCGATCTTCACGGTGCCTACCAGCACCTGGTGGCGCAGCAGATCACCAAAACACCAGGTGACGAGGCTGGCACTGCCGGCAAGAACAAGATTGGCTCGCCTGGCTATACGGCAGGAGGCCGCCTTTGGGGCGGTGGCGCCACGCTGACCCTGGAGCTTTGAACCCGATGGAAAAATTCAGACCCAAACTGCCGGACTTCAGCACCCTCTTTCGCGCCCACTTTGTGTCCGGCCTGCTGATCCTCATTCCTCTCGTCGTCATTGTCTGGATGCTCTCCGGCATCGCCCAATTTCTGTGGTCGCTGCAGGACCTCTTACCGACCACCGTTCGCGATACCCTGCTCGATGAATCACACCCCTGGGCCGTGGTGCTCCGACTTTTTCTGACTGCGGCGATCGCCCTGTCCCTGGCCTTTCTGGTCTCTCTTCTGGGCTGGATCTCGCAGCTTTATCTCGGACAGAAGCTTCTCGATCTGATTTCCGAAATCATTCAACGCATCCCGGTGGTGCGCAGCGTATACAGCGCCCTCGACCAGATGCTTCGGGCCTTCGGCTCTGGCGGAGGCCAGCAGTTCAGCCGCGTCGTCTATCTGGAGTATCCGCGCGAAGGAATCTGGACCCTCGGGTTTGTCACGGGCAACCATCGTGGCTCGCAGCTTCCCGAAGGACACCTCAATGTCTTCGTTCCGACGACTCCGAATCCCACCGGAGGCTTTTATCTGATCGTCGCCGAAAGCCAGGTGCGTGATGCGCGAATGGGTGTGGAGGATGCATTCCGCACCATCCTTTCGCTCGGTGTGGCGCAGCCGGGCGCATCACGCAAGTCAGGCGAAAAACCCTCCACGAAGGACTCACGAAATGGCTGAAGGCGAAAAACTGATCGCCACGCACCCGACGGCGCGGGCGGATTACTTCATTCAAGAAACCTTCGAGGCGGGAATCGTCCTCACGGGAACCGAAGTCAAGAGCATCCGCACCCAGAGCCCCAGCCTGAAGGATGCCTACGTCGACATCTTCCCTACGTACGGGGCAAAAATGCTCGAAGCCTGGGTGCTGCAGATGCACATCGCGCCCTACAGCCACGGCAACATCTACAACCACGAGCCCCTGAGAAAGCGAAAGCTGCTGCTGGGCCGTCGAGAAATCGACCGTCTTTTTGGCGCCATCACACAGGAGGGGCTGACACTCATCCCCCTTCGGATGTACTTTAAGAAAGGAAGGGCCAAGCTGGAGATCGGATTGGCCAAGGGCAAGAAACGACATGACCGGCGCGAGGACTTGAAGGAACGCTCTGCGAAACGGGAGATGGATATTGCCCTCAAACGCAAAATGACTCGAAAGTAACGTGACGGCATGCCCCTCATCCTGGAATCTTCACTGACCCGCACCCTGCTTTCTCGATGCGAAAAAACCCCCGACGCCGCTGCGTTCGGAGAACGAACCGACACCGGCTGGAAGGAACACTCGTTTCGAAGCTTCCTCGATGACGTGTTGGCCATCGGCGCCGCCCTGGAAGCACAGGGCGTACAACCAGGCGATCGCCTGGCACTGGTCGGAAATACTTCGTACTCGCTGGTGCGACTGCAGTGGGGCGCGATCACCGCGGGAGCCATTCCCGTTCCCCTTTCCCCCCTGCAGACCGATCGCGAACTTGGACGAGTCTTTGCCGACTGCCAGCCCCCCCTGGTTTGCGTCGATAATCAAGCCCTTCGCGAGCGTCTGCTTCGCAGCTCCTCGAAACCCCTCGAGGGAAGAGCCCTCCTGTCACTCGAAGAGTTGCCCGACCTGATTGCCCGGGGGCAGGGCCTGCTCGCCGTGCACGGACGGGGCGACCTTCAGGCGAGGCTGTGGAACTCGAAGCCCGAATCCCTCTTCCTGCTGATGTACACCTCGGGCACATCGGGAGACCCCAAAGGCTCGATGATCTCGCAAGCTCAGATGATGGGCGCCCTCCATGACTCGGCTGAACTCTTTCGCCCTCACCTCGACCCCGAACACGAAGTCACGCTCAGCATCCTTCCTCTGGCCAATATCTTCGGTCAGTTCGAGCTGGCCGTAGGCATCGTATTCGGCTGGAAATCCTGCTTCGCGACGAGACTTGACCGACTGGAATCCGACCTAAATGAGGTTCAGCCCTCGCTGATCTTTGGCGTGCCCAAGCTCTACGAACGGTTGCTCTCCGGAATTCAGGAGTCCATCGAGTCAAAATCGGTCCCCGAGCGGGCGATCATCGAGAAGCTTCTGGGCTCCATGCGCCGGGTAGCCCAGTCCCGGAGCCACCAGGAACGCCCGAGCCTCGCAGATACAGCAGAATCCCTGCTCGCGCGCCAAACGGTCGTCAAGGGAATCCAGAGACGCCTGGGTGGACGGCTGAAGCTGGCGATCAGCGGCGGAGCCCCCCTTCCGCCATCGGTCGCCGCAGAGCTCGACCTGCTGGGACTTCGCGTTCTGGAGGGCTACGGACTGACTGAAACTTGCGGCCCGGTGGCCATCAATGATCCGACGAATCCCGCTTTCGGTAGTGTGGGTAAACCCCTTCCGGGCGTTGACCTGCAAATCCTGTCGGACGGCGAGATTGCCCTGCGAACTCGCGAACCCTTTCTGGGCTACTGGAATGCCGAGGAATCGACGACGGAGATCCAGCGAGAGGGCTGGCTGCATACGGGAGATCTGGGCTATCTGGATGGAGAGGGACGACTCCACATCACCGACCGCAAGAAGGACCTGATGGTTCTTTCAAGCGGACGCAACATCGCGCCCCAGAAGATCGAGAAGATGGCCCACGCGCTGGAATTTGTCGAAGACCTGGTGGTTTTGGGCGACGGGCAGAGCTATCTCGCAGCTCTGGTCACCTTGCGGCAAAACGAGATCATCAAATTTTGCGCCGAGCGGCAAATTCTGTTCAGTCGCTTCGCCGAGCTGGTCAATCACCCCAAGATTCGCAGTCTGGTCCAGAGCCAGATCGAATTGCTGAACGAAGAGCTGGCCCCCTACGAGCGGATTCGGCGGTTCGTCATTCTTCCCGAGTCGCTTTCCGTTGACTCCGGAGCCGTGACTCACACCCAGAAACTTCGCCGTCGACAAATCGCAGAACTCCACTCCGCAGCCGTCGATGCGCTTTTTGAGCCCGCCCTCGCAACTCCCGCACCGGCACTTGACCCGGGCGAACCCTTGGGATAACCCTCAATTCCTATGGCACGCGTGACGATTGAAGATTGCCTCGAGAATGTCGACAATATGTATGAACTGGTCCACGTAGCGACCCGCCGGGCGCGCCAGCTCTACAAGGGCTCGGACCCCCTGGTAAAGAGCAAGAATCGAGTCATCGTGACTGCCCTGCGTGAAATCGCCGCGGGCAAGGTTCTGGCCAAGAAGGCAGCCGAAGAGCTGTCGCCTCTCGACGAGCTTTCGGAACTCTCCAACTAAGTTCGGACAACAAGACTTCAAAAACCCCGGTCACGCGCGTGGCCGGGGTTTTTTTTGTTCAGCAGCGTGAGACGCCGATTGCAGGCGATCACGACAGCAAGGATCGCCCACCGGACTTCGCCCGTGCCGAACTCCCCTTCGACCTGATGGAGGACTTGCGCGTCGAGAGCTTCGTCGCAGCCACCGTCCGTGCACCCACCCTTACCGACTTCTGCTGAGGGAACTCCAGCACGAGCGGAAACACCTCCTCGACGCTACTGACGAAGAAAAGGCTCAACCCCTGCTTCGCATGCTCGGGCACATCATGCAGATCCTTCTCGTTCAGCTTTGGCAGGATCACGGCCGTAATTCCGGCGCGTTTTGCAGCCAGAAGCTTCTCCTTGATGCCGCCGACCGGAAGTACCTTGCCGGTCAGCGAAAGCTCGCCCGTCATCGCCACCTTCTGGCGCGCCTGAACTCCCTTCAGGAGTCCATAAAGCGCTGATGCCATCGTGATGCCTGCCGATGGACCGTCCTTCGGGATCGCGCCCGCAGGAATGTGCAGGTGCAGGTCTCGGTCCTTAAAATGCTCTTGTCCGACCTTGAGCTCGGCGGCGAGCTTCTTCTTCACGTAGGTCCAGGCAATCGACGCGCTCTCGGTCATCACCTCGCCCATCTTGCCGGTGAGCTTGAGCTGCCCCGAACCTGGAAGGTCGGCGGCCTCGATGAACAGGATGTCTCCACCCATCGCGGTCCAGGCCAAACCGGTGACGACGCCCGGTGCCGTCACACGCTCGGCCATCTCGTTGTAGAAGCGCTTGGGTCCGAGCCACTCCAACAGATCCCCCGAGCCGATTCGAATCGGGAGTGCCGCTCTGCCCCGAGCACCGACCTTTTGAGTGCGTACGATTTTCGTGGCAGCTCTCCGGGCAATGCGGCTGACCAGTTGCTGAAGCGTACGCAGACCCGGCTCGCGGGAATAGTCCTGCATCAGTGAGCGAAGTGCAGCACGATCAATCCGAACCTGCGATGGCTTGACACCGTTGGCCCTGAGCTCCTTCGGGATGACATGCCGAACCGCAATGTCCTCTTTTTCTTCGAGCGTGTAACCAGGAAGCTCAATGACCTCCATCCGGTCGAGCAATGGACCCGGAATCGTTGAGACCTGGTTCGCCGTCGCGATGAAGAGCACCTTCGAAAGATCGAACGGCAGATCCAGATAGTGATCCATGAACGTCGAATTCTGCTCTGGATCAAGCACTTCCAGCAGCGCGCTCGAGGGATCGCCCTGAAACGAAGCGCCGAGCTTGTCGATCTCGTCGAGCAGAATCACCGCATTTTTCGAGCCTGCGCGACGAACGGCCTGAATGATCTTGCCGGGAAGCGCTCCAACATAGGTGCGCCGATGACCTTTGATCTCGGCCTCATCGCGCATTCCTCCGAGTGAAAACCGGTAAAACTTGCGCCCAAGCGCCTCAGCAACACTCTTGCCGATCGAAGTCTTGCCAACGCCCGGAGGCCCCACCAGGCACAGGATCGATCCCTTCGGATCAGATTTGAGCGAGCGTACGGCGATAAACTCGATGATGCGCTCTTTGACCTTATCAAGGCCCAGATGCTCATCATCGAGCACCTCCTGCGCATGATCCAGATCGAGATTGTCGGTGGTCTGGATGTTCCACGGCAGCGCGCAGATCGTTTCAAGATAGGTTCGCGAGACATTGTACTCGGGCGAGTTTTCAGAGAGCGTCTCGAAGCGTTTCAACTCCTCCAAAACGATCTTCTTCGTATCTGTGGGCATTCCAGCAGCGTCGATTCGCTCACGAAAGGATCGCGACGACTGATCTCGGCCGTCCTCCTCCATGCCAAGCTCTCTCTTGATGACCTTGAGCTGCTCTTTAAGGAAGAACTCTCGTTGAAGCGCAGTTACCTTCGCATCGACATCCTCGGAGATCTTCTTCTGGATGTCTGCGACATTCTTTTCCTGTCGCAGATGCACCATCAGTTTCTCGAATCGCTCCTTGACTGACAGGGTCTCAAGAAAATCCTGGGCCTCCGGCTTCGGAAGCGCCAGGGCGAACGCGATAATGTCCGCGACGGTGCCCTGATTGGGAGCATTGAGCATCGCCATGCGCATTTCGTCGGTGAAGAATGGATTGATTTCAGAAAGCTGCTTGACCAGCGCCACGGTCGAGCGCGAAAGGGCGTCGAACTCCGTCGACTTCTCCACGACGTCCTCGAGATAATCCGGCTCGACGACGATGAAGGGGGCTTCTGACAGCACGCTCTTGACTCGAAACCGCCTCAGGCTGTGCACCAGAAGGCTGATCGACCCATCGGGCATGCGAAGCCGCTTGAGCACCTTCACGATCACACCCACCGAGTGCAGTTCCGAAGCACTCGTCTTCTCAGAAACCTCAGACTCTCTCGTCAGAACAAGGGCCAGTGTTCGCGAAGGGTGCTTGGTGATCGCCTGCTCCACCATCTCCATGTATCTGGGAATGGTGATCTGAAGCGGGGCCATCATCGTCGGGTAGACGACGGCCTGGTTCATCGGCAGTACGAAAACGTGAGTAGGAAGGATCTGGTCGGGCAGAACAAGCCCTGATGAGCCCGAGGCCTCATCGCCCGAACCGAACACAGGAGCAGGCAGCTGATTTTCTGGGGTGCGATCCGTCACGACAGGAATCCTCCTGTCGCCTACTATGGGCACGAGAGCTACTTTGGCAAGGCTCCATCCAGCCGGATATCCGCAATGATTCGCGCTGGATCTGTCAAATCAAAGACTTCCACGGGACGGCCGGCCCGTAAATTCAAAGCAAACGTCCAGCGATCCGGATGCACCCTGGGAAGCAATTCAACGCTCTCAATGGTTTTGCTTTTGGTCAGTTCCGCTACGACCTTGGGCGCCACGAAGTCCAGCTGGGGATTTCCCCAAATCGTGAAAATCAGCCGGCGCTCTTCAGGATTGATCGACACCTGGTAGTGGGGCGGCCTAGCGAGAGCGGTCACTTCGCCGTCCCGTCGGGACGCCTGAAGGTCGATGACGATTCGCTCAAACCGGGCGTTCGCGGCCCGCCGGATATCCTGAACGCGTACCGACTGAATTGCTGAATCTCCACCCACAACCACTCCGTCGGAGATGTATTGATTGGCCTTTTGCCCTGAGGCCTGAAAATGCCGTCCTGGCTCCAAAGAAGCCCAGGCGGACCATTCTGCAGGCTGCACGGTCAGCATCACCGCCCCCAACACTCCCCAAATCCACCGATAGCGCCACATCCACATGATTTCAGGGTAAACACTTTGAAGCAGCCGAGCAACTTCTCGACAGTCATCCCCGTTTTGATCGTCGCCAGGTACGAACCAGCAACCAAAGAGCGACCAGCGCCGCCCCCACCCACCAGGGCCTCGACCCTCTCGTCTCCTGAAGCGGGCTATTCCCTGAGGACGAGCGACCGTCGGAGGCCTCTGAGCTCCTAGCTCCTGCGGAGGGAGTGGAACCAGCCGACGGCATCGCCTTGGGGACATGGGTAGGGCCGGGCGAAAGGCCGTCCTCTTTCCACTCCCCTCGAACCATCTGGCGCAGATGTTCCAAAGTGAATACGGGTGCACGGTTCTGCCGCTCCGCCTCTTCTGAATGCAAGACCTCACGGCTGTCGGCCTCCTCCGGGGTCAACGCTCCGGGACCGCTCAAATACTCTTTGCCGTCAATGGTCTCGATCGTGAACTTGCCCATCATGAGACTACGAATGTCATAGGAGCCGTCCGGGTTCTCATCACCCAGCATGACCACGACCTCCTCGCCTCGAGAAAACCTCGCCGCACCCGGAATCTCGACCGTGACTCCGTCGCGACTCCCACCCATTTGGCGAATCGTGATGCCGCCCTTCGGTAGCGCACCCTTGAAAACCTCCGAAGGGACGAGCTCGTAGAAAGTAAAGAGTCGCCGCTCCTCACCGGAAGCACTCCCGTAATCGGAGTAGCTCATTCCAATGACACCACGTACGATTACCGGACTTTGAGCGACCGTCTCTGGAAGCGCCTGAGGAAGAAAGCTGGTGGCCTGCCCGGAGGAAGGGTGAAAGCAAAGTCCCAGAACCGCCAAAATCCGAAGTACCCGACTCATGAATTCGAGTCTAGCGGCTGCACTCGACACTTGCACCTCCTCAATGAGTCTGCTAGACCGCAGTCTCTCGTTGAGGTTGTGGGCCGCTAGCTCAGTTGGTAGAGCAGCAGACTCTTAATCTGCGGGTCGAAGGTTCGATCCCTTCGCGGCCCACCATTTTCCTCAAACTTCCCGTCTCAATCCCCAGCAGGCACGCATTGACTGATCCAGCCGCCCCTCATGGCGTCGTACTCGGCGTACGCGTAAAACCAGACGAGGCGAGTCGCGTTCTGGTCGAGAATCAACTGGTCCGGCATTACTTCGGGCACCTCCGCTCGCTGGCCCCGCTCAACACGAAAACACCACCCATAGGCTTTCATCCGAGCATCCGAGATTAAATCCAAATCTGAACCGAGGGCACCAATTCGTCGGACCCCTTGTTCACTGGCTTCGAATTCGATCCCGGTCGCTGCCTGCATCTCGTTCAGAGCAGAAACCGAGACCTCGCCGGCGCTGAGTCCCACCCATTTTCTGACAGGCTCCTCAAAGACGGACCTCCACCAGAGTCGCCTCGTGGCCGAAGTCCTGCCTCCGATCACTTCCACCGAAAGAGTGTTCGCCCGAGCATCCCAGGCCAACAGAAACAAAAGAAAAACCAGAATGGAGTAACGAACTCGGATCATTGCAATGCTTCCCTGAAAAATCTGGCGATTCGCGCCCGCTCAAACAAGTACGCGCGAACAATCGACCCGGCATGGCCAGAGGAGTAAACGACTCCGGCCGGACGCCCCGCCTCCTCCCAGAGCTTCGTCTGGGTATTCGAAGGAACCACCGAGTCCCGATTGGAGCGAATCATCAGCAGAGGCACCTCGGACAATCTCGAGTCCGGCACACCGAGAACATCCAGCTGAATCGCCTCGCGCAAAAAGTGTTCGTACTCGGCGTCAGACTGCAGTGCCCTCTTCCGCATCCGCTCCTCTCGCTGCGCCTTTACCGCGGGAAGGGAGCTACGAGCCAGAATCTCGGCCAGTGGAGCTCCGGCTACGATCAAGGCCCCCGCATCGATCTCTGGATCCACCGCAAGAGCGAGACCCGCATAAATCCCGCCCACACTCGTTCCCAAAATTCCCATGCGCCCCAGCGGTCGGTCACTTCTGACCCAGAATTTCACGCGACGAATCGCAACCACTCCACGCCACAGGCTCTCGTCATGCACCTCGGGCCCAAGATCCGTACGGGTGTCAAAACTCCAGCTCTTGAGCACCACGCCCACTACGCCTCGTCGACAAAGACTTCGAGCATAGCCACGATCCAAAAAGGACTCTCCGCCCGTCGGGGGAAGAATCAGAACCGATGCGGTCCCCGCATCCAATCGCCTTCGTGGAAGGTATTCGTCATAAACGATGATCGATTCAGATCCATCGACCGGATCCTCGGTGAGAATGCGCACGCGCCGAAGACGACAGGAGGAGGTGCCCGACTTCAGCTCTCCTTCTACCTGGCGCTGGCCGTAGCCTTGGGGTTGCAACTGGTCGAAGACCGAAGCCTGTGCAAGCCCTGCCCACAAAGCAAACAATGAGACGACGACTGTTCTGGACATGGGCTCCTTCAATCATTCTTAACACGCAGTGTCAAACCCTACCGGACGCGATGATTCCCCTAATAACTTCTTGAGTTCTCGATAGGTGCATGTCACCCCCTGCCACATGAAGACTCTCCTGTTTGGCCCAATTCCCCATGCCCTTCCCACTTCTCTACTGCTGCTGCGAATCTTCATCGGTTCGTGCCTGGTCGTGCATGGACTCGGCAAGCTGGGCATCGTCGGCCCAGCAGGTCCAGGTGCCCTTCAGGGCTTCGCGGGCTGGCTTCAAAGCCTTGGGGTTCCCTTTCCAGGAGTTCAGGCCCGACTCGCCATGGTGGCAGAGCTGGCAGGAGGCTCCCTCATTCTACTGGGACTCTTTCATCGCCCCGCCGCCCTGGTCTGCATGGCCACTCTTTTGGTCGCTGCGTTCATCGGACACAAGGGCGGAGGCTATCTGATCACGAACTCCCCGCCCGGAAATGAGTACGCCCTGAACCTAGCAGTGATTCTCCTGGTGATGGCTCTTCTGGGCCCTGGCCCCTACTCTCTCGACTCGCAGTTTTTTGCGGAATAAGCTCAAACAATGGCGCTGCATTCCCGCCCCCCGCATCGAGGCCTTCCTCGCCACGTCAAGGAACGAGCCCAGAACAGTGCGCTCTACTTCATTCTCTTTCTAGGCCTGCTCGCCCTGACGGTAGGGGTTTACCGTGGCAGTCTGCATCTCGTTCAACTCAAGGCCGAAGAACTGACGCTCGGGGAGCTCCCCGGGGCACTTGCATTATCCCTGATGCGCATGACCATCAGCTACGCGGCGTCGTTGATCCTTGCTTTCATTCTGGGACTGACGGCGGCTCGAACGCAGCTTGGAGAGAAGGTGATCCTGCCACTTCTCGATACGCTTCAGTCGGTTCCGCAGGTCGGCTTTTTTCCAGCCGCCATTTCGTTCTTCATCGGCGCCACTTCAGGTCATCGAGTAGGCATTGAACTGGCGAGCATCTTCCTGATCTTTACCAGTCAGGCTTGGAATCTTGCGTTTGCGGTCTACGAGGCGACGAAAACCATCCCACAGGATCACTTCGATGCGGCCGCCTCTTTTGGGGTCAGCGGATCGCAGCGATTTTGGAAGCTCTACGCCCCCGCCTGCGTTCCAAGATTGATCTACAACAGCATCCTTTCCTGGTCGAACGGCTGGTACTTCCTCGTGGCCTGCGAAATTATCGCCGTAGGCCTGATCGAGTACAATCTGCCGGGAATCGGAAACTTTCTCGCCCGCGCTGCAGAGAATGACCAGATTCATCTCGTCGGATGGGGACTGGCCTCTCTGGCATCCCTGATTCTCACCTTCGACTTCCTGATCTGGCGGCCACTCTCGATCTGGTCAGAGCGCTTCAGGCAGGAGTCGTCAGCCGCCTCTCCAGAAAGCGAGAGCCTGCGTCACCCGGAATGGGTGCATGAGTTGAGCTTTCGACTGAAGCCCGTGGGCGCCGCCCTCCAGCTCCTGATTCGATCCCTGATTTTTCCCCTGACCTGGATAGCTCGAGAGATCCTGCTCCCCCTGTTCTGGGATCTGCCGGCAGCACTCGTGGCATGGGCAGGGGAGAGGCTTTATACGCGCATCGCCCTTCCGAGCGTGGAGCGCTGGGAAAGACTGACGGCTCGAACGCTCTGGGTGCGACGTGCAATTCTCGGAGGGATGGGCACCTCTTTGGGACTCGGGGCCGCATATCTTCTGGGCCGATGGCTTGCTCCCCCGTGGCCCTCTCTTGCCAAAGAAATTCCCCTGGCCGTCCTCGCTTCGACGCTGCGGCTGACGATCGCCCTAGTCATCTCACTCGCGGTCACCATTCCTCTGGTTCTCTGGTGCTGGGATCGTCCTCGCCTCAGACAAACCCTAACGACTCTGGCACAGGTCGGAGCCAGCCTGCCGGCGGTCGCACTGTTTCCGCTGATTGTCCTGGTGGCGGTCAATCGACTCGGAGGAGGAATGGAGGTCGCCAGCATCATCCTCGTCCTCACCGGAATGATCTGGTACCCCCTGTTCAATTGCCTGGGAGGAGTGGCAACCATTCCTGCCGACCTGATCGAAGCCATGAAGGCACTAGGGCTGACGCGAGCCCAGCTCTGGAAACGGTTGGTCCTTCCAGCTATGGGGCCGGCCCTTGTCACAGGTGCCATCACCGCCTGGGGAGGCGGGTGGAACGCTCTGGTCGTCTCAGAGTATGTTCGGCATCAGGGACAGACCCACAAAGTCTTGGGTCTGGGCAGCCTGCTGGACCGGGCCGTATACGAGCAAGGGGACAATCAGGCGATCACCCTTTGTGTGGCGGCCATGGTGGGATGGATTCTTCTGGTGAACGCCTTTTTCTGGAAACCCATTTACCGATCGACCATGGATCGCTACAAGTTTGAGGCATAGGTTCACCGATGACCACCGGCCCCATCCTTTTTGAACTCGAGCACATCACGCAGCGCTTTCGTCTGCCCCAGGGGGACGTGACGGTTCTGCAGGATGTCAGCTTCAAGGCCCGCGAAGGGGAGTTCATCGCCATCGTGGGCCCATCAGGCGCTGGAAAAAGCACCATTCTTCGCATCATCAGCGGCCTGATGCGCCCCAGCGAGGGACGAGTCCTTTACAAGGGAACCGCCCTTTCCTCGAACAACCTCGAAGCCGCCATGGTCTTTCAAAACTTCGCCCTTCTTCCCTGGCTGACCGTCGCCCAAAATGTGGAGCTCGGCCTCGAACCCCGCGGCCTGGATCGTGCGGCGCGTCGAAAGCGCGCTGCATTCTATATCGCCAAAGTGGGTTTGGAAGGCTATGAAGAGGCCTATCCTCGTGAACTCTCTGGCGGAATGAAGCAGCGCGTGGGCCTGGCCCGAGCACTGGCCGTTGAACCAGAGATTCTCTTGATGGATGAGCCCTTCTCCTCGCTCGATGCGTTGACCTCGATCAACCTGCGCGACGAGCTATTGGATATCTGGGCGGACCGGGATTTTCCGGTGAATACAGTGGTGATGGTCACCCATATGATCGAGGAGGCCATCGAGCTCGCCGACCGGGTACTGGTCCTTTCCAGCAAGCCCGGCCATATTGCGGGCGACCTCACGATCGAACTGCCGCGTCCCCGGCGCAAACGGGACAAGGCGTTCAGCGAGTATGTCGATCGAATTTTCTCGCTGATCGCGTAAAGGAAACGAACAGACTGAATTATGGACAAACCTGGCGGAAAACCTCTCGAAACCCTTCCTCAAATTGGAATCAGTGAAATTCTTGGACTCGTCGAGCTGCTCAACTCCAAGGGCGGACGTGAAGACATCTACAAGCTGGCGAGCGAGCTACAAATGGAGTTCGGCGAAACTCTGGCCGTGATTCGCGCCGCAGAACTACTGGGCCTGGTGCATACCCCGGGCGGAGATGTCGAGGTTGGGGCGCTAGGCGTCAAGATCAGCGATGCCGGGATCAGCGACCGGAAAGCGATTATCCACGACCAGCTCATGACCATCCCGGTCTTCAAGGCACTCGTTCAGTTTCTCAACGAGCAGGAAGAACGCGAAGCATCCCGCGATACGGTGCTCGAGAAGCTGGCAGAGCTCATTCCCAACGAGAACGCCGAGCAGACGTTCTCGCTGCTCGTGCAGTGGGGCCGCTACGGCGAGCTCTTCGGCTATAACGACGACAGCGAAACCTTCTACCTCGATCTCGATCTCGAAGCCCCGTAGACACTCGGGCTTGCCCCTTGCAGCCATCGGGGCCAATGCTCGCTCTATGGCCAATCGACATCCTGCGCGAACCCGCCGACCTTCTGGAACGATCGGCCGAGCTGCTTGATCTTTGGGCAGCCCGGACCCAAGTGACGATTGAGCCCGTTTTCGTTTTGGGAGGGACCCAGCGCGACTTTGAGTTCGAAGCGACCACAGACTCACTGAACAAAAGAGCCCTGAAAGCGCTCAACGCCACAGTCGAACAATACGCATCCCATCACGCTGAACTCGAAAGATCGCTGACCCGTGCGACGGTTTTGCTCGATCCCGGCAATCGCATCTCGACGGCCGTCAACACTCTCGAAGAACATGCCATGCGCCGAAATGCAGACTTCATTGCTCTGCCCACACACGGACGCAAGGGAGTCGCCAGATTGGTCCTCGGAAGCTTCGCCGAAACGCTTCTGCTTCGGTCCCAGGTGCCCACGGTCACGCTGGGCCCCAGGCTCTCTAAAATCCGGCCGCTCAGGCGCATCCTGCATGCAACCGACTTCGGATCCGGCTCCGAGCAGCACTTTCGCTCGATCATCGGCTTCGCAAAGGGTCACGGCTCGAAAGTTTGGCTCTACCATTCGGTCCCCAATCTCGTAGAACCGATCTTTCAGTCGGGGGCCTACCTCTTTTCCGGAGCCTGGATTCCTGCCCGTAACTACTTTCACGAAGAATCACAGAATCGGTTTCGCAGAGGCCACGCATGGGCCCGGTGGGCACGAAACCAAGGGGTCGACTGCGAATTCGTCCTGGATGAAACGCCTGGGGTCATCCGAGAGCACCTTCTGCAATTCATCGACGACCATCAGGTGGGACTGTTGTCGATCGCCTCGAGAACCGGCCCCGTCTCGGCCACCCTTCTGGGAAGCATCGCACGGCAGCTCGTCCGAGAGGCATCCTGTCCCGTCTGGATCACTCACGCGCGGCGCTGAGAATTCCTCGAAAAACCTCATGTTCTTGCCCACCGAAGGAAGGTAGAATCAGAGGCCGGAACCCTCCAGGTTCGAGGTGCGTTCATGAGCCAGACATTCAATATCACCCTTGATGACATCCGCCAGGCGCAAGCCTTCTTGAGTCATCACCTCAAACCCTCTCCCTTACTGCGAAACAGCTGGCTCTCTCAGACCTTTGACTGCGAGCTTTATCTCAAGCTCGAAAACATGCAGCCGATCGGCTCATTCAAGATTCGAGGAGCCGCCTATCGAATTTCGCGACTCACCCCAGAGGAGAAGACCCGGGGAGTCATCGCTGCAAGCGCAGGCAATCACGCGCAAGGGGTTGCCTGGGGCTCGAAGCTGTTGGGAGTTTCGGCGAAAATAGTCATGCCGAAGAGCGCTCCTCTGGTGAAGATTCAAAACACCCAGGCGTTGGGAGCCGAGGTCATCCTCGCGGGAGATTCCTACGACGAAGCATACTCCCACGCGCAGACCCTGGTGGAACAGGAGGGACGTGTCTTCGTTCCCGCCTTCGAAGACCCCGATGTCATTGCGGGTCAAGGAGTCACTGGCCTCGAAATTCTCGACCAGCTGCCCGAAGTGGATCTGGTCATCAGCTCGATGGGAGGCGGAGGCCTGATGGCCGGACTGGTCACGGCCTTTCGGGCGCTCAAGCCTCAAACTCGACTCATCGGAGTTCAGGCAACGGGCGCCCCCTCACTCGTTCGCTCGATCCGGGCCGGAAGGGTGGAGCCCGTCCTGCCTGTGAATACCTTCTCCGACGGCATTGCCGTGGGGGTCGCAAGCGAAACCATGCGGGCACTTCTTGCGAGCCGAGTCGACCAGTTGCTCGAGGTCGATGACGAAACCACGGCGGCAGCAGTACTGACTCTACTGGAGAAGGCCAAGGTCGTCGCTGAAGGATCTGGTGCCATTGCCCTCGGTGGACTCGAACAGATCCGTGACGAAATTCGTGGCAAAAAACTGGTCGTCGTCATCAGCGGCGGAAACATCGACGTCAACCTGCTCTCGCGCATCATTGACCGAGGAATGATCCAGAAGGGAAGACGTCTGCGAATGAATGTGGTGATTTCCGATCGCCCGGGAAGCCTAGCGCGACTAACCCAGCTTCTGGCCACACAGGGAGCAAACGTCCTGCAGGCCATTCACGATCGGAGCGAGGCCTCGACAAGAATCGACCAGACCGAAGTGGCTCTCACACTCGAAACTCGAGGCCCCGAACACAGCCAGCAGATCATCGACGCACTCGAAAAGCAGGTGATCCGGCTCGAACTGGTGCACTAATCCCTTCGAGGATAACCGCTCAATCGCCTCTCGTTGATCGCTGCCTCCGGAATTCCCCCCACTACCTCGTCGGCCCGTAGGTCACCGCGCGACCAGAGCTGCCTTCCAATAAACTTGCGAAAGACCAGCTCCATCTCCTCCTGAATCCGAACCCCCTCGATCACGCCTAGAACCCTGGCAATCGCCTCAAACGTACAGACAAAGTCGACACGAGGCTCACGCCGCAGTCGGTATTCGGACGGCGGTCCGGGCGGAAGGACAATTCGTGTCACACCCTGAAGGGCGGGCTCACGTCTGCCCACACGCCTCGCCTGTCGCCAGCTGCCATCCGGCACCAGAAGCGTGAACCTCTCGTCGGGATTCTGCATTCTCCTGCGACCGATCCAATCGGAGTCGAGCACCTGGGCACCCGGCTCGGGAAAAAGAAAAAGCGGTGTCCGCCCCTCAGAAATCAGCTCCTCACGCGGAATCCAGGGATCGGAGTCCGGCGATTCCGGTCCACCAATTCCTCCCCTCCAGAGCACTTTTGAGCCCGGAATGAGCTCACAGGCCAGAAGCCCAGTGTTGGTCGTGGTGTTGCCTTCGTAGCGATGAATCAGGAGGCGAAGCTCGGTGGTGAGCCCATGCGACGGTTGCAGTCTTGGAAGCTCAGAACAAAGACAGAGCGTAGGCCGCAGTCGGCACCGCTCACAACGAGACTGAAGCTTTTCGCTGAAACGACCCATAAAATGGCGACTCCGGAGGGAATCGAACCCCCGACCTGATGCTTAGAAGGCACCTGCTCTATCCAACTGAGCTACGGAGTCCGGCCATGGATCTGAGGTAGCACAAGACCCTCCCCTTGATCCAGAGCCGTGGTATTCTGAAGGAGCGATGGCACCGGTTTACGAATACGAATGCCCCACCTGCCGCCACCCTTTTGAAGAGCGGGTCTCGAGCCACGCCTCGCCCCCTCCGCCGTGCCCAAAATGCGGCGGATCCGACTCGAAAAAGAAAATCTCCAGATTTGCGGTAGGCGGCCAGGGGGACCTCAGGGAGAGCACTCTTCACGGATGCCATGGCGGGTGGGATGCTGGCAGCGGAGGCAGCTGCGGCTCGGGGGGCTGCCATTCCGACGATTAAGATTGGTGCTCTCGGACAGACTCGAACTGTCACGCCTTGCGGCACTGGTTCCTAAGACCAGCGTGTCTACCAATTCCACCACGAGAGCACTCGAAGGCCGGCTTCCTGTCTAACACAGCACCCGGACGTCTCCATCCAAAAATTCCTCAGGCCGCGCTCGACGACCTTGCCGCGCGCAACCGTTCGATCTCCTGCTTCAAACGTTCGAGTTCGACATTCTGTTCCTGAACCACCAGCTCCAACTGCTCGCTTTTCTTCTTCTGATGAAGAGCGACTCGTTGGGCTACCTCAAGATTCTTCCGGGTTTCGTCCTCGTTCGCAGGAGTTCCATGCCGCTTGAGATCTTCGAGCTCCCGCGACTGTTTGTCGAACTGTCGCTGAAGCTGTCGAAATGAAGCTGCCGGAACCGACTGTCGGCTCTGATCAGACAACTGCTGCAGCTTGGCTTGCAGTTCATCGTGACGCAACCTCAGGCTTTCGTTCTCACTCCGTGCCGACTGGAGCATCCGCTGGGACTGACCCAGCTTGAATTTCAGTGCCGAATCATCCCCGGCACCGCCTCCCATTTTGACTCGCTCGAGCGAAATCTGCAGCTTCGCCGCCTGATCCTTGGCCCGAATCAACTGCGTGGTCTTGCTTCGAATCGCGGCGTCCTTTTCCCGAATCTGCTGCTGAAGAGTGTTTTCTCTATTTTTGAACTCCTGCTCCTTCAGTCGGACCGAGGCCGCAAGCCGCTTTGAAACTTCCACAATTCGCGCTCGCTCGGCGTTGAGTTCACTGACCAGGGTCTCCACCCATCGCTCCACGCGCGGGCTCTTCACTTCTGCCTGAATCGTAGCCACTTCGCGAGTCACCCTGTCGATGACTCCCTTCGACATCATCTGATCAATCTGAACGGCGGCATTCTGGATCTCACTCGAGTTCAAAGTCACTTCAGAGGGTTGCGTCGAACTGCCCGAAGGCTCGATGATCACGTTCGCAGCCCCACTCTCACCAGTCGGTCCCTTTACAGTGGTGCCTTGCAACTCCCGGGTACCCGGCTTGATCCATCGAGCGATCTTCGAAAAGAGTCCCTTTGGTCGAGCATC
This sequence comes from uncultured Bacteriovorax sp., assembly GCA_964432565.1. Taxonomy (GTDB): domain Bacteria; phylum Bdellovibrionota; class UBA1018; order UBA1018; family UBA1018; genus CAIOHW01. The sequence goes on from CAYSOA010000007.1 coordinate 34,558, forward strand.
GTCCTCTGCAGCACCCCCTCCCGAAATCCGAACGATCGAAGAGTCCTGCAGGTCCCCTCCGTCCCCTTCGATGCGCTTCGGCCCATCCTCGCGCTCTGGTGCGTCGCGATCGACAAGAACCTCCTCAGACGAGGCATCGTCCAAACCAGAGGACTCACCGTCACGACGCAGCAACCGCGCATAATCGAGATCCCCGAGTGCCGTAACCTCGGCGACCGGCGGAGCCGCCTCCGGAGAATCTGAGAACACGATCACATCCAGGGGCGACACCGCGCTCGACTCCCGAACCCCCCAGGCGTTCAGGCTGACGATTTCGACGCGCCCTGATCGCGGATCACATTTGATGAAAGCTCGATCCGAGTGCCTGCAAATCGACTGCAGGAGCTCATCCAATCGGGATACGACCACTCCAGTGCGAACCCGCTCAGCCAGTGAATCCCAGGCAATCACCGAGATGTCCGGTAGATCAAACCCGAAGGAGAATACGAATAGCTGTCGATCAAATCCGCATTCAAACGAGACAGGAGACATGCCCTCGAAGACGTGGCCCGTTCCCAAAACTCCGGCAATGATCTGAAAATGAAGTACAAACTCGTCCGGCCCCTCGGCTCGAAGCCTGGCGGCGACCAGATCAGACACCCTCCCCAGACCGGAGGAGTCCCGGAAGACCTCATGGAGAATCGCGCCCTCTGGCGACAGGAATCCGGACACTCCGAAGGACCGAATCGAACGAAACTTCGAGGCTGGGACAGGAATCCGGCTCATGCCGCCTCCCCCTGAATTCCATCGAGCAGGCCCACCGAGGGTGCCCACTGTCCTTCGCCGATCAGCGATTCGAGCAGTCGTTCCTGCCGCGAAAGCAGCTTACTTCGAACAGAACCCACCGAAAGATCCGACAATGAAATCGGAAGCTCGGAGACCACACCAGAGACGATGCCTTCAATCCAGTCTTCCGAAACCCCCATCCTCAGGGGATCACCCCCGAAGGTGCAACGCCTGAAGACCGACTCACGAAAGCGAATCAGCCAGTCCCGATCCAGATAGTCGAGGTGCATCGCCTGCCAGACCGCCCAGGAGGACTTCAGGACAGCCTGTTCATAGCCCGCCTGGCTTTGATCGCGTGCGCCCACCACGAGTTCCTCGGCGAAGGGACCACAGAGCTCGCTGACGAGTACCGCGATGAAGAAGGCCTCGACCCGACCCTCATCGCTCCAGAGGGGGGCTGTCCTCCGCAAAAACTCATCCGAAGCCTCGAACGGAGCAGCCACCCATCCCTGCCCGACACGCAGGGCATCCAGCATGCTCGAAAGCTGGCGAGCCATCTGACGATAGGGTTCAACCGTATCGACAAAAGGAGGATAGTAAATGAACTCAAAAGAGCTGAGACGCTCGAGATCAGAGGGAAGAAGAAAGTCGAGAGGCCCTTTCAAGGCCAGAAACTTTTCATTACTGGGGAGCAGCACATAAATCGGGGCGGGAAGCGGCTCAAAAGGACGCAGGTCGGCGACCGGAACTCTCCGCATCTCCGACGTCACATCCAGTGGCAGTTTGGCTCGACCGAGTCTCATGGCTCCGCTACATGTCCTTTGGCGAGGACGGCATTCCGCATGACACGGTCTACCCCTCTCCATGGTGACATCGGCTACCAGCCCTTTTTTATTGAGGCGTAACGTTTCTACCGCAGGTCGAAATGCTCAAGTGTCAGCGACATGACACCGTACGATGTGCTCTTCGAACGCTCTAGGCTCGGGATAGGCCGTACGACATTGATCGACTACCGAAGGACATCGCGGGTGAAAGTGACATCCGGATGGCGGACTCAACGGAGACGGGACATCGCCCCCCAGACGAATCCGGTCCTTTCGCAGGGTCGGATCGGGAATCGGAATCGCCGAGAGCAGCGCCCGAGTGTAGGGATGGCGCGGATTCTCATAAAGCGCCTCGGCCGTCGCCACCTCGACCATGCGTCCAAGATACATCACGGCCACGCGGCTCGAGATGTGCTCGACGACCTTCAGATCGTGGGCAATGAACAGGTAGGTCAACCCCAGCTCTTTTTGGAGATCCTGCATCAGATTGATGATCTGGGCCTGAATCGACACATCGAGGGCCGAGACCGGCTCATCACAAACAATGAACTCCGGCTCGACCGCGAGCGCGCGCGCGATGCACACTCGCTGGCGCTGCCCGCCTGAAAACTCGTGAGGATAACGACTCAGCGCCTCGCGGCGCAACCCACAGAGATCCAGCAAGCGATGGATTTTTGCCAGGCGCTCGGCTCGATTCGAAGCAAGACCATGGATTTCGATCGGCTCTGAAAGGATTTCTTCAACCGTCATTCGCGGATTCAGCGAGGCAAAAGGATCCTGAAAAATGATCTGCATCTGCCTCCGCAGGCGGCGCATCTCTCGGTCCGAAAGCTGGGTAACATCGCGCCCCTTGAAGAGCACCTGCCCCGAGGTGGGCTCAATCAGCCTCAGAATGCAACGCCCCAGCGTGGACTTTCCACATCCCGACTCTCCCACAAGTCCAAGAGTCTCACCGCGGGCAATCGAAAAGCTGACGTCGGAGACGGCCTGCACCGCTCCCACTTCGCGCCCCAAGAGACCCCCATGGATCGGAAAACGCTTCACTAGGTTTCGAACTTCCAACAACGGCGTCATGAAACACTCCTTGCGCACCGAACCCGGTGATTCGCACCGACCTCTCGCAATGGGGGCTCAACTGCCCTGCACTCTTCCGAGACCAGCGAGCAGCGTTCCTGAAATCGGCAACCAGCCGGTAGCTCCAGCAGGTTCGGAACAATTCCCGGAATCGCCTCAAGCCGATCCTTCCTGATCTTTCCAGACGGATCCCTCGTCAAGGTGGGCAGGCTGTTCAGAAGCGCCCGCGTGTACGGCATCTGAGGATTCTTGAAGAGTTCGACCACCGGAGCCTGCTCAACCACCCTGCCAGCGTACATGACCACGACCTCGTCGGCCATCTCGGCCACCACTCCCAAATCATGGGTGATCAAAATCAGCCCCAACCCCACCTTCTGCTGCAGATCCCGCAAGAGATCGAGAATCTGGGCCTGAATGGTGACATCCAGAGCCGTCGTGGGCTCATCCGCAATCAAAACCTGGGGATTGCAGGACAGCGCCATGGCAATCATCACTCGCTGTCGCATGCCGCCCGAAAGCTGATGAGGATAGTCATCCACACGCTTCTCAGGGGCCGGAATTCCGACCAGCTTCAACATTTCGATGGCCTTGTCGCGGGCGTCACGCGCCCCGAGCCCCTGGTGCAGGGTGACGGCTTCGATAATTTGGTTGCCCACCGTATAGACGGGATTGAGGGAAGTCATCGGCTCCTGAAAGATCATGGAGATCTCGTTGCCGCGAATTCGTCTCATTTGATCTTCAGATAGCGTGACTAGATCCTGGCCCTGGTAAAGAATCTGTCCGCCAATGATTCTGCCGGGAGGTGACGGAATCAGGCGCATGATGGAGAGACTGGTCACGCTCTTGCCACAGCCCGACTCCCCCACGATGCCCAGAGTGCGTCCTCTGAACACCGAGAAGCTGACATCGTCCACCGCCCGGACCTCGCCCCCCTCGGTAAAAAACGAAGTCCGAAGATTTCTCACATCCAAAAGCAAATCCGAAGTCTGGGTCATCAGCACTCCTATAGCCCTATTCCACCCTTGAATCGAGCTTCCTCAGCTCATCAATGGCATGCCACGAAAAATCACCCCAGCCCAAACCGTAGATTCCAGGACGCACCATCCAGTACTGAAAACGATGTGCGAGAAAGGCCGCAGGAGCCTCCCGGTTCAAGATGGCGACCGCCTCGGCCACCGCCTTCGACGGAGCCGTGCCCCTCCCTGTACGGGCGCGACTCAAGGCCGCCCTGAAAGCACGCAGCTCTCCCCGCACTGAAGGAATCTCGGGAATTTCCCTCCCGGCGTCAAAAATCTCGAGCATCGAAATGGGCCCGGGAAGATCCGCAACCCAGGTCACCACCCAGAAATCAAGAGTGCCATCCTGAATTCTTTGACGACGCTCCTGCTCGTCGATCGTTTCAATGATTGTCGTGATTCCCAGTAGTTTCCAGCGAGCAGCGACTGCCCGACACAGCTGCTGCTCGAGGGAATGAGCAAGGCATCCCATTCGGAAGGACGGAAGCCCCTTGCCGTGTGCGTGATGATTGAAACCCAGGAGATCACGGGCCTTCGCCAGACTTTCTGCTCCCCGCGAGGCCACAGACCCGATGACGTGCCCTTCGATTCCGGGCGGAATGGCCGAGCCCGCTTCGAAAGCCCGTCCACCGAAAACCGGGGCAACCACTCCACTCTTCAACGCCAGCCCCAGAGCCTGACGCACGCCGCGCTTTGAGCCAAGAATCGGATTCTGGTGCTGAAAACCGATGAAGACGAGGTCTGAACGCTGAATCCTCTGCAGGCGGTAACCCTGCTCACTCCAGACCGGAGCAAGAGTGCCGTCCCCAAGGATCACCTGTTTTTCAACGTCTCGGGGGAGCTCGATGATATCCAAGGTTCCGGACTTCATTCTCGCCCAGTCCTTCGACGCATCGCCAGTCAGATCAACCCGAATTCCCCTCAATGGATTAACACTGTCCACGCTCTCCCAGACCAGCGAATCGGCACGACGATCGGCAAGCCGAAAAGCGCCGGTTCCGACTGGAAAACGACCCACGTCCCAACGCCGGATCAGCAGCTCATCCACCGGAAGAACTGAGGACGCAGGGTGTGACAGGAAATACGAAAACTCAGGATCGGGCGCACGAAGCTCCACAGTGGCGACGCTCCCCGCGCACGTCAGGCCTGCAGGGAGTTGGGAGTAGGCCGCCACGCCCTTCTTTCGAGCCAGACCGGTCCACTCCAAAAGCCCTCGAACTCTTGCGACAAGATAAGGCTTCCATTGGGAATCGACCGAGGGATCGGCATGACGAAGCAGCGACTTCACCCAGTCGCATGCCGTCACCTCACGAGAGGCGCCATCAAACAAAGGGCTTTTCTGAAAGCGAACTCCCTTTCTAAAGACCAGCTCCACTCTGCGGCCGCCGTCAGAGATCCGAGGACGTCGCTGCAAAAGCCAGGGTTTTGGTAGCAGGGTTCCCAGAGTGCGCTCCAGCCGCATCGGAGTTTGGTAGGCACGCGACGATTCCACGACCGAGACATGATCCATCGCAGCCGCCGGATCCAAAGTCGCCACGGGTCCCGAGCGATAAACAAAAACGGGTCTCGTATCCGAAAGACGACAGCCGGCGATGCCGATCACGAGCAAACAGAGAAAAACGGCGGAAAGATTTCGATTCACCACGCTTCCCACAATCTGTTAGCGCCGGTTCCTGGTTTTCCAGCGCACTTTGACTTCCCCCTTCGAGGAGCGCGCCTCCCAGCGTCGAGCCCAGCCATCCGTCGGATCGGGATCATCGCGCAAGACCGTCAGGCTCTCGCCTTTGGCCCCCTTCCACGAAACCGACTCCACCCAGGGCTTTCCATTCCAGCTTCTGAAGTCGAATCGCCAGGAATCGCCCGATGAGTCGACGGCACGCCCTTCGAGCTCGCTTTCACTGAGCCAGCTCCAGCGCAGTTCGGAAATTTGCGACATCTCCGGGCAGGGAAACTGATCGAGAAAGAGGCGACTCGCCCAGGCCAGCGGAATCCCGCCCCAGGATACCGCCTTTCGGTTCACCGCCTTGCGGCCGGGCGTCTCAACACTGAAATCCTTGCCGCGAATCTCGATCAGGGCTGCACGAGCCCCCAGAAGCTGGGTCACTTCGAGGCGAAGCTCGGCGGGAGATCCGGGAATCTTTCGGGCCTGAACGGTCGCCGGAAACTGCCCCGAGGCCTCCTTCGACCTGGCCTTCATCCAAACGGTGCCACGAACCTGCTGAGGCTGATCCGCCAAGGCGCAGGCCTCCCGAACGAAGGACCCAGGATCCTCGCTCTCGGATTTCGACTTCACTCCGGCGCAGCCCTGCACGAGGGCGGCAAGAAAAAGTACGGCCACGGTCAAAGTTGGCAGTCGCATCCCTTCATCGTAGCACCCCTGCAGCAGAGGATCTGCCCTTACTTGCGGTTTTCAGTTGCCGCCGGCTGACGACGGTTCGGACGGGCCTCGCTTTTGGCAATCTCCGTACGAAGCGAGTCGATTTTTGCGACCAACTTTTGGCGGTCCTCGTCCTTCTCGGTGAGACGGGCGGCTTCGGCGTACAGTCGTATCGCGCGCTCTGAAAACCCGGTTCGGACATAAACGTCGGCCAGATGCTCCAGAACGGTGGGCTCATCCGGCTTCAGCTTGGCGGCTCGCTCGAGCTGAACGACGGCTTCGCGCATCTTGCCGATGGTAAAGAGATACCAGCCCCAACTGTCTACGATGTAGCCATTGTCAGGCTTCAGCTTCACAGCCCGCTTCAAATAGCGCTCGGCGTCCTGCAACCTCGTGCCACGGATCGTGTAGGTATACCCCAGATAATTGAGGGCTTCGGCATGGTCCGTATTATTGCGGACGATGGCCTCCATCTGCTCGATGCCTTCGTCCACACGCCCCTCGCGATCGTAGAGGCTTCCCAGAAAATAACGAACCCGCTCTTCTTCGGGAAATTGCTTCACGGCCACCTCCAGGGAGGCAATCGCAGCCCTGATGTCCTTTGATTCGTCCTCGAGGCTCGCCTTGTAGAGGTGCAGGCCAACCAGCTTCGGAGCGCGCTCCACGGCCTCGTCAATAATTCGTCGTGCTGCAGCCAAATCCCCGCCCTGCTTCTTCAGAAACGCCATGTGAATGCGGGCATCAGAATAGAGCTTCGACTCCGGGGCGATTCGCGACAATACGGCAGAGGCCTCGTCGAACCGCCCCTGCTCCTCGTGAATATTTCCCAGATAGTACAGCACCCGGTCAGAGTCGGGGGAGCGAGCCAGCACCTGCTCGAAGGTCTTCACGGCAAGCTCGAGCTTTTTCAGCTCCATCTGAACCAGCCCCAACTTGACTCTGGAATTCAAATCATCCGCATCGGCAAGAGCGATCGACTCGAGGTAAGGCTCAGCCTCGGCATACTTTTCCTGCTTCAATAAAATCGTCGAAAGACGATGCGCAGCGGCAAGCTCCTGGGTTGCTTCGAAAGCCTCGCGATACACCTGAAGGGCCTTGGCGTTCTTTCCCTCTTCCTCGTACAGGAAGCCCAGTCCAAGATAGGCTTGGGCAAAACCGCTCTTCAGCTCGATGGCACGTCGGTAGGCGTCCGCTGCCACCTTGAACTGACTTTGACTACGTGCGCTTCTGGCCAAATAAAACCAGCCCAAGTGGGACTCCGGGTTCTTTTTGAGAAGCCGGCGCAAAGTCGCCATCGATTCAGCCACCGCCCCCTGTTCAAACTCAACCTGGCTTCTGAAGAGATAGGCCTCCTCATTCGTCGGCTCCAGCCTGATGACTTGATCGTACTCCCGCAGAGCTGCCTCCGACTGTCGGCTGGCAGAGTAGATTCCTGCGAGCATCAGCCGGGCATCGGCCAATTTCGGGTCCAGCTCGATCGCCTTCTTTGCGAACTCCATGGCCTGGGCGACATCGCCTTTACGAATCCACTCGGCGGCCAGCCGCGTGTGAACCCAGGCCGAATCCGGGTCGTACATCAAAGTCAGCCGATACTCCTCGATCGCTCGATCCACCTGGCCCTCGATCGAATAGGCCTGAGCCAAACTATAATGATATTCAGCGGTTGACGATTTTTCTTGAGGTGCCACCATCGCCTCGATCGATGGGGTACTCCCCTGTACGGGGCTCGGCTGCACGGACTGCTGGGTCCGCTCGCCCTGAACCGCAGCTCCGGCGCAGGCCGCAAGTTGCATGATCAGTCCTCCCAGAATCGTGCACTTCGGCAGACTCTTGACTCGATAGGTCATTGAAAAATCCCCTTCCCTACTGCAGTCATCGACTTTTTTGAGCGAAATCTTGACGAGACTGACGCGATTTGGGGTGATTGGGGCGGGTTTCGAGCGGGCGGCCGCTGGAATACCCCATGCATTAGGCCGGCTGCGGCGCCGGTCCGTGCACTGTGCGGATCGGAGCGGGTGGGGAGGAAAGATTCAGGGAGGGGCCCTGTTGACTTTGCCACACCGAGTTGTTAACTGCCTGCGAAAGAGATCATGACACATTGTGCCAACTCTTCTGATGACGGAAGAGCGGGCGGGTTTGTCGTCAGAAAATGGCGTCGCAGGCTTTTCTAGGGGGAAACATGAAGGAAACCACGAAGGAAATGAAGATCATCAAGCGCTACCAGAACCGCAAGCTCTACGACACTCACGAGTCGAGCTACGTCACCCTGGATGAGATTGCCAAGATGATCAAAAATGGTGAGGACCTCCGCGTCATCGACAACAAGACGAAGAACGACATTACCGCCTCTACCCTCACTCAGCTTCTTTATGAGAGCGAGAAGAAGGCCAAAACCCAGCCCTCCGTCGAGCTGCTGAAGGAAATCATTCGCCATGGTGATGGCTCGTTTTCGGGCTACATTCAGGCCAAGGTCAGCACCGAGCTGGCACGTTTCGACCAGGACATTGCTCTGGGCAACAACGACAACGCTGCTGCCGGCATTGCCCTAGGGTCGAACATCGAGCACGCCCCCGCCCTGAACCAGTAAGCGGGAGTCAACAATCTGTCGGCCTTCCTCCCGATATTCCGGGTTTTCATTCCGGGAGGAAGGCCAGTAGACTGAGAGCGTATGAAGCGATTAGCCTTCAGCGCTCTTTTTCTTTTGCCAGCAGCCCTTCCCGTAGACTCCCTCGCGGGACTCGAGATCGAGGGGTCTCCAAAGTCAGGCGGCTGGACGCGCACTCCGACCTGGGCTCGGGCTGACAGTCGCCAACAGGAAGAGCCCCCGAAGGCCACCAACAGGGAGCGTCGCCTCCCCCAGTCCATCCAGAGCCAGGCCCGAATCACCCCCTTTGTTCCCGGGTCCAACAATCTTTCGCTCGACGTCGGGCAGGTCTTCTTGATGGGCGAGCTTGCCGACCGGTATGCCGACTCGATCGGAACCCGGCTGCATTACACTTACGGCGTCAGCGACCTTTTCTCGTTTGATTCGACCTTCGGCTACTCGAGCCATTCAGACGGTGAGTTTTCAATGACGAGCCTTCTCGCCGGCCTGAGAAGCAATCTTGCCTGGTATGACAAGGTCATTCCCCATGCCGTCTTCGGGATGGGATTTTATCGTCCCAGCTTCAAACAGGAAGACTACAGCACGGTGCTCTTCGGCGTTCATCTTGGCGCAGGAGTGAACCTGGAGCTGACGCCTGCGCTCTTCTTTGGAGCCTCGCTGACGTTTCACGACACATTCGGCAGCGACCGCCAGACGCCCAGTGGAGTGCTTCCTCTTGGCGGGAGCTTTACGTCCTTTCTGCTCAATGCGGGCGTGAGCTTTTGATCAGCTCCTCGAGCTGAGTGCCCGACACCAGATAGTCTTGACTGCAGAAGTCGCAGCGAACCGAAGCACTCCCATCCTCGCTCAGCATGCTTTGCAGCTCTGCAACACCCACAAGAGCCAGTGCGCGACTGACTCGCTCCCAGGAGCACTGACACTCGAAGCGAAGCTCTCGCTTCTCAAGGACGCTGAAGGCCGAATCCTGAAAAATGGTCGAAAGGAGACGCACGGGATCAGCATCATTCTGCAGCTCCGCAGCCAGCGACTCGATGCCCTGAATCTGCTGTTCGATCAGGCCGACCTCCTCTGCGGTCGCTCCAGGCATGGCCTGAACCAAAAACCCCCCGGCACCGGTGATCTCCCCCGATTCGTCCACAGTCACCGACAAGCCCACGGCCGATGGAATTTGCTCACTCTGTGACCAATAGTAGGTCAGGTCCTTTGCCAACGAGCCCGTCACCAGTGGCACGGTTCCAATGTACGGCTGCTGGCTTTGTTCCATGCGGGTTCTCAAAACCGAAAGGAGACCCTGGCCCCAGGTTCCGCCCTGTCCTGCCACTCCCCCTTCCGCTTCGATCACGTACCCTCGAACCCGACCGTCTGGGTACGCGTCGACCAGAGCCTGCCGCACCAGCCCATCCGACTGAATATTGAGATTGACACGCTCCTCGCCCTTGGAATTTGAAGCCACCAGCAATGCGCCAACAATCGCCTCGCCCAGGCAAATGGCGGCCTGACCCCGAACCCCGTGCATCAACGCGATCCCACGGACCAGCTCATGGGCTTGAATGGCAACGCCCCGGATATTTCCATGGGAGGAAAGGCACTTGACCCATCGATCACTTGAATTGGTCGGAAGCTCTCGCATGGCAACGGCTTAGCACAGCTCTGCGGGCCTATGGAGCACCGTTTTCCCCCAACGCAGGAACCGAAGCAGGAAGCTTGGCGCCCTCCGGAATCAGGCATTTCTTGAGCTCTGCCAGTGCTTCGGGAGTGAGAGGCTCTTCTTCGAAGTCCAGAGCACGATCCACGATGCTCCCTGCAAAGACGCGGGCGCCCCGCCCTGCGTCCCCCTGGATCTTTCCCATCACGGCACCCTTGAGGGAGTTGCTCCACTCCTCCCAACTGACCAAGTTCGCCCCCGGAGCCAACGCTCCCGGGGTGGAGCACCCGGCCGTCGCGAAGGCGGCGTCGGTAGCTGCGGTCAGGAACTGGCGATTGACCGTTTGCTTCGGGATCTCGCCAATCATCTTACCCAATCGAGTACCCCCCAGCTCCACGAGGCGATCGGGAATGAAGGCTTGGCCTCGCCCCCAAAGCACATCGAGACCCCGACTCGCGAGGGCGGTCGTCATCAGACGCGCCGCGTGGGTGCCGCCACTTCCCGATGTGTAGGCGAACTTGTCGGTGAAATTTTCGGAATCCCAACGTCCCTTGAAGCCCTCTTCTAGAAACTCTCTTCCTGCGGCGAGAGTCTGAACGGAGAGATCCGTTGCCAGTGTCGTCCCCACCAGAGCCCCGGAGCGCACCCCTTTTTTCACAACCGTTGCACTGAAAGCCTTCTTCCGAAGCAGGTGACCCCCCGCTTTCTTGAGTCCGGTCTTGACGCCCGCCTTGATGAGAGTGGCCGCCCCCAAAGAGGCGAACGTAGTGGCGACATCAAAGGCGAACTCGCCAGCCAGCCAACCGATCTGCCTGTTTCGCTCCGAAATAATCACAGCGGATGTGGTGTTTGCGGCAGCGCGGTCGGCAAGTAGGGCATCTCCCGTTCCCCGAAGCTTGCCGCACTCGTTGAAATCCACCTTCATCGTCCCAAAAGGAGCCAGGCTATTCGCAGTCAAGGGCTCGCTCAGTCCCACCGCCTGACGCTGGCACTGCAGGCGCACCCACTGCAGATTGAGCCTTGTCAGATGCGCCTCCAGCTCTTCCTGTGAGACCGATCCTGGTTTTTCCTCGTGGCGCCCTTGAAGCTCCCCGAGAGAGGCCAGCTGCCCCAGATACTCTTTCTGCTCTGCGGCCAGACGTCCCGGGCTTCGCACCAGTTCCTCATAGGAGGCCAGCCCCAGCTTTTTGACCATCTCCTGACCGATGGCGTCGCTGACCGCCTGATTATGGGCTCTGGCTCGTTCCCCAGCGAGAGTCTTTTGCTCAGCGCGCCGAGTACGATGCTCCGGCGTAGCCTTCTCGGATAGCGGCATCTCCTGAAGGCGCTGCTCGAGTTCCGTGCCAGCGACTCGCGAGGTGAGCTCTCCCCAGACCTGCTCGGCGATTCCCCTCCTTGCCGGATCCTCTGCATCCAGATTCGACTTCAAGCCCTCAAGTTGCTCTCGTTGAAACTGCCGATCTCCTACAAAGAAGCCTGAAAACTGGAATAGTTTCTCCGCGTTCTTCTTCAACTCCTTGTTCTTTGATTTTTGTGTCAGATCCGAAAGCCCAGCTCGCAGCTGTTGCAGCTTCTCGGCGTGCCTGGGATGCAGGACCATTCTGCCACCAACCTCCCCGACCTCGGGCCGATAAAAGCCCAGCATCGAATCGAGAAGCACCAGGTTCAGGCCACCTCGCTCATCTCCGGGCGAGGCAATCGCCTCATAGCGCGCCATTCGCGACTGCAGTCGTTCCATCGATGGGTTGAGGTTTCCTTCGGACCTCGAGTCCCTCATCTGATCCAGCCTGGCGATGGTCAGATCGGTTCGAGCCAGACGCCGAAGAACCGCGGGAATCTCCCGGCCCCGTCGCGCCGAGTCCAGCTTCCTCAAGCTCTGAAACGACTCATCGAGAAGCACCCTCGCCTTGCGCTCAAACTCGTCGGCAACCGGACGATCCTGCGCGCTCGCAATGGCGATCCGAACCGCCGTTTCAGCCTGTAGCCGTCCCGACTCCGAACGAAGATAGGCGTTCAGAACCGAGTCTGACCCTGAGGAGAGCCGAAAAGACGCCAAATCCTTTTGCGTGTCTTCGTAAAGCTCCCTCAGTCGGTACTCAAACTCGATTCCGCCGACACCAGGATTCCCCTCGATCCAGTTCTGCAAGGCGCGAAACCGGTCTTGAATCTTCTGCTCGGCCAATTCCAACGCAGCCAGCGATCTCAAACGCCTCGGCGTTTTCTTGTCCACGCACTCGGTGATGGATGGCTCTGTCGCCGAAACGGCAGAGGGAACGGGCTCCGTTAGCGCTGCCGAAGCAGGGTCATTGGCAAGGGCCGCTCCTTCGACCCGAAGTAGCCCAACCAAACCCACAAGAATGGAGACCCCATGGCGGCGCATTCTACCCAACAGTGTACCATGCCGGACGCTCCCAAAAGCGTGTCGGTTCGGACACCCATCGAGTTCATTTAGGGGATGGTGATTTGGCGATCTATCCAGTCACAGACTCTTTGCAGAACCTGCTCCAACGCCCCGCAAAGTCGCTCAAAATTGGCCAAACTAGGTTCGAGAGTCGACTCATCCATGTAGAGAGCCCGATTCAGCTCGATCTGCACGGTATGATGCCCCTCTTCGGGCCTGCCGTATCTTTGGGTGATTCTGCCACCCTTGTAGGGCCAGTTGCGAGCAACCCTGAAACCCCGCTCACTGAAAGCCTGCTCGATCCATTCTACAAAATCGGTTCGTGAGGACCGACCCTCAAGGTCTGAGACCACCACGTCGGGCCGCACCTGCCCCGCATCGGCATGCGCTGCGGTCCCCTGACTCGGCATACTATGGCAGTCGAGATGAAAAACTTCGCCCGCACCAGAGCAGCACTCCTCGATCACTCGGGCCACTTCAGCATGAAACGCATCGTGATAGCGATGCACCCACGCCTGGTGCAGTTCCTCAGACATGGGCTTGGGCTGAAGCAGCTGTCCTCGCGTGCTTCGCACCCAGTGAAACCCCTTCGGGTGGGTGCCGGCCGGCAATGGGGCACCCTGAACTGAGGCCGCATCGATATCTTCGGGATACCGATTCAAATCGACCGCGTAGCGATGCACCTTCGCAATCACGGTAGGAATCGAAAAGCGAGCACAGGCCGGACGATACAGTCGATCGACGAACCGATCGACATCCGAGTACAGGGTCCCGGCAGGAAGAGCCCTCAGCCAGTCGGCCTCAGGCGGAAGTTCTTCGCCAGAGTGAGGAATGGTCAAAAAGAGCGGGCGCGGCCTCACGAGTGAAAATCAGAACTCCCAGCCAATACCGGCCATCGGCATCAGCAGGTCGGGGCTGGGCTCGGTTCCCGTGCCGAAGAGATACTGAAACGAAAGATTCAGCGTCGCACCGCCCCCAATTTGAACATCCAAGTCAACGCCAGGAGCAATGCCGAACCGGGAAGTGTTCGTGACAGCCTGGGAGACACTAAAGGTCTCGAGCGAAGAGGACAGAATCCCAAAGGCCAGTGACCCCGTGACTCGCGCACGTCCTTTTTTTAACGAGTAGGTTGGGGCCACACTGAAAAACCGCGAGTCAATGCTATTGGTCGTCGTATTCAGGGTCGAGCGATTCTCGAGGATGAGACGCCCCCCTGCCACCACCCCAAATCCGCCGCCAAGCTCAACACCCAAATCCAACCCGAAGGCCGGCGATGGGTCATTGGTGACAAACCCAAGACCGGAGAAAAAGCCGACTCCGCCCTTGATTCGAGCATGAATGGCGCCCGCATCATTTCCACACTCACAAGAGCCCCTCTCGGCAGCCGAAGACACACCGGAAGCCACGACGACCAGAAGAAGGCTCAGCCATACCGTTTTCGACAGTCGAGAAATCATCATATTCCGATAATCTAAAGCATTTGAATGCCCGCGCAAGCGCAACCGGTGAGAACCCCGGGACGTGCATAATCAGACTATTCATCTCCAGTTTTCTGGGTAGACTATGAGAATGGTCTGTCAGCACATCGCCCGTCGCCCCTTACTCGTCCTCACCACTTTGCTCCTTCTCTCTTCGAGCCCTGATACGAGCGAAGCGCGAGGTCGCCCCAGCACTGGTCCGAGGTCACTCGAACAGGCTCAAGCCAAGATTGCAGAACAGCAAAAGCTCATCGGAAGCTTGAAGGCGAAGGCCGAAACCCTTTCAAAAGAGGTCAACCTACTCAGGGGGGATGCCTCTAGATACCCTCGGGCCCCGGCCAGCAGTTCGGGAGGCTGTTCGCAGACCGAACTGGCCACCATGCGCGACGTCCAAAATCAGATTTCGGATCGTCACGGTAAAATTCTCGAACTGCAGCGGCAAATCAAGAATCGGGACTCGCAGATCGACGCCCTCATCAGGCACATGAGACGCTGAACCCCAGCTTCAGGAGACGAACCATGGCTTTTCGACGACTCACCAAAACCTTGATCGCCCAAACGCTCGCCCTCGCCGTTATTTTTCTTGGGGGCCTCCGCGTCACCTCCCACGCCGCCGACAACTCCGCCGTAAAGCTTCTATCGGCACAACAGCAAATTGCGGCTCAAACCATGCAGATTTCTGTCCTCAATACCCAGATCTCCGCCATGACGATGGAATCACAAAGACTGAAAAAGCAAATCGAAGAGGCACGTCGTGCACCCGCCAGCTCGGGACGCGGCTGCTCTTCGGCAGAGCTGCAAACCATGCGAAACCAGCAGGATCAGTTATCGAAGCTCAACATGCAGATTCTCGAGCTCGAGCGACAGGTCAAGAATCGAGACTCGCAAATTGATGCCCTCATCCGGCAGATGAAACGTTAGCTTGAACAGACAGCGTCGCTCGCTCTCAACCGAGGGCGCACCCAGCTCCGAAATCTTCGCGGAGTGTAGGCTCGCTTTGACACCAAAACCACGCCCGCCACGAACGCGAATGTTCCGATGACTCCGCTCCACATCGGATCAAGGGCATGATCTCTCGATAAAAGCACGGTCAGCAATGACCCCGTACCGACCATGACCTCCTTCGTGAAAAGATACCCTTCGGACTGGGCAATTCGGTCATAACGGCTCAGCGCACACTCCCCGAGGGTCAGCAGACCGATCCAGAGGCCCGCGAAGACGGGGTATTGCACACGAAACATCGAGGGCAGCGCCAAAAGAACCATTGCAGACCCCGCGACCGTGAAGGTGAGCCGTGGCGAATGTCCATCCAGCCACCGCATCACGCGGTGCTGAACCAGAATCACTCCGACACTATTGATCATGACCATTGTCCCAAACCAGGATGGCAGCACTCCGGTTTTCGCCAGTAGAACCTGTGGGAGAATCGTGAAGACTCCCGTCAGTTTCACCCCAGTGGCGACCCCGATCAACCCCCACCCCAGAGTCGCGCTCAGGCGAAAGTTCCTCGGCTTCTCCGGTTGACTCTCGCCTCCCAAAAGCCCACTCCATGAAGACGGCGACATCCTAAACGCCAGAACCAGTGAAACCAGAAGGCAGCCCACCATCGCCAGCAGCATCGAAATTCGCCCCGAAATCAGTAGGAGCAGCGCACCGGACACCAGGCTTCCGAGGTTGAGCGAAACCTTGTTGTCGGCCGCCCCCCGGCTGGTCTGCGATAAGACCAGCTTGGCAACATATCCCGACACGGCCATGCCCAGGGCAATCAAGAACATACTGATGACATCCACTGAACAGAGCGCCCAGAGCCCTCCAGAAAGTGCAGAAACCAGAGACCATTTCATTGCACTGGCCGCACCTCGCAGAAGAAAAAGCGGCGCCATCAATAGCAGTGCCCGATAGCCAACGGCGAGAACCAGGTGTGAGCCGGTATCCGCCCAGACGTTCACCTTGGAGAGCAACACAAACAAGACTGCCGCTGTCAGCAGCCGGATCCACATCAATGAAGATTTCATTGGCGCACCATTATTTTTGAAAGAATCAGTTGCTCCGCCTCGGCGAGTTTGCGCTGGAGCTGACCAGCGTCCGGGTCGCGAAGCGCAACAAACGCGAGGAAATCAGAGTTGTCGCGGGGATTATCCCGAACGACATCCCCGGGACGTTTGAGCACGGAGAGCCGGAACTCGTCTTTACCGAAACGCTCAGAAAGCTCCGCTTCGATTACAGAGACGGGAATGTCCCGAAGAATGCCACCTTTATGCGAAATGACTCCACGGACTCCGGCATAATTCTGAAGCGCAGGCAATGAAGCGGCTCCCCCGCTGCCCGCACAATGATCAATCCAGGCAGCCCACGGATCAAACCCGTCAAACGCCCAGCTGGCGAGATCCCAGATCCACATCCCCGCCGGACGACGATTGGGCTCGACGCTGGCAACCCTCCCGTCCGGCAACAAGAAAAACTCATGATGAAATGCGCCACCTCTCGAGCCGAGCCCTCGAGTAATATCCGAGAAGAGCTCCAGCACGGAAGGGTAGCGATCCGAAGAAAGAGGGGCGGGAATGATATGTTGGTATTCGGCTCGATAGGCTCCGCTGGTGGTGAACTTCTGGGTGATCCAGTAGTTTCCAGCAACGCCATCGAAACTGTACTCATCAGAGAGGCCGAGCAGCTCCTCACAGATGACTCCTCTTGAAAGGAGATCCAGATGATCCACAAACCACCTATCGAGATCCTCAAATGAGCTGATCTTCATGCAGCCGCGACTGTTGCCTTCCGAGGTGGGCTTCAAGAAGAAGGCCCCGTACTCCTGAAAGAATGACTCGACTTCCGCGCGCTCGGTGGCAACACGATAACCAGGCTTCTTGTAAAGCTTGCTGGATACGGCGAGCGTGCCCTCAAGCTTTCGAAACAGAGCTTTGTTGAGCATCGCTGCAGCAGTTTCCAAATTATCACCGACAAGACCGAATGCCCTTGCCGCATGAGCTGCTCCAACGACCCCTTTGTCCGAAAACGGCAGGCAGCCCACAAGCTGAAGCTCTCGCTCGACAAGGAATTCTCGGAGAGCGCCGACGACCTTCGGATCCTCCGGAGGGTGATCCAGACAAAATGTCGCGAGCTCGCGATCGGCATCAACGATTCCCTCCTTGATCAGCAACAGCTCTGCCCCGACTCGGAAGCGGACCATCTCTCGGATTTTCGCCACATCGTAGCTTCGTGTGTTGTTGTAGCCAAATACTGCCATGACTTTATTTGCCGTAATCACACCTTGACTCCTTTGCTCCGAATGAGAATTCGCGAGGCCTCACCGTCGGTGAGTAAGACCGGATTCAATGCCGAACGGCCGTGAAGCACTTTATAATTGGACAGCAGCCCGACCGATCCGGTCGTTGGACTTGAGGAGACCGGCTTGACTCTCCCGATCTGGGATCTCATCTTTGCCAGCAGGCGCTCGCCGCGTCGATCAAGCATCCTCATGCGAGGCCCTTCGGAGTCGACGCGAAAGTCCAGTCGCAGCCCCAGCCCCTCTTCTGAGTCAACCCGAAGTACGGGTTTTCGTGCCTCCATCAGACGTCCCTTCACATTTCTTCCCGAGACATAGATGGCTTCGGACACCGCGAGCAATCCGAGCTCCTCGTTCGATAGGCATCCAACGACGTCGGCAACCCTCCAAAACCACGTGGGTGTGCTGCTCGTGTCTCTGCAAACGGTCAGGCACATTGCATTGACGGCCCGGTCCTCGTACAGGTCATCGCTGTGCGGCCGGATCCCTCCATGACCGCGCCCCCAATCCGTGACAGACTCACCACTCCCTTCGACCGGAAAAAGCTCCTTATGATCCTCATAGGGGTAGGAGATGTCCGTAATACCGGCCAGCTCGGCAAAAACCTCATGAACCATTGTCGCCAGTGTCTTGTCTGGAATCGAGAATGCCCGCTCCACCAGTAGTGCCGCCACGCGATGGCTCTTGCGTCCGAGGTTTTGCAGAAGCTCGAGCTCAGCGGGCTTGATTGCCTCAAGGATGATCCGCCTCAGCCTCGCCTGAAGTCGTCCCGGCGGCAGTTCTGGATCTCGAAGACGCCACCACTCATCCACTAGACTTCCTAGATACGAAAAATCGACCCGAACGACGCGCTCCTGCGCCAATTCGGCCCGAATCAAAGACCCCAGAACGTCCCAATGATTCACGGGCTGGTCTTCGGCCCAAAGTTCGATTGCCTGCATTTTGACTTCCTCCTCAGGTTTGCAGATGGGATGACGCCATGAGCAAGCCCCGGACCAGAATCGAACCAGCAGAAACAGTAATGATTTCAAGACAAAGCAGAATCGAGACCGACCCTCCGACGGCCCTTGCCAACAAGTACTGTCGGGAAGCACCTACAGTTCAATCGTCGTGAAGAAGGATCAGACCGCGGCGCGTCCCAATACGGACATAAAAAAAGCCCCCGGGATCTCTCCCGGGGGCTTCACGTTTTCGCGTTGGCGAAACGATTACATGTCGTAACCGCCCATGCCACCCATGCCGCCCATTCCCGGAGCGCCGCCCATCGGGGCAGCGTCCTTCTTGGGCTTCTCGGCGATCAGGGTTTCGGTAGTGAGCATCAGGCTCGCAACCGAAGCGGCGTTCTGGAGGGCGCAACGGCCCACCTTTGCCGGATCGATCACGCCAGCTGCCAGCAGGTCTTCATACGTCTCGGTGAGAGCGTTGAAGCCCCAAGTTGCGCTGGTGTTGCTCATCACCTTGTCTACCACGATCGAACCCTCGTGACCGGCGTTTCCGGCGATCTGGCGAAGCGGTTCTTCGATGGCGCGCTTGATGATGGCGATACCTGCCTGCTGTTCAGCGTTCGCACCCTTGAGGTCCGCGAGGACCTTCGAGGCGCGCAGGAGAGCCGTGCCGCCGCCGGGGACGATGCCTTCTTCCACCGCAGCGCGGGTGGCGTTCAGGGCGTCTTCAACGCGGGCCTTCTTTTCCTTCATTTCGACTTCGGTAGCAGCACCGACATTGACGACGGCCACGCCGCCGACGAGCTTCGCGAGACGCTCCTGGAGCTTTTCGCGATCGTAGTCGGAGGTGGTTTCTTCAATCTGTCCACGAATCTGCTTCACGCGGGCATCGACATCGGCCTTCTTGCCGGCTCCGTCGACGATTGTCGTGTTGTCCTTGTCGATGGTGATCTTCTTGGCGGTACCGAGGTCTTCGAGCTTGGTCGCTTCGAGCTTGTGGCCCATATCTTCGGAGATCACTCGACCGCCGGTGAGGGTGGCGATGTCCTGAAGCATTTCCTTGCGGCGATCGCCAAAGCCCGGGGCCTTGACGGCTGCAACCTGAAGCGTGCCGCGGAGCTTGTTGACCACGAGGGTGGCCAGCGCTTCGCCTTCGACTTCTTCCGCGATGATCACCAACGGCTTGGAGCGCTGGACGACCTTTTCGAGGACCGGCAGAAGGTCCTTCATGCTGCTGATCTTCTTATCGTAAATCAGGATGTAGGGATTCTCGATCGAAGCTTCCATCTTCTCCGGATTCGTGACGAAGTACGGCGAGAGGTAGCCACGGTCGAACTGCATGCCTTCGACCACGTCGAGGGTGGTTTCAGCGGTCTTGCTTTCTTCGACCGTGATCACGCCTTCCTTGCCGACCTTGTCCATCGCTTCAGCGATGATCTTGCCGATTTCCGGATCGTTGTTGGCCGAGATCGTTCCAACCTGAGCCACTTCCTTCTGGTCCTTGATGGGCTTCGAGATCTTCTTCAGCTCGGTGATGACGGCCTCCACGGCCTTGTCGATGCCGCGCTTCAGCTCCATCGGGTTGTGGCCGGCGGCGACGATCTTCGCGCCTTCGCGGAAGATGGCCTGAGCCAGGACGGTAGCGGTGGTGGTGCCATCGCCGGCGTCGTCGTTGGTCTTCGACGCGACTTCGCGAACCATCTGGGCGCCCATGTTTTCGAACTTGTCAGAGAGCTCGATTTCCTTGGCGACGGTGACGCCGTCCTTGGTGACGTTCGGAGCGCCGAACGACTTTTCGATTACCACATTGCGGCCCTTGGGACCGAGGGTCACCTTCACGGCGTCAGCCAGAATGTTGACCCCGTTCAGAATCGCCGCACGGGCACTTTCAGAGAAACGCAGTTCTTTTGCAGACATGTTCATGCCTCCTTGAGTTTTCGATTAGTTCAGGACGCCGAGGATGTCTTCCTCGCGCATCATCAGGAATTCTTCGCCGTCGATCTTGATCTCGGTGCCGGCATACTTGCCAAAAAGGACGCGATCGCCCTTCTTGACGTCCAGCGGACGGACCTTGCCGTCTTCGGCAATGCGGCCCTGGCCGACGGCGATGATTTCACCCTGAATGGGCTTTTCCTTGGCAGTGTCGGGGATGATGATCCCCCCCTTGGAGCGCTCTTCTTCGGTAAAGCGCTTAACCAGAACGCGATCATGAAGCGGACGTACTTGCATGGTTCATATCCTCCTTAAATTTGAAGACTGCCCGTATATTGGTCACCCCCTGAGAATTGTCAACTTGGGGTCGTCGCAAATTTAAGGTAAGTAGCGGCAAAACATCCGTTTTTTTCATCACTAGGGAGAGATCACCATGGGATTCTCACACTTCACGCGCCGCCCCGTCGGCGAGGCTTTTGCCCTTCTTCTGACCTCGGCACTTCTGGCCAGTTGCGTTAGCGCCCCTCGGGGACCGCAGGCGGCCCAACCTCAGGAGAAGCTACGATATCCCGGCGAAACACATCTCAGAAATGTGCGGCAGCTAACACATGGAGGAACAAACGCCGAGGCCTATTGGTCCTACGACGGCCAGTGGTTGACGTTTCAAGCCAAAGGCGGCGGTGTGCCAGGCCTCCCGGATTCGAAGCCCGAATGTGATCAGATCTATCGAATGCGCTGGGATGGAACCGATGCCGAACTGGTTTCGACGGGTAAGGGGCGCACCACCTGTGCCTTCTACCTTCCAGGCGATGACCGCATTCTTTACAGCAGCACCCACGCCACCGACGAGGCCTGCCCTGCCGAACCGGATCGCAGCAAAGGTTACGTCTGGCCGATTTACCATAGCTACCAGCCCTACACCGTGCAGCCAGGAAAGCCCGAGTCGATCCTGCCCTTTGAGCCGGCAGCCCCAAAAGCCTACAATGCGGAAGCTGTGACCTGCAGGGACGGCAGCGTGGTCTTCACCAGTGACCGTGATGGAGATCTGGATCTTTACGTGGGAAAACTCGACTCCTTCGGAACACTGACCCAGGTCAAACGCGTCACGAATATTCCCGGCTATGACGGTGGGGCCTTCTTCTCGCAGGACTGCACCAAGCTGGTCTGGCGCGCTTCACGCCCCAAACCGGGCAAAGAACTGGACGAATACCGGGCGCTTCTCAAACAGCAGCTCGTCCGCCCGAGCAAGCTTGAAATCTGGACCGCCAATGCCGACGGCAGCAATGCTCGACAGGTGACGCGGCTCAATGCTGCCAGCTTTGCCCCCTATTTCACCCCGAAGGCCGACCGAATCTTGTTTTCGAGCAACTGGGAGGATCCCCGGGGGCGCAGCTTTGCCATCTACTCCATTCGAACCAACGGAACGGGCCTGAAAAAAGTCATCTCTTCCGGCGTGTTTGACGGATTCCCGATGTTCTCTCCCGATGGTAAGAAGATCGCTTTTTCGTCGAATCGAAATGGCTCAGCGCCTCGCGAGACGAACGTTTTTGTCGCCGACTGGATCGAGGAGCCTGAAACGGCAGATCAGGAGCTCTCCTTCGAGGACACGCGTCCGGCCGACCGCTATCTCGCCATAGTCAAGGCCCTCAGCGCTCCCGAATTTACGGGGCGCGGCGTGGGCACTCCAGGCATGCGGCAGGCCGAGGAGCTGACCGCCAGCCTCTTCGAGCGCGCGGGGCTGAAGCCGTTCTTCGAGACGTTTGGCACGACGAAGATCACAGCCCGAGGAGGCCGGTTCAAGCACGCCGTTCAAATCAAG
The DNA here is from genome assembly GCA_964432565.1 of uncultured Bacteriovorax sp. GTDB lineage: Bacteria > Bdellovibrionota > UBA1018 > UBA1018 > UBA1018 > CAIOHW01. The sequence goes on from CAYSOA010000007.1 coordinate 56,721, forward strand.
ATGCTCGAAGGGCCGGCAACCGAGGACAGACCCGCGGCAACTTTCGTGACAGGAGAGGCCCCTCAGCCCCTCGTCTCGAGCAACAACATCCTGGGAACTCTCGGCGGTGGGTGCGCCGCCGGAAAGGCCGCCATTGTCATCGGCGCCCATCTCGATCATCTAGGCATGGGAGCCCCAAGTTCACTCGAATCGACCAAGAAAGGCATTCACCATGGAGCCGACGACAATGCCTCCGGGGTCGCCGCCCTGATCGAATCGGCCCGGCTACTGACCTCCTCAGCTACAAAGCATCAGCGATTGATGGCCCGCAACTGCTTCATTTTTGCGGCCTTCACGGGTGAAGAGTCGGGCGTAGCCGGATCGGCTCGGGTGGTCGAGCTATTGCGAGAGCTCAAGGTTCCGGTCAAGGCCATGCTGAACATGGACATGGTGGGCCGAGTCATCGGGAATCGCCTGATCGTTTTCGGTACCGACTCTGCCAAAGAATGGAGGAACTGGGTCGACGAGGAGTGTGGGGCCCTGGCACTCGAGTGCCCGGGGGGCGGAGATGGTTACGGGCCGAGCGACCACATGCCCTTTTACGCCAAAGGAACGCCTGTCGTGCACCTCTTCTCGGGACCCCATGCCGACTACCACCGAGTCTCCGACACCTGGGAGAAGATTCACGCCACCGGAGGGACGCTGGTCACCGACCTGGTCTCGAAGCTCGCCCTTCGAGTGGCGTCACATCCTCGCCCACTCCGCTACCAGAAACCCAGCGGCACTCCCATGATGCTGGCCAGCGGAACAACGACGGGCCAGCAGGCCCGATCTGGGATGGGAGGGGCGTTCCTCGGAACGATCCCCGACTATGCCCAGATGACCTCCCCGAGTGGTCCCGGGGGCGACAGCTCCAATGGGGGCGTACTCCTTTCAGGGGCGCGCGCAGACAGCCCGGCTGAAAAGGCAGGTGTGCAGGCCGGAGACATCCTGTTTGAAATTGCCACAAACGAAGGCGCCAGAATCTCGACACCGACACTGAAGGACTTCATGGGTGCCCTACGAAGTCTGAAGCCCGGAGATCAAGTCACTTTGAGCATTCGAAGATCCGGACAGGTTCTTCAACTACCGGCGACGATCGGATCGAGAAACGCACAATAAGCCGTTGCGTTTTTGACAGAGATCTCATAGTCATCGGGGTCTACGGTTCGTCTGTAGAACGTGGGGGTTGGTAGCTCAGTCGGTAGAGCAATGCCCTGAAAAGGCATGTGTCGGCGGTTCGATTCCGTCCCAACCCACCACTCCAATCACAACGACTTTCGAGACGTGCCCCCAAGTCGTCGAGTTGCCATCCAAGCCAATAAAAAAAGCACCAACCAAGATAGAGTTCCACCAGAAGGTGCCGACCCCCTATCGGAAGCTTCGGCGGTCGAGCACCCCATGATTCCATCAGAAAATTCGTTTCTCGGGTGCAGCCAAGTGAGGGCGTCGATGTCGTCCTGAGACAACCGCAGCTCCGCCTTTTCTCCGATGTTGTAATACATCAGCGCATACTCCTGATCAGAATGCCCCATCCCCAGCACATGGCCGATCTCGTGGGTCACCACAATCTTCTGCTGTGCCGACGTCAGGCTGCCAAAGTAGGCATCCTTGTTGGCATCTCCGTTCAGAACCAAGCCTCCGACGACCGGGCGCCCTCCCAGCACTCCTACTGAGCCCGTCCCTGCGATCGAATTTCCGGGAGTCGTACTACAATAAATGACTGGCGAACTGGCATTGGCCGTACCCGTTGAGTCGCCCCCCTTGACCAGCTTCAGGTTGGCGGTGGGAACCGAGTTCCACGCATCCATGGCTGCATCGATCGCTTCGTGAAGCTCCCCGGCCGAGATCCCCAACCCGGTGCAGCTCGCCTCATTCACCTCAAACGTCAAGGTCGTCGTATCCCACCCGGCACTCAAATCCGCCAGCAGCGTAAAGGCCTGTGCGCGACTCGCAACCAGAAGCAGTGCCAGAGCCCATAAGTTTCGACCATTCTTCATGACACCCCCCTCACCACAGTCCCCAATGCAGGGCTGCCATCAAATTGACCGATCGACGAGAGGACAAAACACCCGGAAAAATCGCATCCAGATCGACCCTCAGATTTCCACCAGTTTCGAACGCGAGCCCAGCATTCAAAGTAAAGACCCCAGACACCTGATGGGTTCCAGGCAAATAGAAGGTGGCTGTTCCCGTTCCATTGCTCAGCTCGACGGTCCCTCCGTCACTACCGACCGAATACCGCATCCAGCCGGGCCCCAGCTTGAAGGAGGTCCCTCCAGCCGACGACCACGCATAAGGGATGGCCGCGACAAAGATTCGGCGTTCGACCTCGTTGCCCCCCTTGAGAGCAAACGGAGTCCAAGAGATTGAAGGAACCAAGCCGGCGCGCCCCCTCCGTCGAAGATCGAATAGCGCACTCAACTGCGGCAGGTTCATCTGCCCGATCATACTCGCCGAAGAGTCAGGGCTCGAAGTGGTCGAAAGCATATTTTGAAGCAGAAGGCCCGCACCGACGTAAACCGTGTGACCAGCCGCCATCGCCGCTCCCTTCTGGGCAAGCAGCAACGCCACCACATGCACTCCGAACGAGAGACGTCTTTTCACGCAGCCCAATGCATCCTCCTCGAACTCGTCATTCTGGATCGGAGCATCTCTGCCAAACCCAACAAGCGCAAGAGAGAGTGCAAGGGTTTTGACGCCTATGGTAAGCGAAGCCCATATGCATGTCATCGAAGTCGATCGCATCAGTCGATCCTTCAAGTCCGTCAAGAAAAAGGCGGGGCTGAAGGGGTCTTTCGAACTGCTCTTCAAACCCGAGCATCAGGAGCATCAGGCACTGCACGAGGTCTCCTTCTGCATTGAGCCGGGAGCCTTCGTGGGACTGATTGGTGCCAATGGAGCAGGAAAAACCACCCTGCTCAAGATTCTCTCGGGCCTGATTCCTCCGACCAGTGGCCAGGCCCGGGTTCTTGGTAGCGACCCGTTTCGGCGGTCCATGGACTTTCGCCGAAATATCTCGCTTGTGATGGGGCAGAAGGCACAACTCTGGTGGGACCTTCCGGCAGTCGACGCCTTTGATCTCATTCAGGCCATCTACGAGATTCCCAAGAAGCAGTACGAGGAGCGCCTGAACACTCTGGCCGATCTTCTGGACGTCCGGCCGCTTTTCCAAACCCAGATCCGGCGCCTTTCGCTGGGCGAGCGCATGAAGATGGAATTGATCGGAGCCCTCCTGCACTGGCCCAAGGTGATCTTTCTGGACGAACCGACTATTGGTCTGGACGTCCTCGCTGCTCACAAGCTTCGTGAGTTTTTGCGCGACTTCAACCAGCGCGAGAAGGCCACCATCATCCTGACCAGCCACAACATGGATGACATCGAGCGCCTCTGCTCGAGAGTGATGATTCTGCGTTCGGGAAAAATGATCTATGACGGGCGTCCCGAGGGGCTCACCCGCGAGGGCGAGCGACAGCTATCGGTTCGTCTGCTCGAAAGACCCTCGATCGAAGAGCTGCAAAAGTGCACGGGAATCGAAGCTTCGCTAATTACCATGGCCACCGACACCGAGATCGAAGAGGGAATACCGGAGGGAACCGTGCGCTTCACCCTCAAGAACGACCAGATCGTTCCCACTTTGCAGAAACTGATGCAAGCCCATCAGGTCGTCGACATGGGCATTCATGAGCCAAACCTCGAATATGTCATCCAGCGCATGTACGAATCGGGAGAGAGTCCAGCCCCGGAGGAGTGCCGATGAACTGGCGCTGGGCGGCCCTCAAGAATGGATTTCAGGAAGACGCCGCCTACCGAGTGGAGTTTTTTCTGTCGATCTTCAGTTCAGCCATCGTGCCCGCCGCGATTCAGCTCGTTCTTTGGTATGCCCTTTTCACTTTGGGTGGCCAGACCGACGTGGCCGGCTGGAGCCACGCCCAGTTGATTCAGTACACGCTGGTCAGCACGCTCTTCACGCAGGTGCGCGGCGGCGACCATGACTTTGACCTGCAGGAGATGATTCGAACGGGAAGCCTGAGCAACTATCTGCTTCGGCCGGTAGGCCCTGTCGAGTTCGTCTACCTGCGCGGAGTCGGCGGACGCCTCTTCATGGCGCTGGTCTGTCTTGCGATTGGCACTCTCGCCTTTGCAGCTTTGGGATTCTCGATTCCCCGCCTCTGGGGAGCCATGCTGCTCGCTCTTGCCGGAAATGTCCTCCACTACCAGATCGGAGCAATCCTTGCGACGACGGCCTTCGCCTGGGAAGAGGCGTACAGCGTCCTCATGGTCAAGAACATGCTGGTACAGCTTCTTTCCGGAGAGCTTCTTCCCCTGAACCTGTTTCCGACCGAGTGGGAATGGATCTGGAAATCGACTCCATTTTATCTCTATGTCTATGGGCCCACGCAGTATGCCCTTGGCAACTGGAGTCAGCAGGAATTCGTCCATGGACTGGCAACGGCTGCGGCCTGGATGGTGGGCTCCGCCCTGCTGATTCGAATCACCTGGGGATGGGGCATTCGCCGGTACTCCAGCATTGGAGGATAGGAAAAGGCGCATGACCACCTTCTGGAAGAACCTACGAACGCTTGCTTCGATCTATGCGGTTCAACTCAAGAACAACTGGGTTCGCGAGGCCGTCTACCGAACCAACTTCCTGACCTCCATGGCGGTCGATCTGGTTTGGATTGCCGTCGAGTTCACCCTATTTGCCGTCATCTATTCAAACACCCCTTCACTTGCCGGCTGGACCCAGCAACAAGTCTATTTCTTTCTGGGTGTGTTTTTCGCTTCGGATGCGCTCTTCACCACCTTCTTTCAGCGCAACTTCTGGAACTTCTCAGACCTCGTCAACCGTGGAGAACTCGACATCCTGCTGACGAAACCGGTCTCCCCGGTCTTTCTCTGCCTGACTCGATGGATCAACCTCACCGCAATCTTCAACTTCGGACTCGGCCTTGCCATCATCCTGCGCTATGCCGACTCGGCCGGATTCGCTGGGGGATGGGCCTGGCTGACCCTCGCCTTCTGGCTCGGGGTGGGTCTTGCGGCTGCGGTCCTTCTTCGTTTCGCGTTCAGCGTCTGGATCTTCTGGACGGAGCGGGGCTTTATCTTCTCGCGGCTCTACTATCAATTTTTCGCATTCGCGACCAAGCCGGACACGCTTTACCCCAAGGCCATTCGATACCTGATTCTCACCGCCCTTCCGTTTGCCTTTATCGGAAGTATTCCTGCGCGCGCCGTCGTCCACGGGTTGAGCCAGCACGAGATGCTCCTCATCGCCGTTGTTCTCGTTTTCTTCTTCGTGGTGAATCGGCAGCTCTGGAAGGCCGGACTGCGTCGCTACCAAAGCGCGAGCAGTTAATCGCGGTCGCCGCGGCGACCGATTCCGAACCCGGCCCTGATGAATCTCGCTTGAAATCGGTCGCCGCGGCGACCGATTCGCAGTTCGCACTTGCGCCAACCTTTCGTCGCAATACAATCGAATCGACAATCGCTTTCGAAGATCAGCTCTCAAGGAGGGGAGTGGACATGGCAACGTTTCGCGAAATGTGCTTTACGCCAGCCGAATTTGCATCGCTGGCAAAAATCGAAAAACTGGAAGTTAACGAACTCGAGGAGCAGGGCCTGATTCGAGTCATCAAGAGAAAGGTCGGCAACGTCGACCGCAAGATGATCACTCTTGAGGATATGCAGGCCTACTTTCGAATGGTTCGTGAAAACGCTCCAGCCGAATTCTCGCAGGCGATGGGTGATGGAGCCGAAGCGGCGGGATCGCCGATTCCGGTAGAAGCCATCGAAGCCGCGTCGGTCGCCGCGGCGACCGCCTCACTTTTTCAACGACCGAGCAACAAGATCCAGATGTTTTACAACGTCAAGGGCGGGACCGGTAAATCGACCTTGACGGCTCAGTATGTCATGCGCGCCGCCATGATGGGCCTCAAAGTTCTTGCCATCGATCTCGATGGACAGGGGCACCTCACGGTAAACCTCGACGTTCTGGATGCCCATGAACGTCCCACCATCTACGACGTCTTGATCAATGATCTTCCAATCGAACAGAGCGTCATGAATGTGGCGCCCGGCCTGGATCTGATTCCGGCGAACCTGGGGCTCTGCAATATTGAAATCCCCCTCAATAACAAGGCGCGTCGAGAATATCGGCTATCGGAAGCGATCGCCCGTCTCGCAGACCACTATGACCTGATCGTGGCGGATACCAATCCCGCTGCATCGATCCTCAACGGATCGATGCTCGTTGCCTCCGGCCTGGTCAACGTGGTCTGTGCCACGAACCCGCTGTCCTTTCACGGGATGTCCCTGGTGATGACCACGATCGAGGACCTTGAGCGGGAGTTCAAGCACCAGCTTCAGGTTCGAATCATCCCCAACATGTACGACAACCGGGAGGTAATCAGTCAGGAGGTTCTCGGCGAACTGCGCTCGCAGTTTCCCGACTTCTGCACTCAATCGGTGGTCAATCGATCGGCCGACCTCAATGAGGCAACCAAGCGGCGCACCACGGTCTGGGATGTGAGCTCAAAAGGAACCGCAGCACAGGACATCAATCGACTCACCGAAGAGCTCCTGTTCACCTGATCCCCACCAATCACCCAAGAGGAATCACATTCATGGAAAAGAATGCTGAAAACAACGGAATGGAAAATCTGCCGAACACCGAAAAGCCGGCAATCAAGCCCAATGAAGAGGGAAAGATCAAGACCCGCCAGGGAAGCGGCTATCTGAAACAGCTTTACTCAACTGCTCGCAACACAGCCGGCACGACCCACTCCCATCTGAAAAACCTGACCACTTTTCTGGTCAACTTCGTCCCCGTCGAAAAGGTCGATGCCTCGGAGCTTCAGGTGCGTGTGCATTTTGACGACTCCGAGGTCGAGGCACTCGCGCACTCCATCAAGGAGCACGGAGTGCTGCAACCGATTCTGGTCGTTCAGGACGGCGACCGCTACAAGGTCATTGCCGGTGAGCGCCGCCTGAGAGCCTCGAAGCTTGCGGGCATCGAGCGAATTCCTGCGAGAGTGCTTTCTACCAACGACAAGGCCACGCACGAAATTGCACTGCGTGAAAATCTTGATCGCGTGGATCTGCACCCCCTCGAAGAGGGAGAAGGATACCTCTCCCTTCTTGAGGCGCAGCTCTACACCAGCCACGACGGGATCGCAAAAGCGTTCGGCAAACCGAAGTCTCGAATCACGGAGTGCATCGGATACACTCGACTTCCAGAGGCCACAAAGGCCGAACTGATGAAGCGAGGACTCAAGAACAGGTCACTTCTACGAACATTGCTGAATGAGTCTCCAGAGTCACATCTGGCCATGATCGAAGAGGCATCGGCACGCGAAGAGGTGCTCATCGACCCGACAACCCTGAAGTCCGAAAAGGAGGCATCAACTGAGGCCCCCGCCAAGATCCGGAGAGAACCAAGGCCGTTTCAAATTGAACTCAACGAGAAGCGCCTGAGTGTCCCTGGCTTTAAATGGAAGGTGGGCGAAGGAAACGAGAAGCTTGAGGGCTACCTCGACGCGCTCAAGAAGCTCATCGACCAGCTTGAAGAACGCCTGACACGTCCTGAATCCTGACCACACCCAGGAGCTCGAAGGAGGCCGCTCATTGCAGCGGCCTCCTTTCCCAACGCCATGAAAAAAACCCTTCTACCCGCCGAAAAAATCGCATCACTGCTCCAACTTGAGCCCGCCGTGGCCCTCATCGGGCTCGCAACGGCCTCATGGATTCTCTACAAGTTTCTGCTCAAGCAGGCATCGCCAGAGCGCCACCGTAACCTACGAAAACTTTTCTCGAGCCTCTTCGGACAGGTCCTTGTCTTCACGGGAATTTTGCTGGCGTATCGCCTGCTTTCTCTACTGCCACCAACCCGGCTCATCGCGTTTCTTCAGCCCTACCTCGGCCTGATTACCCTGGCTCTGGGGGCCGTGATCCTGATCAAAACCCTGAGGGTCATGATTCTCGAGTACCTTTTCCTCGGCCACATGAGGGTCGGAGTCCCGATGCTCGTGGTCAACATCTTCTCTCTCCTGGCATCCCTGATGGTCGGAGCCTGGATGCTCACCGAAATTTTCGGACTGAAAATCGGCCCTCTTCTGGCGACCTCGGCCGTGTTCTCCATCGTTCTCGGTCTGGCGATGCAAGACACTTTGGGCAATCTCTTCGCAGGTATCGCACTCCAGATCGACAAACCCTATGAGCTGGGGCACTGGATCGAAGTTCAACAAGGGCTACAGCGCTGGGCAGGACAGGTGCATGAAGTCTCGTGGCGGGCTACCGTACTGATCGGTCTCTCGGACGAGCTCATGACCATCCCAAATCGCATCATGGCGCAGTCGCAGATTTCAAACTTCACGATGCGAGGGGAGCCATTCGCAAGATCACAAATCTTTCGTGTGGCTCACGGCTCAGATCTCGAGGCAGCAAAAGCATCCCTACTGAAGGCCCTCCGCCAAGTTTCCGAGGTTCTTCAAAGACCCGAGCCACACGTTTATGCCACCGAGTTTCAGGAGCAGGGAATCCTGCTCAAGCTTTCGTACTATGTCAGCGACTACAACCACCAGTTCACAGCCCAAGATCAAGTCATCAGCTTAGGAACCCAGGCACTTTCAGCGTCGGGCATCACTCCGGCACATCAGCGCCACGAGTTTTTCCACGGCACGACGATCTAGGCGGGATGGTTTTGGGGCCCATGCTCAGAATACTTGGCTAAGATCTGGGATGCAGGCGGCTGATCTGCGGAGCGTGAACGAAGATCGAGGGTATGACTGATCGCCTGAATCACGAACCACGCCATCAGGGCAGTGAGAAGCGGCACGACGAGCGACCAGTAGCCCCACGCACCCCCCAGATGCACTGCTCCTACCGAGCCTACCGCGAAGGAAAAAAAGGTCGCGATCCTCGAAACGTTCACCTTTCGGGTCAGTCGACGTTCGGCCCCTTCGAGCCCTCCAAACCACAATCTCGCAAAATCAGTCCCAATATCCGTGCTAATGCCGGTCAGGTGAGTGGTTCGAATTTGACCCCTGGTCAGGGCTGCAAAGCACCCATTTTGGAGCCCACAAACGAAGGACAGCGAATAGAGGAGGACGAAGTCGCGGGCGCGGATCAGCTGCTCACCAAAAGGACCAAAATACCCATGAGCGCCGCCCAGCATGAGGATCAGAATCGCAACCGGAAGCAAAAAGGTCACAAAACCATAGTGGGGCCTCAGTCGACGCTCAATGCGTGCGCTGATAAAGAAGCCACTCAGAAATGCCCCAAGGATGAAAAAAAATGGAAAGCCCAACAACTCGAGGGCGAACCAGCCGTCCTGCTCCCCGAGTGCGACTCCCACCTGGGTTCCAACGCCCGTAACATGCGACACGTAGCGCCCGCAGGTCAAAAACCCGATTGCATTAAGGAATCCCGCCTGAAAAGCCAGAAGAGCCCACAATGCGACATAGGGATATCGGACAAACTCTTCACGCTCCAAACGGTACATCGATCTTCCTCCAGCTGAGACACTCTACCATGAGCTTGTCGCGCTCAGCATAAAACCAAATGATTTATCCATTTAATTTGATTTTATCAATAACTCACCAGTGCACTCCGCACTGCGGGTTGCAGCAAACCCTGAATTCCGCAACACCGCTACTCCTGCTTTGCACGCGATCGAAGCTCTCGACAGGCCGTTCATCACGCCTGAACTGGCACGACTCTGGCTATTCGGTGTCGCTGCGATGGCAGCACCTCTCCTCAAAGACAATCGTCAGTGGCACCGAACTCTCTCCGGCGCCTCGATCTCGTGGGACTACTTCACTTCGCCGGAGGGGACCAAGCGTGGGTTCATTCGAGACCTGTCCCCCAAAGGCATGATGATCTGCACCAACACCGAGATGAGCGAACGCCGCTGGCTTCGAATCATTGTACGTCATCCACAGGAGTCCGCCGCAAAGGTCGTGCGGGGACGCGTCGTCCACCAGCGCCCTGCACTGGACAGCTGGCCGGACGAGCAGCTCACTCTGTTCCGGCAGGGCGTTGAACTTCTGGACGAGCTTCCGCAGGATTGGGTGGCGGCGCTGAGCGACGAAAGGCTGGGCTCCTGCGAGTGCGGTGCACTCGTCACTGCTTCGCAAAACACAAAAAAACCCGCAGCCCTCCTCGATCAGTTTGAGGGAAGCTGCGGGCTCTGTCAGTTGAGATCCGTCGTGGCTACTTCGCGTCCTTGATCTTGGCCTTCTCCAAAAGCCAACCCAGGGTGCGCTCTTCGCGAATGCGGTACTCGAGGTCTTCCTTGCGCGAAGGATTGGTGAGGTAGAAGTCCTTCACCTTTTCCTCTTCGACCTTCATCCCGACCGCCATCTTGGAGATCTCGGCGTTCAGGTCGGCCTCAGACACTTCAAAACCTTCGGCCTTGGCCACCGCTTCGACCAAGAGGCTGGCCTTGACCTGGCTCTCCGCCTTTTTGGAGATGTTCGCCATCTCGGACATCAAAATTTCCTGAACCGTCTGGTCATCCGCGCCCTGCTTTTTCAGGTTCTGCGAGACATCCTGAGCCAGTGCCCGCGCCTGCGCCTGCACCAGTGAAGCCGGAACTTCGAACGAATTCTTCTCGATCAGTGCCTGCAGCAGGTCACTACGAAGCTTGCGATCCGACTCCTGCTTCTTTTCCTGGGCCAGATGCTCCTCAATCTTCTGGGTCAGATCAGCGAGGCTCTCGTAGCCCATCTGCTTGGCAAACTCATCGTTCACTTCGGGAAGCTGCTTTTGCTTGATCTCCTGCACATCCACCGTGAAGCTGGCGGGCTTTCCGGCCAGCTCCTTCTCGTAGAAGTCTGCCGGGAAGTCGATCTGGAAGGTCTTGGTCTCGCCCTTCTTCATCCCCACCAGATGATCTTCGAAGCCAGGGATCAGAGTGTCCGAGCCAATCTCCAGCAGACGCGAGCCATTCATTCCCGCTCGTGGCTCGACTTTTCCATCGACCACCACGCCACCTTCGAACTTCATCTCGACCGAGTCGCCCTTCTTGGCGGCGTACTCGTCGGACTCAACAGGAATCAGCTGAGCCTGTGAGTTCTGGAAGTTCTCGACGATCTTCTGGACGTCTGCCTTTTCCACCTTGGATGGCTCGCGCGTCAGGGCAATACCGGTATAGCCCTTGACCTCAATCTCAGGCATCACTTCCACCGTCGCCAGGTAGGTCAGGTCCTTGCCCTCTTCGATCGAATGGTCGTGTTCGCCGCTTCCTGTTTTGTGGTCAGGAGTTTCAATCTGGGGCCGGCCGACGGCCCGAAGCTTTTCGCCACGAACGGCTTCCTGAAACGATTCGTCAATCAGCGAGTGAAAAACCTGATGGCGAACATCTTCTCCGTAAAACTGCTTCACGACGGGAAGAGGAACGTGGCCGGGACGAAATCCCTTGATGCGCGCGGTCTTCTGAACTTCGCGAAGCCCCTTTTCGAGCCGAGAAGTGACCACGGTCGCAGGAACTCGCACCTTCAACTGGCGCAGAACATTGGACTTCTTTTCAACTTTTTCAACTTGGACCTGAAGATTGGACATGAAGCGGTTCTAGGCATGACACCCCGGAAAGTCAATCAGCTGAACTCGTCGTACCAGACCTGCTCCAGCCAAAGGCCCTGCGCCGCAGCCGTCCGGCCCACCAGGCTACGATTCTGGGTCTCGAGAATGTGACGAATGCTGTCGGCCGAGCGTCGCCCTTCACCAATCTCCAGCAGCGTCCCCGCGATCCCTCGCACCATCTGCTTTAAGAATCCCGTTCCCACCAGGCGAATCCGAACGAAGCCGAACTCCCCGGCATGACCTGGCAAGACCCAGCCCCCCGGCACTCCGACCGGCAGGGGCACCCAGCTCAGTTCCGCCTCCAAAATCGTTCGTACGGTCGTCCTGACCTGGGCTCCCCGCGCCTGAAACGGAAGAAAGTCATGCTCTCCGAGCAGATCCCTCAGGGCCACGGCCATGGCCTCGCGGTCGAGAGACCGGTGAATGAACCAGCTCAGCGGCTCGACCGGGGCATGGGGGGCGGCCCCCTGTTGAAAGTAATAGCTATATTGTTTTTTGATGGCCGAGCGCTGGGCGTTGAAGTCGAGGGGCACCCCCTGAACCTTGAGCACCCGAATGGATGGGGGCAGTCGCGAGTTCAGGGCCCGACGCAAAACCTCTGTAGTCCACTCCCCACGGCTGGGGCGCCCTCTCAAAATAAAGTGAACGACCTGACCAGACGCGTGCACCCCGGCATCGGTTCTTCCGCTGGCCACGACGCTCACCGGTTCGCTCACGATACTCTGCAGCACCTCCTCGAAGGTCTGCTGAATACTGGGGGCTCCCTCTGCGGCTGAACCCTTCTGCTTTTGCCAACCGCAGTAACGGGTACCGAGGTAGCTGATGCGAGCGGCGAACTTCTGAACAAAGGCCTCGCGTTCAGAGCTCAAAAAGCAGCCCCAGACTCAAACCACTGACTGTGAAATCCAACGCTCCCGAAATCGTGCCGAGTCGCTGATAATCGAGCGTCAGGCAGGCCCGGTGGATGCCGTAAGCCTCGTACAAACTCCAGTCGCCCACCGAATCGAGAAAACCCAACGGAAAGGCCGCCCCCGCGCCCAGCAGGTACCCTCTCGAGTTGCCCCACTTGATGCCACGCCCATCGCTTCGATCCTCGGCGTAACCGACCAGCGAGGGACCGGCCTTGAGATAAGGACGAACGAACCGAAGCAGGTTCAACCGGTAGATCGCGCCAGCCGTCACCGGCAGGGTCACGAACGTAAACTCCGTTTCAGAAGTGGCCGGAAAGGTGCCCCCACCGGGGCGAGCAAGCTCGAACTGAAAGGTACCACGGGCCGTTTTCCACGAGAATCCGGCCTGTCCGAAAAACCCCAGACTTCCCAGCCACTCGCCATGAACAGGCTGCGTTTCGTAAAAAAACTGCAGATCCGGTGCGTAGCCCGAACCATAAAGCGATTCAAACGATCGGTAGACCGCAGCGTCGTCAGCCACGACCGCCCGCGACTGGCTGACCGAGACCGTCATTCCAAAGGCTCGCCCCACACGGTCTTTCTTGCGAGGTTGCAGAGTCACTCCCAGACTGGTGCTGGCCGACGGCTCTGAAGAGGGCTCTCCCAGCTCGCGTTTCCGGCGGACAAGATAATCATCCGTTTCATGTTCTGATCGTGAGTCGCCCTCGCGAATCGACTCAATCAGAGATTCGTCCGAGGCATCTGGGCTCCCAGTCTCGCGGAGACGTTTTCGTTGCTGAACGATATAGGGCTCAAGGCTCTCGGTGGCATCCGACTTTACTGAGCGCTCGCTCGATTCACGGCGAATCGCCTCGATCAAAGACTTATCAGTGCCCAGCTCCTCGGCGCCTGCTACCGGCAAACCTCCCCCTGTCGCAAGAAGCGCGATCGCAACGAGCGGCCGATAAAAAGTCGTTCTTGAAGCAAAAAGAGCCACCAGCAGGAGCACCGCCAGCGCGACAATCGGGTTCAAGGCGAGCCACGCCCAAACCTGTAGCGGCGCAAGAAGCACCAGACTCGGCACTCGAAGCACCGGAGCGTCGATCACGGTCTCAGCCAAACCGGGAGACCAGCGATAGTAGAGCTCGATCACCCGCTCGCCGAGCGTAAACTGACGAAGGACCTCATCACGAAACCGGCGAAGCACCCGCACTCCCGCCGAACTTCCCGAACGAAACGACGCGGTGGCGATGAAACACTGGCTTTCTTTGAGAAGCCCCCGAATACTGGAGGACTGAACAGAGTAATTAGTACTTGGGTCGTTCTCAGTGCAAAACGCCGAAACGGCTCCAGCCAAATCGCGAGCCCCCACCGAGAGCTGATACGAATGGTCAGATCCATCGGTAGTGTTGGTGAATCCCTGAATCACACTCTCTGCCGAGGATGAGACCCGAGCTGTAATTTGGCCCGACGCATCGATCGCACCAGGGGCCGCCCCGTCTTTGGCCAGAACGATCAATCGATTCACCGAGGCCGAACCCGAGTCGACTGAAAAAACCCCCGAAAACGCGGCCGGTTTGAAGGAGATTTCCCCATCACCCGGAAAATAGGCTTCAGACAAATCCGCCGGGCAGACTTCCCGCTGCGGCCCGCTTGACTGAAAACTGAGCGACACCGAATCATGCTCCTCGGTGTCCGAGAGGTTTCCGGTGTCACCATCAGCCTTCTCGAGACCGATATAGACTTTGAGCGGAATGACCGTCGGATCTCCATCCGTAGGAGTCACCACCGCACCGCCCGTGCAGACGCCACTCAGCGCGCCCACTTCGGCACAGATTCTCTTCGGAAAAAGGCCAATTCTCAGCACTTGCCCCGCAGGCGAGGTCGGATATTTTGCTGCGAGATAAAGCCCATCCGTCTCGGCCTGGCAGTTGGCATCCAAGCAGTCGGCAACGGCTCCGACTGCCCCTGCCTTTTCAATCGGCACGGCCTTCCCATCGACGGCGACGGTCACCACCACATCCTGCCCCGTGGTGAGTGATCCAAAATTCTTGGTGGTGCTCACATCGAGGTAGACCAGGTGATCGTCGCCATTAGTCACCGCCAGATCAAACGCCCGAAAGTCGTCCCCCGAGTCGACAGTGACCTCATCGATCGCATGGTGAATCACGTCCGTCGAGGTTTTCGAGTAAGGCGCGACGGCAGCGATCTGTAACTCGGCACCGGCTGAAAGAGGCAAAAGACCGAAAAACACGAGGGCAAGAAGCTTTATGCAATCAAGCGTGGTCGCGAACCCATTCGGCAATCTGAACGGCATTGAGGGCGGCTCCTTTCCTCAGGTTGTCTGAAACGACCCAAAAGCAAAGACCATGAGGCACGGAAGGATCTCTGCGAATCCGGCCGATAGCAACGACATCCTGGTTCGATGCATTTTCATTCATGGGGTAAAGATCGAGGGCGAGATCATCCCAGACCACGACTCCCGAGGTCTCGCTCCAGAGCTTACGGGCCGCCTCGGGCGAAAGTTCCCGTTCCAGCTCAACAAAAACCGATTCGGCATGACACAAAAGCGTCGGAACTCGAACCGCCGTCGCCACAATGGGAAGGGGTGACGTTCCGAGAATCTTTTGCGTCTCGCGCATCAGCTTGTCTTCTTCACTGGTAAAGCCGCCATCCCGAACTCCTCCGATGCGTGGAATGAGGTTTTCGGCGATCCGATGGGGAAAGACCTCCACCGCACGCCCGCCCAGCGACTGCTGCTGCAGCTCGTGCATGGCCGCCGTACCCGCTCCGCTCACGCTTTGATAAGTCGAGACCACGACGCGCTTGAGTCCGGCCACACACTGCAGTGGTGCCAGGGCCATCACCAGCTGAACCGTCGAGCAATTGGGCCCGGCGAAGAGCCGCTGCCCGGACGCCCAAGCCGAAGTGGCCTGGCTGGCATTCACCTCCGGCACCAGAAGCGGCACATCGGCATCCATTCGAAAGGTGGCGGAGTTGTCGACCACGACCGCACCCGCTGCCAACGCCTCAGGCACCCACTTGGCAGACACCTCGTCGGACGCATCAAAAAAAACGAGACTCAGCCCCTCGAAGCAGCCCGACTCCAACTCCCGGCACGGCCACTGCTGATTCGCAAAGGAGACGAATTTCCCCCGAGAGCGAGGCGATGCAAACGGCCGCAGCTCCGAAACGGCGAATCCTCGCTCCTCAAGAATCGCGAGCAGTCGCGAACCCACCGCACCGGTGGCACCGACCACTCCGACGCGATCAAGAGTCCTCACGATCCCCACTCTCCGCGCTCTCCGTCAGGAATGAGGCTCGAACGAGTCCAACGCGAGCCAGCACGTACCACAGAACACTGAGGACGATGTAAAGCGCACCCACCAGAAAAAGCGTCACTTCAGGACGAACCAGAATCACAGCGATGGCCAGCAGGCCGACAAAAAGAATTCCGAAACTCCCGCGAGATCGCCAGTGAAACTCCTTAAACGACGGAAACGCGACCGAGCTCACCATCAAGATCGAGAGCGAGATCGAGAGAAACAGCATCCAACCGGTCTTCGAGATCGGATCGAGCCCCCGAAAGAGCATGAAAATAACAAAAAAGGCCACCATATTGGCCGCCATCGGCGTCGGAAGCCCCTGAAAGTAGTTTTTCGGCATGGTCGAGGCGGTCACATTGAACCGTGCGAGGCGAAGGGCGCTGCAAAGACTGAAAAGAAACGACAGAACCAATCCAGACCGCCCGAGCGGTGCCAGCGCAAACTGATGCAGCAGAACCCCAGGCGCAATGCCGAAGGACGTCAGATCCGACAGGCTGTCATACTGAACCCCGAACGGGCTCGTGGCCCTCGCCATTCTGGCGATGCGCCCATCGAGGGCGTCAAAAATGGCCGCCAAAAAAAGCGCCCACGCCGCCGTACTAAAATCCCCCCGGCAGGAGGAAGTGATCGACAGGAAGCCACAAAACAGATTTCCGGTCGTGATGAGGTTGGGGACAAGATAAACCTTCCGCATAAGCCGGAAGCCTAACCGCCCCTTACCGCGTTCCGCAACGCATTTTCCCGGGCCTTGAGATGCAATTCAGCATCAGAAACGCGAAGATACACTGGCTGAACATCGAGTGCCGAATGGCGCACTCCTTCTTTCCATCGCCGTTCCGCAACATGAGCCAGCGCCTTGGAAATGCCATGCGAGGCGGGCCAGTCGGTCACCCGAAATCTTCCATTCGACTCCAGGGCAGCCAGTGAGGGATGCTTCTTCAAGGTGTCGGGCATGATCACCGTGACCTCATTCGACGGAAGCTCGTGAAGTCCCCAGCCCTGCAGATTTCGATCGAGCTCAGAAATCTTGGTGACCGCTTCGGCGCTCGCACCGCCGGATTCACGCTTCGACACTCGAACGTACACCTCGCCCATGCACGCTTCGGCAAGGATCACGACGGCGTCCTGCGAGCTGCCCTGCGCCGACCGATAAGCCACTTCGATCATCTCCAGACTGGAGATCGGAACGACCGGAGTGCACAGCATCTGGCCCAGGGTTCTCGCCGTAGTCAGACCGATCCGAATGCCCGTGAAGCTTCCGGGTCCAATACCCACGGCAAACCCGGCAACCTGCTCCAGCTGCCAACCGGTTGCGCTCAGGGCCTCTGAGATTCCCAGCAACAGTCCCTCAGAATGCTGGCGCTGATCGACACTCAAGACCTGGGCGTGCAGAAGTCTCGAGGCCCCTTCCTGTTCAGTTGAACCTTCCGGCACTTCTGCGGCGAACAGATAGCCCGACCGCGACGAAGTGTCCCACCCCAGAATCCTTGCCGCACTCATGCAATGAAACCGACCTGTTTAGAATAGACGGGTGACGTCGTTTTTCATGACGACGATCATCAGCAAAAGAATCAGCGCAAGCCCCACCTGCTGAACGATCTCCAACTGCCTCATCTGAAGCGGTTTGCCACGAACAGCCTCCACCCCGAGCAGGAGGATATGACCTCCATCAAGGACGGGGATCGGCAGGACGTTGAGAACCCCAAGACCAATCGAGAGAATGGCCATGGTACTCAGGAAAGTGATCAGCCCGCGCGAGAGCGACTCACCCGCGATCTTGCCAATCAAAATCGGGCCTCCCAAAGTACGAACGCTCACATCGCCGACCAGCATTTTTCCGAGCGACACGATGTTCCTCCAGGAGAGAGAAACCATCCGCGAAACCCCCTCGGGCACGACGACGAGTGGATTGAACGTCCGCTCCACCACCACATCCGGCTGCGCCCACGCGAGCATCGGATAAACGCCGATCGTGAACTGCTTTGAGGTGGCAAGCTCAGGGTCACGCGTAGTGGAGGCAGACGGCACCAGCTCCTGCTGCAAGAGCTTCCCTTCACGCTCCCAACCCAGAACCAGACGGCCCTTGCTCTCCCCCGCCTTCTGAACACGATTTCGGAGCTCAAAAAAGGAGGCAATCTCCACACCATCAATCGAAACGATTCGGTCCCCTCGGCGAAGCCCCAGTTTCGAAGCGGGAGAGTCCGCAACGACCTTTTCGATGAAGAGCTCGGAACTGTGAAGTCCCGACCCACTCCCCAGGCCAGAGGCCCCGGACTTCACAAATCGGACTTCGAAGTCTCGTTCACCCGAACGCAGGCCCACCGTAACCGCCGCGCCCTTCGGGGTCTCGGAGTCCAGTCGCTCGAGCTGCTCAAAATTGACGACTGAAACCCCATTCCAGCTGACAATGCGATCCCCCGAAGCAGCTCCAGCAAGACCCGCCGCAGACCCGGGATTGGACACTCCAATCACGGCATCACGTGCGGCAGGGAAAATTCCCTCAAGGCTGCCGACGTCCGTCTTTTCTCCGAAGGCCGAATACCCCGACGTTGCAGTCGGAACCACCTGCACGGCAACTGGCTGGGTCGCGCTCTCCCGCTCGACCAGAAGGTCCACCGGACGCCCCGGGTTCTCACCCAGAATGGCCTCAACCTCCTCGAACTTCGACACCGGCTTGCCGGCGACGGAAATCACCCGGTCCCCCGAGACCAAGCCGAACGTGGCCGCGGGACTGCCGGGGAGCACCCGACCCACTCGGCTGACAATGTGCTCCTCACCGATCATCTGAATCGCCATGAAAATCAGCGCTGCAAAGATGAAGTTGAAAAGCGGTCCGCCAAAGAAAATGAAGAACCGCTTCCAGCGATCCTGACGCTGAAGCGAACGATGCGCGAGTTCGGCAGGAAGCTCAACCCCCGGCTCTTCTCCAAGAAGCTTCACATAGCCGCCAAGGGGAATGGCGGACAGGCACCACTCGGTCTCCCCGCGCTGCCGCGACCAGATCTTGGGTCCAAACCCCACCGAGAAGACCTCGGCCTTGACGCCGAAAACCTTCGCAAAAAAGAAGTGACCGAACTCGTGCACGACCACCAGCGGGCCCAGAATGCAGATAAAACCCAAAATCGACATCAGCATCGTCGTTCCCTCACCCAAAAGCCCGGATGCAGAGGTACATCACGGGGGCACTCATCACGAGTCCGTCAAAACGATCGAGCACTCCGCCATGCCCGGGCAAAATCTGTCCCGAATCCTTGCGCTGAAAGGAGCGCTTGACCAGGCTCTCGCAGAGGTCGCCTGCCTGGGCGACGATTGCGACCACCGGCGGGGCGATCAGCAGGAAAACCCAAGACATTTCCGGAAACGCCGTTACCTTGAGCAAGAGGGTCGCCAGCCAGCTTCCGGCAAGCCCCCCCCAAGCGCCCTCCCAGGTCTTTTTCGGACTAATGGCAGGATAGAGCTTTCGTCGTCCCCATTTCAACCCCACAAAGTAAGCCGCCGAGTCTCCGACCCAGTTCATCAAGAAAAAGACCAGCAGCCACCAGGCGCCATGGTCCTGATCTCGGATCAACGGCAGAAACAGGGGAAGAAACCCCAGATAGACCAGCCCGAAAAACGAGAAGACCAGCTCTCGAAAATGACGCTCCAAGCGCTCCGGTGAGCGGGCATGACGAGACGCAGTAGCGAGAAAATATAAAAATAGCCCCAGAAACGCCGGAACGAGCAACTCATATTCGAATCGGGGAACAAAGGCCGAAAAAAAACCAACCAGCCAGACCATCCCCAGAAGCACCTGACGCTTTTCATTCTGGTCCTCGAGTTCCAGAACCATCGAGAGGTACTCATTCACCATGAACAGGGCGATGACTACGGCTACCAGGGCGGTTCCCCAGGTTCCAAGCCCCAGCGTCAGTCCGAGCAGAACGCCGCCACCCAACAGGGCGGTCAAAACCCGCTTGCTCAGCTCACCGCCGCCCAACCGCCGCCGCCACCCCATACTGCTCTTCGAACGACTCACTCCAGGACTCCTTGCGACGCAGTCACACTCTCCGTTGATGGCAGCACCTCGCCAAAGCGCCGGATTCGCCCTTCGAATTGCCCAACCGCCTCCCGGAGATCTACGGCGGAAAATGCGGGCCATGCCTTGTCGACAAAAAGCAGCTCTGCATAGGCAGCCTGCCAAAGCAAGAAGTTGCTTAAACGCTGCTCCCCTCCGGTCCGGATCAGCAAGTCGACGTCGGCTCGCTCCTTGAGCGCCGAGGTCTCCAGATAGCCTGAGAAGCTCTCTTCAGAAATCGTGTTGGGACAACGACCGGAGCTCAGGCAATCCCGAGCGAAATTCATCGCCGCGCGCGCGATCTCATCCCGCGCCCCGTAGGAGATCGCCAAGGTCAGCTGAAGACCGTCGCATGAGGCGAGAGCCTCTTCCGCTCGAAAAATGGCCTCACGCAGAGCCGGATCCAGACGCGATCGATCTCCAATAACCCTGAGCCGAACATTTCGTCTTTTGAGCTCCGGAACCTCACGCTTCAGGTACCGGCCCAGAAGCCGCCACAAAATGACCCTTTCCTGCTCAGGCCGCTTCCAGTTCTCCGTCGAAAAGGCATACAGGGTCAGGGCACCGATTCCGAGACTGCAGGCCTCACGAACCACCTCACGCACTCGTTCTGCGCCCCGAACGTGACCAAAGTAGCGGGCGTGCCCCCGATCTCGGGCCCACCTGCCATTTCCGTCCATGATGATCGCAACGTGAAGAGAATCCATGTCCCCGTCCGACTCCGCTCGGAGCTAGATCGTCATGATCTCCTTTTCCTTGGCGGCAACCACCTTGTCGACTTCGGCAACCTTGTCGTCCGTCCGCTTCTGAATGACTTCCATCTGTTTCTTTGACTCATCTTCGGGGATCGATTTGTCCTTCTTCACTGCCTCATTGGCGTCGCGGCGCTCATTGCGAATTCCAACCTTCGCCTCTTCGCCCATTTTCTTGACCACCTTGACCATTTCCTTGCGGCGCTCTTCGGTCATCGTGGGCAACGAAATGCGAATCACCTTGCCGTCGTTCTGAGGAGTCAGTCCGATATTGGCGGCGAGAATCGCCTTCTCGATGGCGCCGATCGTTCCCTGCTCCCAAGGAGTAATCTGCAGAGTGCGAGCGTCTGGCGTCGTCACGTTGGCCACCTGGTTCACGGGCACGCTCGACCCGTAGTAGTCCACATGCACTGGCTCAAGGAGTGCCGTGGAGGCACGACCAGTGCGAAGCTTGGCAAGATCCGACTTGAGAGAAGTAATATGCTTGTCCATGGACTGCGCCATTTGATCGATCAGTGAATTCGACATTGATTGGTCTCTCCCTTAGTTAACTGACGAGTGTTCCGACAGCCTCTCCAGCAATCACACGCCGAAGGCTGCCCTTTTCATTCAGATCAAAAACAATGATGGGCAGGCGATTATCCATGCACAACGAGATCGCTGTGGAGTCCATCACCTGCAGTCCACGACTGAGAACATCGAGATAGCTCAGCTCCTCAAACCTCCTGGCCTCAGGATGCTTCTTGGGGTCCGCATCATAGATCCCATCCACTTTGGTAGCCTTCAGCACGACCTCCGCTCCAGTCTCCATTGCCCGAAGCGCAGCCGTCGTATCTGTCGTAAAATAGGGGTTTCCGGTGCCGGCGCCAAAGATCACCACGCGATTCTTCTCAAGGTGACGAACCGCTCTGCGACGAATGTAGGGCTCCGCCAGCTCGCGCATTTCGATCGCAGACTGGACCCGAGTGTGCACGCCCTCGTTCTCCAGAACATCCTGCAAAGCGAGGCAATTGAGAACGGTGGCCAGCATTCCCATGTAATCGGCCGATGCGCGATCCATCCCCTCAGTAGCGCCCTTGATTCCACGAAAGATGTTTCCGCCGCCAACGACGATCCCGATCTGAATCCCGCTCTCATGAACCGATTTGATCTCAGCAGCGAGATCCTTCAGAACCTGGGTGTCGATGCCATAGCCAGCATCCCCGGCCAACGCCTCTCCCGAAAGCTTCAGTAAAATCCGCTTATAGGGTCTTCGTCCTGCAGAACCAGATTGCGACATCAGCGAAACCCTCTTGTACGAGTTCAGAGCAAAAACTAGGAAATGCGGGCTGGCTCGTCGAAGAGGAGCCAGCCCGCACCAACATCAATGAGTCACTTCTTCGGCAGACTCGCTCACGCCCTCACCCAGTACGAACCGAGCGAAGTTGCGAACCACGAGGCCTCCACCGACCGCAACATCCGCCTCCTTGATCAGCTGGGCAATGGTCTTGCCCGGATCCTTGACGAAGGGCTGGGTCATCAGACAGGTCTCTTCAAGAACCTTGCGAACACGCCCCTCAACTGCCTTTTCCATAAATTCCGGCTTCATCGCCTTACCGGAGTTCTGAATCTGGGCCAGAGCGATCTCCCGCTCTTTGTTGGTGACTTCTGAAGGAACGTCCGAAGCATTCAGCCATTGTGGCGCTGCCGCCGCAATATGCATGGTCAGATCCTTGGCAAAGGTCTTCAGGGCCTCGCCGTGAGCCGCTGCAGCCGAACCGACGGCGAGATCGACGAGCACGCCCACCTTACCCTCTCCGTGGATGTAGGACGCCACGAGACCTGTCCCATCAGAAGGAGCCTCAAAGCGAGCGAAGCGACGGATACTCATGTTTTCGCCAAGTGTCGCAATGGTTTCCTGCAATAGGGTCGCGGCAGTCTTTCCGCCGGTCGAGTCCAGCACTTGGCTGGCCAACTCTTCGACGCTCACAGGAGCGTTCTTGAGGATGTGATTTCCCACGAGAGCCAGCATTCCCTTGAACTGCTCGGTCCGGCTCACGAAGTCCGTTTCACAGTTGATCTCAAGAACAACGCCCGACTTGCCTTCTGGATGCAGAAAAGAAGCAACCAGGCCTTCCTTGGTCGCCCGGCCCGCCTTCTTCGCAGCCGAAGCAATACCCTTCTTGCGCAGATAGTCCACGGCCGCATCGAAGTCCCCCTGAGTTTCCACGAGGGCCTTCTTGCAGTCCATCATTCCAGCTCCGGTCTTCTCGCGAAGACCCTTTACGAGGCTTGCAGAAATTTCCATGACTCCTCCTGATTACTGCTGCACTTCTTCAGCGTTGGGCTCTTCGACTGCGGCTTCAAGATCCGCCTCATCCGGACCGCGAAGGTCGATATCTCCCTCAAAGCGAGATACCTTCTTTTCGCTCGCTTCCTCGTCTCTGGCCTGATCAGCCACTTCCTGGGCGCGAAGCTTCTCCTGATGGATTTTCGCCCCTTCAATACAGCTGTCGGCGATCAGACGAGCAAAAAGGCGAACGCTACGAATGGCGTCATCATTGCCCGGAATCACGTGGGTGACATTCGAGGGATCGCAATTGGTGTCGACGACTGCAATCGTCGGAATTCCAAGCTTCTTCGCCTCCTGAACGGCAATGTGCTCCTTCATCGTGTCGATCACAAAAATCGCTCCAGGCAGCTTCTTCATGTCTTCGATTCCGCCGAGCGATTTCTTGAGCTTTTCCAGGTCGCGACCGTAGCGGGCCTGCTCCTTCTTGGGAACATCGTTCCAGTCCGGAGAACCCATCAATGCTTCGATCTTCTTGAGTCGATCGATGGAGGCCTTGACGGTCTGATAATTCGTCAGCATTCCACCCAGCCAACGATTGGTGACGTAGTGCATTCCTGCACGCTTGGCCTCTTCCTCGACGACGTCCTTTGCCTGCTTCTTGGTTCCCACAAAAAGAACCTTCTTTCCTTCCGACGCAATCTTGGTCGCAAAGGCGCAGGCGGCGCGGGCCTGCTCAACCGTCTTCTGAAGATCGATGATGTAGATCCCGTTTCGCGCTCCAAAAACATAGGGCTTCATCTTGGGATTCCAGCGCTGAGTCTGGTGACCAAAATGAACTCCCGCCTCCAACAGTTCACGCATGGCGACTTGTGGCATTGATGACTCCTTAGAAAAAAAGCGGAAGAGAGAAGACGAAGAGCACGCCACTTCGAGCGCGACTTTGAACACCCATCGACCGCGGTTTTGAGCCTTGGCCGACCGCTGACCCATCCAGCGGTGACCCTGACTCCCTCCACTCAGCCAATTCGGAAAGCCGTAAAGACCCTTCGAACACCACGAGACACTGAGTGTGTGTGATGCCAACCGGATAGCTCCTAACGGTCCGATTTGCAACGGGGTTTTCCAGTTCCAGAGCAAGGTTGACGGAGCGCCCACCGTTGGGGAATTCTAGAGAAACCGATGACGTTCAAGACTTTGAAATTCCTGTGGTTAGGGATGGCGGTTTTGTGCTGTCCCCTGACTCAAGCCAGCATTCCCCGCGGCGAGTGGCCGCAAGTTCCCCCAACGCTGGGAGTCTTTCAGACCCGTTCCGTCTTCAGTCTGAGCGCGCTGCGACACCTCGAAGGACTGCTGGTCAGGCATGAGCACCTGACGGGCGAGCGACTGCTCCTGCTGGTCCAACCCTGGGAGGGACGCCCCCCCAAGGAGCCAGCCCAGGGGCTGTCAGCCCTTCTCGCCACGCAATGGAAGCTGGACACGACCCGCGGGGGCCTCGGCACGCTGTTGGTGCTTCAAGAATTGGTCGGGGGGCGCTTTCAGGTCGGCTATCATCCAGGAATCGGACTGAGCAAAAGTCAAGTCGCAGAGGACGACGAGCTCGAGGGTCTGTTGAATGAAATCACAGAGAAAGCCCGAACCGCATCTTGGGACCACATCGCAGAGGCTAGCGCCATTTGGCTCCTTCAAATCCATAAGAGCCCGTTACTCGAAGACCCCGCCCTGCTGAACTTTCCAAAGCCGCTCCCATCCTCGAGCTCAACCCAAATCGCTCTCCCGTCTTCAGGCACTGTTCCAACACCGCCTGCTGGGGAGCAGGACAGCTCCGCACTGAGTCTGCTATTTCTATCAGTGGCAATCGGCTTTCTGCTCACAACAGTAAGAGGTGGAATGCGGCAGAGGGTCCTCCACGGCAGCCGCCGTCAAATTCGATTTGGTCTCACCGATGGTCTGTCCCTCAGACTTCGCTCGGGTATCGTCCACCGTTCGACTCGAAAACGGGTCAAGCTGCTCATCGAAAGCCTGGAGGGATCTCCATGAGTCTGATGAGCGCCCAGACCTCCCCAAGCCGCCTAACCAGGGCACTAAGAAAAGCCGAAAGATTGACCTCGATCACGATCGAAGTTTATTTAACGCCGAAATCAAGCCACGCTGAACTCGTTCGAGCCCTCAATGAACTGGGCCAATCAGAAGTCACGGCCGATCGACAGGCCCTGATTGGCGTCGACCCGATCAGACGACATGTCGCACTGGCTCTCAGTCCCGATCTTGAGAAAACGCTTCCCTCTAACGAGATTCGAGCCTGGCTCGCCAGCCTTCAGGAGGACCTCCATATGACCAGCCCCGAGAACGCCATTTCATTGGCCATTTTCTCTCTGGCCATTGCCCTTTCGGCACAACACCCAGCCCAGCCTACCAGCGATGGTACGCCGGGTGCCCCGGCCTGACCGCAACGAAGAAGCCCTCACAGCTCGCACAGAGCTTTCCTTCTGCCGAATAGAGCCTCGACTCGACACAGACCCGCACTCCATCCGAGCTCTTCACAAAAGCCTCGATGCGCAGCGCCCCTGACGAAGGGGTGGGGCGAAGCAGTCGAACATGAAAGTCGGCCGTCACTGTGCAGGGAGGCTGCGCCTCACCCCGCTCTCGCATCAACTGGTAGGCCGCAGTCCAGTTGGAGTGGCAATCCAACAGAGCCCCGATGATTCCTCCGTTCAACATCCCGGGAAACGCCTCATGAAAGGACTCTGGTCGCCATTCCGCCATCGTCGCGACAGGAAGCCCTTCCAGACTGGGCGTCTCTTCCTTAGGCTGCGCCACGGGGAACGAACGCACTCGCAGCCCTCGATCATTGGCCGGACCACAGCCGAAACAGGTACTGTGGGGCGCGTAGCGTTCTTGAAGACAAGGCTCATTCATTGCGTGATCCTCTATAAAACGAACGGCGGAGCGGCACTGCGCGCACCGTCTCCGCCGTCAATTTATGGTGGGCGATGTAGGGATTGAACCTACGACCTTGGCCGTGTAAAGACCCTGCTCTACCGCTGAGCTAATCGCCCGGTCTCTCTTCGAAAGGCCCGGTCTTACGCGGTCAGGCGCCGCCGGCCGAAGCACCTACCATCTGGCTAACGCCAGAAACAGGAGCAGTGGTTTCCGCCGCATGAGCCTCAATCGCCAGACCCTTGTACTTCGCCAAGCCGGTACCCGCCGGAATCAAACGTCCCATGATGACGTTTTCCTTCAGGCCGCGGAGCAAGTCCACTCGGCCTGAAATACTGGCTTCGGTCAGGACTTTGGTCGTCTCCTGGAACGAGGCCGCCGAAATGAAGCTCTCCGTACTGAGGGAGGCTTTGGTGATCCCCAGCAGGAGGGGCTCGAACGTTGCCGGAACGCCGCCAGACTGAAGAACCCGTTGATTCTCGATCTCCAACGTCATTCTGTCCGCCTGCTCTCCAGCAAGGAAGATGGAATCTCCAGCATCCTTCACTCTCACCTTCCGGAGCATCTGCCTGACAATCACTTCAATGTGCTTGTCGTTGATCTTCACTCCCTGGAGGCGATAGACTTCCTGCACCTCATCCACGAGATACTTCGCCAAGGCCTTGTCACCCAGAACGCGAAGGATGTCATGCGGGTTGATTGGTCCGTCCATAAGAGGCTCGCCGGCCTTGACGTAGTCCCCCTCGTTGACGGCGAGATGTCTTCCCTTGCCGATCAAGAACTCCTTAGGCTCGCCCTCTTCAGCGGTGACCAGGACCTTACGCTTGCCCTTGGTGTCCTTTCCGAAAGAAACGATCCCGTCGATGTCACTGATCACAGCAGCATCCTTCGGCTTACGAGCTTCGAACAGCTCGGCCACTCGTGGAAGACCACCCGTGATGTCCTTCGTCTTGGACGTCTCACGATGGATCTTGACGATCGTATCACCCGCGGACACCTGGTCACCATCAGCCACGATCAAGTTTGCCCCGACCGGAAGCATGTAGCGAGCCACTCGGTTCGTACCGGCAATGCGGACCGGCTCACCACTTTCATCTAGAACGAGCACCTTCGGGCGCCTGTCAGTAGCCTTCGACTCGATGATCACCTTGTGGGAGAGACCCGTCACACTATCAAACTGCTCCTGCATTGTGACGCCTTCCAAGACGTCCTCGAAATGCACGCGGCCTGACACCTCGGTAACAATAGGAGTCGAATAGGGATCCCATTCAGCAATAAGGGTGCCCTTTTCAACCTGGGCGCCGTCCTTGAACAGAAGCTTCGCGCCATAAACGATCGAGTACTTCTCACGCTCTCGTCCGTTGGCATCGATAACCGCAACTTCGCCGTTACGGTTCATGACGGTCAAGTAGCCCTCCTTGTTCGGGACAGCAACCACGTTCACAAGCTTGATCGACCCCTTGGTCTTCGCCTCCAAGCTGGACTGCTCGGCTCGTCGGGATGCTGCACCACCGATATGGAAGGTACGCATCGTCAACTGAGTGCCAGGCTCACCAATCGACTGAGCTGCAATGACCCCTACTGCTTCACCGATATTGACCAGCCGTCCGCGCGAAAGATCGCGTCCGTAACAAAGGGCACAGATCCCCTTCTTGCTTTGACACGTCAACACCGACCGAATTCGAATTCGGTCGATGCCAGCGTCTTCAATACTCTTCACGGCATCCTCGGTGACCTCAATCCCTGCACCCACGAGAACTTCGTTAGTCACCGGATCGAGAACCTCCTCGAGCACCCCACGCCCTAGGATGCGATCCCCCATCTACTCAATCACCTCGCCACCCTCCACAAGTGCAGAGATATAGAGGCCGTCCAAGGTTCCGCAGTCCACCTCGGTGACAATCACGTCCTGAGAGACATCAACCAACCGGCGCGTGAGGTATCCTGAGTTTGCCGTCTTGAGAGCTGTGTCGGCAAGACCCTTACGAGCGCCGTGAGTCGAAACGAAGTATTGCAGCACCGAGAGGCCCTCTCGGAAATTCGCAACAATCGGCGTTTCAATGATCTCACCCGATGGCTTGGCCATCAGACCTCGCATACCGGCGAGCTGACGAATCTGCGCATTACTACCGCGGGCACCCGAGTCCGCCATCATGAAGACCGAATTGAATGATGGAGCCGTAGTCTGGAGCTCCTTGCCCTTCCAGCCCACAGGAGCCTTGAAGTCCTGAACTGAAAGCCGCTTCATCATCGCACTGGCGATCTGCTCTGAGGTCTGTGCCCAGATGTCGATCACCTTATTGTATCGCTCACCATCGGTAATGAGGCCCTCGACGTACTGATTCTCAATCTCGTGCACTTGGGCATAAGCCTTATCCAGGAACTCCTTCTTCTCGGGCGGCATTTGCATGTCGTGAACCGAGATCGAAATTCCCGCCCGCATTGCTTGACGGAACCCTGTCTGCATCAGCGCGTCGGCAAGAAGCACCGTCTCCTTGTTTCCGGTGAGTCGGTAGCACTGGTCGATCAACTCAGCCAAGTCCTTCTTGCCCAGCACCTTGTTATAAAGGCGGAATGGGATTTCAGCAGGCACCGCTTCAGAGAGAAGCACCCGACCCACAGTCGTCTCAACGGTCTCACCCTGAACTCGGCACCTTACCTTGGCCTGAAGATCCACGACGCCCGAATCATAGGCGAAGTGAACTTCGGTTGGGCTCGAGAAAATCTTCCCTTCGCCTTTTGCGAAGGGCCGTTCACGAGTCATGTAGTAAAGACCCAGAACAATATCCTGCGAAGGCACGATGATCGGCTTGCCATGAGCAGGCGACAAAATATTGTTCGTCGACATCATCAAGACTCGAGCTTCGATCTGAGCCTCGATTGAGAGCGGGACGTGCACCGCCATCTGGTCACCATCAAAGTCGGCATTGAAGGCAGCGCAAACGAGGGGGTGAAGCTGAATGGCTTTCCCTTCGATGAGCACAGGTTCAAACGCCTGAATTCCAAGTCGATGCAACGTAGGCGCGCGGTTCAGAAGAACGGGATGCTCCCTGACCACCTCTTCGAGGATATCCCAAACTTCCTGGCGCTGCTTCTCCACCATCTTCTTCGCTGACTTGATGGTGGTGACGTAGCCGTACTCCGAAAGCTTATTATAAATAAATGGCTTGAACAGCTCCAGAGCCATGACCTTAGGCAACCCGCACTGATGCAGCCGCAGCTCCGGGCCCACCACGATTACCGATCGCCCAGAGTAATCCACGCGCTTTCCGAGTAGATTCTGACGGAAGCGACCCTGCTTGCCCTTGAGCATATCCGAAAGGGAACGAAGCGGCCGCTTATTGGGTCCCGTAAAAGTCTTCCCACGGCGACCGTTGTCAAACAAGGCGTCAACCGCCTCCTGGAGCATTCGCTTCTCGTTGCGAATGATAATTTCCGGAGCATTGAGTTCCATAAGCCGCTTCAAGCGGTTGTTTCGGTTGATCACTCGGCGATACAGGTCATTCAGGTCCGAAGTGGCGAACCGACCGCCATCAAGAGGCACCAAGGGGCGAAGCTCCGGTGGGATCACCGGAATCACTTCGAGCATCATCCATTCAGGCCGATTTGAGCCACTAGTCTTGAACGACTCGACGACCTTCAGTCGCTTGGAAAGCTTCGTCCGCTGAGCCTCAGACGAAGTCTGCTTGAGTTCACGACGCAACTGTCGCGAAAGGGTCTCCAGATCAATCTTTCGAAGAGCCTCGCGAATGGCCTCCCCACCCATGCCGGTGGTGAAAGAATGTCCCTCGCGGGTCAATTGCACGTACTTCTCTTCTGAGAGGACGGCATTCTCCTCAAGACCCGAATTCCCGGGATCGACCACAATATAGGACTCGCAGTACAGGACCTTCTCAAGCTCCTTCAGAGTAATATCGAGGATCGCTCCGATTCGGCTCGGGAGAGAGCGCAGGAACCAGATGTGGGCCACCGGGGTCGCCAACTCGATATGCCCCAGCCGCTCACGCCGCACCTTGGACTGAATGACTTCGACGCCACACTTTTCGCAGACCACGCCACGATGCTTCATGCGCTTATACTTGCCGCAGTTGCACTCGTAGTCCTTTACCGGACCGAAAATCTTGGCACAGAACAGACCATCGCGTTCAGGCTTGAAGGTCCGATAATTGATGGTTTCGGGCTTCTTCACTTCTCCGAATGACCATTCGCGGATCTTCTCCGGCGAGGCCAGAGAAATCCGGATTCCAGTAAAGCTCAATGGATCCTTCGGTTTGTCGAAAAAGTTCAACAAGTCCTTCATAGTGTGCCCTCGAAAAAATCAGTCAAAATTCGAAATTCAATACGACGTTCAGGAAAGCCTTGGTTAGTGCCCGGCCAGCAGCTCGCCGCCCGAATCCTTTTCTTCCTGCTCAATCAGCTCCACATTCAACGCCAAGGACTGAAGCTCCTTGACCAGAACGTTGAACGACTCTGGAAGACCAGGCTCGAGCAAATGCTCGCCCTTCACGATCGCTTCGTACATGCGATTACGTCCGGTCACGTCGTCCGACTTGACGGTCAGAAACTCCTGAAGACCGTAGGCAGCCCCGTAGGCCTCAAGTGCCCACACCTCCATCTCCCCGAGACGCTGTCCACCAAACTGAGCCTTGCCACCCAACGGCTGCTGGGTCACGAGACTGTAAGGTCCAATGCTTCGGGCGTGGATCTTCTCCTCCACCAGATGGTGCAGCTTGAGCATGTACATCACGCCCACGGTTACTTCCTCGGCAAATGGCTCTCCCGAGACCCCGTCGAACAGCGTCGTCTGCCCACGCGCTGGAAGTCCCGCGATCTCCAAGGCGCGTCCAATATCCTGCTCCGATGCTCCGTCGAAGACTGGGGTTGCGAAATGAACACCGTTACGAAGGTGACGCGCCATCTTGATCAGATCAGCGTCGGACGCCTTCTCCAGATACTTCTCCACCTCAGGAGTAGCGTAGGTCTGCTTCAAGACTTCTCGGAGC
>CAYSOA010000008.1:0-29798 GCA_964432565.1 uncultured Bacteriovorax sp.
CGCTACCGCGCTTGAGAAAACGCTCGAAGCGTTCTCGGTCCCGCACCGTGAAGTAGTGAATCCACTTTTGGACGTTCTCGTTGATCTCCACCGGGATGCGCAGTGGGCGCTTTTTTGAGGCTGCCGGCCTCTCTCCAGCGACTGGCTCGGATGACGTCACCGCGAGTATTTCCTCTTCGAGCGGGGTGGTCGTTTCGAGGATGACCTTCTCCAGCTCCTGGATCTCCACCTGGGGTGCGACAGTTACATCCGGAAAGGTCGCCTTCGGCGGCACAGCTCGGCGAGGAGCAGCGCAGTGACAGAGTGTCAGGATGGTGACGATCGAAACGAAAAGTTTTTTTCTCTGTGTATAAGAGGCGCTCATGCTTCAAGAGTCTAACCAACCGCTTCGTGAATATCAAAAGTCGTCCCGAAAAATCAGGTCAGTCGGAGGCCAACGCGCGTTCTTCGAGCAGTATCAATCGACGTCGCAGTTCCTCGGGGTCTCGGACTCCCTGCAGAGAGATCGGCTCGACGTGAAGTTCCCTTCCGGGCGCTTCGTCGATCAGGTGATCAGCGTAGTGCGTGTGGAAGGGGCGGCCGCACATCTGCACGGCCCGGCCCACGGGCCAGCGCTGAAAATGGACTCCCTTGCTGGAGCTTGCTCCGAATTCAATGAAGTGCGCTCGGGCCGAGGCCTCGTGGATGATCGAAAACGCTGGGAAGCTTTCGTCCATGCAGTTTCGAGGAGCGATCGACGAGCCGTCCTGCAAAATCCAGAAATATCGGAGTTCCCAGAGTGCCCGGTCGACGTCCTGACCAAACTCAGGAAGCTCGCGGTGCTCGGCACGAATCGGAAACGACGGGGGCTCGGGGATCGATGCCTTCATCAGGGATAGCCGCGAGAGAGCCACTGCATAGGCAAGCCGGACGAGATCACAGCGCTGCTGTTGGGAACGCGATCGTAGTGCGCTGATCCAGATCTGCATCTCCTTCGTGCTCCAACCCTGGGTCTTGGGCTTATCGATAACGGCGAGGCCCGTCTCCCGTTCGAACTGCTCGGTCGCGACTTGGGACAAACGACGCATGCGCTCATCGACGACTGCCGTCAGCCGATCGGGATCGGATTTCGAAATTCCCGTCTGTTCAAGTACCTCGACCGCACGAAGAAGCTGTCGCGGACTGGCGTTCTGTGGCCCGGCCCACGCGAGCTGCAACGGAAGGAGGAGCACTGCAATGCCGAGAAATTGAAGCACGAGGTCACGTGCAGCAAGGGGCATGCCGGGGCAGGGGGGACAAGTGATGAGCTGAGGAGGTCTCGGCGTGTGTGAGTCCAACAGTTGTCCAGAGTTTCGACAGTGTGTTGTTACCCTGCAGAGCTGTCCTGGCTCTGCCACGGCAGGAGCCGTGCAAGAAGGCCTCCTTAAGGAGATCCGCAACATGCTGATTGTCGATCTGAGAGACTCCCGGGCTCAAAGGACGGAGACCGTGGGTGGAAAGAACGCGTCATTGGCGCGAATGAAGCAGGCGCTGGAGCCGCGTGGCATCCGAATTCCCGACGGCTTTGCCACGACCGTGGGTGCCTATCAGGCCTTCATCGACCAGAACCAGCTTCAGCAGGAGATCGACGACGCCCTGTTTCGGTATCGGCGGGATGCCGAGTCACTTCAGTCGGTGGGACGGCGAATTCGCCGGCGCATGCGGGCCGCGGCCTTTCCTCAATCCCTCGAGGACGGCTTGCTCGAGGCGTTTGAAAAGTTGAAGGCTCAATCCGCTCGTTCGAGTTTCAGTGTTGCCGTTCGAAGCAGTGCAACCGCCGAAGACCTTGCCGAGGCCAGCTTCGCGGGGCAGCTCGAGTCCTTTTTGAATGTCTCGACTCCGGCTCGCCTCTTGGAGTGCTGCCAGCGCTGCTTTGCGTCGCTGTTCACCGATCGCGCCATTGCTTACCGACGCGAACAGGGGCTGCTGGATCATCCCATTTCGGTATCCGTCGGAGTTCAGGAAATGGTGCGCTCGGATCAGGGGAGTGCCGGCGTGATGTTCACGCTGGATACCGAAACCGGATTTCCGGGCGTGGTACTGATCAATAGCGCCTGGGGTCTCGGAGAGTCGGTCGTTCAGGGGAGTGTCGGTCCGGATGAGTTCCTGGTTTTCAAACCGCATATCGGAAATCCCCGTCTGGATCCGATCCTGCGCCGGACGTTGGGAGGCAAGGAATCCAGGGTGGTCTATCGTGGCATCGATCGCACGGTGACGCTGGCGACTTCACAGGACGAGCGCTCCGCCTGGTCACTCTCGGACGAGGATGCGCGAACGCTGGCGGCCTGGGCGGTCGAGGTCGAAAAATTTTATGGTCGCCCCATGGATCTGGAGTGGGCTCGAGACGGTGAGCAGAACTCGTTGTATCTCGTTCAGGCACGACCGGAGACGGTTCATGCGGGCAGGGAGTCTCTTCCCTTTCGTCGTTACCGTCTCGAAGAGCGCTCGACGGTCCTGGTGCAGGGCACGGCCGTGGGTGACGGCATCGCCAGCGGCACCGTTCGACTGCTTCGCGGTCCCGAGGAGCTGGATCGGGTCGAGCCCGGAGATGTGCTGGTCGCTCCTCGCACCGATCCCGACTGGGTCCCCGCAATGAAACGCGCTTCGGCGGTCGTCACCGAGTTGGGCGGACGCACTTCGCACGCGGCCATCGTTTCGAGGGAACTCGGGGTTCCGGCGGTGGTAGGTGCGACGGGTGCCCTGTCGCGACTTCGTGAGGGCAGCGCGGTCACGGTATGCTGCGCCGGCGAGGAAAGTGGGAGCATCTTTGAAGGTCGACTCCGGTTCTCGGAGCAAGTGCTGTCGCTCGAAGGCCTGCCCGAGGCGCCGGTTCCGATCCTGATCAATGCGGCCAGTCCCGAGGGCGCCCTGCGTTGGTGGCGGCTTCCGAGTGATGGGATCGGTCTGGCTCGTCTGGAGTTCCTGATTACGACGGCGGTTCGCGCACATCCCATGGCTCTGCTCTATCCCGAGCGAGTGCAGGACGAGCAGGAACGTCTGGCTCTGCAGGAGTTGACGGTGGGGTTTCCGAGCATGACGTCCTATTTCGTCGATCGACTGGGACGAGGGATGGCCCTTCTGGCAGCCTCGCAGTTTCCCAAGCCGGTCGTCATTCGCTTCAGTGATTTCAAGACCCACGAATACGCCGGCCTTCTGGGAGGACGGGGGTTTGAACCCCACGAAGAGAACCCCATGATCGGCTTTCGAGGGGCGGCCCGTTATGTTGACGGGCGCTACCGAGAGGGGTTTGCACTCGAGTGCCGCGCCCTGGCTCGGGCCCGTTCGCTGCACGGCATGCAAAACATCATCCCTATGGTGCCCTTTTGTCGGACGATCGAGGAGGTCGACGCCGTGCTCGAGCTCTTGAAGGAAAACGGACTGGAGCGAGGGCGGGAGGGGCTGAAGGTTTACGCCATGGCCGAAGTGCCATCAAACGCCCTGTTGGCTTCAGAGTTTGCCTCGCGGTTTGACGGACTCTCGATCGGGAGCAATGATCTGACGCAGTTGATTCTGGGAGTCGACCGTGACTCCGAGATTCTGGCTCCCGTCTTTGACGAGCGTGACCCTGCGGTGAAGCGGGCCATTTCGATGATCCTGTCTGGCGCCCACGAGGTCGGTGTTCCGGTTGGAATCTGCGGCCAGGCGCCCAGCGACCACCCCGAGTTCTGTCGCTTTCTGGTGGACGAAGGCATCGATTCGATTTCGGTAAACCCGGATCGGTATCTCGATGTTCGAAACGGTTTTGCCGATCAGCGGGTCAAAAAGTCAGCCTGATTCTGATCCTCTGAGGTACGCTCTCGGGCATGGCGGGTGAGCGATGGATTTTCTTGAGGGGGCTGGCGCGCAGGAAGGAACATTGGGGAGGACTGATTGAGCAGTTCCAGGCTCGAGCACCCCGAGATGAGGTCGAAATGATCGATCTCTGTGGGAACGGAACCGAGCGCGAACGACCGGTTCCCGACTCACTCTCTGGATTCACCGATGATCTGCGCGCTCGGAGCCAGCTCGTACGCAAGGGACCGGTTCGAATCGTGGCCATCTCGTTTGGGGGAATGGTTGCAGCCGACTGGGCGAGTCGTCACCCTCAGGAAGTGCACTCCCTGACGCTCATCAATTCCAGCGATCGCGCACGATCGGCATTCTGGGAGCGACTGAGTCCTGCCTTTTATCCTGAGCTGCTCTGGATCCTTCTGGCTCGTCCCAAGGCACTCGATCGTGAACGTGCGATTCTCCGGCGGGTTTCGAATCTTCCCGAGGAGCGGCGCGAGATTTACGCCCGGGCCTTCGCAAATCTCACGCCTCCGACGCCATCCAGTGTTTTTGCACAGGTTCGAGCAGCCCTGCAGTTCAGGCCGACTCAAGACCGCCCCGCCATTCCGGTTCAGATGCTGAACAGTCTGGGGGATCGGCTGGTGAGTCCGATCTGCTCGGAGCGATGGGCACAGGCGTGGGGGGCTGAGCTGAGAACGCATCCCTGGGCAGGGCATGATCTGCCTCTCGACGACCCGGACTGGGTGATTGAGCAGATTCTGAAGTCATCCGATTTGGGTTGATGGGAAGAAGAGTGGGGTGACTAACGGGACTTGAACCCGCGACCCCCGGAATCACAATCCGGTGCTCTAACCAACTGAGCTATAGTCACCACAGGAACAACGAGGCCTGTGTATTCCACGACTTCAGGCTTTTCGCAAGCATGGCCTCGCGGTACATCTAGACTCATGATGCGAAATCTTCTTCTGGCTCTTTATGCCATCGGAGCGGTGGTTCACAGCCCCTTGGCCCACGCCGGAGTCTTCACGACCATCCAGTACCTCGAGCCCGGCCAGTATAGCCTGGGGCTCGAGCCCGAGTTCGTGCTGAGCAACGGCGCGGGACTGGGAGCCAATGTGCGTCTGTCGACCGGCTGGAACGAGCTCTCGAATGCGGCCGTTTTCGTGGGAACCGGTGGTGGGCCCAGACGGTTTCGAATCGGAGCCGTCACCACCTATGATTTCTTTCCGGATGTGGATGGCCAGCCCGGAATCGGCCTCGGACTTCAGGGAATGTGGAGCCGTGTGAGTGTGCGCAGTGCGGGCACCGGTGTGACCACGGGGGGCGACACTGAAACG
The DNA here is from genome assembly GCA_964432565.1 of uncultured Bacteriovorax sp. GTDB lineage: Bacteria > Bdellovibrionota > UBA1018 > UBA1018 > UBA1018 > CAIOHW01. Next base: position 5,127 of record CAYSOA010000008.1, read on the forward strand.
CAGGGGCGTTTTGATTTGTCGGCGATGCCCTATCTTCACAATCGATTCGCGAATCCCGGAGGCGATGTCGAGCCGTATCTGGCCATCCCCGTGGGCTTCTCGCTTCGGGATGGAAGGTTTCAGGCCAGCACGGCGGTGGCCATCGGGTCGTTTTTTCACATGAGCCGCCAGATTCAGTACTCGCTCGAGCTGAACGTCGGGGGCGGCAATGCCGAGACGATTCTCTCGGGCGGAATGGTGTACCTCTTCGAGTGACCCGATCATGACTCGATCCTTGAGGGCATGGAAGGACGTCGGCGACGAGGAGCTTCGTGGAGTCCGTGGCATCTGTCTCGATATTGATGAGACCCTTTCGACCCGCGGCAAACTGACCGGGGGAGCCTATGAGGCTCTTTGGTCACTTCGTGCTGCCGGTTATGCCATTGTGCCGATCACGGGAAGACCTGCAGGCTGGTGCGATCTGATTGCCCGATTCTGGCCTGTCGACGCTGTAGTTGGAGAGAACGGAGCGTTCTCGTTCTTCATGCGGGACGGGCGGCGTCAGCGACTGAACTCCCCCACTGCGCCGGAGGAACCCAGGGTTCGAATTCAGCAGCTGGAAGAGGCGATCCTCCGGGAGTTTCCCGAGGCGAGCTGGGCCTCAGACCAGCGTTACCGGGAGTATGATCTGGCCGTTGATTTCTGCGAGGATGTGCCCGAGTGGCCTCGCTCCGAGGTGGATCGGCTGGTCGCCCTCTGCGAAGCGCAGGGGGCGCACGCCAAGATCAGCAGCATTCACGTGAACGCCTGGTTTGGCGATTACGACAAGTTTTCAGGATTCACCCATCTTCTCGAGTCCGTCGGGGAGCCCTTGCGACTGCCATCCCTCGAGGACTGGCTCTTTATCGGGGATTCTCCCAATGATGAACCCCTGTTTGCGCGATTTCGTCACTCGGTGGGGGTGGCCAACCTCCGTCAGTTTGCAGATCGTCTGCAGTACCCCCCCCGGTACCTGACCGAGGGCGAAAGTGGCTTTGGTTTCGAGGAGATGGCCCATCGCATGGTGAGCTTGGCTGATCGCCGGGCCTGAGGTAGGGTGCGCCGCATGCTTTTTTGCTCGCGTCGTCTTGGCTCGGTGCTTTGTGCCTTTGCTCTGCTTCCGGCTTGCTGGTCGAACTCTTCGGCCCGGGTCAATCCGCCCCGCTCAGTGGGCCGTCAGGGCGTCTACCAGAAAAGCGAGCTTCCTTCGCTTGCAAAGACGGGAACGGTTCAACTGACCCTGCTTGCAACGAATGATATCCACGGTGGCGTCGAGCCTTCGAGGTACCGAACGACCGGTGAGCCCATTGGTGGAATGGCCTTCTGGGGCGGCGTGATTCGCTCGACCCGCCAGGCCATCGAAAAGCAGGGCGGGCGCGTTCTGGTTCTGGATGCCGGCGATCAATTTCAGGGAACCCTCATCAGCAATACCAACGAGGGGGATCTGGTTTTCTCGGCCATGGATGAGGTCGGTTATGATGCGGTTGTTCCCGGAAACCATGACTACGACTTCGGCCCCCGAGGTTGGCTTAAGGACCGTCCGACGACGCCTCAGGAGGACGGGCGCGAGGTCATCAAGGAACTTGCCGCGAAGGTCCGGTTTCCGCTGCTCTCGGCAAACACCTATTTGAAGAACTCCCTTCAGGATCGCCGCACTGGAAAAAAGGTAGAAGTGGCAAGTCACTCGTGCACGCCTCCGTCGAGAGTGAGCCTGGACTGGTCGAAGGCCAGACGCCCGAGCTTTTTGAAACCGTATCTGATTCGAGACTTCGGAGGCCTCAAAGTTGCGGTCATCGGCATGGATCACCCGTCGACCGCCACGATGACGACGACCGTCAACGTGAGCGACCTTTGTTTCCGTGATCCGGTCGACACCTACCGCGAAGTGCGCGATGCCATCGGGGATCAGGCCGATCTTTTCGTGCTTGTGATTCACAGTGCCAACTCTCCGGGCAAGCCCGAGCTGACCCGCTTCGTCGAGACGATCCGGTCGGATCATGCTCCGAGGTTGGATGCCGTGATCGCTGGTCACACCCACATGATTCAGAAGGAAGTCGTCAAAGGCGTCCCGATCATCCAGTCGGGGTCGGGAGGCGAGCGGTTCGGCCGAATTGACTTCCAGATCGACCTTGCAAAAAAGCGTCTGCTTGCCGATCAGACCCGCGTGTACTCGGGCGTTGCACTGCTTCATGAGCGCTGTGCAGAGGGTGCCCAGGACTTTTGCGCCGCGGAGACTTCGGGAATCGGGGTTTCCTACGACGGGCTTCAGGTACGGTCCAGCGGCCGAGTTCAGGACCTGATTCGGGATGCGCGCAGTCAGATTCGTCGGATGGCCGAGCAAAAGCTCTTCACCGCGCGTGAAGAGTTGAAGCGCGATCGAATTCGTGAGAGCGCGATTTCCAATCTTTTGACCGACACCCTGAGGCAGGCATCAGGGGCCGATCTGGCCTTCATGAATACGGGTGGAATTCGTGCGAGTGTGCCGGCAGGCGAAGTGACCTATGAACAGCTCTTCGAGGTTCTGCCGTTCGGAAATCGGGGGGTTCTTGCCGGACCGATGCGAACGGCCCAGGTGATCCGGCTTCTCGAACGTTCGATTCGAACTTGCGGCGAATACGGTGCTCTCATGCAGAGCGGCCTTCGTGTTCGCTTTCAGAGAGATTGCCGAAACGGAAGCTCGGATCCGGGCGCAAGTCTTCTGAGTGTTGAAACGGTTGATGGCCAAAAGCTCTACGACTCGCGTTCAGGTGGGATCGTTCTCGATCGTGAGTTCGAGGTGGCGACGCTCGACTTCCTGCTGGACGGCGGCTCGGGCTACGATGGCTTCAAGGGGACTCCGCTGATTCGCGATCTGGGCATTGCGCGCGAGGCGCTTGTTCAGGAGTTTCTTTCAAAGGGGGGGCGCACTGAAGTGGGCGCTCAAACCGATCGTCGCTGGTACCAGGTCTACAAGCCCTGATGATCCAAAAAATCGCGCAGGTCACCGGGTAGCGGTGAACTGAATTCCAGCCATTTTCGGGTGACCGGGTGTTCGAAGCCCAAGCCGGCAGCGTGCAGTCCATGCCGCGGATGCAGCAGGCGAGCCCAGCGCTCGGGGGTCAGTAATTCGCGCTCGAAAAAGTAGAGGGCATCCTCTTCGGGCATTCCGTAAAGCTTGTCTCCGACCAGAGGGTGTCCCACATGGTCGAGATGGACCCGAATCTGGTGCTGCCGGCCCGTCTTGGGAAAGCACTCGACCAGTGCGAAATCACCGGCCGTTTCGAGTCGACGAAAATCGGTGAGCGCGTTCAGGCCTCCGAGGGCTTCCGGAACCACTGCCATCTTGAGCTCGATCCTCGATCGAGGGGCCCTGGCCAGGGGGGCGTCGACGGTGAAGCGCTCCTCCGGAACGCCTCGAACCACCGCGAGGTAGCGCTTTTTTGTCGTTCGGGCTGCAAACTGCGCCGTGAGTCCAGCGCAGATCTCCTTGTTCTTGGCGAGCACGAGGATTCCGCTGGTTTCCTTGTCGATTCGATGAGCGAGAAAATACTCCCGCTCTGCCTTCAGGGGATCTTGAAATCCCTGGGTCTTGAGGTGCACCAGCAGGGTGTTGAAGTAGTAGCGACCGGCCGGATGCACCGGCAGATTCGGCGGCTTGTCGATGACGAACAGGTCGTCGTCCTCGTGGATGATGCGGTAGTTGAAGTCGACTTCGGGCTCGGGCTTTCGCTCGGTCAGGACCCGGACCTCGTCGCCCGGAAGCAGTGCCGTGCTGGGTTTGATGCGACCCACCGAAACGTGGCGCCCTTGGGTGCGCTGGATCGTGATGTCTCCGTCCTGGATGGCCCGGTGGATGGATTCGCGCGAGCGACGTCGGTAGCGCTCCTTTAGAAAATGGTCGAGGCGGATGCCCCCTTGGTTCGGGCCCACGCTGTGGGTGACCTGGTAATGCTCAGTGGTGACGTGATGGGTACTACCGGACATGGTTGACGCTTTCGATCCTACCCTTAGCACAGGCGGGGACGGGATTAGTAGCGCTGCTTCAGCAGGAAGGTGATGACCTCCCGGGCGCAGTGCTCGCAGTAGCCCTGCCGCTCGGTCATGTTCCGAATGGTGTCCTGGGCCAGCTTGCGGCTCTCCGGGTCGCTCGACTCTTTGCCATAGACCAGCAGGACCTCGTGCATCTTCGTCAGAACGGCCTTCTGGGATTCATAAAAGTGTTTTTCGAGGCGCTGCCAGTACTCCGGAAAAACCTTCGCGTAGACGACCGGCTCGTTGGGGTGGTCCAGTGACCAGGCGCCCACCTGCGAGATGATGTTCTGGCGAAAGGCCCTGAGCTCGTCGCTTTCGGGTACTCCTTTGCCTGGCGCGTCCACGATGGCTTCGAATTCATCCATCAGGGACGGGTCCGGATCCTCCATCCGCCCTGTAATGGGATTCTTGATCTTCTCCTTCTTGATCGCGGCAGCGAGGTGCTGGACGTATTTGCGCAGAAATTCCTCCCACTGGCGGGAGTCGTAAAGACCGATGCTTTCGCGAACCTCGGAGTCGACGCGGTTCAGGTACTCGTTGCGCACGATCGAGATGAACTCGATGGCGTCGTGGTAGCCATCCTTCACGTCCAGTTTGAGAAAGTCGTACTCGGAGACCCGCTTCGTGAAGGATTCGATCTCACGCAGGATCGCCAGCGGCGAGAGGCAGGGGAAGTCGGGGTTCTGGGCGGCATCAAACAGGATCGACTTGATCTCGCGGGCGGATGCGCCAGTTCGCCCCTCGTAAAACGGAACATTCACGTACTCGTCACGAACGCGCTGCAGATTGCTGCGCAGGATCTTGCGATCTTCGGCTGAAAGCGGTGCTGGAATCTCCCCCGAGTCATAGAGCCTGGCCTTCTCAAGCGGAGTGAGAGCCGAAACGATGGCGCTGACGGTAGGGGAGTAGTTTACGGAGTTGGGCTTCTTCAGGCGGGTCAGCACCGACCAGAGCGCGGCAGTCCAGAGGGCGTGGGGGGCGACGTGGCGCGAGTGCGAGATCTGTTCAGCGATCTCGCCGTAGATCTGCGCCTCTTTTGAAATGTCCACCAAGTAGGGCACGCGAATGAGCTCGATTCGGGCCTTGAAGCTGGTGAAGTCGGGATATTCCTTGAAGGCATCCAGTTGCAGCTCATTTGCCGATCCAATGAAGATCGTATCGAGGTAGGTGATCGCGGCCCCGATGTTCACACTCTGTGTTTCGCAAAGGCCGAGGATGTACTTGAAGGAATCAACCGGACGCTTGAGCAGGTCGGAAAATTCGATCATGCCACGATTGCCGTCAATCAGGTCTCCGTTAAGAGAAAAGAGGTTCAATCCCTGAAGGGCTGCCGGAAGCTGGGAGATGGACCGATTCAGGGTGAGCTGCTGGTAGCTCGCATCGACGTGCAGCTGGGGTTCGATCGTCACCAGGCCTCGGCGATACCGGCGAGCCAGGAAGAATCGTTCGACCTGCACGTGCATCAGTACGCGTTTGAGGTTCCCCTGATTGGAAACAAGCAGGGCGTCGGCAATCTGGCGGCACCGGTGGCAGAGTTCACCGCGCTTGAGGTGCAATGGGAGTCGGTTCCAGAGTTCATCGGCACGATCCTCGCCCAGAAGGCTCTGCAGAAACGCGCGCCTTTCACGGGCCGGCACGAGCAGGAGGGGATGGTCTCGAACTTCGCAGGCGAGGCGGGCCGCCACTTCTTCGTCGGCGAGGCGGGCGTAAGTGGAAAGAGGTTCGCCCCGACTCGATCCTGATGCACCCAGGCCGATACCGCCTCGAACGAGCTTTTCTATCGGAAAGACCCAGTTGAAAGAGTACAGGGCTCCATCGGTCTCCTGGGAGTAGGCTTCGAGTCCGGCCATCAGCGCCTGCGAGATGGAACTCTTGGCGCTGCCGTTGGGTCCGTGCAGCAGGATCAAACGATTATTGAGTCCCTGCTGGGCGAACGTGCGAAGCGTGCGGTAAATCTGTGTCTGAACCCGTTCGAGGCCCACCACTCTACGGGCTCCCAGCTCCTGACAATGGTCAAAGATCTTGAAGTGAAAGGTTGGAGTGGTGTCCGCAGTGCCTAAGTCGTCGGAAAGGGGTTCCTTTCCGAAATGATCCATCATGTCGGCACCGTAGGCTGCCGTTCCTCGAAGCTGGCGTTCAGGGCTTTCAGCAAGAACCGAGAGGTACTCATCGAATCCAAGAACCGTTCTCTTGGCCTGGAATTCCTTTTCCGTGCTTTTTTCCCACGCTTCGAGCGCGCCACGACCCGTGTTCATGATCTCAGAATAGCACGGTTATCGGCGACGTGAGCGAAGCGACTTCTTCCGGGTTTCTTGACGCGACTTTTGGCTGACGAAAATCAGGCGCGGGGCGTCGGGACGAACCAGGGGGTTCGTCGGAGCGTTGACGGGCCCGGTCTTTGTCAGCCAGGCCAGCATGGCGTCGCGCATGTAGACCCCGCCCTCGGTGTGAATTCGGCTTTTGGGAACACGAGAGAACGCATGACCCATGTCGTCACCGCCGCTCACAAGAAAGTCGGGTACTGCTACACGGTAGAGTTTTCCCTTCCTGAGCGGCGAGCCGTCGGAGAGCGTCACTGAAACGAGGCGATCCATTTCCCAGGGCTCGATCTTTCGGTCTCCATTCAGGTCACGCCCCTCCGCCGGGCGATCCCAGCTGACCACCTTGAGTCGCAAGCCTGAAACCGGAAAGTAACCGCGGGCGCCGCTCTGCGCCGTTTGCAGCATCAGGCGAATCTCGCTCTCGGTCATCTCGACGATTCGAATATCGTTGTCGAAGGGAAAGGCACGGAAAACATCCTCGTACCGGATGGGACCGGCGTCGATGTTCGATCGGATTCCTCCCGGGTTTGTGATGGCGATGTCCGCATTCATGATGTCTCGCATCGCATCGGTGATCAGGTTTCCGAGATCGGATTCGCGCTGCCGAATGTGTTCTAGAGGGCGAATCGCCTCGCCGACGACCCGCTTCTTGAGGGGGAGGACCTGCTCGTCGACATTTCTCACCCAGCTCAGAATTTCTTTTGAGGGACGAATGGCTGCGCCGTGAAACCGGGGAGTGATCATGCGGCCGCGCCCCTGCGCAGGTGCCGGGCGCATGCCGTTGCAGTCCCCCTGGTTTTCGAAGACTTTCTCACAAATGGGAACGGGGCCCTCGATGACGACATCGCGATCCACCAGTCGCTTTTCACGCCAGTTCCAGGTCAGGTAGATGAGGTTGTAATACTGGGCGTTGGCTCCCGACTGAATGACCGGAACCCCGCGAACATAGTGATGGATGACCTGGTGGGTGTGGCCTGACACCACGGCGTCGACCGTGCCAGGGGGCAGGGCCTCGAGCATCTGGGGGATCTCTTCATGGGGTTCGCAGGGGCCCTCCGGGTCGATCGGTCGACGCAAAAGGCCCGGCTCTGGGCGACGACGCTCGCAGACAAGTCCGGCGTGAGCCACGACCACGATGACATGGGCGCCCTGTTTACGAAGCTTCCTGGCTTCCCGCAGGGTGGCCTGGGCGCCCGGAGAGAAGGCGAGATCCTTCACGAATTCGGGTCGTGTCGTGACCGGAGTCATCACCGTGCTGAGTCCGATGACCCCCACTTTCAGTCGGCCGGCCTGCAGCAGGATGCTGGGCTGCAGGTTGGGAAAGTCGAGCGGCCGGCCGTCGCGGTAGGCCATGTTGGCCGAGAGGTAGGGGTAGCGGGCTTCGCGCATTCGGGCCTTCAGGGCTCCTCGGACGTCCGCTCCGGCGGCGTCCAGCGGAGCATCGCCCTCCGGGCCGAAGTCAAATTCGTGGTTTCCGACGGCGGCGGCGGATACTCCGATGCGATTGAAGAACTCCACCACGTGCTTGCCTTCTGAAGCGTTGCTTTCGAGCGTGCCCTGAAATTCGTCCCCAGCATCGAAAAGGAAGAAATTGGCTCCAAAGACCCTGCGAAGCAGCTCGACATGGCTGGCGAGCACGGCTGCTCCGCCGGCTTCGAACGTGAGCGGGGTCCTGGTGCCTTCCTCCTTGATCTTCATCTGTCGAGGCAGCAGGGCCCCGTGGACGTCGTTGAGGCCCATGATGACGATCGTCTGCTCGTCTCCCGTGGTGTCCGACAGGTTTTCGGTTCGCTGGCCGGCCTGAAAACGCGGAGTGCCGGCGCAGGAGCTGAGGGCGAGGATGAGGAGCGGAGCCAGTGCGGATCGGAGTAGACGCATGGCTCCAGAGTGTGCATGGCGTCGGGTAGCTTTTCAATCCCTGTCACGTCAGAAAACCGTCGCTTGCGGTTCCAGACCATTGCCCTACACTTTTTGTCGAGGAGACGAATTCCTATGCGCAGCACGCGCCTTACAGTTTTCATCGGAACAGTTGCCGTCGCAGGTACTGCCGCGGGCCTTTATGCCACGGGAGGGCTGGACCGCCTTCTTGAGATGGGCATCCAACGGCGCGAGATGGTTCGCATCAAGGAAAAGGAAAAGCAGCTGTCCGACGGTATTTCGCGGATGGTGGAGTCAGAGATGCCCACCGGAGACGAGCAGGGAATGACTGCCGGTGATTCGCGATCACGAACTAAGGGCGCGGCTCGCGAAAAGCTTGAGAGGACCTTTGATGTCGTGGTGGATGTCGCCGAGTCGACTTCGACTTCGACTTCGGGCTCGGGTGATGGAGCAAAAGCCTGCGGAGCGATCGAATACGCGGGATCAGGTCCGGAGAATCTACGGGTGGATCGAGCCCTGTGGACGAACTTCATGGCGGATTACCATCGCGCCAAGGAAGATCTGGTGGGCTGGCTTCATGCCAATGCTTCGGCTTTTCCGAAAAACAGGCTCGCTCGGATGGAGCTCGAGATTCGCGAAACCCGGGTGATGCGTCCGCAGTCCCAGATTGAACCTGACCTGGCCTGGCGCGGAATTGCAGCCTGGACGAGACCCAGGGCGGGAACGATCGTTGAGGGCGAGCGCCCCGTGCTGATTCACGTCAGTGACGGATTTCTCAAGCTGTACCAGAAGGATCGCGATCGGGCCCGATTTGAAATCACCCGGACGCTGGCGCAGGCGTGGTCTCCTTGCGAGGTGGAAGGTGGCAAGGTCGGAGCAACCTGGAGCGAGCTGATGCAGTGCCTCGGATACTCCAAGGAGCAGATCGGCTGCACGGCCGGGACGGTTTCTGAAGGAGGCTGGGCTGCATCAACGGCTGTCGCCGTGTTGGTGGCGCCTCCCGCCTGCGAGATTCCCGCGTTTGCGGGTGAGAAGTATCAGGCCTGTCTGGGACGCTTCAAGCGTGCAGAGACGGCTTCCTACACCGTTGAAGTGCCGGAGCGTTCTCTCGCCTCTCAATCAGGCGGTTCTGGAAATTCGGAGGAATGATGGTGCTGAACCAAGAGACCAAGCGTTGGGCTTTGATTTTGGCGATGATGACGGCTTCTGGCTGTGTCAGCGGGGGGCCCGGTGGCCTGGGGGGTGTCGTGGATGCCCTCGAGGAGATGCAGGGGAATGCTTCACCGGTCGTTGAAGCCTATATTCAGTATCCCGGACCGGATGCTCGTTGGGCCGGACCGGTCTTGTGGTCGGTTCATGTTTCGGCAAGGGATGCTTCGTCGCTTCGGTTCGAAGTGGCTCCAGCACTGCCGCGAGCTCAGGTTCTTCCCGAGTTGTCGAACCGAGTTCCGGCATCGGCATTGGGAATGACCCAGTCGAAGGACGGTGCTGCTGCCGCTGCTGCGGTGGTTCTAGGTCTCGAAGATGTTCGGGATCGGCTGAAGCATCTGGCCGCAGCAGTATCGGCTTCCGAGGAGGAAGATTCAGCGTGCCAGTCTGTAGTGAAGGTTCGACTGACGCGGGCGGACGGTTCGGTCGTTGAAAAGCAGGGGTGTCGTGGATCTTCGGTCTGGACTCAAGTGGCCAGCGAACTTGCTGCTGAGTTTATGGCCCAGAGTCGCTATCCCCAGCCCGCGATGGATTCGGTCCGTTCGTCTGCGCCTGAGGCCGGTCAGAGTAGCTGACCACTCGCCTCAGTCCGATGGCGTCGGCCACTTCGCAGATGCGTCGGGCGGCTTCTTCGGGCGAATCGGTGACCAGCAGGTAGTCGAGGTCTGATCGCTGGATCGTTCCGTGGATCGTTGCGCAGTTTTCCAGAAAGTCGAGATAGGGCTTCCAGTAGTCTTTGCCCATGAGGATGACGGGAAAGTCGTAAAGCTTTCCGGTTTGAATCAGGGTGAGCGCTTCGCTGAGTTCGTCATGGGTGCCGAAACCTCCCGGAAGCACGACGAATGCGTAGGAGTACTTCACCAGCATGACCTTGCGAACGAAAAAGTAGTAGAAGTTCACCACGTGATCGAGCCACGGGTTGGGGTGTTGTTCGTGTGGTAGGCGGATGTTGCACCCGACCGTCGAGCCTCCTGCTTCTTTGGCGCCGCGGCTGGCTGCCTCCATGATGCCTGGGCCGCCTCCGGTCATGACGATGAATCCTGCCGAGGCGAGTTGTGCTCCCACCTGTCTGGCAAGTTCGTAGTAGGGATGTCCTTCACGAAAGCGTGCCGATCCAAAGACCGTGACGCAGGGTCCGAGAAAGTGCAGCTTTCGGAAACCGCGAATGAATTCAGCGGCAATGCGAATCACTCTCCAAAGCTCCATGCGCCGCGTGCTTCGTCCCGCGAGGAAGTGAGCCTCGTCGCTTCTGGCGGCTCCATAGAGGGCCTTCAGTTGGGAGATGCGTCGAATCTTGGGTTCCTGGGGGATTCTCATTGTCTGCCGTTATAATGGGTGGGGTTGGTTGCCGGCTACATTGTTTTTCTATTAAATTCATGGGGTTGCTGAGGCTTCTTATAGTTGATAAAAAGAGTCTGGTGTTGTAGGATCCGTCGCTCATGCGAATTCTCTTTTTGGTTCCTCCCATGACCCAGCTCAATACGCCCTACCCGGCGACGGCGTATTTGAAGGGGTTTCTGGGGCGTCATCGCCCGGATCTCGAAGTCAGACAGGCCGACCCGGCTCTCGAGCTGGTGCTGAGGCTTTTTTCGCGTTCTGGGCTGGTCAGAATTCGGCAGGCGATCGAGTCGGCATCGAATGGTGCGGCTGGCGGTTGGAGCCAGGCCGTTCGGGTCTTTCTCGCCGAGTTCGATCGGTATCAGGCGTGCGTCGATCCGGTCATCGCCTTCCTGCAGGGACGCGATCCCTCGCTGGCCCTGCGCATGGAAGCGATCCTTCCGCGCGGCCCGTCATTTGCGGCGCTCGAGCAGTACTCGGCGCTGGGCGGTGATGACGGCGGAGATCCGCTGGGCTGGGCCTTTGGATCTCTCGGGGTTCAGGATCGGGCCAAGTTTCTTGCTTCGCTTTTTCTGGATGATCTTGCGCTGGTGATTCGAGAAGGGGTCGATCCTCGTTTCGAGTTTTCGCGTTACGGAGAGAAGCTTGCTGCCTCGCAGTCGGTCATAGATCCGCTTCTTGCTGCCGTCGAATCAGAGGTTCCGACACTGGTAGACGTGATGCTCGATGAAATCTCCGAGGAGCTTGCGAAGGAGCACCAGCCGGATCTTGTGGGAGTGACCGCACCTTTTCCGGGCAATATCTACGGAGCTTTTCGCATGGCCCGGATTTTCAAGAGGGTTCTGCCCCAGGCGACGAGAGTGCTGGGGGGCGGCTATCCCAATACCGAGCTTCGCGAACTCGAAGAACCTCGCGTCTTCGACTACTTTGACTATGTGACGCTCGACGATGGCGAGCGGCCCCTGCTTTCGCTGATCGAGCACGTTGAGGGACGGCGATCAAAGCAGGAACTCTGTCGCACCTACTATCGTGAAGGCGAGAAAGAAAACTGCAGGGTCGTGTTTGCGAACTTCAGCGCGGATCACGACTTTCCTCAAAAGGACGCAGGAACCCCGGATTACTCCGGTTTGCACCTGGACCGGTACCTTTCGATTCTTGAAATGCTCAATCCGATGCACCGAATCTGGAGCGACGGCCGGTGGAACAAGCTCACACTCGCCCATGGCTGCTATTGGAAGAAGTGCAACTTTTGCGATGTTTCGCTCGATTACATCGCCCGGTATGACGCGTCTCCCGCCGATCTGGTGGTCGAACGCATGATCGAGGTGGCTCGCGCAACAGGTGAGCGAGGCTTTCATTTTGTTGACGAGGCGGCTCCTCCGGCCATGCTGAGGAAGATCTCGGAGCGCATCATCGAGCGCGGTGAAGTCTTCTCGTGGTGGGGAAATATTCGTTTCGATCCCGTGTTTACGCCCGGGATGGCCCGACTCATGTCCGAAGCCGGGTGCGTGGCCGTGAGCGGCGGACTTGAAGTCGCCTCCGATCGCCTACTGCGCCTCATGAACAAGGGAGTCCGTGTGGAACAGGTCGCGCGGGTCACTCATGCACTCACCGAAGCGGGAGTGCTGGTGCATGCCTATCTGATGTACGGGTTTCCGACCCAGACCATCCAGGAGACCGTCGATGCGCTCGAGCGGGTTCGCCAGCTCTTCGAGGCCGGGTGCATCCAGTCGGCCTACTGGCACCGATTTTCCACCACGGTGCACTCGCCGATCGGAAGAGATCCCGAGCGTTTCGGAATTCGCATCCGAGAGGCAGGACTTGCGCCCGGGCAGAAGCGTTTTGCTCGGAACGACCTGCCGTTTGAGGACCCCACCGGCGTTGATCATGACTGGCTTGGAGATGGACTCCGGCGTGCTCTTTATAATTTCATGCACGGGGTCGGTCTCGACCAGGACGTGCGCGGCTGGTTTACCCCCAAAAAGGGAGTCAAACTGAAGCCGGCGCAGGTATCGCCCGACTTGGTTCGACGAGCGATCGAGCAGGGCGCAGACTCTTCGAGGCGCTCCCGGCATTGACGCTGCGATTCTTCAGGGCGACAATCGCTCCATGTCGATTCTTTGGCTGGCTCATCTGTCGTCGGTAGCCTTCATGACGGGTCTGATCTGGCTCGTGCAGCTGGTGCACTATCCCCTGATGAGACTGGTCGATCCGCGTCGCTTCGCTGAGTTTCATGCGCTGCACTCGTCGCGAATCACGTTCATTGTCGGGCCGGCAATGGTGCTTCAGCTCGTCACGGCGGGGGCGCTGGTTCTGTCGCCTGCATGGAATGGTGTATCGGTCGTCGTGTCCTGGACCTGTCTGGTCTTGAGCGTCGGCGTGTTTGCGTCGACCGCCTTTCTCTCGGTTCCTCAGCACGCGATTCTGGGCAGTGGCTTTGACGTTTCTGCTCACTCCAGTCTCGTTACGACCAACTGGGTACGAACCCTGCTGTGGAGCCTGCATCTCGGGGTTTGTCTCTGGGCATCGGTCAACCGACAGGGAGGATGAGGATGGGAGACGCGACGTCACGTTTGCGAATCGGCCTATTGACGGGAGGAGGAGATGCTCCCGGTTTGAACGGAATTCTTGAGGCGGCCGGAAGAGTGCTGCTGCGACACGGAGCCGAACTGATCGGCATTGAAGATGGATTCGAAGGGGTCTTCGAAGGCCGTCACCGAGCCATTACCCTGAAGGACCTTGAAGGGGCGCATCAGGTAGCGGGAACTCTGCTGGGAACTTCCAATCGCTCCGATACACGGGGACGGGAGCGAGAGTTTGCGGAAAGGCTCGCTCCGCTGCGTCTCGATGGTCTTCTGGTCGCCGGAGGAGATGGTACTTTTGCGGGTCTTCGCCAGATTTCCGAGAGGGTACCTGGTTCGGTACGACTCGTCGGAGTGCCCAAGACCATCGATAATGACCTGTCCGGGACGGAGGTCACTTTCGGTTACGATACGGCCTGCTCGGTGATTGCCGAAGCGGTGAATTCGCTTCGGGTCACGGCCGAGGCTCATCGCAGGCTCATGGTGGTTGAAGTGATGGGGCGTACGGCGGGATGGCTCGCTCTTGGCGGTGGGCTTGCCTCTTACGCCGAAGTGATTCTGGTGCCCGAGCGTCCCTTTGATCGCACCGAGCTGCTTCGGTTCATTCGAGAAAAGCAAAAGCAGCGCCGCGGCATGGTGATCGTGGTGGCCGAAGGGGCGGTGGCCGCGGGAGAAGATCCGACGGTCGCTTTCAGAGTCGAGGGGTCGCCCGAGTCCGTGAGGCTTGGAGGGGTCGGAATCAAACTGGCTCGCTGGATCGAGCACGAGACTGGCTGGGAATCACGAGCCGTGGTGCTGGGACACCTGCAGCGCAGCCGACATCCAACAACCACGGACTGCTTTCTCACGCTGTCGATGGGTGTCGAGGCCGCGCGCATGATCATTGAGGGAAAATGGGATCAGGCGGCCGTCTATCGGGGCGGTACCGTCGTTCGAGCGCCCATTGCCGATCTGATGGGTCCGCCGCGATTGATCGCTGCCGATCATCGCTGGCTGAAGCTTTCTCAGGCGTTGGGAACCTTCATTTAGGCTTCTTCTTTTTGACCAGAGTACCGCCCGAGAGGTCCTTCTCGACGAGCTTGCGCTTCTCGAGAATCTTCTTCTTCCGGGCATCGCTGAGAATCGCCTCAATGGCGTGTATTTCGTCCTCGAGCTCCCAGCGGGCGAGCTGGCTTGCCGCCATTTCTTCATGAGTTTCGGCGGGCTTCACGCTGTCGTGCACCTTGAGCTTGTGCTTGAGTCCCAGTTGTCGCAGCAGCAGTTCGCGCAGGAATTCCTTCGTCATGCGGAGCAATGATGCAATGCAGGGACCAGCCGGCGAACGGGGGAGCGTTTTTCGCCCAGCTCCGCTTCGCCCGAAGAAACCACGACTTAAGCGTTGGTCCCTCGGTCATTCCCGTGGTCTGTCCCCACGGATCTGTCGAGAGGGTCGACTCGCTGTCGAAAACTTCGACACTTAAAACTTCTTCTTGAAGCTGAAACCGACGCACTTGCCGTCGACCGAGAGCGACAGGCGTCCGCCCGCCAGCGAAACATTGGGCTCGAGGGCTTCGATCCTTTCGAGTGCCTTTTCAAGGGTTGCCACAGGCTTTTCGAAGCAGACGGCATTTTCAAGCTGCTCCTGCTTCAGTGTCGATTCGTCGACGGGCTCTTCGGTGACGTTCAGAGAGACGGGAGGAACGCAGCGACTTTGGCTGTATTGATCTACTTCACAGGAGCCTATCAGAAGAAACGAGCTGGACCCGATCTTCTGAGGGTAGACGCACGCCTTTCGGCAGCCGCCGCAGTGTCGAATCGAGGTCATCTCAAGTGGATTCATGGCCCTGCCGTCACAGCACTGGGTCGCCAGAATGTCGCGATCAGGTCCCCGTGAACCGTCCGGGCAGCTCTTACGATCTGCGCAGTCGACCAGACCGTTTCCGTCATCGTCGATGCCGTTGGAACAGTCTTCGTGAACCAGGGGCGCGAGATGGGGAAGGATTCTTTGGATTGGAGTGAGTTCAACGGGGATGGCCCGGGGAATCGAGCAGGCGCCGGAGTCGGAGTCGGAGAAGCCCGAGTGGTCACCGGTGACCTCATTGACCGGAACAGCCTCGGAAATCGGAATGGCTCGAAGGACGGGCTCGATGGCCGGCGAACGATTGAGGGTCCGTGCCGGGTCTCGGGCAAGACTGCTTGTGGCAACACTGAGGAGCATCAGCACTAGAGCAAGCGGCTTCACCTCATCAGTATGCGGGCTTCCTGACCCGCCGAAAAGGGATTAGGCCACGGCATGGGTCGGTGGTCCGAACTGGTGCAGGAGCCAGTCTCTTGACGCCTCGGCAACCTGTTCGAGGGCACCTGGCTCTTCGAAAAGGTGCGTGGCGTGGGGAATGACCAGTAGCTGTGAGTCGTCGAGTTCCTGCCGGGCGCTTTCGTTGAGTTCCAGCACTTCCGGGTCCCACTCCCCGACGATCAGCAGGGTCGGAGAGGTCACCTGCTTCAGTCGATGAAGGGCGAGGTCCGGTCGGCCTCCTCGAGAGACCACCGCGCGAATCAACGTTTCGAACTCAGCGGCCGCCCAGAGAGCGGCGGCCGCGCCAGTGCTTGCGCCAAAATAGGCAAGAGGCAGGTGCCGAAGGGGGGGCTGTTTCATGCACCAGCGGGTCGCCAGCGCGAGACGACGACCGAGAAGGGGAATGTCGAAGACCTTCCTTCGGTTCTTCGACTCCTCTTCATCGAGCAGATCGAAAAGCAGCGTCGCCATTCCCGCTGCGTTGAGGGTTCGTGCGACCATTTGGTTCCGGGGGCTCAATCGGCTGCTTCCACTACCGTGTGCAAAGAGCACCAGGCCGCAGGCATCGTTCGGAATGACGAGTTCACCAGGCAGCGCCAAGTCACCGAATCGGAGGAGAACTTCCATCTTCAGACCGTGATGCACGGCTCAGGCCCGGGGCATCGAGATTGAATCTCTGATTAGGCTCAGGGGACGCTACATGCCGGCTTCGAACGTCCGTATCGCCGCACTTTTTCGCCAGATGGCGGATCTTCTGGCTATCCGTTCGGCGAATCCATTCCGGATTCGCGCCTATCGAAATGCCGCTCGATCGATCGAAAGCTGGCCCGAGAGTCTGGCACTGAGAGTTCAAGAGGAAGGCATGGAACAAGGGCGCCCGTTTCCGAAGATTCCCGGCGTAGGCGACGACCTCTCGGAAAAAGTGCACGAAATTTCTCAAAGTGGGAGCTTCGAAGCACTGGAAGAGCTTCTTGCCGAGCTGCCCTCGGGACTGCTGGAGCTGCTCCAGCTGCCGGGGCTGGGGCCAAAGCGCGTGGCCCAGCTCCATGAGAAGCTGAAAATTTCCGGGCTGGCCGGTCTTGTAGACGCCATTGAAGGCGGTGCTCTGTCGAATCTGAGGGGATTCGGAGAGAAACGGGTCTCCGCCTTGAAAAAGGCCATTGAAGCGCACCGGTCACGCCCTGAGCGGCGGCTATTGATTTCGGATGCCGAGTCGATTTCCCTTCAGTTGCTGCGGCAGCTGAACGCGACTCCGGGTGTTCGGCATGCCGAAATTGCGGGAAGCCTAAGGCGTGGCAGGGAGACCATCGGAGACATCGATCTTCTAGCTTCCTGTCGCCGTTCGGATGCTCCGGCGATCGTTCGATCTTTTGTGGGTTTGGATGGCGTTCAAGAGGTGCTGGCACAGGGTGACACCAAATGCTCGGTGCGCCTGCAGGGAGGCACTCAGGTCGACCTGCGTCTGGTGCGTCCTCGAAGCTTCGGCGCGGCACTTCACTACTTCACCGGATCCAAGGCCCATAATGTGGCCATTCGTCGGATGGCCGCCAGGCGTGGTTTGAGGATCAACGAGTATGGGATCTTCAAGGACGGCCGAAGGTTGGGTGGGCGGGATGAACAGGATGTTTTCGACTCGCTCGGTCTTTCCTGGATCCCTCCCGAGTTGCGCGAGAATACGGGGGAGATTGAGGCCTCCGGAAGGAATGCCCTTCCCAGGCTCGTTGAGTTTGGAGATCTGCGGGGCGATCTTCATGCTCACACCCGGGCCAGTGATGGAAGGGCCTCGCTCAGGGAAATGGCCGAGGCGGCTCGGCTTCGAGGTTATGACTATCTGGCCATCACCGATCATTCGCCGCGAATGGGCATGGCCCACGGTCTCGATGCCCGGCGTCTGCGACGGCAGATGGGCGAGATCGATCGGTTGAACGAGGAGCTGGCGCCGTTTCGGCTGCTCAAGGGCTGCGAAGTCGACATCCTGAAGGATGGCCGTCTCGATCTGCCCGACGAGGTTTTGATGGAGCTCGATTTGACAGTGTGTTCCATCCATTCGCACTTCGACCTGCCGGCCAGCCAGCAACTGGATCGTATCCGTCGTGCCATGGATCATCCTTGTTTTACCATCTGGGGGCATCCTACCGGACGTCGGATGGGGGAACGCACGTCCCGGCCACCCATTTCTGTGGACCTTCAAAAAGCGCTGGAACACGCGGCGCAGACCCAGTGTTTCGTTGAGCTGAACTCTCAACCCGAGCGCCTCGATCTATCGGTGGAGGGCTGTCGTCTCGCTGCGTCGCTCGGCATTCCGATTGTGATCTCGACCGACGCCCACGAACCGGGCCAGCTCGACTTTATTCGATTCGGTCTCGGGCAGGCACGGCGGGCCTGGCTGGAACCAGAACACATCGTCAACACCGATACGTTCTCGCAGCTCGAAGCCAGGCTTCGAGAGCGTCGCCAGTTGATGAACTTCAGGCCTGCTCGGCGGGCAGTAGGCTGACGGCGGCCTTTTCTTCAGCACTAGGACGTCGGCTGGGACGCACAACACGGCTGTGCAGGTTCAGTTTTGGATCGAAAATAAACCGAAGCAGCAGCTTCACGTAGGACGTATGTGAGTAAAGGGGCTCGTAAAACTCAGGAGCCATCGCCTTGAGCTTCTTGAGCCGCGTCCAGGGAACCATCATCAGGTCGTGGTGTTCATTGTGGTAGCCCACGTTGAACATCAGGCGGTTCAGGGGACCATAGTACGAATAGGTTTCCTGGTTTCCGTGTACGACATAGTGTTCCTGAATCCAGCGGGCTCCGAACGGATGCAGGCCCACTGAGAACAGGCTCGACAGCAGCAGATAGGCCAGAGCCGGCCATCCTAGGACTCCCAGAATGAGGGCGGTGTAGGCGGCCTGGCAGATCACATTGAGAATCGTCCAGCGATCCAGCAGGTTCACCTTCTTGATGCGCATGGGTCGAACAACGCCTTCGATGATGAAGAATCCCAACATCCAAAGGGTTTTGGTAAACCCGTTGCGACCAAAAAGCCGCGCCTCGGTGGGTCCCGCCAGGTCGGCGTCGTAGTCGAACTCCCCCTGCTTGAAGTGATGCAGGAGGTGGAAGTTTCGAAAGCCGATGGCGGCCGGAAAGATGGCCGGCAGGTTGACGACGATCGAAGCCAGACGGTTGGCGCTCGAGCCCTTGAAGATCAGATTGTGCGCACATTCGTGAATGAGAACGAACACCGCATGGTTGGCCGTGGCACCCACGGTGAGAGCTGCAGCCCAGATCCAGAGCCAGCCTGCGTCCCGAAGCAGCCAGGCCAGGATACTTTGAACGGCGACGATGGCGAGCACCCAGAGAAAGCTCGACGGCTCGTTGCCGAAGAGCTGGCGCACTTCGGGGTGAGCCTTGATCAGCCGCTTGGCGCGATCTTTGTGGGGCTCCGGAGTCGACGAGGGAATAAATCCCTGAGGCAGGGGGTTGGGCATATGCAGCTGAGCCGACCACAGGTGAGCACGGTAGCCAAACGAAAACATGCAGGCTGTCAGAGTTTTTTGCACGTCCGTTGCAAAGTGTTTTGCACATGGTCTTTCCTCCTGCCTGCGAGAGTTGTGGAAATCAGTATGATCGTCTGATGAAGGTTGAGGTGGCTGGCGCAAGTCACTATTTTGACTGTTTTGAGTGCGCCATCGAGAAGCTCGCACCCCGGTGCTCGCATTGTCGAACCCGAATCATCGGGCACGGACTCGAAGCGAATTCGTCAATCTACTGTTGTGGAAGCTGCGCCCGGGCCGAAGGCGAATTCGGGCTTCGGGACAGTGCCAATGATTTGATTGAGGCGGCCTGACAGAACTTTTGCAGGACTCTCTGTGGCAAACCTCACGCAGGCCGCTTACTCTGGTCTCTCCACCTTCATCTCAACGAGGAGAATCAGAGAATGAAAAAGTTGGTTCCTGTCTTGGCGATTACATTGGCCTTGCTGGCTTCCGGGTCGGCCGAAGCCTCCAACCGCGTGGCAAAGCGTGTTGGTGTCAGCCTCGGGCTTCTGGGGGATCCGTTTCCGACGCTGCTGGGCTACAATCTGAACTTCAATGCGGCCCGCTGGCTGCGCCTGACTGCAGGCTACGGCTCGATCAGCGGAACGGGAACGAACGGTGAGTCACTCAGCCTCACGACCATTGGCGGGGGCGCCCGACTTTTCGTGCCGAGCTGGAACTTCAGTCCGGTCGTCGGAGCAAGCTACGCGAAGGTCTCGTTCACCGGGTCGGCGGGCGAATTGGGTGGCTTCAGCGCAAATGGAAGCCACACGTATCTAACGGCCGGATTTGACTGGCAGGCGGGCAATGGCTTCAATCTGGGGTTTGGCGCGAATCTTTCGACGCTCGAAGGGGTGGGTGCCGTTCCCTACATCAACCTCGGCTGGTACTTCTGATAGGCCCGAGACCCGTCGTCTTTTAAAAACAAAAGCCCCGGATCGATCGCTCGATCCGGGGCTTTTCTACTAAATGAGCTGTCTCAGCACGTACGGCAGGATACCCCCGTGCTTGAAGTATTCGACTTCGTTGGGCGTATCGATGCGCGACTGAAGGGTGATCGTCCTGCACTGGCCATCGGCGGTGGTCACCTTGACGGCGACCTTCGCTCCCGGCTGAACCGAGCCGAGGCCGTCGATGTCGAAAGTTTCAAAGCCGGTGAGTCCATGCGTGGCCGCACTTTCGCCCGGCAGGAACTGAAGCGGCAGAATGCCCATGCCCACCAGGTTCGAGCGGTGGATGCGCTCGAAGCTCTCGGCGATCACCGCGCGCACGCCCTGAAGCTTCGGACCCTTGGCGGCCCAGTCGCGGGAGCTGCCGGTGCCGTATTCCTTGCCGGCGATCACGATCGAAGGCACGCCATCCGCGCGGTACTGCATGGC
Source organism: uncultured Bacteriovorax sp. (assembly GCA_964432565.1). Lineage (GTDB taxonomy): Bacteria > Bdellovibrionota > UBA1018 > UBA1018 > UBA1018 > CAIOHW01. Next base: position 25,662 of record CAYSOA010000008.1, read on the forward strand.
CGCATCATAGATCGACATCTGCTTGCCGCTCGGAAGGTGCGTGGTCACGCCGCCTTCGATTCCCGGCACGAGCTTGTTCTTGATGCGAACGTTCGCGAACGTCCCGCGGGCCATGACTTCGTGGTTGCCACGACGCGCGCCATACGAGTTGAAGTCCTTCGGCTGCACACCGAGCGACATCAGGTACTGTCCTGCAGGAGTCTTCGCCGAGAAGCTTCCTGCAGGGCTGATATGGTCAGTCGTCACCGAGTCGCCGAGAAAGGCCAGCACTCGAGCCCCACGGATGTCGGTGACCGGGGCGGGCTTGGTCGTGATGCCTTCAAAGAACGGGGGTTCCTTGATGTAGGTTGACGAGGCGTCCCACTTGTAGAGTTCGCCCGTCGGCACGGGAAGGTCCTGCCATGCCTTTTCGCCGGTGAAGACATCGGCATACGACTTTTTGAACTGAGCCGAAGTGACGTGCTTTTTCATGACTTCGGCGACCTCGGCATCTGACGGCCAGATGTCCTTGAGGTAGACGGGCTTGCCATCTGCTCCCGTTCCCAGCGCATCCTTCGTCAGGTCGAGGTTCACCGTGCCGGCAAGAGCATAGGCGACGACCAGCGGAGGCGAGGCAAGGTAGTTGGCGCGCACCTGGGTGTTCACGCGGCCTTCGAAGTTGCGGTTGCCCGAGAGCACTGACGCGACGGCGAGATTGCCTTCGGTAACGGCCTTCGAGACGACCTCGGGCAGGGGTCCGGAGTTTCCGATGCAGGTCGTGCAGCCATAGCCGACGACATGAAACTTCAATGCTTCCATGTGACCCAGCAGGCCCGCTTCCTTGAGGTAATCGGTCACGACTTTCGAGCCCGGAGCCAGTGAGGTCTTCACCCAGGGCTTCACGGTGAGACCCTTGGCCACGGCATTGCGGGCAAGCAGTCCGGCAGCCATCAGGACGCCCGGGTTCGAGGTGTTCGTGCAGCTCGTGATGGCCGCAATCACGACGGCGCCGTGACCCAGTTCATACGAGGCGGCTCCGTCCTTGACGGCGACGGTCTTGCCCGCAAGCTTTTCGGCGTCATCCTTCAGAAATTCACCGAGCATTTTCTGAAAGGAAGGGTGGACTCCGCTGAGTCCGACGCGGTCCTGAGGTCGTGACGGACCTGCGAGCGAGGCCTCGACGGTGCCGAGATCGAGCTCGAGCGTCGAAGAAAAGTGAGGTTCGGGCTGTCCGGCCGAGTACCAGAGTCCCTGTTCCTTGAAGTAGGCTTCGGCGACGGCAGCCCGATCGGTACGACCGGTCAGTTTGAGGTAATCCATCGTCTGCTCATCGATCGGAAAGAGACCCGCCGTGGCGCCGTACTCCGGAGCCATGTTGGCGATCGTCGCGCGATCGGCCAGGGTCAGGTTCGCCAGACCCGGGCCAAAGAATTCGACGAACTTTCCAACGACGCCCTTTTTGCGCAGCATTTGCGTGACGGTCAGCACGAGATCGGTGGCCGTCGTTCCGGCAGGGAGCGTTCCGGTGAGTTTGAAGCCCACGACCTGCGGGATGAGCATCGAGCAGGGCTGGCCCAGCATGGCCGCTTCGGCTTCGATCCCGCCCACGCCCCAGCCCAGGCAGCCCAGACCGTTGATCATGGTGGTGTGCGAGTCAGTGCCGACGAGGGTGTCGGGATACACCCAGTCTTCGCCACCGAGGTTTCGGGTCATCGCGACGTGGGCGAGGTACTCGAGGTTGACCTGGTGAACGATGCCCGTGTCGGGAGGGACGACCGAGAAATTCTTGAACGCGTTCTGACCCCAGCGCAGGAATTCGTAGCGCTCGCGGTTGCGCTCGAACTCGAGGTCGGCGTTTTCGCGGAAGGCGTTCGGAGTACCGAAGGAGTCGACCTGAACCGAGTGGTCGATGACCAGGTCGGCGGGCTGAAGAGGGTTGATCTTGGTGGGATCCCCCCCGAGGGTCTTGATGGCCCCGCGCATGGCCGCGAGGTCGGCCACACACGGAACGCCCGTGAAGTCCTGAAGAAGCACGCGGGCCGGCATGAACTGGATCTCGTCCTGCGGCTCGGCCTGCGCATCCCAGCGAGCCATCTTCTCGATGGTTTCCTTTTTCACCACGACGCCGTCTTCCTGTCGCAGCAAGTTTTCGAGCAGGATCTTCAGTGAGAAGGGAAGCTTCGAGATGTCGTGCTTCTCGGAGAATTTCTTCAGTGAATGAAAGTGGTAGGTCTTGCCGCCCACCTGGAGCGTGGATGCCGTCTGGAACGAGTTGGTTTTGCTCATAAGTGAGCACGAGCTTACTTCAAATGGGCCGCACGAAAAACGGGATTTTCTGACCGAAAGCGTTGAGATTTCGGCGGCATGGGTTTGATGGGTAATGCAGTGCATTACTTTTTTGGTGCGGCGTTCGTGCGCGGGGATTTGCTGTGGTATTCCCCGGAGCATGAATCTCCCAAAGAGTGCTCGATGGCTTCTGGTTCTAAGCGTTTTTGCTTCAGTCCCGGCGTGGGCGCGCGTGCATCATGAGCTTTCGGTTCGTTTGAATCCCGAGCGGGGAGCTCTCTCAGCTGAAGATCGACTGCAGTTCGAAAGACCGCTTCGTCGGTTTGAGGTGCGCCTGCATGCGGGGCTTCGGCTTGAGGCTGGCACTCCGGAGGCCACGATCACCCTGCTCGATGAGACGACGGGCAAGCCCGTTCCGATGCGCCACTATGAGGTGCGTCTCGCTCAGGACTCGAGCAGCGTGACGCTGAGGTACTCGGGGGCGATCCAGCACCCGGTGCAGGACGAGGCCACCCCGGGCACCATCGCGCGAGAGGGCGTGCACTTGTCCGGAGAGTCCGCCTGGTTTGCCCAGCTGGGGCAGTATGAGGGTCTGACTTTTGACCTGACGGTTTCAGGACCCGAGTCCTTTCACTGGGTCAGTCAGGGAAGGCGAATGGCCGAGTTCACACTGGGCGGCGAGCGGGTGACGCGGTTTCTTGCCGAAGGTCGCCAGCAGGAGATTCACCTTGAGGGCGCCGCCTTCCATCGCTACGAGGACCTTTCGGGCACCACGCCGGCTTTTGCGTTTTTGCGCACGGATGACCCAGCGTTGGCGCGTCGCTATCTCGATGCCACGGGCCCGTTCATCGAGATGTACAGCCGGCTGATTGGGCCGTACCCGTACTCGCAGTTTTCCCTCGTCGAGAACTTCTTTGAGTCGGGCTATGGGATGCCGTCGTACACGTTGCTCGGTTCGTCGGTGCTTCGTCTTCCGTTTCTGCTGCAGTCCTCTTATCCCCACGAGATTCTGCACAACTGGTGGGGCAACAGCGTTTACGTGGACGAAGCCTCAGGAAATTGGTGCGAGGGCCTGACCTCCTACCTTGCCGACCATCTGCTTCAGGAGCAGTCGGGAGCCGGAGTGCAGCATCGGCGTGAGATTCTGCAGAAGTTCACCAACTACGTGACAGAAGCGAACGACTTTCCGCTGGAACGCTTTCGTTATCGTTTTGATGAGGCTTCGGCGGCGGTCGGCTACGGCAAGGGCGCGATGTTCTTTCACATGCTGCGAAGACGCCTCGGTGACGAGATTTTTCGGAGAGGTCTGCGGCGTTTTTATTCGAGCCATCGGTTCACGCCAGTAGGTTTCGCACCGTTGGGTCAGGCGTTATCGCAGGAGGCCGGCGTCGATCTCGCCGATGAGTTTCGGCAATGGACCGAGCGTACCGGAGCTCCCCGTCTGCGACTGGATGAGGCGTCATCTTCTCCGAGTGGTTCGAGGCATCGCCTTCGGCTTCGACTCAGCCAGGTCCAGCCAGAAGAGCCCTTCACGGTGAGAATTCCTGTAGCCATCCATCTGGAGGGGCGTAGCGAGGCCTTTCAGACGGTGCTGGTGATGGAACGGGAGGGAGGGCGAAGCCAGGATTTCTCGCTGCTTCTGCCGACGCGTCCCGTGCAGGTCGAGGTCGATCCTGAGTTTGATATCTTTCGTCGCCTCGGTGTCGACGAGATTCCTCCGTCTGTGTCGCAGCTTCTGGGGGCCGAAAAGTCACTCATCGTCCTCCCGTCCGGGGCGCCTGCCTCGCAGCTGGGTTCTTATCTGCAGCTTGCCGAGGCGATACAGAGGGACTCGTCTGGTACGGTCGCCATTCATCGGGATGACGAACTCGA
>CAYSOA010000008.1:29898-77893 GCA_964432565.1 uncultured Bacteriovorax sp.
CGCTGGGGCGCAAGCTTCGACATTACGGAAAGTTTGGTCACGCGACCTTTCAGTCGAACCGAGCCATCAATGTGGGGCGAGGCGAGTGGCCGGTCCTGAACTCGTCGCTTTCGCTTCCGATAAGTCAGGAGGACGGAGTAGCAGTGAGGCCGATCAGGGGGCGTCTGGCTCCTCGAGAGGCCTTGATCGCTCGTTGAGGGATGAGGGGACCGGAATCAGCGTCGCATCCAGTCGGGTGCGTAGGCAGGTGAAAGCAGTCCCTTGCGAATCAGTTCGCGGCTCAAAATGCCACCCGGATCGATCGAGTGGAGGGGGTTGCCATCCATCAGCGGGCGGCAGTGATTTTGGTAGATCTGCTGAAGTCCTGTTGGAATTTGGGGACGGTTTCCATTGTGCACCGAGGGGAGGGCGTCATCGACCCCGATCACGCAGGTTCTTTTTCCCCGTTCTCGATTCAAAAGGACAGCGTCGCGAACCCAGTACCAGTAGTTCGGCTGCACGCCAAAACATCCTACCGTGCAGTCCATGGTCTCACGGCCGCTGGCTTCAACGGACCCCGTCGAGATGTGCAGTCCGATGGCCTTGCGTCGATCATTGCGTCCCGGCTCCATTCCCATGAGCGGAAAGATGAGGCCGGTCTGTGCCCGATAGTCCTCTGATATGGCGGGACTGTTGGGTGCTTCCTTGAATAGTCCTGTGGCTGCTGTATTGCTGCCGGGGCGATTTTGTTCCGATCGAGACTGGGGAATGTAGGAGCCGTCTCCTGCGACTGATTTGACGCCGATTCCCATTCGCAGGGCATAGGGAACCTGCTGGGTGTCCTGCCGGGGATCCCGTGACAGGGTCTCGGGCCAGACAAAGTAGGCACGCGCCTGCTCGTGATTCAGCTGGTAAAAAACAATGATGTAGAGGCCGCAGCTTGCGGTCTCGCGAGCCAGTCGCCCCTGATAATGCCTGACGATCTGGTTGGGATGGACCAGTGGCAGTGGGGCGGCATGAGCGCTCGGCATGGCCCCGGTCACCTTCGAAAACAAAAGGCTCACAAGGATGAGCGTTTTTTTGGGGGGCGCTCTCATTTGAAAAAGGGTGACACAGCTTTGCCCGAAGTCAATTCGGTGTGCTTTTCTCGTTTTTGGTGGCTCCATATTTTCTTGGTTTTCGACCAGAAGGTGCCGATACGGGAACGTATGAGTTTCGGATCCGTTGTTCCGTTCATTCGGATTGCCCTGATCTCCGTCGTGTTCTTGGGACTTTCCGCTGTATCCAGCGCCGAGGCCGGTCTGATGCAGACCTGTGCGCGAGAGTTTGGCGATCTCTTTCGCTATCTGGCGGCACCGTGGCACGAGACCGACCAGACGACGATGGAGGCATGGCTTGCCAAGTCGAGTCTTGCAGAGCGCGCTTCGCAGGTCTTTTCTCTTGGGCATGAGTTGAAGGTCCCGTACCGCTGGAAAAATCCCTTCAGTGATCGAAAGATTGATTCAATGGGAAGGGAGTTTGAAGAAACCGCCAAAAAGATGTCGGAGCTATCTGACCGAAAGTCGTTCGAAGGCTTTTCCGAGTTTCAGCAGCGGCACATTCTGGCGGCTTCGGGACTTCTCGAATCGCGCGGTGTGGTTCATCTGGTTCGAACCAAAAAGCAGGGCGCTGCCCGGATGGGAGATGTGAACACCCTCGAGATCGTCATTCTTCCGGGAGATCGTTCGACCCTCAATGGCATGGCACGGGGGCTTGAGAAAATGGTTCCGGGAACGGAGCTTCTTTATGATCCGGATACTGCGATCCGCGAGGGGTTTCTGGGCGCTTTCCGTCCGGAGGCCAAGGGGATGGCAGCCGTCTTTGGTGTTCCCAATCCTGCGCTTTATACTTCTGAAGAATCGATTCGGAGCAGCATTGCAGCGACCACGACCCTACGCCATGAGCTTCAGCATGCCTATTACGCCGGACTTCGAAAGAACGGAAAGCCTCTTCACTGGATGCATGGTTCTTACGTCAATTTTTTCGACGGTGGAGGCAAGGCATCGATCTTCGATCAGGACCGGATCTACGCAGAGTACATGAGCTTCGAGGAAGTCGCCACCTTCGGTCAGGATGTCCGGGTGAACCTCATGAGGCTGCTTCGGAAGGAGCGAACGGAGGAGCAGAGCCGTGAGGTCGTTCGCAGGCTCGGGCATCTTGATGAACTTTCAAGCAAGTTGGTGCGCTCTTCTGAGATTCTCGCAGCCTCCCTCAAAAAAATGCCGGCCGAGGCGGACATGGTCTACGACAGGCGTTTCTGGAGGTTCGACTTCAATGGCAGTACCTATGCGGTCAGTCTGGCAGATGAAGTCAATGGCCCGGTTCGCGAGTTGAAGTTGATTTTCAGCGAGGTTTCTCGCCAGGATGGCGTCGTTGCCGACCGAGAGCGTCGCGCCTTTTCGTTCAACCTTGCGCTGAACACGCAGCCGCTTCCTGTTGCTGAGGCTCTCTTACAGCGAGTTCACGCGATGGAAGCGGCTGGAAAGCGTGGGCAGACGTTCGTTCGAGAGGTGGCGAAGCGTTTGATTCGAAGTACCGATGAACAGCTTCCCTATTTGCAGCGGGTGAAGCTCGATACGAGAACCCGCCTGGACATTGAGAGTTTTCTAAAAAGCTTTCCCATGTTGCGCGACGGAAGTACTTGATCGCTCTGCGGTGCCGGGTTCTCGCGAGTGACTCTAGCCAAACCTCTGCACCAGGTAGGCGTTGATGTCACTGGACTCGTAAAGCCATCGCACCGACCCACTTTCTTCGATGCGCAGACAGGGAACCTGAAGCTCGCCTCCGTCCCGAATCAGCTCCTCACGCCATTGGGGATCTTGCTGGGCGTCGCGAAGTTCGATCTTCAAGCCGAGTCGTTTGATCTGGCGACGAACCTTCACGCAAAATGGACAAGCCTCGAACTGATACAGAGACAGCGACCGCGTGGCGGCATCCAGCTCGGCCTGCTTCTCGGGCGGGCGAGTCACCGACCGGGGTGTGAACAGAGCGTCAAGCGTGACGATGACGATCCCCAGAAACCAGCGAATGAATTTTAAAATCATGGCGCGATCCTTTCAGAGTGGCGCGGAGTTTTCAATGGGCTGTGCGGGCACCCGCATCCAGATCAAAAAAGAAAAAGAGGCCGCCCACGTGGTTGATCTGCGCGTCGCGAGCGGCGCCCTGCGTGGCGTGAATCAGCAGGTAGCCCACCTCCAGTCGGGCACCGTCCGCGAGCTGCCTCTGTGGACCGAGAAAGAGGCGATTCTGCTCGTAACCCGCTACGGCGCTCCGGGGAACGTCGTTGAAGTTGAAGAAAAGCTCGTCCCAAAGCACCCAGCCCCAGGGTGAGCCTGCGATCTTTTCGCGGGTGAGGCGCAGTTGATACCTGCCCCGCAGGGAGACTCCCTCGGTTCTTTCGACATGACGCTGTTCGAAACGCACTCGATGCGAGAGCGAACGGCCGTTGAAGGCGTGAGCGTAGGTCAGCTGCTGCCAGAGGCGCACGTCTCCGCGAACGGGAGACAGGTTGGGCATCCAGGCCGCGCCGAAGTGCAGGGTCAACTGGGGAGCGCTTTCGGGCGACCAGGTCAGCGCAGGCCTCAGAATCCAACGGTTTCCGCGCGTCTTGAGCGAGTCCGGAGAGGAGTCCTTGGCCGAAGGGTCGGCGCTCCAGCCGTCACTCAGGCGCAGCCCCTGTTCGAACCAAAAACCCCAGCGTCCTGAAATCGACCCCTGAAAGACGGCTGCATTCCAGATCGCAGTGTTGCTCACGGTGGCGATCGCCCTCACGGGCGCGAAAAGCAAAAGGGCGGCAAGACCGAAGTTCACCGCCACCGCACTGGGGCCATGGTGCAGGTAGAGCACTTGAGAGCCCGGGGCCAGACGAGGGGCCTGTTCGACCAGAAACGTGTTGGGCTCGGTGCCGTAAAAGGTGGTTTCTCCAGCGTAACGTTCGTTCCCCGGATTGCTCATGTCAGCAGTCTGCCAGTTTCTGTTCTGATGTCGAGCTTAACCATACGAAATAAATGGCGTTTCCGCTTTTCTGGAGCTGTTTTTATAGGTATTGATGCATTGCGTTAATTTTGATACTCCGCGCGCCAAGGTGACTGTTATGACGACTCCTTCTCTTTCCTCGTCTTCGGTGTTCTCCTCAACACGCCTGCCCTCTGAACAACCGGTCGTTGCGCCTTCGCTGATCGGCGAAGAGCTGCGTCTCGAGGCCTTCTCGCAGCTGGCCGGAAACCTGGCAGGATATCCGTTCGTCAAGATCGTCGTCGACTCAGGCCTCGAGCCCACGCTTCGCCGGCGTGCTGGATTCCTGCATGTGATGAACCATGCGGTTTATCCATTTCACGCCCATTATATCGCAGAAAAGATTCTCAGAAAACCTGCGGCCGAGATTGAGGCTTCGATCGACGAGTTCAACCACAGTGTCTACATCGACCTCGATCGCCGTTTTTTTCTGGGCATTCTCTCCTATCATCGTCGCGCCGATCGGCGGTTCTTCGTCCTCGAAACCGTCGAGATCGACGCCATGAACGAAGAGATGCTTCGCTACTTCTTTTCGATCGTGCGAGCGCATCTCGATCCCAGCTTCCCCCTGCTTTTCAAGCCGGCAAACCACCTGCAGGAGCAGCTGATCGCGCAGATTTCGCCCGCCGACATTCCCCGCATCTACAATCATGAGCTTTTTGCGACAGCCGGGTATGTTCCCCTGAATGTGGGCTCGGCCCAGGGACGAATTCGAGTCTTTCGAAGTGCCGAGGAATACCAAAGCGCGCGTGCCACCATCCAGTGGTACGACATCATCGTAATGCACCGGGTGCCGGACGACATTCCGCGCATCAGCGGCGTCATCAACGCGCACCACACGACTCCTCTTTCGCATACCAATGTGCTCGCTTCTGGCTGGGGCATTCCCAACTGCACGCAGCTCGGCGTGATGGATCAGATCGCCCGCGAGGGCCTCGAAGGTCAGTGGGTCGAGTATGCCGTCGACCAGAATGCCGAGGCGGTTTCACTCAAGAGAATCCAGAAGCCCGATGACATCGTACGTCCCGCGTGGAGCATCCAGCACATCAAGCTCGAGGAGCCCGAAGCGGTCAATACGAAGATTCGCGAGCTGGGCGAGCTTCACATGGGTGACCGCTACAAGTTTGGGACGAAGGCGGCAAACCTCGGGGAACTGAAGCGCATACTGGAAGAGGGTGGAGAACGCCTGCCCGGATTCTACCGTGTGAAGCGCCCGCCGCGCGAGAACCTGCTGCCCTTCCTGTCTCGGTTTCTCGGGCTCGGTGAGGGTGTTGATGGCAGGCCCGATATCGTCGCTGAAGTTCGTCGCTTCCTGAAGCGCGAGTTCATGGTTCCGCGGGGAATCGCCATTCCTTTCTCGATTCAGCAGGAGTTTCTTGAAAGTTCCCCCAGAATCCAGCAGGCAATCGGCAAGCTGAAGATGGCCATCGAGCTGGATGCCCGAGAGATTGATTCGCTGGCGCTTTCGCTTCAGAAGCTGATCGTCGGGACGCGAATGCCTGACAGCGTGCGAGGCTACATCGATTCCCAGATCGCCAGCCATCTCGCCGGAGTTTCGTCGTTCGTGGTGCGAAGCTCCTCGAATGCCGAGGATCTCGAAAACTTCTCGGCCGCCGGAATCTACGAGTCGATCAACCATGTCAGCAGCGCCGACACGATCTTCGAGAGCATCAAGCAGGTATGGGCGTCGCTGGTCTCCCCTCGAAGCGTTCGGCTTCGGCACGAAGTGGGTATTTCGCTCGATGATTCCTACATGGGCGTGATCGTGCAGGAAGAGGTCCGAGCCTCGATCGGCGGCGTGCTCGTCACGACGAACCCCATGAGTCGCGGTGACTTTCGAAACGTCTACATCAACGTCTCGAGTCACTCGGTGCAGTCGGTGGTCGAGGGGGCCGAGCTGCCCTACCAGTACCTCTACAATACGGTCGAGGGCGGGGGGCGAACGATCTCGATCGGCTCAGCCAGCGAGGATCTGCCGGCCCGAGTCCGTGAGCGACTTCAGAAGCTGGCCTTCGCGGGACGTCTGCTTCAATCCCACTTTGCGCCCGATTACACGTTCAGTGCGCCGGTCGACATCGAATGGGCGATGGATGACGAAAAAATTATCCTGCTGCAGCTCAGGCCCTATGCAACGGGAAGCCGCTCACCTCGACAGTAGGCGGAAAAGGCGATGGCAACGACAACGGTAGGGGGGGGCACAGCGACAGGCACGCAAGCCCGTGCCGACGAACCAAAGTCGGCGCCCGCGCTCGATCGTTTGACGCGAAACTATCTCGGCTTCCAGGTTTTTTTCGCCCTGCTGTTCTGGCTTCCTGTCTTCTATGAAGTGCAGAAGCGCCTGGGTCTTTCCGAAGAACAGATCTTCGGAATCCAAAGCTTTTATTACCTGCTTTTCTGCCTGCTTGAACTTCCCACCGGGTGGCTTGCCGATCGTTTCGGGCTCATTCGAAGCCTGCGCTGGGGGGCTGCAGTTCTCGTCATCTCTCATTTGGCGGTGGTGGCACTTGATTGGATGCCGAGGGACGCCGCCCACGCGGTGTTCTTGGGGCACTTTGCGCTGATCGCGCTGGCGCGCTCGCTGATCTCGGGAGCTTCCAACGCCTACCTTTATGAGGCCTACACCCGTGCGGGGCGAGGCACAGAATATGTGCACGTCGAGGGACGAGCGCGGGCGCTGGGATTGCTCACGAAGATCCTGTCGTGGGTGGGCGTGGGATACCTGACCGAGCGCCTGCTCTTGGGGTCCTACTGGCTTAGCCTCGGCTCATCGCTCGTGGCTCTCGGGTTCGCCTGGAGACTTCGCGAGGGGAGTTGGGAGAAGGTTCGAGAGGCCGCCAATCGAGGGTCATCGCTTTTACGTGCACTCAGCCTTGTCGCGCGGGACCGCCACCTTCTGGGCCTGATGATTCAGGGAATGGGGGTATTCGTTCTGGCGCGAGTGGTGCAGGTCAATCTGTTTCAGCCCATCGTGCTTTCCAAAGGGTTCGGGATCTCGAGCCTGGGCTGGGTCATGGCGCTGATGACGACCGCCGAAGCCTTCGCTTCGCTGAAGCTTCGAATCGTGTTGGCTCACCTGAAGCCGGTGAACGTGGTCGGAGTACTGACGGCGGCACTGGCAGGAGTGGTGGCGCTGCTTTCCGTGCTGCCCGGCGCTTCTGCCATCATCGGGCTGGTCGCGTTCTCGCTTCTGGTTGGGTTTGTGGGTCCGGTTCAGCGTCAGGTCATCAATGCCGCCATCACCGATTCGAGTCATCGGGCGATGCTGCTCTCGCTCGAATCGCTACTCGACCGCGCGGCCACTTCGGTGGTCGCCTGGATGCTGGGGCTGGCCATGGGTCAAGGCTGGATGAACGGGTTTCTCGTGCTCGCAGGAGCGCTTTTTGCCGGGATTGCCGTGGTTCAGCGAAGGATGGTGATGCCTTCTGAGCGAAACAGGTAGCGGCCCCCGGTCTTTGAAAGGCGGGGAACTCCGCAGGACATCCAGATGTAGTCTTCGCCATGAGTTTTTCTGGCTCCGGCGCGAGTTTCATTACAGCGTTGCATGAAGCTCGTCGCCGCCTCGGCAAGGGTTCCATGGGGGTGGCCAGAGACTAGGGTTTCTTTTTGTCTGGGATTGGCTCCTGAGGGAATCATCAAGGCGATCTGGCTCGTCGACTGGTACACGTGCGACCCATCCGCCAGTTGCCTTCCCGTTCCTGCGGGACCGCACGAAGCATCCAGGAAAGTCGGGTTTCCGAATCCCTGGAAGAGAAGGGTGTTCCGGAACCTTCGGCAGTTTTCATTCCACCGTTTCGACGCCGCATTTTGAGTCATGGCAGAGTCGGTTTGCCAGAGGCTGGCACCAATCATCGACTCTTCAAGAATCAGGGTCTGCAACCGAGGAGTTCGAGTGAAGACCGTCGTGGCACGTGACGCCAGCTGTGATCCACTCGAATTACCGATTTCAATCGGAATGCCACACGACACCGCGAGAAGACGTGTTCCCGACAGCGTAGAAAGGAAGTCCTGATATCGATTGCAGCTCTTGAGCCAGTGGTCGATGGATTGGCCCTGGTGGTCGGAGAACGCCGCGGGGATATAGCTGGATCGCACTTCTTCGTGGGTTCCGGTACTGCCAACGGCCGAGTCCTTGATGACGGTTCTGGCAATGGAGCTCAGCTGAAACTGATGCGCACGGTGAACGGGCTGGATGACTCCGCAATCCAGATGGAGCAGGGCCGATCCGGCCCGTTCCCGGGCAGCATGGCTCCACGACCTGCAGGCTTCATCATGAGCGGTTTTGGCTGCTTCGACGGTTGCCGAGGCTTCTCCCAGTACCCACGATTCGATCACCAGGGCCTGTGCCTCGGAAGCAAGGACGAGCGTCAGCCATGGCAAGAGCCAGAGACAAAGACCTGCGGCAGACTCAGGGGTGCTCGATTTCATGGCTGATGGGGCTCTCCTGACGGGGACACTTTTTGTTCGAGTCAATACCCGCCGAGTTCCATGGCGAAGGCGACGGCGATTTTTGCAAACATCGCAGAATGCTCGAAACTGCTCTGGCTGCTGATCACGTCGCGAGTGGTGTGCAGATCCGGAAACATGTTTTCGCCGGTGGACTCAAACGGCATGATGGCCGGATATCCCTGGCGATGCCACGAGGCGTGATCGGAGCAGGCATACCCGCACTGGTCATCGATGATGGTTCCACCAATGTAGGTACGATTGAGCTCGGCAAACCAGCGTCTCAGTGCAGGGCTTGTGAAATCGGTCATCGAACCCAGCACGAATTTTCCGTCCCCCGGAAAGAGCGTCATGTCCAGTTGAAGCACTCCGATGACGTTTCGCCCCCGTTCTGCATAATCCCGGGCGATCTCGGCTGAGCCGATCAGGCCGCCTTCCTCTCCGGCGTACCAGAAGAATTCAATCGTTCGGCGGGGCTGCGGCTGGGTGGTAAGAATTCGCAGTGTTTCGTAGAGATTCGAGGAGCCCGAGGCGTTGTCGTCGGCTCCGGGGGCTCGGGTCTGACCCCAGCTGTGGTTGATCGAGTCGAGGTGCCCACCGAGAACCACGATTTCATCCGGACTCGTGCTTCCCTCAATTCTCAGGCGCAGGGAGTTCTGTGCCGTACCACGGTGGGAGATCGTCGAGATCTGCGCCTGCCACGGGGCCTTTGAAACCAGAGCTTCGAGACGCGCCTTCATCTCTTCGACGTGCACATTGGGCGTCGGGCCCCGATGGTAACGGGTCGGAAAGCGGGAAAGCCACTCGACGGTCCTGCGAAGTTGGGATGGATCGACTTCGGAGACGGCTTTTTCGATGCGGTGGTTTCGAAGAACGGGGCTCAGGTGGGGAAGGGCCCTTTGGTCGGCTCGTGTCGAAGCGTGAGCCAGATCCAGAAGTGCCGCACGGGCGAGCTCGCGCGATTCCCAGGATCGCAGCCAGGGTCGCGAGGGAAGTCGTTCAAAGCCGCCACACTTTCCATTGGCGTGTGCGGCCAGAGCCAGTCGTTTCTCTTCAAACGAGTCGATCTCGGCGAGTGCCACGCCCGTCGAGACCTCATGGTCGAGAACCGGAATGCCGGCCGTCAGCAGCAGAACGGTGTCTGCCAGAATCCAAGTCTTCTGAGGGGACGCTGCGCGAGAGGCAAGCGGGTGGACGATGGTCGAGAGGATCAACAGAGCACAGGCGATCGGGTTTCGAACGACGGGAGTCAGCATGCGCGCAGAGTTGCCTGCTCGAGTCGGATTCGCAACCTGAAAGCGAGCGGCGTAGTGGTAATGCGCCACGTTAAGTTTCCGACGTTCGGCAGGAATTTGTCAGAATCGCTTTCCGACTATTTTCGTTTTTGACAAAGCGTCAATTTGTCCTTTAAGACCACCCGACAACGCCTTGAAACAAAAGGAAATAGAGAAATGACCAACGGAAAAGTGATGAACTTCCTCCGGAACGCGGGATTCGCCGCGTTGGCGATGATCTGGGCATCCCAGGCCATGGCCAGCGAAGCGGACCTGAAGCTTCCGGAACTGAACACCGTCTTTAATCTTTTCGGCACCGAAGTGACCGGCACCTCCATCCTCGGATGGGGCATGGTGATCTCGGCCCTCGGCCTCGTTTTCGGCCTCGTCGAGTTCATGAAGATCAAGAATCTTCCCGCCCACAAGGCGATGCTCGAAATTTCGGCGCTGATCTACGAAACCTGCAAGACCTACATGATCCAGCAGGCCAAGCTCCTGCTCGTTCTGGAGCTCTTTATCGGCCTCTGCATTGTCTACTACTTCGGCGTGCTCGAGCACATGGGCGCCGGCAAGGTGATGCTGATCCTTCTGTGGTCCATGCTGGGTATCCTCGGCTCCTTCGCCGTGGCCTGGTTCGGTATCCGCATCAACAACTACGCCAACTCCCGCACGGCATTCGCTTCGCTCGCAGCAAAGCCCTATCCGGTCATGGACATTCCGCTCCGCGCCGGGATGTCGATCGGCGTGCTGCTGATCTGCGTCGAGCTGCTGATGATGATGTTCATCCTGCTCTTTATTCCGAAGGAATCCGCTGGTGCCTGCTTCATCGGTTTCGCCATCGGCGAATCGCTGGGTGCATCGGCCCTTCGCATCTGCGGCGGCATCTTCACGAAGATCGCCGACATCGGCTCTGACCTGATGAAGATCGTCTTCAAGATCAAGGAAGACGATGCTCGTAACCCGGGCGTCATCGCAGACTGCACTGGCGACAATGCCGGTGACTCGGTCGGCCCGACGGCCGACGGCTTCGAAACCTACGGCGTGACCGGTGTTGCCCTCATCACCTTCATCTCGCTGGCAGTCGGCATGCAGATGGGCGCCGACGGCAAGCTCGCGATGATGGACGGCGGAGAGGCCATTCAGGCGAAGCTGATCATCTGGATCTTCGCGATGCGCGTGCTGATGATCGTGACCTCGATCCTGTCGTACTGGGTGACCGGTGCCTGGGCGACGGCCAAGTTCGCAGCCCTCAAGCACTTCGACTTCGAAGTGCCGCTGACCGCTCTGGTCTGGGTGACCTCGATTGTGTCGATCGCCGTCACTTTTGGCATCAGCTACCTGATGATCGCCGACATGGGCGACATGTGGTGGGTGCTCTCGGTCATCATCAGCTGCGGAACCCTCGCTGCTGCCATCATTCCGGAGTTCACGAAGGTCTTTACTTCGGCCAAGTCCAAGCACGTGGCAGAAGTGGTGTCGGCCTCTCGTGAAGGCGGGGCTTCCCTGACGGTGCTTTCGGGCCTCGTCGCCGGAAACTTCTCCGCATTCTGGAAGGGTATCGTCATGGTCGGCCTGATGTTCATCGCCTACAAGGCGTCGGCATACGGCCTGTCGGACTACATGGGCTATCCCGCCGTGTTCGCCTTCGGCCTCGTGGCCTTCGGCATGCTCGGAATGGGGCCGGTGACGATCGCCGTCGACAGCTACGGTCCGGTGACGGACAACGCGCAGTCGGTGTTCGAACTGTCCCAGATCGAGTCGATTCCGAACGTGAACGCTGAAATCCAGAAGGACTTCGGCTTCGCTCCGAACTTCGAGCAGGGCAAGCTCTACCTCGAAGAGAACGACTCGGCCGGCAACACCTTCAAGGCAACCGCGAAGCCCGTGCTAATCGGTACCGCCGTGATCGGTGCAACGACCATGATCTTCTCGATCATCCTGCTCCTCGACCTCAAGCTCGACCTGCTGGATCCGGAAGTGCTGCTCGGTCTCATCACCGGCGGCGCCGTGATTTTCTGGTTCTCGGGGGCGTCGATGCAGGCCGTGACGACGGGTGCCTACCGTGCGGTGGAATTCATCAAGCGAAACATCAAGCTGGAAGGTTCGACCAAGGCCTCGGTGGAAGACTCGAAGAAGGTCGTCCAGATCTGCACGCAGTACGCGCAGAAGGGCATGGTGAACATCTTCGGCGTGATCTTCGCGTTCACGCTGGCGTTCGCCTGCTTCTCTCCGACGTTCTTCGCGAGCTACCTGATCTCGATCGCAGCTTTCGGGCTTTTCCAGGCCATGTTCATGGCAAACGCCGGCGGCGCCTGGGACAATGCCAAGAAGGTGGTCGAAGTCGACCTCAAGGACAAGGGCTCGGCACTCCATGCCGCGACCGTGGTGGGCGACACTGTGGGTGATCCGTTCAAGGATACGTCTTCAGTGGCACTGAACCCCATCATCAAGTTCACGACCCTGTTCGGCCTGCTCGCGGTGGAAATCGCCGTGGCAGCCGGTGCGAAGGCCCAGACCTTCGGCGTCGTGGCCTTCATCGTCGGCCTGTGGTTCGTGTACCGCTCCTTCTATGGCATGCGCATCAGCACCATGACCGTGAAGGAAGCGGCTGCTCATGCTGCCAAGGAAGCTCACGCCTGATCGGCTGAAGTCCTGACAAGCCAGTAGTCAACGCGGCCCCCGGGAGCGATCCCGGGGGCCGTTTTGTTTTAGAAGGTGCGACGGTCACGGAGACCGGGTTCGTAGCGTGTCACTTTACTTGCAGTAGACCTGAAGCGTGCGCGGCGTGTAGATGCCGAAGGTGACGGCGCCCAGAAGTCCGTCCACGAACGTCTGCTTCGTTTCCACGATGGAGGGCTTTCGCTTTCCGCACGCCTGGTCGACGTCGAATTCCGTGGTCTGTCCGAGGCCATAAATGAAGAACGGCTGGCTCTTTTCGTAACTGTCGCGGCTGCTGGTGCGATCGTCCTTGTCGAGATACACGCGTTGGGTTGAGCAGGCCGAGATGGAGGTTGCTGCAAGGACAGCGAGGATGGCATTTTTCATTCTGATTCTCCTGATTGGATTGGAGTTGAAGTTTAAGGTCGTCCGCCAAGGATTGTCGATAGGTTTACGGTCGTTTTGGGGAGGAAGGGACAAGGGGATGCAGATTTCCGGTCTTGATTGGGCGATGCCAGCACCGTTTCGGGCACATGTCTTCGAGCATGCGTTCGTGCTTCCGATTTCGCGCGAACGCGCGTTTCGTTGGCTCTGTGATCCCCGCACCTTTACGCGGGGACAGATTCCTCCGTGGGGTGTCGAGTTTCTTGGTGGCGGATTTGAGGCAGGAGTGCCCAATTGGCACTATGGTCCTTTTTTGAATTTTCCGGGCGTCCTCACCGAGGTGAGGACGCCTGAGTATCGTGACCTGCGGTATTTTTATGGAGCCTATGTCCTCTCGCCACGGCTGGTGCGACCGACGCGGCTCGAGTTCTGGTTCGAGCGAGAAGGGGAGAGCCGATCCCGCGTCCGACTCCGCGTGAGCTGCCAGACCCGCAGGGGGGTCGGATGGGCCTGGTCGGCGCTTCAGTGGTTTTTCTGGCCTCAGTTCGGCTGGAACTTCTGGATTCTGGCGCGGCTCGGGCTGGCCCCGCGATAGAGGGTCTTGGCGGGCTCAGCCTGCTGGCCGTCGTTCGGGGCTTCTCAATTTTCGAATCCGATAGACTCGGTTTCGCGTGTTTCCGCGAGGGATGAGGCGGGGATGCGCCTGCAGGTCGAGCTCGGCCAGGCGTGGGCTGATGCGATCGCCGAGCGCCTCGCGATAGTCCCGCACGCTGAGAGTACGGCCCTCGCGTTCGCGCTTCGCGACCAGTTCGTCGAGTGCGCGGCGACGCTGGGATGGCGAATGCGCGGTGCGTGCTACCCGCGACGCCTTGTTGATCAGTAGATCGCGACCGAGATATCCCCAGTTGCTATAAGGAGCACTGCTCCACTCGGCGTCCTCGCGCTGTTGCTTGCCAGCGAAGGCGCGTGTTCCGATGAAAAAGGACCCACCGTCTCCAGGCGGGAGACCCGACAGCACGGCTTCTGTCATCGCTCCGAAGGCCCGTCGATCGCCTCGTTCAAGGTCGGGGTGCAGGCGTCCATTCGCCATGAGTACGCCCCAGGCAGAGGGCCAGGGCACTCGTCCCAGTGCACTGCGAAGTGCGCCGACGCTCCAGGATCTCCAGTAGTGAACCAAATGCGTGACCAACTGCTCGGCAAGCCGGGGATCGAAGCGACTCCACTGCGAGAGTTCCACGACGCGCTCTGGTGGCAGCGCGCTTCTGGCGGTCTGGAGTTCGGCATAAGCCTCCTCGAGCGCGCCGAGGCTCGGAATGGCGCTCAGGCCCTGCATCAGGCTTCCTCGCACTGCTCGATGACGTCATCCAGAAAATCGAGCGCCTGCTGTGCACCGGGAATCTTCTTGCCCAGCAATTCTTCAATTCGCGACTGCACGCGATCAAGATCGGCCCCATTCTTGATGAGCGCCTTGGCGTGCCCGACATCCTTCTGCCGATGAGCGAAGCACTTCATGATCAGCATCTCGTCCCGGCCCAGAGCCTGCACACGAAGATTCCCGCCTGCGAACACTTCGACCAGACGCTCGCCGTAATCGATCGGAAGCGTGTGCGCGAAGGTCGAGAAGTAGGGGTTCAGCCAGTCGGGCGGCAGATCCTGCTCGGACGCAATCTGCTTCACGAGCACGTCCAGTGCTGCGATTTCCATTCCCTTGGGGACGGCATCGATGTCGGTGGTCGCCAGCGGAAAACCATGGGCAAGAATCATGGCCCCGCCGCCGCCCATGATGAGGGTTACCGGCCTGTCGAGAAGCTCATCCAGACGGCCCAGGGCTCGCCTCATGTGGTCAGCCGCCATTCGTTTTAAGGACATGGGTGTCACTTTAGCGAAATTTATGAAATTTCGCAAATTGCATTAAAAAAGTTTTATATCAATAGCTTAAATCATTTATGTTCGCGTTGCTGGCATCAATAAGGCGGGGGCTCGGGGCCGATTTCGCTCGCTGAGCCGGACAAAAGAAAAAGCCCCCGGTCGCAGGACCGAGGGCTCTCAACTGCGAAAAACCGAGCAAGCGAGCCTACAGGAAGTTCCAGCCGACCAGAAGAGCGGCGCTGGAGAGGGTTCCGTCGTCATCCTTCAGGCCGAGGTTGTATCGGGCGTCGGCAAAAAGACCCACGATCGGAAGCGTAAAGCGAACGCTTGCAGTTGCGCCGTAGTTGGCTTCAGCGTCCGTAACGTCGGCTGTGACGCCAGCGGCGGTTGCGCTTCCGCTGAGGAACATCGAATAGAATCCGCCAAGTCCCACTGAAAGCGGACCGACTCCCATGCGAAACAGCACAGGAACATCGAGGTAGTTCAGCGTGCTCGTAGCCTCAACACCCAGAACGGTCGCGCTCAGTTGGTACTGGGTGTAGAGCAGCGAGGCTTCAATCGGTCCGATTCCGGCGGTTGCTCCGGCAGAGATGCCGATTCCGCCATCAACTCCTGAGGTGCTCGTCATGGTCATGCCGGCACCACCCATGAGGCCGAGGTTGAAACCGGGGCCCGCAAGCGCTTGGCTCGACGACACGGCAGCGGCCAAGGCCACCACGGCAAAAAGACTCTTCTTCATCTGAAACATGAACAGCTCCTCCTTGAGTGTTTCGTTTGGGTTTCGAGATCGTCCCTCAGTCTGAGGGACGAGAATACGGGTGTCCAGCGTCAAAAACCTGACTTTGTGGCGTTGCAGAGCCCGAAACTCCGGGATAGGCCTGAGGGTCTATGGCTACTTCGACTTCTTCTGCGACCAGGACCTGGTTTGGCCATCCCATCGGCCTTTTCGTGCTGTTCTTCACCGAGATGTGGGAGCGCTTTTCGTACTACGGCATGCGCGGACTGCTGAAGCTGTACATGGTCAACTACCTGTTCGTGGCGTCTCGCCAGATCGTTCAAGGCGGTGAGGGACGACTGGAAGGCGATCCCTCCGCAGTCATGGGCTGGGAAACCATTCGCCATTGGATCAACTCCGATCCGAATACGGCGGTCGGCTCCTATGCTTCAGTGATTTATGGCTGGTACACGGGCCTCGTGTACCTCACTCCCGTGCTGGGGGGCTGGATCGCGGACAAGTACTGGGGTCAGCGCAAGACCGTTTTCGTGGGCGCCATATTGATGGCCATCGGACATTTCATCATGGCGTTTGAAAACTGGTTCTTCATTGCGCTCGCCTTTCTGATTGTCGGCTGCGGGGCCTTCAAACCCAACATTTCGACCCAGGTGGGAGCGCTCTATCCCGAGGGCGATCCTCGACGTGACGGCGCATTCACCATTTTCTACATGGGTATCAACCTGGGCGCGTTCATCTGCAATCTGGTTTGCGGCACGCTTGCAGCCGTTTATGGCTGGCATTACGGCTTCGGTGCAGCAGGCATCGGCATGGTTTTGGGGCTTTTGATTTATGCCTGGGGCCAGAAGTACCTCGCACCCGACAATCTTTCGAACATGCGCCATGCGGCCGAGGTGGCCGGAAAGTCGGTGGAGCGTGCGGCCGAGGTCGTGAAGCAGAAGCTCTCTGCAACCGAATGGAAGGCCGTCTGGGCGCTGGTGGGTCTGTGCCTGCTGAACGTCGTCTTCTGGGCTGTCTACGAACAGCAAGGGAACACCATGCAGACCTGGGCGGACGAGCGCACGGTGTGGCCCACGCTCTTTGGCTGGCAGATGCCGGCCACGTGGTTTCAGAGCTTCAATCCTTTGTTCATCTTCCTGATGGCGCCGCTTCTCGACTTGTTCTGGGCGCGTCAGGCCCGGCAGGGAAAAGAGCCAAGCAGCGTGGGCAAGATGGCCATCGGTTCGATCATCCTCGGATTGTCCTTCATCGTCATGGTGGTGGGGGCCCAGGTCGTCGGCGAAGACAAGGGCAGTTGGTTCTGGCCGGTCTTCTGTACGCTGCTATTGACCGTCGGCGAGCTCTACCTTTCGCCGATCGGCCTGTCGCTCGTGACGAAGGTGTCACCCGCTCGCATCGTCTCGATGATGATGGGCATGTGGTTTCTGTCGAGCTTTCTCGGAAACATTCTTTCAGGGTATATTGGCGTGCTCTTTGAGCAGAAGATCCTGACGGCCGACCAGTTCTTTTTGGTGCTGACGGCACTGGGAGTGGGAACGGGCCTGGCCATCTGGGCGTTCTCAAGGCCGCTGAAGCGGGCCATTGGGCACGAAGTCTAGTGCCTGAATATCAAAGGAGTTCTTTGATTTTTGTGACACCTTGACGGGAACGTAAAACGTCCCCATCTTTAGGGCATTTAGATCAAGGCCTTTTAAGGGAGAGTTTATGGGAGCCTGGTTCAAACGCATCTCGTTGTTTCTGGTCCTGAACATTCTGGTGGTGGTGACGCTGTCGATTTTGACGAGCGTGCTCGGCATCCGCCCCTACATCACGGCCTATGGCATGGATTACGAGGCTCTGATGGGCTTCTGTCTGGTCTGGGGCATGGGCGGCGCCTTCATTTCGCTGGGCCTCTCGCGAATCATGGCCAAGATGATGATGGGCGTTCGAGTGATCGACCCGCGCCAGCTTCACGATCCGCAGCTTCAGTGGCTGGTCGAAACCGTGCATCGGCTCTCCCATTCGGCCGGAATCTCCACGATGCCCGAAGTCGGCATTTACGAAAGTCCCGAGGTCAATGCCTTTGCCACCGGTCCGACCAAGAACCGGGCACTGGTCGCCGTGTCGAGCGGGCTATTGTACCGGATGAATCGCGACCAGGTGGAAGGGGTGCTCGGTCACGAAGTGGCCCACGTCGCCAATGGCGACATGGTGACGATGACGCTCATTCAGGGCGTGGTAAACGCGTTTGTGATGTTTCTGGCCCGCGCCATTGCCTTTGCGATCGCGCAGACGGGACGAAGGGACGACGGAGAAGGCGGATCCTTCTCGTATGGCAGCTACTATTTGGTGCAGTTCGTTCTTGAGATCGTCTTCATGATCCTGGGTTCGATTCTGGTGGCTTTTGTTTCGCGTTGGCGTGAGTTTCGGGCGGATCACGGCGGTGCCCGCCTGGCCGGACGCGACAAGATGATCTCGGCACTCGAGGCCCTGCGGCGCAATTACGAGCTGATCGATCCGCAGGCCCAGCCGGCGGTTCAGTCGCTCAAGATCTCGAGTCGTGGAGGGTTTTTGCGCCTCTTCTCGACGCACCCCTCGCTTGAGGAGCGCATTGCTCGCCTGGAGTCGGCGACCAACCTTTAGTCGCAAGAGAGCGCACGGGGCGGTGCCCGCAATCTCTGGTTTTGGGCTTGCAGCAGAGGTCGGACATGACCGCCAGAGATTGCATGTCCCGAGACGTGGTGCTCGTCGATCCCAATAGTCCGCTTTTGGAAGCGGCGCGCCTCATGCGGGAGAACGGCGTCGGTGCCCTGCCCGTTTGTCAGGGGGCTGCCGTGTTGCCGCGTCTGCTGGGCATGGTGACCGATCGGGATATCGTCATTCGTGTGATCGCTGAAGATCTCGATCTCGAGCGAGTGAATGTGGGCGAAGTCATGAGCTCACCCGTGATCTACTGTTTCGATGACGAGTCGCCCTGGGTGGCCCTGCATCTGATGGAGCAGCATCTGATTCGCAGGCTGCCGGTGGTCGAGCGCGAGACTCGACGCGTGGTGGGAATGCTGTCGATCGCCGATCTTTCGAGGATCTCGGCCGAGCCCGATCGGGAGCCGGAAAGGGGCGCGGGTCCCTGGTCCGATCGCGTCCTCGGAGTCATGGGATCGCTTCGAGGATGGAGCGATCTCAGCGGATGATTCGGGGACGAACCGCTGCGAGGATTTCTTCGATGCCCGCTTCGGTCGACCATCGGGTCTGCCCATAGGGGCGAAAGCGGCTCGAGCGTTCGAGCTTTTTGAGCCAGTCCTCTCCGAGCGGAGAGATCAGGGCACTCCGGTCCTCACTCGAGGCTACGGCCATGGTGCTCTCGCTTTTGATGGGAGTGGCAGAGCCCTCGCTTTGAGAGCGGCCCACGTGAAAGCCCGCCAGAAGCAGGGCGACACGAACCGGCGTGGCTGCTGAATAGGTGAAAAGCAGGGCTCGTGGCGCACGACTTCTCACCGTCGCAAAAAGCTCCAGGCTCCAAAGCGAGGGGCAGACGGCAGGACTGTAGAAATCCCAAAAGATCAGATCGGGCTCGCTCAGTTCTCCGCCTGTTTCCATTTGAGTGGCGAAGTCTCCGGCGTGAAGGTTCCAGCGATGAAGCCGGTTCGCCGCGTCTCGCGATTCGACCTGGTGTTGCGAAAGCAGGGCTCGCAGGTCGTCGCGATGGGGAGTGAGAAACTCAAACGTGGAGGGGGCTGAGCCGAAAGCCTGCATCAGGACTTGAGCGAGCGCCTCGGGGTGTTTTTCGAAGCTTTCGATTACCAGCGGGCGCTTCGCAGTGGGCGAGTGGGCGAGGTGCCAGGCCAGCACGCTGTTGGCCGCGATTCCCATGCCGACGTCCCAAAGCACCAGAGGACGATCGGTGGCTTCAGCCAGGAGTTCAGCCAGACGCGAGGGTTCGATGAAGATCAGTCGTGCCTCTTCGGTGGGGCCGATCGACGAGTGCATGGCCTGCCCGTTTTCCGGGTCACGGAGGGTCTCACCCTGGGAACAGGAGACGATTTCGAAAGATCGCGGGCTCATGAAATCAAGCGGGCCCGCTTGAGGCGCAGGCTGTTGGCCAGAACCGACA
This sequence comes from uncultured Bacteriovorax sp., assembly GCA_964432565.1. Classification (GTDB taxonomy): domain Bacteria; phylum Bdellovibrionota; class UBA1018; order UBA1018; family UBA1018; genus CAIOHW01. The sequence goes on from CAYSOA010000008.1 coordinate 49,382, forward strand.
CCGAACTCAGGGCCATGGCCGCCCCCGCCAGCACCGGACTCAGTTTCCAGCCCAGCGAGGGAACCAGCAACCCGGCAGCAACGGGAATTCCCAGAACGTTATAGAAAAGCGATGCTGCCAGATTCTGGCGAATGGTTCGCATGGTGACCTTGGAAAGAACCAGGGCTTCACGTATTCCCCCGAGTCGGCCGTGCATCAAGGTGATCTGGGCCGCCTCCAGTGCCACGTCGGTTCCGCCGGCAAGAGCGATCGAGCACGACGCCCGAGCGAGAGCGGCAGCATCATTGATGCCATCTCCGACCATGGTGACGTGTCCGAGGTCTTTTTCCAGCGAGGCGATGCGTTCCTCTTTCTGGCTCGGCAGCACTTCGGCATCCAGATGGGCGGCATCAACGCCCAGTTCGCGCGCGATGGCTTCTACGGTCGGGCGACGGTCTCCGGAAAGAATTCGAACGGCGATGCCCTGCTCTTTGAGCCAGTTCAGGGTCTCTCGGGCGTCCTCGCGGGGTTCGTCCCGAACGGCAAGCACGGCAATCACGGTAAAATCCCGGGCCAGCAGCATGCAGCTCTTTCCCTCGCTCGAAAAGCGAGCCAATGTCTGCTGGAGCTCTGCAGGCACCGATACGGCCATGCTCTCCATCAGGGCAGGATTCCCCAGCAGGATGAATTTTCCTCCCAGAGAAGCGCGAATTCCCCGGCCTGGAACCGCTTCGAAGCGGTCGGGGCGGGTGAGGGTAAGACTCTGCTCGCGGGCCGCCTGCAAGATGGCCTGGGCGAGTGGATGCTCGGAGGCCTGCTCAAGGCTTGCGGCGAGAGCCAGGGCTTCGCCAGAAGGAATGAGTGCCTCAACGTCGGTGAGGGAGGGGCGTCCCTGCGTCAGCGTGCCCGTCTTGTCGAAAACAAAGAGTCGAGTGGAAGCGAGGGCTTCGAGTGCCGCCCCGGTTCGAATGAGAATGCCCTGTCGCGACGCCCGGCCGAGGCCCACGACGAGCGCTGCCGGAGTGGCCAGTCCGAGAGCGCAGGGGCAGGCGATGACCAGCACCGAGACGGCAAAAATCAGTGCCGCTTCGACTCCCGCCCCTGCTGTCATCCAGCCTGCAAAAGTCAAAACGGCTGTGATCAAGACGGCAGGAACGAATCGTGAGCTCACGCGATCTGCCAGACGCTGAATGGGCGCCCGACTCATTTGGGCCTGTTCGACCATTTCGATCATCTGTGACAGGAGCGTGCGTTCACCGACGGCAGTGACTTCGATCTCCAAAAGGCCCTGAAGGTTCTGCGTGCCCGTCACCACGCGGTCGCCGATGCCTTTCTCAACCGGAATGCTTTCTCCGGTGAGCCAGGCTTCATTGACCGAAGAGTGTCCCAGCACGACCTGGCCATCACAAGGAATCTTCTCGCCTGGCCGAACTCGCACGCGATCGCCCACGGCGAGCGCCGAAGCCGGGATTCGCTCCTCCTGAGAGTCGCCCTGCTGGTGCGTCTGGATTCTTGCGGCATGAGGAGGCTGCAGGGTCAGCAATTCGCGGACCGCCTCGCCGGTTCGGGATTTTGCGCGGCCTTCGAGCCACTTTCCGAGTCGAATGAAGCCAATCAGAAAAACGGACACTTCGAAGTACAGATGAGGATGATGCGTGTCAGCCCATCCGAGATAGACGCTCAGCAGGTAGGCTGAAAGCGTGCCGAGGCCGACCAGGGTCTCCATGCTCGAGCCCTGTCCTCGAAGAAACCGCAGCACTCCCAGAACAAAGGGCCAACCCCAGATCCACTGCACCGGAGTACTGACCAGCAGTTGCACCCAGAATACCCATCGTGCCTCGATCGGCATCAGTGCCATGAGCAGCGCTCCCAGCGCCAGGCTGACGGCCGCCGGAGTCAGCCGATTTTCCCATGAGTCCGCAGCAGAGTGCGATGGCTCGCCTTCGGGGGGGCGATCCGTCTTCTGTCGGTCGATGGGGGAGATGGAATAGCCCAGAGGGCTCAGGGCTTGCTGCAGCCGATTCCAATCAGGGGAGTCCCCCTCTTTCAGGGTTATCTCCGCGAGCGAAGACAGCAGGTTGACCTGAATCTGATCGACTTCGGGAAGGGTGGCTACGGCCTTCTCCACCCGCGACACGCACGAAGCACAGTGCATGCCCGTGACTTTCGCTCGATGCGGCCGTTGAGTGGCTGCCGGCGGGGTCTTTGGCGAGTCAGGGTTGGGGTTCATAACGGCTGGGATGCGACGATTGATGACTTTCGAGGGTCTGGCATTCGGCGACGATGCGACGAATGGTCGGAAACTCCTCGCTCGGAACGCCGAAGCGCTCGGCGTTGTAGTGCTGGGGAATCAGGCAGAGATCGGCCCACGACAACGCGTCACCCACTGAGTAGCGTCCGGCGTGATGAACGGCATGCCGCTCAAAGGCCTCAAGTCCCTGATGGATGAATTCCTGTGCCCACTTTTTTTGTTCGGCCGCATCGCAAGAATGTCGTTGCAGCACGTTCAAATTCTGCACGGGCTGGGTGTCGGCCGTGATGATTCCCGCCATCGACCGAATGCATGCCCGAGTCCAGGAGTCTCCCGGAAGCAGTGTCGCGCGCTCCGGAAACTGCTCTTCGAGCCAGTGCAGAATCGCCGTCGAGTCGGAGAGGTAGCGATCGAAGGGCTGGGGCTGGTTCACTGAACTGGAGGTTGAGCCGTCCAATCGTTCGAGTACGGGGACATACCCCAGAGGATTGCGCGCGCGATGTTCAGAACCTTCGGACTCTCCGCTGATCAGGCTCACATGAACCAGCTCGACCGGTAGCTTCTTGTAATCGAGCGCCCACCGCACCCGCCAGCTGCACGAAGACCGCCAGTAGTGAAAAAGTCGAAGCGTGGAGGTCATGCCGGCACGAAGGAATCAGACGCCTCGACAATCGTGTTCTCCAGGCGACCGAGGGCATCGACTTCGAGCACGACCTTGTCGCCGGGCTTGAGCCACTGGTTGTCGGTGATCTTCGATCCGTTGAGTTCGAGAAAGCATCCGGTTCCGACCGTGCCTGAACCGATCACCTCCCCGGGCTCGATCGTCACGCCGTAGCTGGCGCGTTCGAGAATCTGCGCGAAGGTCCAGGTCATGTCCTTGAGGTTTCCGAACGAAACCTGCTTGCCGTTGACGAAGCAGCGCATCTTGAGGTTGTGACGTTCGCCCTGTGAACCTGCGATTGCGAACGCTGCAAGCTCGTCACGGGTGACCAGCCAGGGACCGAGAGAGGTGGCGAAGTCCTTGCCCTTGGCTGGTCCGAGATTGAGCTTCATCTCCTCCATCTGGAGGTGCCGGGCGGACCAGTCGTTCATGATCATGTAGCCAAAAATGTGCTCATCGGCCTTCGATGCCGGGATGTTCCTGCCCCCCTTGCCGACCACGATCGCGACTTCGAGTTCGAAGTCGAGTTTTTCGAGGGCCTGGCGCTGTACCGGAAGTTCGCCTTCGCCGGTCACGGCCAGATGATTGGTGAAGTAGAAAACCGGAAACTGGTCAAACTCGGGAATCATCGGCACTCCCCGGTTGCGACGCGCTGCCTCGACATGCTGACGAAACGCGTAGCCGTCGCGCATCGAGGTGGGGCGGGGGACTGGAGAAAGGAACTGTACTTCCGAAGCGGAGTGCTTTTGGGTTTCAGGAGAATCGGCCCACTCGCGAACACGCGCACTCCAGTCGGTGCTGCTCGCGATCAGTTCGAGCATCGTGGAGGGCAGGCCCGGATGGGTCAGTACCCGTGCTTCAGAGATCGGAGTGCCCGTAGACCACTCGACCCAGCCCACTCGGGGCGAGGAGGTATCGGAAGCTGAAGACCTGGCAACGAAAGTGACCCATTTCATGGGCGAAAAACTACCCCCCGACCGTGGGGCTGTCAAAGGCGCAATGTAGCGAATGCCTCACGGCATGGCCAGTTGAGAGGCGAGCTCTTGAAAGTACTCGCCACAATCCCGCGCAATCCGCGCGGTTCGGTGCTGGATGCGCTCGTTCAGGATGGTGAGTAGTGCTCCCGTCGTGATCAGGCGCGAACTGCGAACCTCGGCGTCGGTCAGCCCGCGAAGCGTAGAGCGGGTGAGTTGGCGCAGGGTGACGTTGCGATAGATGCGCTGGGCCGAGTGGCGCTCGAGCCGAACCTTGGGATCGAGACGGTCCAGTGCCTCATTCAGTGCGTCGAGTTCCTTTTCGAGAAAAAGGCGCGCGCGATTGAATGAGACGAAGGACGACGGCACTTCAAGTCCATTTTCGAGAGAGACCGTGAGAATTCGATCGATTCGATTGCTGGGCTCTGATTCTTCAGAAAGGATTCTCGCGTAGGCCTGAAGCAGGAGGGGGCGGCGGTCCTCTGGAACGCTTCCTATAGAGTTGAAGATCTCGAGAATCGTCGCAGGAGGCGTGGCTTCCGAGCTCAGGGCCAGCTTCAAGAAAGCCTGGCGCTCGAGTGGAGTGAGCGCCCCGGCATTTCCGAAGTCGATCAGCGTCAGGCGATAGCCCATCGGGTGCAGTGCGTCCTCCTCGAAGAACAGGTTACCCGGGTGCAGGTCTCCATGAAAGAAGCCTCGACCGAAGATGGCCTCATCGAACCAGACTCGCATCAGATGGGCGACGGCTCGGGCCCGAAGCATGGCGTCCTTGGCCGTCTCGATTCCTTTTGAGATCTTCGCTCCCAGTGCGCGCCGAGTGAGCAGAATGTCTTCTTGGGGCTCGAATGCGCCGGGGGCGCCGGCAACTCCGATGCCGAGGACGGGACGCTCATAAAGGGCTCCGAGTGCGAGGTTCTTGGCCTCGTTCCTGAAGTTCAGTTCGTCCAATACTGTCTGCCCCACTTTTTTGAGCAGCTCGTGGGCCAGGGGATCGCTCTTGGACGCATTGGCCAGACCACGAATCTCTCGCTCGGCGATCTCAAGAATTCCGGGTCTTCTCACCTTGACGACGACTCGGTCACCGTTCTTGAGCTCGGCCGCATGCACCTGTCCGACCGAGGCGGCCGCCAGGGGGGTCGGATCAAAGCTTCGAAACAATTCAGAAACGGGCTTCTGGTAGCGCTGTTCGAGGGCGGAGATTGCCACTTGAGCGGGAAATGGGCGAATCTGGTTTTGCAGTGCCTGCATGGTTTCGGTCAGTTCGGGATTGGTGACGTCGCTTCCGATCAGCTGAAAGAGTTTTTGAAGGCACGGCCCCGATGACTGGAGGAAAGTGGAGAGCTGCAGCGGAGTGGGCGATCTCGGCGGGAGCTCAAGGTAGGCTGAGATCATCCGCCCTTTGTCCTCAAGCGCGAGAGTTTCGAGATGTCGCGGGAGAACCTTCTCGAGAAAACGATTGAGCGTCTCGTCGGTGACACCGAGCTGTGTTCGGGGTTGGCTCAAGAGAAGCGCTGCCGGCGACTGATGCAGCGGGTAGGCCTTCACCTGCTCGCGAACGTTTGAAGCCAGCTCCGCAAAGGCGCGATCCTCGACTTTCCGCAGTAACTCAAAGCGCCCCGCTTCGCTTGATGCGTTCAGCCTCGCCAGAAGACGGCGCTTTTCGGAATCGGAGCCGGCGAGAGATGGGAGTTCGAAACCGGGGAGCGGTCTGGCAGGCAGGGTGAGTCCCCCGAGATCGGCGGCCTCGACCATCGAGCGGACGTCACGACCTTCGAGAATCCAACTCAGAGTCTCGGGGTGCCTGGCCAAGGCACGTCGAATTCGGTCGGCTTCTTCCGGTCGCTTCGGCACCGACTCAGTGACGAGCTCTCGCAGCACCGAGCGCAGCTGAAGGGCATCCTGCTCGATTCTCCGCTCATCGGCGCGAGGACTCGTCCGGGGCAGAAGTGCCAGCGCGATTGCCGCAAAGGCCGTCAGGCGCACCGACAGGGAGCGGGAGGGCAGATGTCGGGTTCGGCGGAAGAGTCTAATGATCACCTGGCTGTCCGATCAGTGGAATTCTCTGGTTCCTCCTCTCTTCGGCAGGTGGCCGTCAAAAATTGAGCGCCTTCATGGGCGAGTGTCGCGGACGGGGTGTTTCCCCCGGGAGGAGTGGGTGTCCACCAGGACACGTGCAGAAAAGAAAAACGGCACTTTTCCAGATTGATCTGGAAAAGTGCCGTCTCTGTAAAGCTTCGAGTCCGATGTCTTACTTCCAGAGGCGCTTGTTCGCGAAGGTGTCCTTCAGCGAACGAGGGAAGGACCAGCGGGGCTTCTTCGTAGCCGGGCGAGCCTTGATGGTCATTGCTTCGCCGGTGAAGGGGTTCACGCCCTTGCCTGCCTTGCGAGCCTTGACTTCCTTGGTGACCAGCGTGCCGATCACGGGAAAGCGGACGCGCTCGCCGCCAGCAGCAGCCTTCGCGCCGTTGTTGAAGGCGTTTTCGATGGCGGCCTTCAGATCAGTGCGCTTGATCTTGACTTCGCCCGAGCGGCTGACGGTTGCAGCCTTCAGGACGTTTTCGTGCAGTTCGTTGATGAAAGAGAATTTTACCTTTTTCTTAGCCATTTTTTGGTCTCCTGCAAAAATTTGTAGGGGTGAAACCAAAGGCGTGCAACTGAATTTTTCGGGGAAAATTGCTTTTTTTGGGGCGGAGCCGAATGATGGATCCGACTCCGCCCCATGTTTCGGCTAGGCCGCGAGCTCTTTTTTGAGTCGTTCTTCGCCTTCCAGCGGATGAGTCGTCGTCTCGATGAGGTTGCTGAATTCCTTGCTCAGGATCTTCAGCAGGTCTCCGAACGAGATGATGCCAAGAGCTTTTCCTTGTGCATCAACCACAGGAATCCGCCGTACCTGTGCGTCATGCATCGACTGGATGCAGTCGAAGAGTCCATCGGTGTCACGAACGGTCTTCGGAGCCGGTGTCATGAGATCCCTCGCGGCGCAGGTCTTGAAATCCTTTTGTTCGCCGATGCATCGAAGGACGATGTCTCGATCTGTGACGATTCCAACGGGCTTTTGTTGGTCGTCGCAGACGAGCACGCAGCCGATGTTTCGGTTCTTCATCAGGTCGACGACGCGAGTGACCGAGTCTTCAGGTTTGACGGAAAAAAGTTCCAGGCGAATGATGGTATTGAGCATGGTAGGGTTCCTCGAACTTTCGTGGGGTGCAATCCACGCGCCGCATTTACCGGGAGGCTGAAGTGGCAAGATTCCAGGCAGTGTTGTTCGATCTCGATGGAACGCTCGTTCACTCTGAAGCGGTCGCCATTCGTTCGGCTCAGGGCGTTTTCGAGCAGTACGGCGTGAGGCTGGATGCGGCACAGGCCGAAGCCGTCACCGGAAAGACCTGGTCGGCAGCCATGGAGGAAATCGAGAGGCGGGTGGCCCTGCCGATTTCGCGTGATCGGCTGCTTGGTGAAATTCTGCAGGACTACCGAGCAAGAATGCAGTCCGAGGTACATCCTGTTCCCGGCTGTCGTGAAGCCGTCGAAATGTTTTCGGCCGTCTTTCGCGTCGGTCTGGTTTCGGGATCCTATCGCGAGGAGATCGAGTCGGCGTTGCAGAGGCTCGGCATTCGGCAGCATTTCGATCCGGTGCTGGGTGCCGAGGATTACATCGAGAGCAAGCCATCACCCGAAGGCTATCTCAAGGCGCTGTCGATTCTAGGGGTGGCGCCGACACAGACGGTGATCTTTGAAGACTCCGAGCCGGGAGTTCGCTCGGCGCTCGCCGCGGGGTGCCGTGTCGTTTTGGTGCGCCATTGTCGCTCCCTTCGACCAGACTCACCGTGGATCGATCAAGTTCACGCCACCATCGAGACCTTCGAGGGGATGACCTTGGAGTGGTTGGAGACCATCAAGTCGTGAGGTGGGGCGGATTAATGAGGCCAGTACGACGGAGAGAGAATTTTTCTTGCCTCAGGGTGCAGACGAAAGAGGGTTGCGGGGCGATCTGAAACCTTTGCGCGCAGCTGCTGGTCGATTTGGATGACCAGTTCGTGTTCCTTGCGATCCTTCCATTCGAGTTCCAGTATCGGTTTTCCGAACTCATCGAGCTTCAGGTCGAATTGTGCAATCTGAAGGTGGGCCAACGCTTCCAGCTCGCTCTCGGGCGATCGAGGCAGTGTCTTTTTCGTGGTCTGCGAGAGCGATGTGCTTTCGAGGCGAATCCAGTCGCCCGAGTGGCGCTCCACGGACCATTCCTTCTCAGGGGCCGAGGCGATGGACGAGGGCCATCGCAGGCGAACCCGATCGGCGTCGTCCAGTTGCCAGGTCAATAGTCTTCGATGCCGCGTACGCTCGAAATCGGAGGCCATTCCCAGCATGTCGAGGGCGGCTCCATCGACCACGAGGCGCTGCGAACCGATTCGGGCATAACGTCCACCGGTCGGGCACGGGCTTCCCAGCAGAAGCTCGAACGTCGTGTCACGGGTTTTCCATCTGAGTTGAGTCCATGCTGGAGCAAGACCGAAGCCGGCATCTTCTCCGTCGGCCGTTTCACCGGTCTTGCGAAGGGTTCGAACGCTATCGAGGAGGTGGCGCAAAAAGCTGCCATCGGCAAGACGGTCCATCTCGGAGTTTGCGGAGGAGCTTGTCAGGCCCGCTGGAGCCTGCCGAATCATCCAGCGAGGGGTCACCTGCTGGGGACCCAGCCAGCCGTCGACGACGTACTCTGCCGTCCACGACTCGGCTCCCGGCTCATTGCGGGAGAGAAAGACGGAACGGACCGCCTCGTAGTCAAATTGAAAAACCGGCTTTCCGGTTTCGAGTCGAGTCTCTGACGGAGATCGGGTGCAGGCCCCGGTCGAGAGGCTAGCTGCCAGGGCGATCAGAACCCCCGAAAGAGCTGTTCGAACCCGGAGCATTACGAAAAGAATCCGTTTTTCCAGAAATGAGCCGACAACGCCGTGAGTGCCATCAGTACGCCGAAGGTGGCATAGGCTTCGAAGGCCTTGTTCTTCGCAGCGAGCTCGGAAGAAAATTTCAGGTGCTCCGACTCCGGATTGACTTCAAGCAGGGCAGGGGTGCGGGCTGGCCAGGGTCGTGGAAAAAACCGGGGGACCAGTCGGCAGTACTTCAGGTAGGGCTCGCCAAAGATGCGCTCCAATTTCACTTCTTCTTCAAGGATGATGAAGTGGTAGATCAGCGCGAAGGCGACCGAGAGGACGAGCAGAAGCTCCCACTGGGCGATGGCCACCGCACAGCCCAGGGCCATCAGGTAGGTGCCCAGGTAAAGGGGATTTCTCACCCACGCGTAGGGGCCGCCCACGGCCGGGCGCGTGTCTTTACGGAGAAATCCGCTGGCCCAGTAGCGCAGGGAAGCTCCGAGCAGACAGACAAGAATCCCGGGAAGATTGGGGTATTCGCGCGCTGAAAATACGAGCAGCGCTCCTGCAATCCAGGCTGCGATGATTCGGGGTTTTCCTTGAATGACGTGATGAAACCAGTGAATGGCCTTTTGCATGATGAAATCGGCTTATCGTCGTTGTGCTCGTAGCGCAAGCTCCGGCTGAGGGTCGAAACTAAAGGAATCCGGTCACTTAAGGAGATTGCAGAAACCGAGGGGTTCGGTTAGGTTCCGGCCACTCAAAAGTCAGCAGACAGGAACGGAGGAACTTCGCTTGAAGCGTGCGTCCAGCAAAACCGGCTCGAATCAGGGCAGCCAGAAACGAAAGGCTCCGCCCATGGCACTTCAGGGGAAAAGTTCCGTCCTGAAAAGCAAGCAACTGGAGGTGAAACGAATGTCACGGACTGAAACTTCGCGGACCGTCACCCGGACCGCCGCGCCGCTGGTCAAGACCGGAACGGCCAAAAAATTCAAGCTCGACGCCGAGCTGCTGGTCAAGATCCACAACTACATGGTCAAGACCCGCGCCCTCGAAGAGCGCATGATCAAGATGTTCAAACAGTCCGACGGCTATTTCTGGCTGGGCGGACCGGGCGAAGAAGCCTTCGCCGTTCCCCTGGGCATGCAGGGCAAGATCGGCCAGGGCGTGCATTACGATTTCTGGCACCTTCATTACCGTTCCAGCGGCATCCTGATGCCCATGGGCCTCGATCCGATGGGCTGCATCCGCCAGATGAAGAATGTCGCCGCCGATCCGCACTCCGGCGGCCGTAACTTCGCCAACCATCTTTCGGTTCGGGAGTGGAACGTGGTTCCGATCACTTCCACGATCGAAACCCAGTACCTCACTGCCATCGGCTCGGCCATTGCCCAGAAGCAGGAAGCCAAGGATTCCATCACCGTCGTTACTGGCGGAGATGCGGGCACTGCCGAAGGGGATTTCGCTTCAGCGCTGGTGTGGTCGTCGCGTCCGGACAATGAGCTTCCGATGCTCATCATTGTTACCAACAATGCCTGGGGGATTTCGACTGCGGCATGCACCCAGCACGGCGACAAGATCATCTCGGATCGCGGCAAGGCGTTCGGTATGAAGACGCGCACGATCAATGGGCTCGATGTCGAGGAGAGCTGGTTCGCCATCAAGGAAGCGATGGACTACATCCGCAGCGAGCGGAAGCCCTACTTCCTCGAGTCGATCGTCAGCCGCATGTACGGCCACAGCTCGGCAACCGGGGCGAATCTGGTGGCCGGCGAGGCGGATCCGATCTCTGATTTCGAAACTCAGCTTGCCGCGGCCGACATCATGACGCCGAAGGAAATGAGCGATCTGCGTGAAGAGTACAATGTGCAGATGCTCGAAATGGCCAAGCGTGTGAAGGAAGAGGTCATGCCGGATCCTTCGACGATCTACGACTACACCTACTACGGTCAGAAAGGACGGTACTGGTAATGGCAACGATGGTTCAGGCCCTCCGGATGGCCCTTCACTATGGTGAAGAAAATCTGGGCGTGAAGAACATCTTCGGCGAAGACGTTGGACCACCGCTCGGCGGCGTGTTCACGGCAACCCAGGGTCTGAAGACCACCTGGAATTCGCCGCTCGACGAGCGCGGCATCATCGGTGCGGCCATGGGCCTCGCGTTCGCGGGGTCGCGCTGCGTGGCTGAAATCCAGTTCGCCGACTACATCTACAACACGATCGACCTGCTGAAGCTGGCGGGCAATCAGTGCTGGGCTTCAAACGGCATGTGGAATCTGCCGATGACCGTCATGACTCCGGTCGGAAGCGGCATTCGCGGCTCGATCTACCACTCGCATTCGTTCGATGCGACGATGACGCATATTCCGGGCTGGAAGATCGTCATGCCGTCGACTCCGGCCGATGCGTACGGGCTGATGATCTCGTGCCTGAAGGACGACAATCCGACGATGTTCCTGATTCCAAAGGCGCTGACCCGCATGAGGGGCGAAGAGCTCCTGCCGGGAGAGCCGGATGAAAAGACTCTCAAGTCGATGATTGATGCTCCGCTGGGCGATCGTTCGCAATGGAAGTCGCAGTGGCCAAACATTGGTGAACACGAGATTCCGCTCAGCCAGGCCAAGGTCTGCCGCTCGGGCGATCAGGTGACCGTGGTCAGCTACGGACGCACGATGCCGCTCGTGAACCAGGCCGCCGACGCCCTGGCTCAGGAAGGCATCTCGGTCGAGACGATCGATCTGCGCACGCTCTGGCCGTACGACTGGAACGCGATCGTGACTTCGATCAAGAAGACCGGACGCGTCCTTTATGTCAACGAAGACACTGAAGTGACGAACTTCGGTGAGCACCTGATTCGCCGTACGGTCGACGAGCTCTTCTACGAGCTCGAAGCCCGTCCGAAGCTTCTGGCCGGCGCCTTCACGCCGGGCGTGGGCCTTGCGGATGCGCTCGAAATGGCTTCGGTGCCGCAGCTCGGCTCGATCACCGAGTCGATTCGCGAGCTCGCTCACGAGCGCGCTTAGGCAAAAGAGTTCCTGTTTCACAGGGAGAGAAGAAGGGGTCGGCTTTCCGGGAAGGAAGGCTGGCCCTTTTTCTTTTTGCCGGCGCCGGATATGAGGGGCGCATGTCGATTCGATTTTTTGAATACGCCAAGTGCAGTACGTGTGTGAAAGCCCGGAAGTGGCTCGAGTCGCGCAAGATCGCGTTCGAAGCGATTCCCATCGTCGAGCAGCCGCCGAAGAAGTCGGAGCTGCTCCAGTGGATGAAGTCGTCGGGTGTCGAACCGAAGAAGTTTTTCAATACGAGTGGCCTGTCCTACCGGGACGGCAAGTTTGGCGAGAAGCTGCCGAAGATGAGCGTCGAGCAGATGGCCGAGGCGCTCGCAGCCGACGGCAAGCTGATCAAGCGCCCGCTGGTGGTCGTCGGTGGCGGGGCGGGCGAGCGGGTGCTCGTGGGCTTTGACGAGAAGGCTTACAGTGAGACACTCACGGCAGGCCCGTTCAGGGCTCCAAGGGATTGACGCAATGCATTAATTTTGCTAACCGCTCGGCATGACCGTGCGTCGCAGCCCCTCGCTTGCACTCATTGCCTACTTTTTAGCAGCCGTCTTGGTTGGGCCTCTCCCCACGTCGGCAGCGGAGGCTGCGAAAGCCGCAACACCTCTGATGCCCGAGGACGGCTCGGGCCGAGTCGAGGCGTGGTACTTCTCTCAAGAAAACATGCACTTCAAGGACTCCCGGCGCTGGGCCGAGATCGAGGCGATTTCTCACCGCCACGGTTTCAGGCTCGAGTCGCTGGGCCGCACCTACCAGTGGACCCAGGACGTCGCCCTTTTTGATGAGTCGGGACGGTTTGTCGGTCCGGCCGACTATCCGGCGTCGACCCCGGGCCTGTCGCTTCCGTGGTTCGATGGGTTGAGTCGCGGCGTCTATGACGACGAGAATCCCGAGGGGCCCTACCGACTGCCGCTTTCGCGGTTTGCTCGGTCGCGATCGCTGGCGGTGGCGTTTCCTGAAGGAGGGGCGCTGATCACAGGGCGCCTTTCTGGCGGCGAGCCCTACGTGCTTTCGGGCGGAGGGCTGGTCGATCGTGCGCAAAGCTTTCTGGTGCGAGTGAAGGGGCGCGAGGTGACCCACGACGAGGCTCATCTCGAAGTGGCCAAGGACCTGGGCGTTCTACCTGAAAATCTGCTCGAACTTCCCTCGCGCCGCCATCTCGACCTGTTTCTCGTTGCGCTGCCCGGCGGCCGAGTGCTGCTCGATGACCCGCGTCTGGTCGTGCCGACGATCGATGAGGTGCTGCCACAGTCCTCGGGTGATGAGCGCGCGCGTCTGGAGTCCCTGCGACAGGTTTACGTCGATGGATTCGTGCCGTCCTGGGCACGAAACGCGTCTCCACGAAGGCCCTACGACTCATTCGATCTCGCCTCGCTCGATCGTATCGCCGCCATTCTCTCAACCCGGCTCGAAGTGATTCGTGTGGCGGGACGATTCCTGGAGGTGGACTCGCGTGGGAGCGGTACGAGCGAGTCGGTGAATTTCTTCAACGGCTTTCAGGGGACCGACGCTTCAGGCGTTCACTGGATGGTGACCAACCAGGCCGAGGGCCTGCCGAGCCTCGAGCGACACTGGCGTGACCGGATTCGGCGTGAATCCCGTGCGAGATCGGTCGAAGTGTATTTTCCCGGGCGCTACACGCCCGGTGCCGGCATCGACTGTTCGGGCGCGATCGGCCGGTGAGCTCGGGCAAGCCCCCTCAAAAGACCTCCTTGAAAAAGTCTCTCCAGTGCAGGCAGTGAACTGAGCCGAATTTCTGGGCCACCGGATCCTGCGAGACAAAGTAAAGAGCCGAGCGAGGAAGGTCCCCCGCGAGTCGCTCGAATTTCTTCACCTCGACCGGATCGACCCGATCACTGGATTTGATCTCCAAAGCAAGGGAGTTTGGTCGCCGCTCGACGATCAGGTCCACCTCATGGTTGTCCTTGGTTGCAAGATAGGAAAGGCGCCAGTCCTTTTCGTATGCCTGCATGAGCCTTCGAAATTCAGTGATCACGAAGTTTTCGAATGCGACCCCATAGGCTGAAGTTCTGGGAACCAGTCGTTCCTCGAGCGTGCCGGCCAGGGCGCGGCAGACTCCGCTGTCGAAGAAGTAGAACTTCGGATTGGTGCGCTGTCGCTTTCGAATCGAGTCGTGAAAGGCGGGCAGCTCGAAGCCGACCAGCGTGTCGACGAGGATCTCGAAATAGGTCTGGATGGTCGTGATGTCCACCTGGCAATCGCGAGCGAACTTGGCGTAGTTCAGGATCTGTCCCGACTGGATGGCCGCAAGCTCGATGAAGTCTCTAAACGGCTGGACCTTGCGAACGAGCTGTTCGGCGATGATTTCCTCTTTAAGGTAAATCGAGGAATAAGCGCGAAGAAAGCGGAGACGCTCCTCTTCCGCAAGCTCGATGGTCTCCGGCAGCGAGCCCCAGTGGATCACGTCCGAAAGCTCGAACGCTTTTTCGAGTTCGACATGGGTGAGCGAGGAAAGTTCAAACCAGGAGGCCCGGCCTCCGAGGAGGTTGGCTCCGCCTCGCTTGAGTTTTCTCGCGCTGGATCCGGTCAGCGCAAAATGGAAGCGTCTGGCTGAAATTTGCTGCTGAACAATCGAAAGAAGCTCGGGAATCTTCTGTACCTCGTCGATGACCACCCATTTTCGTCCGGTCGTGGACCGCTCCTGGTCCAGGATGGCAGTCAGCCTGTTGGGGGAGCGTCCCAGCCGTCTCTCGAGCTCCGGGTCGAGCAGGTCCAGCCACAGGGCCCTGCTCTCCGGCAGTAGCTCCCTCAGGAGGGTGGATTTACCCGTGGATCGAGGCCCGAATAGAAAGAAGGAGCGTTGAAGAGAGGGCTGAAGAAGTCGCTTGAACATACCCAATAATTGTCCTCAGTTTATTGGTTAATGTCAAGCGTGACGACTCAATCCAGCCCAAGGTCGCGGCGAATGACGTCCGTGATTCCGGCGCGGCAGACGGCGCAGAATTGACCGCCATTTTTCATGATGCAGGAATGGCCCGGCTTGTGTGACGGCGCGATGCTGGACGACTGGGCGTAGCCGCCACGATAGGCGCCATAGACCGGCGGATTGGCGCGCCAGAAGTGATCACCGGTCGGAACGGGCGTGTTCGTTGAGACGAATGGTTTCCACTTCAGCGTGGCGGCGTCGGGCTGGAAGGTGATGTTCGGAGACCAGGGTTCGGGAATCAGGGGGGCGAACTCCAGCTCGGTGCGGCCGCCGGATTCGTATTCCTCGTTGAGCCCGAAAAAGTGTCCAAACTCATGAAGCAGCAGGTAGGAGAAATGCTGCGAATGCGCCGGGATGGCCGTCAACTCCTTGAAGTTTCCCACGCCCCAGTAATCCGATCGGTCGACCAGCACGAAGGCATAATCATAAGCGACCTGGCCGATGGCGCCACGAAAGCGAGATTCCCGTGTCGGATACAGAACATGGTACCAGCGCTCGAACGGGTTCCAGTACGGGTAGTACAGTCCCAGAAAAGAGTCCCGCTCGCGAACCGGCAATCCGAGGTCTCGAGCCGCTCCGAGCGCCTCACGACTGGTGCCGAAGACCGCTCGAACGTCCAAGTGTTCCTGCATCGGAAAGCGCGAGCGCTCCAGCGTGGCGACGACCTCGCGCGCACTTTTGAGAAATCGGGCCTTCTGCGAAGCTCGGGTGTAGCCCTCTGAAAAGATCGCGAGCACCAGTGCTGGCTCGACCTGCGCCGGTCGAAGCAAGGTGACGTCGAGGTCGGAGCGTAGTGAAAGGCGCTTGAAGTCCTGCGGCAGGAGCCGAGTGAGTAGGACCTGCTGGCGCTCGCCGGTCACGGGCGCCTCGGCCTCGAGTTGAAGCAGGACTTCGGTTTTCGGCACCGCGAAGCGAAAGCTCAATGCCCGGGTCAGCTTTCGAAACTCCTTTCCCGTGCCGATGCTGTCCCGGTCCAGCACCCGGCGGGTCGCGGGATCGAGAAGGGTGGCGTGATAGCTTCCGAATCGATGGTCGCCGACCTTTCGCATGCGGTTCAACAGGGCGCTCGTTCCGGATGGCTCGAGGACGAGTTCGCTCAGCCGATAGGTTTCGTCTGGTTGCCAGTCGATCTGTATGCGCAGCACCTCGCGGCCGCGCGCCTGATCAAGAGGGGTCGGTTGATTCGAGGTTGCCACTGCACCAGGGGCAAGGCGAATGGAAGAAAGCTCGCGAGGATGAGGGTAGGGCGTGGCCCGGGCGGATTGAAGGAAGAAGGTCGTCGACCCGATGATGGAGGCGGCGACAGCGGTGCGTGAGAGAGCAAGCGGCAGAGCAAGCGGCAGAGGCGTTCTCATGGAATCATTTGATGCGCAGAGGCGGAACTTTCAAGTTCATTCGGACTGCCGCCAGACTGGTTTCGCGGACCGCTGCTTGCACGTCGTCAGAGCATGGAAAAATCTCTCAAGCGCTTTCCCAAGGAACGGCATCCCGAGCGACGAAACCCTGGAGATCCGGAGCCGGAATTTGGCCTTCCCGGTTCGATCGAGCAGCAGCTCGACATGTGTGAGGAGGGTAGCCTGCGCGGAGACGAGGTGCTTCATCATCATGGCGTCGAGCAGCCTGGCGAGGAGCTCGCTCGCGAGGGCGAGCTGCTGGGGGTGGACGAGCTGATGGCAAGAAATCCGTATGAGCTCGACATGGCCGAAGAGTCTCGTGAGGGTTCCGAGATGTCGGGGGACGAGCACTCTCGAGGCCTTCAGGGGGGCGACAGCGAGCTGCGCTGGCAGCCCCATCTGTCGAGCGGGCTGCCTGGTGAGCAGAGTCGACATGAGCAATTCTTCGAGGCTCATGCGCTGGATCTGGAGTTTGCCGATCTCACCCCGGAGGACGCCGAACCTCAGCCGCGGGCAAGGCGTCAGGCGGCAGGAGCCCCGCCTCCGAGGGTGAAGCTTCCGCGCCGCGCTTCTTAGTGTTTTCAGGTCAGCGTCGTCGGGGCCTCAGGACGAGCGCCTTTGTCGCTTGGCCCGCGCCCGCTCGGCCCCTCGTGTGGGGGCGCGGCGCCACGAATCATCGCTCGCACTGGCCAGACGCCGCGATTCCTGGTCCAGTCCCCGCAGGCCGACCCCCCGCTCAGACAGCTCGCGTCCCCGTCTGCGATCCACTTGTCGTCTGAGTTGGTGTCGTGCGGCGTTGAAGGCATCGCGAAGGGCGATCTGAAGGCTGGGGTGAGAGAGTCCCGGAGAAAGTGCATGAGTCGTCACCACGCGACCCCTCGGAAGCGTGAGCGAGACCCGAACGTTCACTCGGTTTCCGACCTGATGCCGGTGGTGGGGATAGCCTGCCGTGACGGTGCAGCGAATGATGCGACCGTACGTACGCTGCAGTCGAAGGACGCGCTGATACACCGAAGTGCGAAGCGCCAGCGTGAGCGGAAAATTTCGAAACACGATCTGCGTATCCAGAAGGTCCATCGCTGATTTCGTATTCAAGCCTCTGGCCAAATGGCCGGGCCTCCTGTGTCCCGCCAGACCTGTTTCGTGGGGCGACAAAAACCGTCTTTTTTTCGAAAGGCTTCTCAAATGCTGCAGAGCGGCTATACTTGGTTTTTGGGGGACACACGCGTGATGGCTTCACTCAGCCGGTTTCAGGGGAAAGTGTCAGGACGTGGGGCTTTGTTTTTCGCAGCGGTGCTTCTGACCCTAGTGGTGGTGCTTCCGCGAGCGTCTCTCGCCGAGGAGGCAGCACCCGCATTCACTGTTCCTCCCGTACCTTCCTTCACGCCCAATCAAATCTCCAACCTCTCGTCGGTGCTTTCGCAGTGTTCGGGGCAGAGCTTTGCCACCTCAGTGCGTGGTCTCGCCGCCTGCGCCCTGGCCGGTGACGATGTGGACGTCGAGCTGGAGCTGTCCTGCGACTTCATGGGACCGGGCTTTGTGATCGCCCAGTCGGCCAAGATCACGCAGGCCGTGACCGGACAGCAGTGCAAGAAGGCGCGAATCGCCGAAGCCCGGGGCAAGCTCGATTGCCTGCAGCGAGGGGCCTCATTGATGGAGTCGATGATCGGCCAGCAGCGCCAGCGCTTTGAACAGGAGATTCAGGCAGCCCAGAGTGCCCTGCGCCAGCTCGATCAGATCAAGAAGGGGTTCGAAGAGCAGAACAAAACCATCGGCGAGCGACTCAACGGCAATTCGGATTCAGGAGCCAAGGGCCTGATTCAGGCAACCGAAGAGATGCAGGCCGCGCTCGATCAGATGCAGGGGCCGCAGGGGGTCATCGAACTTTTCAAGCAGAAGAACCGCGAGATCGACGATCGGCGCAAGTTTCTGCTGGAGCAGGTGCAGGCACGCACTCTTGAGCTCACGACGAGCTGCATTGCCGAAGGGGGGACCCAGGGAAAACGCTATCAGTGTGAACCCAATGGCCCGGATGTCGATTACTTCACGTACCTGGGGTGTCTCTACAGGGCGAGCTTCTATCTGGGAGAAGGCGGGCGCATCGAGCGCAATGCGGTCGCCGACAAGAAGGCGGCTGCCGGGGTTCAGTCGCTGGGAGGAGCGCTTCAAAGGCTGCTCGCTTCGGTGCCTCGTTCGATTGGCGCGCCCCCGTCCTCGCCGCAGCGGCTCGACCAGCTGACAAGCAATACCAGTCAGCTCTGGTTTGGCTTTGATGACTTCAAAGACGAAATTCGCAGACGATTGTCGGGCTTCGAAAATAAGAATTTCCGGGTGGCCGATCGCGTTCTCAGGAAGGCGGAGGGCTGCTTTAATACGGCCAAGGTGCAGGTTTCGAGAGAACGACGGGGAGCCTCGAGTGGCGGAAGTCGGCTCGTGGATCTGCAATTGGAGATCAAGAGATCGGAGGAGGAGCAGAGCGCCAATGCCAAGAAATTCTTCTTCGAGGCCAATCGCAGCTATGTCGATGCCGTCAAGCCGCTGCTGGGACGAAACGTGCCGCTTCAGCTCGATCAGTGCACGACCGCCAAACCTCGCATTCAGGGCGAGTGCATGAACCAGGTGCAGTCGAGCTTCGAGGATCTTTATCTTGGAAAGAGCGACCTCACGAAGCTGAACATGGTCGTGCCCGGTAATGGTGCCGTGAGGGATCTCGTCATTCAATGCGCGGGGCTCAAGGGCTGTACGGCCGATCTTCAGGCACAGCACGATTACCTGAAGAGCACGATTACCCAGGTGGATCAGGCCAAGACGAAGTACGCCAACGAGGCCAATCAGAAGATCGATGCGATGCGAACCTCGCTGGCGCGGGCGATGGCCTTTCCAAACCAGCTGGTCATCCAGCAGCAGGACGAGCTCAATCGCTTTTTGTCCGAGCTGGGCGTGGGTTCTTCGGTGGAACTTGAGGATGTTGAGGGTCGAGCCTTTGAAAAGGACGACGACGAAGCGCTGAGCGGACTGTACAAGAATCCCGAGGGCGAGGACTTTCTGGCGGCAATCGGTGCCGGTTCGACGCCGCCGCTCAAGAAAGTGGGCAAGGACTCGTTCAAGGACGCCTATCAGGGAATGGCGGATGCCGAAAAAGAGGCAAACGAGAAGATCGCCAAACTCAACAGCCTGAAGTCCAAGATGCTCGCGGCGTCGGCAAAGTGCGCGGCCGAGGCGATGGAGAAGGCGTTGGGCGGAATCGAGCGGGATCTTGACCGGCTTGAAGATTGTCGACACGTCAGCGGCTGGTGCGATGATGATGGAGATGCCCTTCAGGATCTGCTGTCCAGCCTGGAAGACATCAGTGGGAGTGGCGCCGAGGGTGCCATTGCCATGCTGAATAACGGGATCGAAGCCTGTACAAGTTCTAAATTGAAGGGCGGCGAAAATATAAACCAACAACAAGCTTGCGAAACCCAGTACGAGCGCACCATTCGTCATGTGAAGCGCAAGGTGGGCTCGCTGGAACGAGGCGGAGGTGGTGCGGCCACTTCAGCGATGGGCTTCTAAATTGGTGGGGTTTGAAGGGTCGTGCTAGATTCGGGGCATGATGCCTCCTGTTTCAATGCCTCGAGTGCGCTTCACCAAGATGCATGGCCTTGGCAATGACTTTGTCGTGCTCGATGAGTTTGCCGGTTTTTCAGACGAGCCTGTTTTTATTGATTCGAAGGTGGCGGCGGCGCTGGCGCATCGTCAGTTCGGCATCGGCTGCGACCAGCTCCTGCTCATCGGACCTTCGCGACATCCCGAGGCGCAGGCGCGCATGGAGATTTGGAATCCTGACGGCTCTCGCGCCGAAATGTGCGGCAATGGAATCCGTGCGGTCGCTCTCTATCTGCACGATCATGGGCCCGACTCGCTCAAGGGCCGCTTGAGCTATGCGATGGAGACCGGGGCGGGAGTGCTGACTGTTTCGATTCAGGGGCGCCAGGTGCGGGTGAACATGGGGGCTCCGAAGTTTCTGGCAGGGCAGAGCGAGCGCCTCGAGACGAGTGGGGGTTCGTTTGAGTTCTGGGAAGTCAGCATGGGAAATCCCCATGCGGTGATCTTCGTCTCGAAAGCCGAGGAGGTTCTCCTGGAGAGCTGGGGGCCGGTGATTGAAACCCATCCTCGCTTCGAAAAGAGAACGAATGTGGAATTCGTCGAGGTGGTGTCCTCCTCGGAGATTCGGGTTCGAGTCTGGGAGCGGGGAGCAGGGCCGACGCTCGCCTGTGGCACCGGGGCCTGTGCCTCGGCGGTTGCCGCAGTGCTGTCGGGACAAACGGGCCGTAAGGTGGAGGCACACCTGCCTGGTGGAACTCTCGTTCTGGAGTGGGACGGCAAGCCTGCGAGCCCCGTGTGGATGACCGGACCTGCGGTCGAGGTGTTTCGAGGGCAGACGCTCTAGCGTCGGCTGAAGTCTCGCTGATCTGGCTGGCTCAGACGTCCATCTGGGTCAACGGATTGATGTAGAGGCGAAAGCTTTTGTCTCGCTGGCGGCGAATCGCGAAAAGGCCGTTTTCCTTTTCGGTGGCCAGTCGCTGGTAGAATTCGGGATCAAGCTCGGCCATCTCGGCGACGGTTTTGCCTTCATGTTTTCCGAAGTCGATGATGACTTGGTTTTCGTTGATCACTCCCGTTACCGGGCTTTGTTCGTTCATGCGAGCAGCGGCACTCCTGAGAACAGCATAATCCACAGCATTTGAGGCCGGCAAGAGGGCAAAAAAACCGGTCTTTCGGGTTTGATCGAGCCCGGGACATCAGGCAAGATTCCGCCATGTTCGTTCGCATTGAAGTGGCCACGCGCCCGGATTTTCCAGATCCTCCCGCCCAGATGCTGCTCAAGCGCATCCAGGCCCGCGACCCCGTGCTTCGAAAAAAGATCCGCTGGGCACGACTGCTGGATGTGTACTGGCTCGAGATTCCCCGGTCTCGCGAAGAGATCATTCCTGCCTGTCAGGAGATTTTTCAGGACCGTGCTACCCAGTGGCTTTTTACCGGAAACCTCATTCCGTCAGCCTCGGGCAAGCAGGGAGGAATTGAGGACCTGCTTGAGGCGTCGCCTACCCGTCCGGGAGTATTCTGGGGGCTCGAGCGTCGGCTGCGTCCGGGCGTGACTGACTCGACCGCTCAGGCCACGATCGAGGCCATGAGGTTGGTACTGGGTGACGCACTTCCGGGCGTCAAGGCCTCGACCGGCCAGCTTTTGGTGCTCGAAGGGCCGGAGATTCGCAATGAGGATCTTTCGAGCCTGGCCCGTAATCTCTGGTGCAACGCTGCGTTCGAAACCTGGAGTTTTCTTCCTGAACACGAACTTTCTGGAAACGAACGCTTCTTTCAGGATCGCGTTCGCAGCGACGAGGCTGCTCGAGTCGCCCCGGTTCTTCGTGAGGCGCGTCCGACGTTGCAGTCGTTTGCGCGCCGAATCGGGTCGGCAAAAGTCGGTACCGAGGCTTCCCAGGCCGGTTCCCCTGTCGACGAAGTGATCGACTGGGGAGTGCTGGACTCCTCGCAACGCGACGCTCGGCTCGATGAGTTGTCTCCGAAGCTGGGAAGAAAGCTGACGCTCGCTGAACTGCGCTTCCTTCTTGAAAGTTGGAATACACCCGAAGCGTTTCGCCAGCGGTCAGCGCGGGGGTTGCCGCGGCACCCGACTTTGGCCGAACTTCAGGTCATTGGGGCTGCGTGGGCGTCTGAGATTCGTCGTCCAGTGCATCGCGCTCGGTTCGTCGATACCGATTCCTCGGCATTACCGGCCGGGTCCGCGGGAGAGGCTTTGCCGCTCGAGGCGGGACTGCTCTCATCGACGGCCGGGGCCACCGTCCAGCAGAATCCCCAATCCTGGATTGTTTCGGGGGGAGATCATCGCCCCGGCGTGCTGGCGCTCGACGAGTCGCTCTGGCTTTCAGTGACGCTTTCGGGAGCACCGTTAAAAGCGACTGGAACCGCAAGGGAGAATACCTTGCTTGGCCTTCAGGGCGGACAGCGATCCCTGATGGGTAGTGAGTGGCCGTCGCTGCCACTGGCTCAGAGTTTCGTGCATGCACTTCCGTCCGGTGCGGGAGCGTCGCAGCGGCAGGAGCAGATGGAGTCGCTCGAGTACTCGACGACTCGAACCCAGATTCCCGTGCTCGCCGGTGCCGAGGCTGTCCTGACGGAAGGCTCCACCGTACCGTGGGTGGCATCGGCCGGACTGGGCGTGGTGGTGCGACGCATCCGGCAGTCTGTGCGCTCCGGTGACCGACTTCTGGTTCTGATCTCCGAGGCCGCCGCTTCGGAGTACCGCGAAGATCCGGTCTTTCAGCGAAGAAGCCTCGATGCCCTGGCTGAACTTCAGTCCTTGGGCCTTCTTTCGGCCATTCGTTGTGACGTTGGAACCTCGCTGGTTCCGGCTGCCCTCGAACTGGCGCAGGAGGTGGGCGGGCTTCAGGCTGAAGCCTCGGTTCTTCTGGATCGTCGCGAACCGTTTCTTCTCGTGGTTCCCCCGTCGAGCCTTGCCGAAGTTCATGCGCGGCTCGCCGTCTGGGGGCTAGAGGTTCTTCCGGTAGGCGAATTCAATGAGTCGGGGCGGATGCTTTTGACCCGACGCTCGGTTCCGGTCGCCGACTTTCCCGTCACCTGGCTTTGGAATGGTCCCCCCATTCCCCCCGTGGTGATGCAGTCTTCTCCCGTTCTGCCACCCGAGCCCCAGCGCCGGAGCTACCGCGCTCCAGAGCATCCTCCCTTCGAGAAGAGGGGGGATCGTATCCTGATGGATCTTCTGGGGTATCAGTCAATTCGTTCTCCCGAACCCTATCTGCAGGCAGCGGATGTCGAGGCTCAGGGGCACGCCGATATCAAGCCCCTGAATGCCGGTGGGGTGGGGACTTCGAGCCTGCGCCACGGGCCGAATGACGGAGCCGTGATTCTCGTGGGTCATCAGTTGATCGGTCTTTCCGAATGGACTGCCAGTGAGGGCCATGAGGTCGGCCTTGGCGTAGGACTTTGCCAGCGAGAGGGAGTTCGTGAAGCGCGTTGGCAGGCTGAAATGGCGGTCGATGAAGCCGTTCGCAACTGGCTGGCCGTCGGAGGCGCGATGGGTGGCTCTGAGATGGTGGCTGGGCTGGCCATGCAGTGGTTCGGGCCTGCCGTCGAGCGCCACCCGGTGCCTGCAGCCGAGCTGCTGCAGAGTTTTGAGGGCGCTCGCGACGCAGCCATGGAGTTGGGCCTGCCGATTCTGACTGCGAAGGTTCGGGATATCGATGGAGCCTCGAACGGAGTCTTCGTCTGCCACGCGCTCGGTCGGGTGGCTAGCCGGCGTCGTCCGCGAAGTGCCGAATTCAAGTTTGCTGGTGATGCGATTTATGTGCTCGGTCCGGAGCCGGGAACCCTGGCGGGATCTCGTTTTGCCGAGCTGTTCGGATGTGCTGACCCGGTTTCGGCCCGTCCCGATCCCGACTGGAACCTGGCCCGCAGGATTTTTGGATGGTTGGGGGGCGGTATGGGGAAGGAGCAGGGTCGAATTCGCTCGGTGCATGATGTGTCTGACGGAGGGCTGCTTCTGGCTGTCGCAGAATGCACATTTGCGCGAAATCTCGGTGCCGTGCTGCGGATGCCGGGAGAGGTCTTTCCGGAGGCGTGGGCCTTTGGTGAGGGGTTTCATCGTTTTGTGATCTCCTGCAGTGATGCGGACGGGGCGATCCTCGAAAACGAGTGGGATTCGATGGGACTTCCGTATCAACGCATCGGTTCAGTGACCTCGGCGGATCGCCTGGATGTTCTTGGTGCCTGGAGTGTTCCCGTTTCTGAGCTCAGGCGGGCCTGGAGCCAGCCGGGAGGTTCACGATGAGCCGTGCGCCAAGAGTGCTGATTTTGGGGGGCGATGCGCTGGGCGGCGTGCGCGAGACGGCTCATGCGTTTGCCCTGGCTCGATTCGAAGTGGAGATTCGGTCGCTGGGCTCCTTGATGCGCGAGAAGCTGACGCTCGATCGGTTGTCGTCGAGATTTCAGGCGCTGGCGATTCCGGGAGGGGCCTCATTCGGTGACCATCTGGGTGCGGGCAAGGTTCTTTCGCTCAAGCTGCGTTACGGACTCGGCTGGGATTTTCCTCAGTTCGTCCAGCGAGGCGGCCTCGTGCTGGGAATCGGAAACGGATTTCAGGCTCTTTTGCGGCTGGGGGCGTTCGCCAAGGGACTCTCGATCACGCGCAACGATCACGGAAGACTGCTCAATGAGTGGACGCGCCTGGTGCCCGTCGGCAATCGCTGCATCTGGACCCGGGGTATGGGAAGCCTGGATCTTCCTGTTCGGCATTACGAAGGTCGGGTGGTCATCGCCGCCGAGTCGAGACTCGAGGTCTGGGCCCGAATGGAGCGCCTGGGGATGGCTTGCCTGCGATACGAGTCCGACCTGAACGGCAGTGAGGAGCGCATGGCCGGAATCTGTGATCCCACCGGCCGCATCTTCGGACTGATGCCCCATCCCGAAGATTTCGTCCGCTGGACCCAGCATCCCGAGTGGACGGTTCAGCCGGGGCGCGCAGGATCGCCCGGGCAGGGAATTGCGTTCTTTGAGAACGCCTATCAGGAAGCGATGCAGTCGCTGTGATCTGGGACGCTTCGCTTCTCGAAGGGTTGGAGCCGAGCGTCCTTTTTGTCGTAGGCGCGGGGCACGCCCGGGAGCAGATCAAGGACGCCGTGATGGCCCGGGTGGGAAGCATTGCCGGAACGTGGATCGTTTCGGTCGATCAGCTTGCGATGGAGATCCTGAAGGATGAGGAAGGTGCTCCGGAGTTGCTTTCTCCTTCAGGCAGGCAGGAGTACCTGAGACTTCTCTTCGGAAATCGAGCCGTGCTGTCCGGGTTTCCACGGCTGAGGGAGTTGAAGCGTCAGGAAGGTTTCTTTCGACGTCTCGACCAGGCGCTGCTGGCATGTCGCTCAGGGCCCGCTCACGCCGACGAGCGCGAGGTGATGGAAGAGCGGCTGGTGTCCCGCGAATTGGGCGATGCGGAGCTCAGGGCGGAGATCGTTCGTCTCTCTGAAGCTCTTGAAGGGTGGATGGAGGCGCTGGGACTGGCGGATTCTCCTCGTCTGCTGCGTCTGGCGACTGAAAAGCTCGAAAAAGTCGGGATTTCATCTCTGCAAAAGCCGGTGGTCGTTCCGGCCATTCTCCAGGGGCGAAGGGTACTGATTCACTTTCAGGCACGTCCGTCCGAGTCGCTCGAGGCGCGCTTTTTCGAGGCACTGGGCGGGCTGATGACGGTTCATGAGGGGCGAATCGAGTCGATCTTTGGCGAGACTGCCGGGGACGGTGATTCGCCTGCCGCCGAGTGGCGTTGGAGTCGTTCTCACACGCCTCACGACAGTCTCGAGTGGTTGACGGCGGAACTGGCTGAGGAGGCACGGCGCGGCCAGTGGGCGCAGCAGGTGATCTTGATTCCAGACGGCGCCCACGAACTGCGATTGGCATTGGCTCGTGCTCTACAGGAAGCGGGAATTCCCGAGCATGACCCGCGCGACCCTCTTGAGACGCGCCTGTCGGAGAGCTTTAAAAAGGTGTTTCTTCCTCTTGAGGTAGTCGCCTCTCGGTGGAGCAGTACGGCCGTCGAAGCCCTTCTATCGATGCACGGACCGCTCCGCTGCGAGCGCACGGTGCTGGCTCGAGTCCAGAAGCGATTGGCCGAGCTCTCTCCGCGGCCCGGCTTCACTGCGGTGCGATCGCTGCTTTACGGGCTGCTCGAAGGCTCGGTTCTTGATCAACTGGTGAGGATCGACGAGGCGTTTTCGAAACGACTGAGTTTTTCCGGGCTTCGAGAGGCGCATCGTGTTCAAGTTCTGCCGCTCTTTTCGGATGTCCGGGTTCGCGGGTGGGTGGAAAAGTTCTGGGAGGACTTCGAAATCGACCTGAAGCGGCTGGATCTGCTGGACGTCGAGTGGCGACTGCCGCTCTGGCTCGAGCGCATCCGGGGCCGAATGGAGCTGGCGTCGCCTCCGGTGACCGCCCTGAAGCCTGCCGAGGGGGTTCGCATCTATCGGATGAGCCAGGCCAATGCCGTTCATTTGGCCCATCGCCTGTGGATTCTTGGAGTGCCGGCCTCCTGGCTTTCGCCGACGACTCCGGCGGATCTTTATTGGGGGGGGCGCGAGCGCGATCTGCTGGCCTCTGAGTTTGCGATCAACGGAGCGACGGCGCTGGCAGAAGCACGCCTGAAAGCGCTGCGAGGCTGGATCGCAACGGCACGAGAAATTCAAGTTTTGGATCACCAGTTTGAGATGGACGGCTCGGAGCGGGAGAGCCTCGAGGCGCTTCTTTCACAGCTGGGTGCACCCGAGGATCTTTCGTGCGTGAACCGTGGAGCGCACGCCCGGTTTTTGGAGAGCTACGGATTGGTCCGTCGTGCCACGCCTGCGCGGGTGCAGCTGGATCCAGTCTCCTCGGACGCCGAGGTGCGGCTTTCGGCGACGGCACTCGATGCCATGAGTCGCTGTTCGTTTCTGGGCCTTTTGCAGGCCCGCTGGAAGCTCTCGGAGCGCGAGGAGGCCGATCTCGAGCCTTGGCCGCGGGTTCGTGGCGTCCTGCTGCATCGAGCGGTTGAACGACTGGTGCGTGAGCTCGAACAGTCGGGTGCCGACTCGAGCCGACCCCAGGTCGACCGCATCTGGCGGGAGGTCTGGGCCGAGGCGCTCCAGACCGGAGGTGTTCCGGGCTGGATTCGCACGCCGCAGCTTGAACTGCAGATTGAGAGGCAGGCTCTGGCTGTTCTGGATACTTTTCTTGAGGCCGAGCTCGAGTATCGCGGTCGATCCGGAGTGAAGCTGCTTGCCGCAGAGGATGATGCCAGGCTGGAGCATTCGTGGACGGATTCGCGAGGTCGGCGCGCCGTGGTGGTGGGCAAGTCTGACCGAATCGACGAGCATCCCGAAGGGCTTTTCGTGCTGGACTACAAGACGGGAACACAGGGCTTCAAGGGAGGCGATATTCGGGAGAAAGGATATCGATTACAGCTTCCGTTCTACGCGATTGCGGCCCGAAGCCGATTCGAGAAGCCTGTCCTCGGGGTACAGTTTGTTGAGCTGACTCGCGAGGGACGTCGCTCAGTCGGCCTGTTTCCCAAACGCTTGAACGGCAAAGGTGAAGGGCGCCTGACGAAGCTCGGCGGTACCAATAGCGGCCTTTACGAGGGAGATCCCGACGAGCTTTGGGATCTGCTCGAGAAGCGCATCGAAGCCGTCGTCGAGGGCTACGCCGACGGACGCTTTGATGCCGATCCGGTCATTGGTGCGCGGGAGTGCCGGGAGTGCCGCGCGCGCCTGGTTTGTGGCAGGGCCCGGCGCGAGTGGGTCGAGGGTGCCGATGGCGCGGGCGAGGAGGTCGACGCATGAGTAGCGGGCCGCGCTGGACATCGGAGCAGGAGTCGGTGCTGCTCTCCTCGGGAGCCGGTATGGCGGTGACCGCTGGAGCCGGAGCGGGGAAGACCACCACCCTGGTCGAGAAGTGCGTTCGACTCCTGTCCTCGCAGCCGGAGGCGCGGCTCTGTGCCGTGTCTTTTACCGAAAAGTCGGCAAGCGATCTGCGGGCCAAGCTGGCTCGTGCCTTGAGGGAGCATCCTGGTTTTGATCTCTCACGACACTCGATCACGACCATCCACGGACTTTGTGGATCGATCCTGAGGGAGTTTCCCAAGGAGGCCGGCTATCGCGGTGACGAACGAGTCTTGTCGGAACTCGAAGCGTCGCGACTGTGGAGTCGGGCCCTCGAAATGCTCTGGAATCGGGGCAGCGAGGGAAGTCAGTCGCTTCAGCAAATCCTCGCCCGTGAGGGACGGGCCGGAACCGAGGGGCTGCTGGCTCGCTTTCGGGAACTGGAAGCGGCCGGAACCGTGGCGCAGGCACTCCAGTCGGAACAGCCGGACCTTCAGGCCGCCGCCCGGGTGGCGAGTGAGGTTCTGGCCTATTATGATCGACTCAAGCGTCGCAGCGCGGGAATCGACTTTGCCGATCTCGAGAAGGCGGCGCTTCAGGCCCTCGAGAGCCCCGCCGTGCGTCGTGCGCTTCAGGCGCGCTTTGCACTGGTGCTGGTAGATGAATTTCAGGACACCAATCCGGTTCAGGCGAGGATTCTCGAACAGGTGGTGCGACCGGATCGTTCGAATCTCTGCGTGGTCGGTGATCCAAAGCAGAGTATCTACCGTTTTCGAGATGCGGATGTGCGGCTGTTCGAGCAGTCGTGCTCGACGCTGCCCGTCCGGAGGTCGCTGACTTGGAATTTTCGAAGTCATCCTGGAGTTCTTGATGCCGTCAATCGTCTTTGCGAACCTCTGTTCACGGCTTCGCAGCTCGCCTATGAACCCCTGGTAGCCGGAAGAACTTCGGACGAGTTCTCG
>CAYSOA010000008.1:77993-80421 GCA_964432565.1 uncultured Bacteriovorax sp.
GATCGCTGGAAGCGCGAGCAGGGCAATTTTGAAGCCTTCTGGAGCTCCGAGCATCCCATTGCGGTGGCGCTGGCATCCTGTCATTCGAAGCTCATCCGCCCTGGAGAACTTTTGTCGATGCTCCTGTCCTCGGGACTCGGCGATGAAGCCGAGCAGGAGCTGGGGCAGTCGCTCCTCTCGCTCTGGGTTCGATGTGAAAGGCTGTCACTCGAAGGATGCGATTTTCAGGAGGTGGTGCGCCGCCTGAATGATGCCGTAGAAAAGGGGCGGCGCGAGAAGGAGGTTCCCCCCCCTGCGAATCGCGGAGTGCTTCCGATCTTGACCGTTCATGCCTCCAAGGGTTTGGAGTTCGACCGAGTCTTTTTGGTCGATTTCGGGCGAAAGTCGCGAAGCTCCAGTATCCCCATGCTTTTTGTGGACCGGGAGAGGGGAGTCTTTCTGGTGCCCAGAGGCGAAGACGGCAAGAAGGATGACCGAAATCCCAGCTACCGGGAGTGGCGGGATTTCGAGCAGAAGGCGCTGGTCGCCGAGTCGAAGCGCCTTTTTTATGTCGCGCTCACGCGTGCTCGATCCCAGTTGGTGTTCGTCTGCGAGGCGATCGATTCTGAAAAGGGCTTCGAGCAGGACCGAAAGAAGGCGCTGGATCTCGATCACTGGAGGGGATGGCTCGAACATCTGGGACGGGAGATTCCTTTCCTCGAATCGGAAACCGGAGTTCCGGAGAAGGTCAGTCCGGCTGAGAAGAGCGTGGCAGTGCTTGAATCGCGAAGATCGGTTCCGTTTCCGGGGTGGATTCGATCGCGCCACAGTGTTTCAGAGTGGACCGTGCTGGGGCGGTGTCCCCGTGCCTATGCCCGCTTGATTCGTGATCGGTGGTCGGGGAGGGACGTTCCAGAGGATTCGCGTGAAGATCCCTTCGATTCACAGGGTCACTCTTCGGGATTGTCGACTCGCGAGCTGGGCAAGCGGGTGCATGCCGTACTCGAACGCTGGGTGATCGAAGCACGATCGGGAAAACCCAGGTCGTTGACGGCACTCGAAGCGCTCGAGGCCGAAGCGGGAAGTGCGCGGCTTCGAGCCGAACTCCTTGCCGAATGGTGGGATGGCCAGGCTTCGGTGGTGCAGTCGTGGCCCGAACTTCCGTTTGAGTGTCGAATCGAACCCGTCTCGCTTGTGGGGGTCATTGATCGGGTGGACCAGCTGGGCGAGGGACGCTACCGCATCGTCGACTACAAGGTGGTTTCTCGGCCCAAGTCGGACGACGAAATTCTGGACCTTTACGCGCCTCAGCTTCGACTGTACGCGTGGGCTTTGAAGCATCTTTTACGGGCCGAGCTGCAGGAGGTTTCTGCCGTTCTCGTGCAGATCAGCGCTTCGGGGATCGTCGAGACGACGGTGGCGATCGAGATCGCTGCTCTGGATGAAGAAGTGACTCGCTGGGCGAAGGAGGCGGAACGGATCGTGTCGCTCGTGGGTGAGCAGGGCATGTCGTTTTCGATCAATGATTCGGTAGCTGCAAGGCCAGCGCACTATTGTCGCCATTGTCCTCACCTTGCCGATTGCGACTCACCGTTGCGCGATTCAAAGTGATCGTCCTTCGCGGTCGTCAGGGGGTTGACGGTTCAGGGCGAATTCCTGAACATTTCGTTTGAGAATGCCTTGCCCTTTGGTCTGAAACTCTTCAGACTTGAGGGCAAGACCATGAAAAGCCAAGGAATTGGGCAACTGAGGATGTGGGGTGGGCGGTTTCTGTGGGTCATCGGGGCGGCCGTGTGGCTGTCGCTGATGGCCGGGGCCTGGAGCCGGGCCGATGCCGCCGGACGAGACGAGTACAACTTCAGCTGGCTCGATCCCGACAAGAAAATCTACGTGCTTCAGAACCGCAAGTTCACGAAGGCCGGGCGCGTGATGGTCAGCGCTCTCGGGGGAGTAGGCTGGAGCAATCCCTATCGCAGTGTTCTTTCTGTCGAACCCCGGGTGGCCGTGTATTTCAGGGAAGACCTGGGAGTGGAGATTTTCTATTCCAAGATGTTCAATTCGGAAACGTCCACCTTTCGGGCACTGCCCCAGACGACGCTTCCGCTCCTGAGAGAGATTCGGGGCCAGCTCGGCGGTCTGGTTCATTGGGTTCCGTGGTACGCGAAAATCAATGTCTTCAACAAGATCCTGTATTTCGACTGGGGTTTCCAGGCTGGACTGGGACGCATGCAGGCCGTGAGGCTCAGCCGAGCGAGCGAAAACGATCCCTTTACGGAGACTTCGGACGACCAGACCGCGTTCTTCGTGGGAACGAACCAGCAGTTCTTTTTGAATGAAAGCTGGTCGCTTCGTTTCGACCTTCTGGGAGCTTTCTACAACGCCGCCTACAATTCTTCGGGGGACAAGACGTGGTTCTCAAACTTCCAGTTTGGTGCCGGCCTCGGCTACC
>CAYSOA010000009.1:0-12860 GCA_964432565.1 uncultured Bacteriovorax sp.
CCAGGCCGAACGCACCGGGGCCGTGCTCTGCCAGCTGCCTTCGGTCTTTGAAAGGGAAGTCGGGTCAAACGATCCTGTTCGGGTTTCGATCGTTCCTGCAAACAGCACCCAGGCCCAGTTCAAAACCACTTCCTTTGAGTTTAGAAAATCGATCGTCTCTGCCGATTCGAGCAACTCGAGTTTTTCGGACAGCCAGGGAAATTTCTTTCAGGACATCTGGCGCTACACCTGCCACGAACGCATCGAGCGGGGTGCATCCGTCTCGAACGTGGTCTCACAGGCCACTTTCACCCCACCTGCCAACCTCGATGCCCAGTACAGCTTTCCTGCCAATTTTTCGCTGGCGTCGCAGTTCTGCGTCACCAAACTCGACGGCACCTCGAACTGCACCCCACAAGGCAAGGCGATCTCGGCCCAGCTGAATTACTTCAGCCTGTACACGCCCTTCCATCGGCAGATCATCAATCACGAGAACCTCGCCTACTCCTGCCCCAACGTGCAGGCGGGAAACGGAATTCGATCTGATGGAGAAATTGCTTCGAAATTCCCGCTCGACAGTACCTTTGCGCTCGCAAAAGCAAGAAGCAAACAGTTCAACGTGGGCATTGAAACCCTGAGCCATCTGACTTCGGAATCTAAATGGGACAGCAACTCTCACCAATTCTGCGACCAAAAAGCCGGAGAGAACAGTCCGAGTGCAGGATCGAACAGCATGGCCATTTCGTGCATGGGGTTTGCCGCTTCGCCTCGGGCCGACGGCACCTGTTCGAGCGTGGTCGTCAATGGAGTTGCCCGCCCCATGTACCGACTGCGCCGATTTAATGCCCTCTATCCGCCCGTCTACGACTCCGACGGACAGTGGATCAAGAACTACCGCCACAGCATCGGCCAGGTTTATGTCCTGGATCGTCCGGCGACTTTCGCCGGCGGAGTATCGGGGACGATCTACGGCCCGAAACCCTGCCCTTTTTCCTGGTATGACCGTAAGGGAGTGACCGGAAGCGTGGGATACAAATCCACCAACGACCCCGCTTGGAAAGGCAGAAACCCCGATGGAATCCGCTTCCCCACAAGCGCTACGGGGGGCTCCTGTCCGGCGGTCATTCCTTATAATGCCGCCACTTCGGCCTCCTCTCCTCCTCAGATCCGACTTGGGACCCTCAGTACTTCTGACCAGAATGGTGTCGCCATGATCCGCCCCCTGCAAAACGCCTGGGAACCGATCTACCTTGAAGACACCGAGTTCAAGGCCTGTGCGCCGGAGTCCAGTGCTCCACTCCGGGCACCGGTTCATCACTTTGCGCTCAACGGAAAGGCCGCCTACTGCGAGGAAGTGTATCCGACTTCGCATCGTGGACGCTCCACCAGGTCGGGACATCTGTCAGGCGACATTCCGATCGATACGACGTCGGAAATTGCAGGGTCTGATCCGGATCAGTTCCCGCTCCTCGCGGACGTGGCGGGAATTGAAAGAGCCCTGCAGAAGTTTGATTTCTTCGGATGCCAGGCGAGTTACGCGCCAGGAACGAGCCTGACCGGCGTGGGCTTTCCTGCCACGGGAACCTGCTGCAAGACCGCCCCGAACTCGGGCTCCTCTCACGGCGGAGTCAACCAGTGCACGCCGCCGAGATGAGCACCCGACTGCAGTTGCTCTATCGTGATGACGAGCTCGTGGTCTTCAACAAGCCTTCGGGGATGCCCTCGACCGTGCAGGCGGGCCAGACGTCGGGAACCGCCGTGCATGAGGCCGTTGCGCAATTTGCCGACCTGCCGTTTGCCTCCGCTGATGAGCTCCGGATTTCGCAGGAGCGCGGGCTCCTGCTTCCACGGGAGCGCGGGCTCCTGCACCGTCTCGACACGGGAACCAGCGGCGCGCTCGCCTTTGCGCGAACCGAGAGCGCGTATCCGCACCTGCGCGCACTCTGGAAAACGGACGTCGTCAAGATCTACCGAGCCATCGTAGCGCCTTCGGATTCTGACACTGCTCAGCAGAGCGTTCACGAACGCTCTCACGATCCCGCTCCCCCGAGCACCCCCTCCTTCCTTCGTTCCCTTCCCCGGGATCTGCAACTCGAGATCGCCCATGACGCAAAATCCGCCCGGCGCATGCGAGTGCTCGATCCGTCCTTGCCGCTCCCCATGAAACAGCAACTCCGGCGCATTCGAGGACGACCCCAGGCAGCGCACACTCGAATCCTGTCGGCCACGGCGCAAGGATCGTGTTTCGATCTCGAAATCCGGATTTTCACGGGCGTCATGCACCAGATTCGCGTGCACCTTGCCCATCTGGGTCTACCGATTGTGGGTGATCCGATCTATCGCGGCCGCCCTGGGGTGCGCCTCTGGCTGCACGCCTGGAAGCTCGAGCTCGCCGGACGAAGGATCGTGGCCCCTCTTCCGATCGACTGGCCCGGTGCGAGTCAGTAGGCGATGCCGAGGCTGATCATGAAGCCATTCAGGCTGACGCCTTCCGTATTGCCACCGATCGAGGCCGAGTGATTCGTAAAGGCACTTCGAATGCGGTAGATGCGCGAGGCGCCGCTTCCGAACTGCAGATCGACTCCGGCGCCGATCTCGTAACCGAAGCTCAGCGCCTGGGTGTAGGCATCGCTGACATTCATCATGTACCACCCGGCAATTCCCGAGCCCCCGATGAACGGCTTCACTCGCCCTGCCCCAAACGGATAGACGTAGAAGCCCGGCAGAAATGCGGCGCCATACATCGAATAGGCATCCGAAGCCGAAGGCCCGGTGACGGGCGCCGTTCCGCTTGCGAATTCAAACTGAGCTGCGGCGTGAATGCGGACCAGGTTTTTTCGGTTCTCGGCCCTGAAGGTCAGCACGTAGGCGTTCGAGCCCTGAAGATTTCCCTGGCTTCCGGAAGATTCATTCGGGCCGTTGAAGAACTTGTAGCCCAGCTCGAGGGCTGGTGCCGCCGGAGATCCGGCCCCGAAGGCTGAAAGCTCTCCTCCGATGAAACCGCAGGTCCCGAGAAGAAGAACCACCAGTGAGTGAGCACAGGGTCGACAAGGCCGCATGGAGACTTTCATAGTCTTGTCATCGGAATGCGCCGATTGAAACTGAAGCCCTGAGCGCGTGGAACCTCGATAAAACGGAGTCGAGGAGCCCTCTGCGAACGTCTTGCTCGAGCCCCTCAGGAGGCGCGCACCAGTGCCCGAAGTGCCGGCAATCCAGGGAGCCCCAGAAGTTCGGCAATTCGAATCGGCGTCAACCCCCTGACGCGAGTGCCGGCGAAGTACTCGGCAACCACGGCCTTGACTTCGGGGTGCGCGTTCCAATGGGCAAAGACAGGACGACTCAGGTGCCGAGCCACCCGCGAGCGACTGAAGCAAAGATGGTAGAGAAAGAGGTTCATCAGGTTGATGTGGTGAAAGTACCGCCTCGAAGCGCGGTGATGCTGCCGCCCGAGCCGATTCAGTGCCTGCGACGAGAGAGCCGCGGCCACCGAACCAGCGGCAGAACGCCCCGTCGAAGACGAGCCTGTTCGCGCCACTTTCCGACGAAAGACCAAAGGCAGTCCCTCGGCCAGGCGCTGCACCTGCTCGAGAGCGAAGGCCATGCCCTGGCCCCCGAGAGGCGTCGTGACGGCCAGCGCATCTCCAACCAACAAAAAGCAACCGCGAGCGGCCGGACCCATCCAGGCCGTATCGGCAGGTGCACCCGCCAGGTGACCGAGCTCCGCTTCCTGCCTCAGGCACCGCGAGACCGTCGTGCGGCACAACGACTCGATGCGACTGCGCCAGCCCTGCTTTCCAGCCGAGAATTCCGCCGTATTCCAGTAAAGTCTCTGGCGACCCTCCCCCAGACGAAAGAAGGAGAAGGTGCCCTCACCCGCCGTACGAATCACCTCGTAGCGATGGGACAGGCGAGCCTCAGCCTCGAAGTCGGCCCCCACCAGAAACTCGGGCTCGGCCCCCATGACGGGACGCCCTCCTGCGGGTGCCCGCTCACCGCCCATCCAGCTACGAACGGTACTGTTTCGGCCGTCTGCACCGACCACGACGCGAGGGCGTATCTTCAGACCTCCCGCACTAAAACGCGGTCGTTCGAGATCCTTTGAGACGAGCTTCAGATCGACGCCTTCGATGAAGTTCTCGCCCAGCTCAGTACGCGCGCGTTCGCGGAGTCGGGTTGCCAGAATCTGCTGAGGAATTGAAACGCCGTGCCGGCCATCGGGATATCGAACGAGGACGTCACTCAGGGGTTCGGAAGACGATTCGGAACCGGCTGCAAAAAAAGACAGCGCACGGGAGAGGAAGCTCCCCGAGGGCAGGTCTCGAAAGCGAAGCTCCCGAATGGCAGTGGCTTCGCCGCGCTCGATGGCATCCTGTAGCACGCCCGAGAGACCCAGCGCCTCGAGACGCTCGACGGCAATGGGCTGGAGGTACTCCCCCTTGAAGCGCTCGCGCGCCTTCGAATCGCGCTCCACCAGGACCACCGAAACGCCACGAGCCTTCAATGAAACGGCCAGAGAAACGCCGGCGATACCCGCCCCCACGACCAGAACTTCGGGTTTCAGTTCCATCCTTGGACTCCCCCTCGGCCCTCAGTCTAGGCAACTCGCTCTTGAATTTCCAGCCCCCCCTCTGCGACGCTCCCCCCTGATGACGTTACACGCCTCAATTGACGCATCGCTTGACCGGGCACGCCGTGCCGCACTCAAGCACCGAGACCCAGAGGGCTTCTGGGAGGGTGAGCTCGAACTCAATCCTGCCCCGAGTGCTCAGTTCATTTTGCTCGGATGCCTGCTTTCGGATGGCGATCGCTGGCTCACGGCCGACCGGGCGCGGGGAGCAGCCCGGTATCTTCTGCGCCTGTTGAATGCCGATGGAAGCTTGAGCCCCTATGCCGGTGAACCGGGGCACCGTTCCCTGACCCTCGAAGCGGCCCTGGCACTGCAACTCGTCGATTGGCGCTGGGGATGGACCGACGCGTTTGAAGCGCAGCAGGCTCGGGACGCCCTGACTCGCGCACGAGATTTTCTCAAGAGCGCGGCAGAAACGGCACGAACGCAGCCTCTCTTTCGTTCCACGGAAATGTTTCTCGCCCTTTTGGGACTGCTGCCGTGGACCCACGTGCCGAAGCTTCCGCTCGAGCTGCTTCTGGCTCCCGATCACCTGGGAATCGAGCTGACGGCGTACTGGATTCGCACGGTTTCGGTACCCATGGCGCTACTGGGGTCGCTCAGCCGCCGGGAGGTCGAAGCGCGGATGCCACCGGAGACCCCGAGGCTTCGCGAAGAGTACTCGCAGTTCCTGGCTGCTGAAAGACGACCCGGCGTTCTCGCGGGGATCATGCGGCGCCTCGGGGGAATCACCAGCGAAATCCCTCGTCCTTCGCTACTGCGAGCAGCGGCCGAAAACCGCATCGCTTCGTTCACCGAATCGAACGGAGACATTGGCGGAAATCCCTACGCGGCATTCTTTTGCGCCCTCTACTGGGACCGACTGCCGCAGCCCAGCTCCGAGCAGCGCGTCCGAAAACAACGGGCCCTCGACGCCCTGCTCGACTACGCGATCGAAGGGCCGCCCCCGCAGGGACAGCACGCTCGGCCTGCGCTGAGCCAGCACGCTCGGCCCGCGCCGAGCCAGCAACCAGAATGGCGCCTTCAGACCAATCTCAGCACCATCTGGGACACGGCGTTTTTTCTCTGCGCTTTTCGCGAAGGCGATCCCCGGCTGCAGCCCAGCACCCGCTGGCTCGCAAGCCAGCAGATTCGGGACGTCCGCGGCGACTGGTGTCGCAACATCGACGCCGAACCGGCAGGCTTCAGCTTCGGTCGCGGCCATGATCACTACCCCGTGACCGACTGCACGGCCGTCGCATTGCTGGCCCTGAGAAATTCAATCGGACCAGAGTTCGTCACCTCGCCGGAGGCCCTCGCTGCAGCACGATTTCTTCTGGCCTTTCAGGCCGACGATGGCGGTTTTGCACCCTACGAAAAACCGACCCTCTCCAACCCGGAGCGCTGGAATCGGCTGATCCCCTTTCAGGACATCCCTTCGGAGATCTTCGACCGCACCAAGGCCGACGTGACCGGAAAGGTTTGCGAAGCGCTCGCCCTCTTTAGCAAGGGTCCTCTTGCTGCTGAGATCCGAACCTCTTTGGAGCGTGCGCGCGAATTCCTACTGGCAACCCGTGACAGCGACGGGCTGTGGAACGGAAACTACGGCGTGAATCGCCTTTACGGAACGACCTTCGCCATTCGCGGACTTCGTGCCATCGATCGTGCGCTGGCCCAGGCCTCAGGCACTGAATCCAGCCAGAGCAGGGACTGGCAGGAACCCGCAGGCCACTTTTTTCTCTCGATGCAGAATGAGGATGGCGGCTGGGGCGAGACGGAGTCGGGTTCGCGTTGCGACTCCAGT
The DNA here is from genome assembly GCA_964432565.1 of uncultured Bacteriovorax sp. Taxonomy (GTDB): domain Bacteria; phylum Bdellovibrionota; class UBA1018; order UBA1018; family UBA1018; genus CAIOHW01. Next base: position 6,390 of record CAYSOA010000009.1, read on the forward strand.
TCCCTGCAAACCGCCTGGGCGGTGTTGGGACTCTGCGCCTGTCCCGACTCTGGCGACAAGCCCGAGATCGCCGCTGCGGTTCAAAAAGGAGTCGAGCACCTCCTCTGCAATCAGGACGAAAAAACCGGCTTTTGGAAGGAACCACGCCATCTGGGAATGGTTTTTCCCGGAACGGTCAACTTTCGCTACGAGTACTATCCGGCGTATTTTCCGATGATGGCGCTTGAGGAAGCTCGCAAAGGCCTCGCTCATTCCCAAAGTTAAACAAACGTTTGACCCATCGTTCAAGAACTTTTAAACTCGCGCCATGCTCAGAGAGACCGAAGCCGAACCAGGGCGTGAGGACCGACGAGGCGCCCCCCGGCGCGACACCCGTCAGGCACTGATCGCTTCGGCGACCCGTCTGTTTTCTCAGCGAGGATACGACGGCACTTCGGTACGCGAGATCGCCGAAAAGGCCGGGGTCAATCTCGCCCTCGTCAGCTACCATTTTTCAGGCAAGGAAGGACTCTACTCGGCCTGCATCGAGCCTTATGGCCGCGGAGAACTCGAACTCGCGCGGGAACTTTTGGGCAGGAGCCCCCCGGCTTCCGCTCGAGCCTTTCGATCGCGCCTCCTGCAGTTCTTCTCAAGGCAGGCCGAGCTGCGCCTGCGTGATCCCGACGTTTCCATCATTGTCAGCCGGGAATGCGATGGCGGCATGCCCGTTGCCGAAACCCTTTTTCGAGAAACCTTTCTTCAGACGGTTCAACTCCTTCGCGATTATTTCGTGCTGGGACAGCGCAAGGGCTTCATTCGACGGCGCGTCGATCCCCTGCACGCCGCCGGCCTCATCTACAGTGCCATCTCGCAGATTCTGCGCGCTCGTCAGATTGCAGCGAAATTCCACCAGCGGGATCTGGCTGACAGCCGCTTTCGCGAGGCTCTATTTACCGAATGGATCGACCTGCTCTGGGAGGGAATGGAAACCAGAGCACGGCACCCTGCCTCCACTCGGAACTCCTCATCCTCTCGATCGGCCGCCCGACCATCAACCCGTTCTTCCCAACGAAAGCACCGACAGCCATGATCCCCCTTCCGTCCTTGATTCTCCTGACCCTGACCCTGGCCTTCAGCCTCTCTCTCGATTCGGCTGCGTCGACCGGGCCTTCTCTCACCCTCGAACAGTACCTCTCGCACGTCCGCCAGCGAAACGAGGGAGTTCGATCAGCGGAAGAGGCCAGCCGAGGCGCTTTGCTGCGATCGCGCGAGGCGAGCCAGGTGTTTTCACCCCAGCTCAACGCCGCCGGGCAGATTCTCTCGGATGCCCGTCCCCAGCTCAACTCGTTCGCGCCCCGTCGAACCGACGGACAGGGGTTCTCGCTTGGAGTCTCGCAGCAGTTCGGCTTCGGCGCTCAGGCCCGGTTGGGTTACCAGTTTCAGCGGGTGCAGCTCGATGTGAATCCTGCCGCTGCCGGGTTTTTCATCACGACCGACTTCTTTGACGCGATTCCTTCATTCGAACTCGCCGTTCCGCTCCTGAGAAACTTCGGGGCCCGGGAGGCCAGGGCCCAGCAGGACCTGCTTGAGGCATCCGCACTGGCCACTCATCACGGCGAGGCCTACCGGGCGCGAATGCTGCTGCTCGAGGCCGAGCTCGCCTACTGGCGGCTTTCGCTGAGCCGTGAAGTGGTCGAGATCCAGTCGAAGACCCTCGAACGAACGGCGTTTCTCAGAGACTGGGCCCGCAGGCGGATGAATCTGAATCTCGGCGATCGTAGCGACTGGCTACAGGCGTCGGCCGCCTATCAGTTTCGAGAGCTTGAGCTCAAGGCCTCGCGTGACGAAGAGCGCTCCGCCACTCAGAGCTTCAACAGCGTTCGCAGTGAGGAGTTGTCAACGCCCGTGGGAGAACTGCTTCCGCTCACGAAGGCATCCCTCGAGATTCCCTCCGAATGGAAGTCCCTGCAGGAACCTCCGCGCCAGCGTGAAGACCTGCTCGCCGCCGAACAGGCCGAACGCATCAGTGCAGGCCAGGCCACTCAGGCGTTCGAGCGCAACCGGCCCCAGTTCGAATTGTTCGGACAACTCCAGCTCAATGGGCGCGCCAATGACGCCAGTGAGGCGATCGCCAAGGGCTGGTCACTCGATCGGCGCACGGCCGCCGTCGGAGTGCGCCTCGTCAGCACGCTCGACTTGCTTTCAAAGTCGGACGCCCAGCGAGGGGCCGAACGAGAAAAGCAGGCGGCCGGACTTTCGCTCATGCGCAAGCGCTTCGAGCAGAAACAGGAATTTCTCGACCTGAAGGCGAAACTTTCCGAAGCCCAGTCACGCCTGTCTCTTGCCCGAGAATTGGAGAAGATCCAGCAGGACAAGCTGGAGCATGAACGCACCCGGCTGCAGCGCGGCCGAAGCACCACGTTTCAGCTCATTCAGTTCGAGACCGACTATTCGACCGCCCAGCTGACGCGGCTGCGATCGCAGTTCGAAGTGATTCGTCTCGTCGCCCAGCTCCAGACCTTCAACACCGTGCCCGCACCTTCAGGAGAAGCCCGATGACCCTCGCCGAAGTCTCCATCAAACGCCCGATCTTCATCTCCTGCGTCATCCTGCTGACCATCCTGGCGGGCTGGCTCTCGATGAACCGCATCCCGGTCGATCTGTTTCCCAACGTCACTTTTCCGGTGGTGGTCGTCAACACGGCCTACCCAGGCGCCGGTCCGGGGGAGATCGAAACGCTCGTCAGCAAGCCGATCGAAGAGGAACTGTCCACTTTGGGGGGCGTCAAGCGCGTCAGCTCCATTAACCGTGAGAGCCTGAGCACGGTGATCGCCGAATTTACCCTCGAAACCGACGTCAAGTACGCCGAGCAGCAGGTGCGTGATCGCATATCGGCCGTGCAGCGCAAGCTTCCCGCCGAGACCAAGGACTCGGTGATTCGCAGAATCGATCCGGCCGAGCAACCCATCGCGATCGTGGCACTGAATGCCGATCTCCCGGAGGCCGAGCTCTACGACCTGGCCAGCGAGGTGATTCGACCTCGTTTCGAGCAGATCAACCAGGTCGGGCTCGTTGAGGTTCTGGGAGGACGAAAACGCGAGATTCAGGTCCAGCTCGATCGCGCAAAACTCAAGTCCTATGAAGTTCCCGCCTCGCTCGTCGCCCAGCGAATTGGCGCCAGTGGAATGAATGTGCCCGCCGGAAAAGTGGACGAATCTTCGAAGGAGACCGTCTTTAGAACGCTGGGAGAGTTCCAGTCGCTCAAGGACATCGAATCAACGATCGTGAATTTCATTGGGAATGACGTACCGGTTCGGGTCAAGGATCTGGGTCGAGTGGTGGACACGCTCGAAGACCAGCGATCGATCACCCGAGTCAATGGAGCACCGGCCCTCACCCTGAATATCTTCCGCCAGAGCGGGGCCAACACGATCCAGGTGGTGAACGAAGTGCGCAAGCGCATCGACCAGCTGAACGACCAGCTCCGCTCCGATTTTGCGGGCAAGGCGGGCGCGCCCAGGCTTTCGCTTGCCAATGACGGGAGCAAGCCCATTCGCGCCAACGTTGCCGACGTCACCGAATCGATCGTCATCGGCGTGATCCTGACCGTCATCGTGGTCTTCTTCTTTCTTGGAAACGTCCGATCGACGATCATCACCGGACTGGCGCTTCCGAACTCGCTGATCGGTGCCTTCGTGCTCATGGCGGCAGCCGGATTTTCGATCAATGTGATGACGCTTCTGGCGTTGTCGCTCACCGTGGGCCTGCTCATCGATGATGCGATCGTCGTGCGAGAGAACATCTTTCGACACCTGGAGATGGGCAAGCATCCAGTGAAGGCAGCACTGGAGGGGACCCGCGAGGTGAGCCTTGCCGTCGTCGCCACCACCCTGACGGTGGTTGCCGTCTTCGGTCCGATTGCTTTTCTTCAGGGAGTGGTCGGTCAATTTTTCAAGGAGTTCGGACTGACCGTCTGCTTTGTGATGGCCATCAGCATGTTTGACGCCCTCACGATCGCCCCGATGCTTTCAGCGTACCTTGCCCGAAGGGGCGAAAAGTACGAGCAGCACGGTACGGGAGGTGCCTCGAAGAACCCCCTTCGCCGTGCCGTCGCGGCATTTTCAAAATTTCAGGATCGTCTCGAGGACCGCTACACGGGCGTGATTCGCTGGACGCTCCAGCACCCGATGAAGACCCTGCTCTCGTCGGCACTGATCTTCGTGGCCAGTCTCGTGGTCACGGTCTGGGTACCGAAGACCTTTCTGCCGCCGCAGGACTTCGGCGAGTTCATGGTCAGTCTCGACCTGCCCCCCGGAACAAACCTCGGTGCCATGGCCGACGCCTCTGCCAGGGCCGACGAGATCATTCGAAAAAACCCCGAAGTGGCGATCTCGGTTCAGATCGTTGGAAATCGCGAAGGTGAGCCCAACGTGGCCTCGTTTTACGTCGGACTCGTTCCACCAGCACAGCGCCGGGTGAATACCAGTCAGTTCAAGGATCGGCTACGAGGTCAGCTTCAGGAGCTTTCGTTCGCCAATCCCAAGGTGAAGGACGTCGACATGGTCGCGGCAGGACAGCGCCCCTTCAACGTCAACATCGTCGGAGACGACCTCAGTTTGGTCGAAAAATATGCCACGGCCCTTTTCGATCGCCTGAAGACCCATCCAGCGCTTCTTGATCCCGACATCAGCTACCGACCAGGAAAACCCGAGCTTCAGGTCGTCCCTCAAAAGGCTCTCATGGAACGCCTGGGAATCTCGACCACGACCCTCGGGATGGAACTACGAACTCTGATTGAGGGCGCCACCCCTGCCGTTTTTCGCGAGAATGGCCGCGAGTATGACATTCGAGTGCGCCTGCAGGATGAACAGCGCAACCTGCGCGCTGGCTTTGACTCGACGTACGTTCCGAATGTGAACTACACGCTCGTGAAGCTTTCGGACGTGGCCAGGCCCGTTGAGACCCTCGGTCCTGCCGATATTCGCCGCCAGGACCGAGCCCGCTACATCTCGGTCTCAGCCGACATCCGCCCCGGAGGTCCGGGAATGGGAGCAGCCATGACGGACATCACCAGAATGCTGACCGAGGGCGAGCTGAAGCTTCCCGAGGGAATGAAATTCGTCTTCGTGGGACAGGCGGAGAACTTCCAAGAGCTGACTTCGAGCATGGCCATGGCAGCGCTGCTCGGAATTGCCTTCATCTATTTCGTGCTGGCATCGCTCTATGAGTCTCCGATCACGCCGTTCACGATCATGCTCGTGCTGCCGCTTGCGGCTTGTGGGGCGTTTCTGGCCCTCTTCGTCACTCGCTCATCTCTTGATCTATTCTCGATGATCGGTTGCATCATGCTCCTGGGAATTGCGACCAAAAACTCGATTCTGCTGGTCGACCGCGCCGTGCAGCTCATCCAGGAAGGAAAGTCATCGACTGAAGCCATGATCGAAGCCGGACGTACCCGCCTTCGTCCGATTCTCATGACGACGCTGGCATTGATCGCAGGGATGCTTCCGATTGCCATTGGCCTGAACGAGGCATCGAAGCAGCGCACGAGCATGGGAATCTCGATCATCGGAGGTCTCATCACCTCGACCCTCCTGAGTCTTCTGGTGGTGCCGGCGTCCTTCTCGTACATCGAGCGCTTCCGACGCTGGAGTGGTGCTCTGGTGACCCGCGTCTTTCATGGAAGCGCCTGACGGAGGGAGTGCGGTATCCCATTGAAATGACAGGCTCACTTACTGGGTCCTTCGAGACACAGTTTTCGATTCGACAAAATCCGCTACTGTCTAAGAAAGTGAGAGTGTTTTTGGGGATGTTTCGAATGATTGCAGCAAGAAGAGAGACGGAGACTCGCTTGTCTTCCGGTGGCCGGATTGCGCTGTTCTGGACTCTACTCGTTTTCTTTGCGACGTTTTTTGCGACGCCCTCGGATGCAGGCCCCGGCGGAAATTCCGACACCTTCGTCATTCACCACGGCAAGGGGCGCCTGCGGCTTCCGGTTCAAGACCCGTTGAAACCCAGGGGGCAGCTCGTTCGCTGGAAGGACGGCTGCGGAAACAGCTCCCGAATCTGCGCTGAAGCCAGCACAGGAAAAGACGCTCTGGTTTATCTGATCGGAGGAACCGTCTCGCCCACCGAGGCCAGTACCCCTCATCAGTGCGAGCCTCAGGCTCGAAAAGATCCACGAACGGGGGCCTGCATTCTGGAGAGTGAGCAGATGCTGACCTACACTCGAAGGTTCGGCGCCACGATCATTTCAGTGAGTACGGATGCCGCGAAACCGGACCACCCGGCACTACTGGCGTGGCTGTCTCAAATTCAGTGGGAGGCTCGATGATCACTCGACCTCGGTTCGAGAAGCTCCTCGGCACCCTGCTCGCGCTTTCACTGGCCTGGAGTTCTGCAGGCGGAACCTCTGCGTGGGCCCTCGGAAGAAAGGGGCCGGCTCTGGCAACGGCAGCTCCAGTCACAGCGGCGACTTCGACTGCCCCATCG
>CAYSOA010000009.1:12960-74079 GCA_964432565.1 uncultured Bacteriovorax sp.
GCTCCTGCAGCGGCTACCGCACCTGCTGCCGTGCCGGCGAGAGTCGCCGCTCTTCTTCCCCCCAAGCCCGTCGATGCTGCCAAATCCCAGGACCCCACGCAGGGCTGCCCCTTTTCTTCGCAAAACCCCCAGGCCAAGACGCTTCGCGACCAGCTCAGCAATCTGGCCAACCAGATCTCCCTCGGCGACACCAAGGCCAACCCCCACTGCACGCAGCTCGCCCAGACCTTTCAATCGAATTCGGCAGCCTTTCAGGCGTTGAGCCAGGCCATGGATACCGATCCAGAAACCGGAGATCGGATCGTACGCGAGCGGCAGGTGGCTGATGCACGGGTCAATGCCTCGCGGGCCCTGACCAATGTGCTCAATGCGGGCTGCTCGATGAAGGACTCGAGAGGTCTCCTGGATGCCGGTCTCTATCTGATGGATGCGGTGGCCAGCGGCGTCATGGTCACTGGGTTTGCCAATCCCGCCAATTTCGTGGTCGGAGCGGGAATGTCGGCGGCAAGCCAGCTGGGCCTTGCCATCAGCAGGTGGTTTCGCAACCGCCCCAAGAAGGAGATTCAAGCCATCCAGCAGCAGATGAAGGGTGCTGCCTTTCGCGACCAGCTTTGCCTGTTTCGAAATCTCTATTACCGACTCGACCAGCTCGATCCTCATGGACGCACGGATCGAAAGCAGAAGATCGTCGAGGAGCTGGCACAAAAAAACGCCCAGATCGCTGAAATGGACGCCTGCGTGGTCGATGCAGACGCCAGTACTTCGAGCGCCGTGAGCTGGTTTGCAACGATCAAGAACGAACTCGAAGGGGCAACCAAGCCCGACGTTCCCCTCGCCCAGCAGTGTCAGCGGATGCAGGCCCTCTTCAGGTCGCAGGAAGCCAAGGTTCGCGAGGCCGCGCACGCCGCGGGCTGCGACGAGACTGCTGGAGCTTCGGGTTCGCAGTCAGCCCCGCAAAAGGACTTCTGCTTTAATTGGAAGCAGGTCGAGCCCGGACTTCGCGCCATCAGTGAGGGGGGAATCGACTGCAACAGCAGCCCCAAGCGAAAGCGTGGCGGCAATCCCGACATCGAAGAATTCGTGAATCGGGCCTCATCCGTGATGCGTCAGGCTTCTGGTGTCCTCGTCGAGAAGGCGACAGCAGCCCTGAAGGAGCCATCAGGAGCCATGCCCCTGGGAGATTACCAGAAGCTCAAGGCTGCCAAGGCGGCGCTCGAAGCCGAGCTCAAGATCTTGAACGACCCCAATCAGGCACTATCGAACGACGAATGGCTCGAAAGCTCGGTCATGGTCTCGGAACTGGGCAAGCTAATGATGGATGGCCTGGGCCATTATGCCGATGGTCATCACGAACAGGCCGAATCGAACTACACCGCCGCGATCAAGGCCCTGCCCTCCCGGCGTGGAATCCTGAACTCGAGGCCCAAGAACCCCTGCCAGTCCGCCCAGCTTGCGGCAAGCCACGCCGAACGCATTCAACCCTCGAACGGATCGCTCGGACAGATCTGTGAAGCGCTGGGAGGCAACGGACCGCTTCCGCCGAAGTGGCAGTTTAAAAATCCGTCTCGAAACTTTCATACCCTCACGGGTGAAGAGAGCTTCAAGAAGGGAATGTCCCCTCTGCAGCGCACCTGTAGTCGCAAGCCGGCAGTAAGCCCCGCGAAGATCGAGGCCCTCAACCAGCGCATTCGAGGCGAGTGGCAGAAAAGCTGTACGGATCAGCCCCTGCCGATTTTTTTGCGCTGAGTCTGCTTAGGAGCTGAAGACCAATGGCAGCGTCACGCTGCTCCCGGCAGCGCGAGCCGTAAAGCGCAAAGAGGCCACCTGCTGGGCCAGACCCGAAAGAAGCTCCCCCAGAAGAGCAGGATCGCCTTCGCGAACCCGGACTGTGTGAGGAAGCAGTCGTACGCCGGATATGCGGCCTGCGGGTCCCACTCGAAATCGAAAACTCACCATGCCGTGCAGGGCCACTCCTTCGGGAAAGTGTGAATCCATCCACGACAGCAGCTGCTCGATGCGCACTTCCAGCTCGGATTCCTTGAGGGGTCCCTCGATGAAGGGGCGAGGGTTCACGAACCAGCCATGGATGACCAGCCTTCCGTCGCGCACATCCTGCGCGCCGCTCACGCGACGCACGCCATGCGGAATTCGAGGATCGAAAACCACGAGTCGGTTCATCTCGGGTGCAATCGATTCGAGTACCTCCTGCTCCTCCATTCCCTGAGAAAGATCGGCCTGTCGCCAGAAGTCGAGCACCTGGTCACGAAGGAGCAGCGTCTCTCCCCCTTCGAAGCGCCGCCCCTTCCACGGAGTGAGAGAAAAAACAAACGACCAGGGACCATGCGGCAGGTCGCCGTGAAAATTCTGCTCGCAGCCATCGATGTAGCAGCTCATCCAGGGCGGCGAGATGTCATGGCAGCCGAGGTTTCTTCGTCCCCAAAGCACCAGCTCGCGATGAAACCGCTCGTAGAGGGCCTTGGAAAAGAAATGATAGGCAGGAGTGCGCAAAAGCCGGTACTGCCCGGGTACGTTCCAGGCATCCCAGCAAAAGCGCCTGGGATCGGCCCCGCGGGGATCGCCAAAAACCTGGTCGAAGTGCCGACGCATCGCCGGCGCCCCTGAAAAAAAACGGTCAACGACAAAGCTTCGGGATGGGGGTGGCAGGCTGCCGCCTCTCGAGGATTTTCTTGCCATGATGACGGAATTAGAGCGTGTCGAGCCGTCGCATGTCAACGCGGCGAGCCGTCTTCAGGATGATTTCGACGGGCGAAAGACATGATGAATCTTCGGCGCCCGAGGCGCCCCCGAGGCTCCTCTTCCTCCCCCTGGATGCCGCCGGCGCCACTCGCGCCACCGACGGTAGCGCTCGAGATCCTTCAGTCGAAAGGAATCGAGGTGGGCTTCCATCTCGGCAATGGTCATCCGAAACCCTCGACGCTCGAGGGCTGCCCGATCCGCCCTTTCCAGCTCTTCTTCAAGCGTCTCGCCCAGGTCTCCCAGCACCGAGATCACTTCGAGAACATTCTGCGACATGTTGAGCGGAAATTTCTTCTGCAGCAGGCGGGAGAACAGAGGCCAGCGCCTCAGGCGCCAGATCACGCTTTTCTTGAACCACGACGAAAGATTTCCCTCGAGCTGATAACCGTGTTCATCCGACCAGGCGAAGAACCGATCGAGCACTGCGTCCTTGCGTTGATTCGTTGCGACGCGCGAAAGATCGCGCCACTCGGCAAGCACTTCAAACCGGGGATCGACATCCATGTCAGAGGGAAGAAAGGACCGGGTGGCCCGAATGCCCAGACGGTCGACAAAATCGCGGTTTCGAGGTTCGACCCGCCCCAGAAAGAGAGGAACCTGCACCGCTCCCCCGCTTGCCTTCTTGAAGGCATCGAATGGGATCTCGGTGCAAAAGTATTCGCGGTCATCGGAGAGATCCATGGCGAAATCATAGGGTACGGCCTTCTGCGGGGACTGCTGCGCCGCCCTCAGTCGCTCGTAAGCCAGCCCGGCTGCCCTCTCGGCCACAGCTCGAAGCTCGGGATCACGGGCCCGCACCACCATGGCTCGAAAATTTCCAGCGGCAGAATACTCTTCATAGCTGCGAATGGTCGACCCCAGCTCGATATGCGCTTCGAGAACCAAAACTTGCCGACTAGCGGGCTCGACATAAATGAATGCAGCGTGGCTGAACTGCCCCTGTACGGACGAGAGTCGTGCAATGGCCGCACTGGCAAAGGCATTTCCACGGCTCAGGATCAGATCGCCGGACTGCAGATCAGACGGTCGAAACCCATTCGTTCCAGCCGCCGTCTGCAGATAAGGCCGTTCACCCGACAAATACGGATAGCGGGTCTTCTCGTCATAGGGGGCAGGTCGAACCCAGTGCTCCGCGATGAATTCCTCCGCATAGCGAAGCACCCGCATCACGTTTCGGGCCTGATCGACACAGGGCTCTTCCAGCCCCCCGATACGATAAAGACGGTAGAGCGCATCCCGAAGGTCCTGCCTTGCGAGAAACAAACCCTGAGTCGCCTCGTCGGCACGAGCTCGGAGCTCAACGGCAGAACTCGAATCCGGGGTCAGGCGAGCCAGCTCTTCGTACTGGGCGCCCAGCGTCGACGCACAGCTTTCGCGATCGAGACCTGCCTGAACTTGCTGGCGAAAGGTCGTCAACCAGTGCATCAGTTCGAACTCTTCTGCCGCGGGAAGACGGCTGGAGCGCGGCTGGCCGGGCTCATGCGGGACGAGGGGCAGCCCAAAAGCGACCGCCAGAAGCGTCCCAAGCAGCAGAAGCTTTGAGCGAAGTGCGGAGTTCATCAAAATCTCGTCGGCAGAAAAAGCTGAGGCCTTGAACTCGAGCGGCAAAAGATCGCCCGAGAGCACTCGGGATTGACCTCAGGGCCGCGATAGATGGCCCAGGAGCGAATAGAGCGAGCCGATCGACCCCGAGCGCCAGATCCCCCAGACCGGCACAACGACAGGGCGCCCTCGCACGATCGAAAGCTTGCCGAAATGCCGACCCACGAAAAGGGAGTTCATGGCATGCAGGGTGATCTCGACGCCAGCCTTTTGCCAGAAGCGCTCGACCTTCAGCACGCGGCTTTCCATCAGTCGAAGCGTGCCATCCTTGACCCGCGTCACGGCGCAGTCGAGCTCGTCCGAGCCGCTCCACAGATTGCCCTCCAGCTCCCCGTCGCCATCCCGATCACAGGAATCGACCAGCCCTTCGACCGCAGTGGCGATGATGGTCAGAAGATCGAGATCCGAAACTCGGATGAATTCGGGATAGTCATCCGAGCGCGGAAGGATCTGCAAAAAAGCGCGCTCGCAGGACTTCTGCCAGCCCCATCGGTGGCACGACTCGGCCGTTCGAGGAAAATGGCGCAGGAGCAGTGAGGGCAACGCCCGTCTGAGCTCGTCCTCATGGACGAATCGCGCCCGAGAGGCAGGGTCGAGCTTCACGGCGAGCTCTTCGACGGATTCGAACTCCTGCTGATAGGCTTCTGAAAAATCGCCGAGCGAAAGCGCCAGAGTAAAGGAAGCCGCAAGAGACTTTGAATCCAAAAAAAGCGCACTTCTGGGAAAAAGATTCACCAGCAGTCCGAAGATTTCTTCGAGGCGATTTCGTTCTTCGGGAGAATCCCGAACCACGAGCACATCGCTCGACATGGCCAGAAGCCGGGCCAGACCGTGAAGACTGAGTCCACTGATCGGCACCACCGGAGCGCCCCCCTTCAGGACATCCCCCTTCCATTTGGCCTCGAGGTTCCCGACCAGCGCCTGCCAGCTTTCAATGCCCTGAAGAACAGAGGCCATGAGATCGAGAATCTCGTCCTCTTCTTCAATCGGCGAGGCCTGAACCACCCCGTCCCCGTCAGAGTCGAACGCGCGCAGCACCTCGTCGGCCAGTTCGGCAAAATAGGCCATCTGCGAGAGCCGGCGCCCGGTCAGCGGCACGGCCTCGCGTCCCCACTTCAAATTGCGAATCTGCAGGGCCCAGCGAATCGCTTCAGGTGCGAGTGAGGGTTGGGCTGTTCCGGCATAAGCGCAGTTTTTCCAGTCCGCGCCCCCGCAGCGCCCCTCGCGCTCGAGCCGCTGGAATACAGGAATCGCGCGCCAGATACGAACCTGCGCCCGACCGGCCACGGCAAAAAACCGGGAGATGGCCGAAGGGTGGATCTCACCGGCGGTCGATCGACCCTTGAGCTTTTCGATCCATCCCAGGCGATCCAGAATGTCTTCGGGAAGTCGCGCTCCCAGCGCGTTCATCATCTCGACCCAGTGGTCGGTGCGGATCGTCCCCAGTCCCGGCTGCGAAAACCAGTCCTGAAAGCGCCGCCCCGCCTCCATGAGTTCGTCTTCAAGAACCTGCACGCGAGCCGAATCGAGGCGATCCGCAGAATCGGCGGCAGGGGCCGGATTCAGCACCCACTCGACATAACGAGGGGCGGCCGCGAGCCCGTCAGTGGCACGTTCGAGGCATCCGGCCATCACAGCTGAATCCCAGGCGTCGAGCCCCGGACAGAGCGTCGAAGCCACCTCGAACAGCAAACGCGCCACCGGAACCAGCGCCCGCCGCCAGTCGCGGTCCTCCGGGTGAACGGCCCCGTCCCAGACGTGGGCCATCTCTTCGGGTGAAAAGCGAAAGCCGGCGTGCCTCAGAGCCGAAGCCCCGAGATGAGCCAGCGCGTGAAAATCCTCGTAACGTCTGGGAGCGACTTCGGGACGCGTCGTCCAGAGTGCGTAGGATCTACGAAGCTGTAATCGCTTCGTTCGAACCCATCCCGACCAGCGCTGAAACCCCTCGGCGCTCAACGTCGCATCCTGAAAACCGGCGAGCCCCAGGACCGCCTCCACGCGCCTCTGATCTCGCTCGATGTCTCCCGTGAATGAAATGACTCGTCTTGAGATCAGATAACGAATTTCAGAAGCGAGAATCCGTCCCTCGTGCTCGCCCCTCACCGCTCGAAAGACTCCGCGGGCCGTCTTCTCCCAGCACTCCAGTACCTCGAGCGACTTCTGATCGGTCGAAGCCGTCAGCACTTCGAGCGGAGACGCACAGCCCGGGCCCGAGGCCTGCGAGGCCAGATCGACCACCCCCTGCGAAACCGGAGCCTCTCCCCAGTAGCGGCGCGCCAGATCCCCCAGAACGCAGCCTCCAAGCCCCTGGGCGGCGACCAGCAGGACAAGCAGTGCCCGGCCTTTTGAGATCCCTCGGGCTACCATCGTGACACCACTCCCACCTGGACGAAATCGAGTGAACGCCAGCTGGCCCAGGGAGCCTCGTCCTCGGCTGCGAGAAGCTGGGCTGAAGCGTAACCCGATACGGTGCCCCAGGCGCCGCCCCGAAAAAGACGTGTCTCCAGCCCGGTTCGAAACGAGAAATCCTGCCACCGAGCCCCGCCCGCGTTCGCAGACTCCCGCAGGGTGGGGTGACCTCGCCATTCCAGCCAGGGACGCCAGGCGCCCTGACGACGTCGCCAGCGGGCGAAAAGAGCGTCTCTTTCTGCTGCGTTTGCCGAAGCAGCCCCAGGCCCCAGGCGGTGCAGACCTCCCACCTCGAGCCCGGAAAGTGGCTCGAAACTCCACGAGGCCAGCGATGCGTTCGATCGCAGCTCATGGAGGAACTCCAGATTCAAGAACTTCGAATTCCAGCCCATTCCCAAAAAGTCCTGCCGAAGAAAGCGGGGTCGCGCCGTAACGAGTACACGGGAGTCGTCTTCACGAACGAGCAGCTCGGCGCTGGGATCAATCGCGGGCTCGGGGTTGGGAGCACTCCATCCCATCAGAGAGAAGGACCCCGACCGCCACTCGGCATAGATCTGCGGCTGAAGCAGGAGCTTCGACAGTTCCCCCGTATCGACCTGATAGCGGAGCGGAAAAAGGGCCTCACCGATGCGCACCTGCTGCGGAGGAAGCCGACCGTACCGTGACGCTTCGGCAGGCTGATCGGCTGAAAGCCGAAGCGATGGCCCGAAATGCGGCAAAAAGACAGGCGACGCCGCCAGCGAAAACTCGGAATGCTCCGACCATCGGTGCCTCACGCCAGCCCCCACCCACCCGGTTGGGATCGGCTCGAACACTTCAGACTGGTTTTGCACCCAGCTCTGCCCGCGGGCCGAAAGCCAGGCCCAGCGCCTTCGGGCCGAACGGACTTCAGAAAGGTCGGCAGGTCTGCTCGAATTCGACTCCAGCCACGGAAGACCACGCCCCAGCCAGAAACTCGTCTGACCGCTCTCGCGAACCGCCTTGCCTTCGATCACGTCAAAACTCTGGTCTCGCCCCGCTCCGGTCTCTTGAAACGCCCGCAGGTCGCCCTCAAACTGCCAGGGCGACTCGGGGCCAACCCGGTAGTAAAGCCGCGCCTCACCCCCGATGCGCAGGCTCTGGCTCCCCTCGGCATACGACTGAGAGGCCAGGTCGACGAGAGCCTGACCCACGGCCGCCGGAGCAGCGGCCCGAGCCGGTAAAGTAACCCATGCGGCGCAAGCGAACCCGACCGCAGCGATCAGACGCAGCGGCAGCGGGAGGCAGCGAAGGGAGTAAACGCGGGACATTCCTGCGCGATACCGCATCCACCCCAATCGGACCAGCGGGGATCGCTGACAACTGGAGGCCAGACCTGTCAGAACCCGAATATTCTCAAGAATTCCGGGTATTCTTCCGATCGTCCACCCAATGCATATGCTGCGTATCGCCTACCTGGTCTACAGCCTCGGGCTGATCTTCTTTTCGTTCAGGGTCATCTCGGGAGTCCTGGTCTCGGACGAGCCCTCTGACACGATCGAGATCCCTCGCTCAAGCCCGATGGCGAAGCTCGTTCGCGGCATCTTGAGGGCCATCGTCTGGCCGATTCTGATCGTTCGTACCGCAGGCATCCGTCAACTTTTTCGAGGAGAATAGACATGGCCCAGGACTCGGTAATCGACATCAGGCAACTCAAGCGCTGGCTGATCTGGGGCGCAGGCGCCCTGCTCGCCTTCAGCGTCATGGTGAGTGGCTGTGGATTCAAGATCGTCGACACCGGCCATCGCGGCGTCAAGACACACTTCGGAAAAGTCGAAGGCGACACGCTGGACGAGGGCCTGCACTTCTACAATCCTCTGACCTCGAACATCGTCGAACTTTCGGTTCGGGAGGAGAAGTTTGAAAAAACGACCGTGGCCTATACCAAGGACGTGCAGCAGGTGCAGGTCAAGTACGCCGTCACCTTTTTTCCCGACAAATCGAAGATTCACCTGCTCTACCAGGATCTGGGAATGGCTTGGGCCGACAAGATCCTGCCCCAGACCATCGAGGGGGCCGTGAAGGCGGTCATCGGCCAATACGAGGCGGTCGACCTGATCGCCCATCGCAGCAAGGCGGTAGAAGAAGCCCAGACCTTCGTCATCGAACAATTCAAGAGCCGCGCCGTCAACATCACTCGCGTCGAACTCGTCAATCTCGACTTCCACGACGAATTCGAAAAAGCCGTTGAGGCCAAGGTTGTCGCCATTCAAAAGGCGGCCGAAGCGAAGAACCGCACCGTTGAGATCGAAGAGAACGCACGGCAGAAGATGATTGCCGCCAAGGCCGAAGCCGAATCGATGCGAATTCGCGCTGAAGCACTCAGCAGAAACAAGGGGCTTGTCGAATATGAGGCCATCCAGAAGTGGAACGGAGAGCTGCCCACCTATGTCATGGGCGGGTCCATTCCGTTCATCAACCTGGATATGAAGAAAAACTGATCAGCGTTCCGCAGCGTAAAGCAGCGTTCCACCAATGACTGCCACGGGAAACAGGAAGGCGGAAAAAAGTGGAATCGCAAAGCCGGCCATCAGCACGAGCCCGAATCCCAGGCAGGCCGGAAGCCGGCGCACGATAAATCCCAACGAGGCGACCACCCCCTCGTCCCGGCGCGTCTGCGGATAGCCCAGAAACTGATAGGTCAACCCGAGCGCCAGCACGACGGGTCCGATCAGGCCGATCACTGGAATCGAAGACAGCAGAAATCCCAAGACACTGACCACCAGCGAAACCAGCGTCTTGTACAGGTCCATCCGTATTCGGCGCCACTGGACGCGCGTGAACCAGCCCGCCTCGACCATGGGCCTTTCGAGCGGAGGCTCGGCGTGAGGCTCGGTCAGCTCGGATAGCCAGTCGGCAAACGGAATCGCCACCAGCGCGGCCACCCAGACCAGAAAGAGCGCGCCCGCGGCCCAGGACAGAAAGACCAGCACGCCCTGAAGAAGGGTGGCCAGAACCCCGGACAGGGTCAGTCCCAGCATCCCCGCTCCCCAGCCCAAAAGAGCCAGGGCCCAGGCCGATGCCTGCTGAATCAGAAACCACGAGAGTGCCGCTGCGATGGCCCACGGTATCAGGCACGCCGCCAGCAGCCGCGGCTGGGTCACGGCCAGTCGCGCCGCGCGAAACGGAAGCCAAACTCCCCTGGCAAAACGAGTCACCACCGAGCTCATCAAAATTGAAGCACCTTTCTAGCCGTTTGAAGCGAGAACCCCCGGCGCACGAGAGCGCCCAGCGCGCGTTGCCGCTCGCGCTGGAGCTCGGTACCCGTGGCCCCCTGCAGTCCGCGGTAGCGCCTCAAGACCCAGCGCCTCGCGGTCTCCACTTCGTCTTGATCGCTACGAGAATCACTGGACTCCCGCGGGCCATCATCGGCACTGAAGGAATGCGCACTCTCCACAGTTCGCCAGACCTGCTCCACTCGGTCCAGCGTCCATCCCTCGATTCCTCGCTTTTTGAGCTTCATCCACGCCGAACGAGGTCCACGAGACTGCAGCCGCTGGTCGCGGATCAGCGCTTCGGCCAGGCGATCTTCATCGAGGTATCGACGCTCGACCAGAACCCGAAGGACCTCATCGATCTGCTGGCTGAAGCCTTCCTGAGTGAGCTCATCCTCCCCCGGTCGCCCCCGGGACGGCTGAAGCAGAAAGCTGCGCATCTCGGCTAGCGAGCGATCTCGCCGGGCCAGCCGCTTCAGTGCCCGCTCGTAGAGATTTTCAAAAAGCGATCGCATGCCCGCAGGGGCTTCCTGCTTCATTCTCAGAGCACCATCACCAGATCATCGAGTTCCTCGGTCGCCTCGAGAAGCGCGATCACCTCATCGACGTTGCCGGCTGCCAGCACCAAGGTGATCGACAGATGGGCATTTGAGGCACTCGGCTTTTCGGCCGACCGGCGGAGGGTTGAAAACCGCCCCTCGAGGCGTTCCACCGACGCGACAAACTCGGCCGTATTCCTGCCGATCACCTTGTGGACGTACTCGATCGGAAAGCATTCCTGCGCCTCGAGCATCTCGCGAATCTTTGAATAATCCCTGCCCATTTCGCCCTTTCCTACGACCTTTTTGCCCTGGCTTTCTGCTGTGGCTAGCGCGGTTTTTTCACTGGTGCAACCCCAGTGACTGTGAAAGATAACGGGGATGAATACACCCGCAAGAGTCATCTCGTTCCACTATACGTTGAAGAATACCCAGGGCGAGGTGCTCGACAGCTCGTCCGGATCAGACCCCTTGAGCTACCTCGAAGGCTCGGGCCAGATCATTCCCGGCCTCGAAAAGCAGCTGGCCCTGCTCTCGGTCGGTGATCAGCGCACGGTGCAGGTCGAAGCCGAACACGCCTACGGCCAGCACGATGAAACGCTCGTGATGGAAGTGCCGCGCGACCGTCTTCCGAAAACAGAAGAACTGAGTGTCGGCGATCAATTCTCCGGGCGCAGCCCAGACGGCGAATCCGGTGCCGTCTTCACGGTGGTCGCCCTTTCGGACGAGACCGTCACCCTCGACGGCAATCACCCGCTGGCGGGCGAAGACCTGACTTTCGAAGTCGAAATCACCGCCGTGCGTGATGCCACCGAGGAAGAGCTTGCCCATGGACACGCACACGGTCCTGGCGGCGCGCACTGATCGTCACCTTTGACGCCGGCTCGACTGGCGACAAGCTTGCAGCCCTCGGTTTCCGATGCGAAATCGAGGGCTTTTTCGTGGCCGAACCTTCCTGCGCTCCCGACGCGATGCGCTTTTGCTTCCCGTACTGGTGGCGCTGCTTCTGGCGCTCTTTTACCTGACTCGCGACGTTCACGCTCAGGTTCCGGGCTTTGGAGCGGCGTGGCTGCTCAACCCCGAGGGCTCACGCCTCTTTCCGCAGGCCATCATCTACCCGCGACATCCGGGCAAGCCCGATCCGCGATGGAAGGTCTTCGACTGGCACTTCCGCGATCAGACGATCGGACAATCAAACTATCGCCTGTACTTTTACGACGTCTCCGAGAATTCCAGCGATCCCCACCCCTTCTGGACCGCCGAGTTCGCCTCACCGATCATCGCCATGCAGATTCAGGAGCTGGCTCGAGACTTCAACTTCTGGCCCGACGAGCGCTTCTCGTACATTCTCTTCAGTTCTTACCGCGAGTTCCAGCAGGCCAATGTCTTTTTCATTCAAGAAGGCGTTCAGGGCGTGACTTCGACGCAGGAACCCACGATGGCCGTGCCCTACTGGGGGGAGCGCGAGACCTTCCGGCACATCAGCCACCACGAGCTGGTGCATCAATTTCAGGTTCAGAAAATGAACGCGCTCTCGCGCGACCGAGGCGGCTCTCCCGCCTTCCTCATTCCGCTCTGGTTCATCGAAGGAATGGCAGAGTACTACAGCCGGCGCGGCATCGACCCTGAGGCACGAGCGCTACTGCGGGACCTGTGGTTCAACCCTGTTGACGGCTCAACGGAGGACGCCAGAAGAAGGCTGGCCGACTTCTTTGACCCTGGGCCCATGGACTTTCAGCATGTCTACAAGCTCGGTCAGCTCAAGAATGCCTTTCTCGAAGAGCGCTATGGTCCGGGGACGATCCAAAAGGTTCTCGAACGAGCGAGCAAGGGAGTCGGAAGCAAGCAGACTCCGAGCTTTGATGCAGTGGTCACCGAAACCACGGGACAGACCCTCGACGACGTTCGGGCGGAGTGGAAAACCTTCTTCCATGAGCAGATCATTCGGGGTTTTGAAGAGGCCGACGACCTTTCCGCTTATCCCCGAATCGAAGGAGTTCCAGATACTCTGGATCATTACGCCGTTGCACGGGACGGAAGCTGGCTTTTTACTCGCGAGGTGGATCCGCTCACTGGAGCCGTCTCGCTCTTTATCGCCCCTCTTTCGAATCCCGGCAGGCGACGGGAAGTCACTCATGATCGACAGAGCTCGGCGGTCAGCCTCTACTTCTTTCAGGCGCCCGCCCTCGCCGTGAGGCAGGACCAGCTGGCCTTCATGGCCCTGACCGCATTCGGACCGGAGCTCGAGCTTCGCAGCATCCGCAAGGATGGAAACACCGGATCCGGCGGAAGGATTCGTCTTTACGAACACGACCTCGTTCAGGCCCATTCTCCGGCCTTCAGCCCGGACGGGCAGGCACTGGTTTTCATCGGCATCAACAGCAAGGGGTGGCAGAACCTGTACATCCTTGAAAAGGATCGCAAGGTCCGTCGGCTCACTCGAGGTGCTTCCGCCTGGAAGAATCCCTACTGGACCGAAGAAGGGATTCTCGTCTCGGCCGATCGCATGCCGGGAGCCGATCTTTACGGGGTCTTTCTGGTCGAGCCCAGCTCGGGGGAGCATCGCCTGCTGCTCCGACCCGAGCTGGGCCATGACAACCTGCTCGAAGCCATCTCCGATCAGCCATCGCAGGGCGTCTTTTTTCGAAGCACCAACGGCACCGGACAGCAGCTTCACTACTGGACCCCGGCGCGCGGAACAGAGGAACTGACCCGCGTGAAAACCCAGCTCCTTCAGCCGAGCCTGGTGCAAGGTCCGAAGGGCCCGCGTCTTCTGGCGCTCGCATTCGAAAAGCGACGTTACCATCTCGTTGAAATCCCCGAAAAAAGCTGGCGACAGGAACTCTGGCGCGTGGATGCCGCTCTTCCCGCGCGGTCTGACGATGCCGATGAAAGGGGTTCCACCACCGCGACTGAACCGCAGAAACCTCGAAAGTCCCCCGGAACCGACGTCAGGG
Organism: uncultured Bacteriovorax sp.; assembly: GCA_964432565.1. Lineage (GTDB taxonomy): Bacteria > Bdellovibrionota > UBA1018 > UBA1018 > UBA1018 > CAIOHW01. The sequence continues at coordinate 26,458 of CAYSOA010000009.1, forward strand.
CCTTTCCGCAAAGCGAGATTCGCGAGTACCGAAGCTTCTTCGGAACTGGAGTTCGAATCGAGGACCTCGCGGCCTTTTTCAGCTCAGGTTCGGTCTTTGGATTCGCGGGAACCGTGAGCGATCTGATGCGAAACTATGTCGTGACCGCCCAATTTCTGAACCTGGGAGCCAATGGGGTCGCCAATGCGAGCGCCTTCCTGACCAGTGAAAAGGGGCGATCCACCTGGACGGTGGGCGCCTACACCACGAACCAGCTGAGGCTCGACGCTCAGTTCAATGGATCGGACACTCGTCTTTACGAGTACCGGGAATACGGAGGACTTGCCGCCCTCCAATACCCGCTGGGAGCCTTCAGCTACCTGGGGGGAATCCTGCGCGTCGGAGGGGCCAGTCGCCAGAACTTCAGCGATTCCACTCTCGAGGAACAGTGGAACGCTCTCAATCCGGGTAGGGAATTTCTGCTCTCGCCGACGCTTTTCTACGGTGTAGACCGCGTGCAGTACGAACTCTTCAGCGGACCGATTCGCGGTTTCGGACTGCTTGCCGAAGCTCAGACCGACTATTTTCCGGGACGCGGGTACGTCACCGAACGCCTGCGGCTCGATGTCGCCCACTACCAGCAGCTCTGGGGACGATCGCTGCTCGCATTTCAGGGAATGGGAGGCTTTTCCTTCAATCTGACGGACGGACCCGATCTTCGAAATCCGTTTCTCGTTTCCAGTGACGACATGTTTCGTGCCTACTCGTTCGCCGACGACCGCCTTCGAGGCAATTACCTGCTGGGTGCCAAGGCCGAACTGCGCTTTCCCATCGGCTCGCTCTTCAAGTTCGAGCCTCTTCGAGGAATCGTCGCAACCGACTTCGGAAGTGTATGGAGAACCTTTCCCGACATCGCCTCGGGCGCCACAGCGAGCTATTCGGGCGGGATGGCCTTTAATATTCCTCCCCTGTCCTTCAGCTTTCTGCTCTCCAAGCCTCTTCGCGTCGCTGAAGGGATTCAGGAGTCCAGCGTGTTTCACTTCACGCTGCGCTATCTGTATCTCTGAGTGTTTCTGCGCTCTGTTCGATGGCAGAGCGATGGGCATGCGACAGCACGCGAGGACGGCACCAGTGAAGGCCGAGCACCCCGAGCAGTGGGCCGGCCCCGGAGGATCGCAGCGGGACACCTGAGTAGCATCGATAGCCCGAAAGCTGCCGCCACTGACTTGTTCGGAAAAGCGAATTCTCATCGAAATCACCCACACCCAGCCAGCCCTCCGACTGGAACACGAGCTGGCAGGGAGCATCCCTCTCAGAAGGAACGATCTCCGTTCCCTTACTCGCAGATCCGCGTGTGCGAATCAGCGTGTGGCGGATACGACCGTCAAAAACCCTTCCAATCGAAATCGCGTCGACTTCAAACTGCTCCGAAACGCACTGAAGCCAGGGCTCATTGGGCAACCGGACCTCGGTATCCCGGGGTGGAATCCGGGCCAGATCAGAAGGGCGTTCACTCCACTCCGCCTCAAGCCAGGGGTTCGACGCCCCAAGAAGAATCGCACGAAGCGGGTCGGCAAGAGTTCGCGGCCAGACCTTTGAAGAGATGGCCGATGCGGCGCCGAGATCGAGAGCCTGAGACAGGTAAGCCGGTACAGCCGAGTGAACCACGACGGGCACCACCGCGCGTCCCAAACTCGCGCCGGGGCGGTGCCGAAGGAACTCGAGGCCATCCATGACGGGCAAAACCAGCTTGAGAAGCACCAGATCAGGCTTGATCGACTCCGAAAGCACCAGGGCCTCCAGACCGTCACGCGCCCAGGCCGTGTGAAACCCTTCCTCTTCGAGGTGTTCCTGAAGCGGCTCGGCAGAAGCAGGCTGGTCGTCGACAACAAGGATCAAGGCGTCACTCATGCGAAAGCGATTTGCAGACCGTCTGCCAACGGCGACCGACTCAAGTGAAAAAATCATCAAAAAGAGCGGGAGGGCTCATCCTGCGGAATGCAGGTCGCCACGATCAGCCCTGAAACCCGGCTCGTCAGCACGCGCCATTGCGGATAGTTGCGAAATTCGACCAAAAAATGATTCTGGGGCGCTTCGAGATCGATCTTCAGTCGTGTCTCATAACGGTCGATCGGAGCGACAAGTCCCGTACCCAGGGCCTTTGAAAGGGCCTCCTTGGCGCACCAGAGCTGAATTGCCAGAGCGCTGCGCTGGCCCGGCTCAACCTCAAGAAGCGCCTGACGTTCATGCTCGGTGAGAATTCGCCTGAAAACCTGCTCTCTGCCCCGAAGCCGGGATTCGAACTCGATATCGACCCCCACGGGTCTCCCACGCGTGGACCATGCCGCCGCAGCAGCAACGCCCCCCTCCCTCGCCGTGTGCGAATACGAAACCGGTGCGACCGGTGAACTCGTGGGCCCGACAACGGCTGCACTTTCTCGACGAAGAAGCTCATCGCGCGCCCGGCGTGCCAGCAGACTTTGAAACCGACGCTCAGGATGGGCAATCTCGCGAACCCGAGAACTCCACTCAGACTCTATCGTTCCCTCGAGCAAGGCAGGATCGGCAACGCCTCTCCAGAAGGCCACTGCGATGCGCACATCCTCGACGCCGGGCGGAAGGAGCGTATTCGGAAACTCAAAATGAAGGACCGGCCAGGAGGGTTGCACGATGAAACGGTCGTCTCACGCAGGACACCGATCCCGCAAGCCCCGGCAGGCCCTTGGTTCTTGCACGCCGAGGCTGCTCGACTTACCCTGTGGAAGATGAGTGTTCTGCTGAGCCCCGAACAGCGTCTCGAATGGGAACGTCGCCTTGAGGAAAAGATTGCGTCGTCGGACATGGGAAACGATCCCGCGCACGACCTCGCGCATTTTCGCCGCGTCGTGGCCACGGCCAAGCGACTCTGTGACGAAGAAAAGGCGCAGTGGGAAGTCGTCGTGCCGGCCGCATGGCTTCATGATCTGGTCAATGTTCCGAAAAACGATCCGCGACGCTCGCAGGCCTCGCGGCTTTCTGCAGAGGCCTCGGTCGAATTTCTCCGCACTGCGGGCTATCCAGAATCCTATCTCGATGAAATCGCCCATGCGATCGAAGCCCACAGCTTCAGTGCCCGGATCGACTGCCGCACCATCGAAGCCGGAATCGTGCAGGACGCCGACCGCCTGGATGGGCTTGGCGCCATCGGAATCGCCCGCTGCTTTGCCGTGGCCGGCCTGCTCAAGCGCCCGCTCTACGAGCCGGCCGATCCTTTCGGAGCCGCTCGAGAACTCGATGACCTGAAATACACGATCGACCATTTCTTTGTGAAACTGTTCAAGGTGGTCGACACGCTTTGCACCGAAGCGGGACGTGCCGAAGGCCTGCGCCGAGCGCAGTTCATGCGCTCGTTTCTGGATCAACTGGCAGCTGAAATTCACGCACCATGAACTGCCCCACGACCGTGGGGCAGTTCACAGCAGCGCGGCGACCGAACAGATCAGCATCCGCGAGTCCATTAGCTCCGGATCTCTCCGAACTCTTTCTACAAAAACCACTTTTCCCGCCGGCTCCCCGCTGAGAAATCGATGGGCAGACCTCATCTCCGAAACCCCCGGCTTTCCCTCGACGACCATCAGGCCCAGGACTCCCTCAGGCGTCCGCAGCACCAGAGGAACACGTGCACCTGTAGGCAGCCAGAACGATTCCACGCGCAGGCTCTGTCCTAGCCGATATTGAAACTGAGCCCGAACATTTCGGTACACGGCCGACAAGACCTGGTCATGATCCTGCAGCTCACCATCCGACAGGAGGCGCTCCTCATATTGATCCTCGAAAAACACCAGCTCTCCTCGACGACCTACCAGCGGAATACGGCGAATCAAGAAAATGGACTCGAATGCGTAGAGCAGCGCCGACTGGGTCTGGTGACTCAGGCCGATCCGCCTTTTGACCTCGGAGGCAGAGTACGGATTCCATGCTCCACGAGCCAGGATTCGAAGGTATTCCGCCAACCGCTCCAAGGAAATCCTGGTCTCCACGACCAGACGCAAATCGCGATCCAGCATGAGTCGGTGGAGATCACGAAGGGTTTCGTTGCGAAGGCGCTCCTCGCGTAGAAAGCAGAGTCCAGGAAGGCCACCCTGCAGCAGATACTTTTCGAAACTCTGCAGCCGTGCTCCGAGTGGACCTCTTTCTCTGATCCAATGGAGCGACGACTCAGTGAACTCGCGCACCCGAAGCAGCCGAGGCACAATGTCCGGCAGCTCCTCCTGACGAAGTTCCGACAACACCAAGGGGAGCATCTCCATCGACATCAGTCTTCCCGCCAGCGATTCACGGATTGCCCGTCGACTCGTGAATCGCACGGATCCGGAGAGAATGAACTGACCGGGTCGCTTGTGCACCCTGACCCATTCCTTCAATGCGGGAAAAAGACGTGGCTCAATCTGGCACTCATCCAGCGCCATCGGGAGCGAACTACCGGCAATATAGCCCGCAGGATCATCATGAACATTCTGTCTCGTTCGCTGGTCATCCAGAGTACGATAGTTCCTCACGGATGCGGCCAGGAAAGTGGACTTCCCCACCTGACGGTGCCCGAACACACCTACAATCGGGCTAGCTCCGATGAGCTTCTGATAGAGCGAAACGACGTGTCTTTCGCGAAAGTGCGGCATCCCAACATGACCTCATGTTGATGATACGCGATCACACCGTTTTTTTGAACATACTTTAACGAATCGAGGTGAAGCATTTTTATTGAATTAGATCGATCGCGGTTAAGCTGACCTCCGGAACCCGGAAGACTCGCTCCACAGGTGCTTTTGTCCCGGCGGTGATGGTGCCGGTTCGCCAGGTGAAGGTCTATCAAATCGGAAAAAAACTCGATTCGGCTCCACTTCGATTGTCGAAGCCCGTGACGAACAGGGGGCGGACCTGGGTTCCTTCCTCGGTGGATTTCTGGTTTCGGCGTGCAAGTGCGGGTGAGCCTGACCTGCCCGGATGAAACGGGTCCAGAGCGGATGTCAGAAATCGCGCATCAAGATCGTCCGGTCACGGCACCGCTCGACGCCCGAAAAAGGCCTGGCAGGCCGACCAGAATCCCGGCGCGACCTGCGCAGTCGAGCTTCGGGCATGAAGCGTCTCGATTCGTGCTGCAAGCGTTGATCGAAGCTCCGGGATGCCCTCGACCCTGCTCCAGCGTTCCTCCTGCAACAGGGCAAGAAGTTTCGCTGAAAAACCGGCCTCATTCGCAACCGTCATCTCCGAAAGCGTTCGAAGCACGCGAATCGCAGCAGCTGAGCTCACTGCCTGGGGGAGCTCGAGCACCGAGAACACCATGCGCTGCATGGCCGGAGAATGATTCACACGCGGAAGAAACTGCTCGAGCGCCTTGACGGCGGAGGCATCGCCCCATTGAAATTTGCCTCGAGCAAAAAGATGCGGCTTTGCCCGGCTGACCTCTTTCGGAAGCAGGACGGAGAAGCGATCGAGTTCATCGGCCATCTGCATGTCGTCGAGATAGATCAGAAACGCGGTGAACTGGTCACGCGGGCTCCGTGAGACCCGTGAGAATCGAAGCAGATCGAGATCGACGCGAATCGGCTCGGAAGCCTGGGTCTTCAACCAGGCCATTCGCCTCTCCTGAAGTTCAAGCTGAAGCAGCGTCTGTTCGGCACTGAGCGGCTGTCGATTGGCTCGCAGCTCAAAGGGGCGATCACCGGCACCATCCCCGATCAGGCTGCCGGTGCCCGTGACGTATTTCAGGCCTACGGCCTGGTAATGGTAGGCGCCGTCGGCATGGCGAGGCGACTGGGTGTAGACTTTGCGTTCGATCTCTCGCGCGAGCTCTCGAGGACTCCTATTTTTTCCACCATTCACGGACTCGAGCACGTCACGCGCGGCCTGCTGCTGCACTTCGTCGAGCTCTCCCGGAAAAGGAGCGTTGTAGCCGTCATTTCCCAGAAGTCCCGAGCCGAGCTCGGGATACTGCCAGTAGTCGGCCAGATACCGGGCAAAGGCACGCCCATCCTGGTCAAAAGCCGAAGCGACGCCGATATTCAGATGGGCCGAGTTTTCCTGATAGCCTCGAGGGCGATACGAAAAGCCCTGCTCACTCGTAAAGTCAAAGAGCCAGCGTTGAAGCTGGGCCTGATGGCGCTTCCAGGTCTCCAGGTTCCACGGTCCCAGCTGCAGTTCGACCGTGGCCGGATCGACCGAAACCTGAAAACCGAAACCATCCGGGAAGCGAAAACTCCATTCGGTCATCCCGAACTTGCCGTTCGACTTCCGAACCTCGCACTCGGGTCGGCACGCCGCCTCGAGCTTTTCGACGAGTTCGCGCGCAATGCGATGCTCTCCCTCTTCGGTCGGAGCCTGCCCCTGATAGCTGTCGCCATGCTGGCCCATGCGCTGCGACCAGGCGCGCTCGAGCTCTTTACTCTTGAGGTTGAATTCAAGCCCGTAGGTCGGCGGCCAGGCCAGCGCACTCTGGGCAACAAGCAAAAACCACGAAACCCAACCGATGCGAAGTCGATGAAAGTTCACACCGACGGATCGGAAAAACCTCGAGCAAACCTGAGAAGCCAGGATTTTGACGAGAGACTCAGTCGATGCCGTTGTCTTCGTCGTAAATGATCCGAACCTCTTCGTCATCCCCAGGCGCGAAGCTCAGATCATGAAAGACGAGGGCATTCAGGCCCTGATCGTAATACCAGTACCCTCCCGAGCCAGGCAGGCCTGCCGGAATCTCGCGGCCCTGATAGACGACCTGGAGTGTGCTGACCCGCGGACGAGTATCCAAAAAGAGCCGCGGTGCCGTAATTCGGCTGACCAGATCCTGACCCAGGTCGGCAAGGTTGGCTCCAAAATTCGAGCTGCAAAGTGGATAGGCCTTGCCCTGCGTCGCCTGAATGAATTCGCCATAGCGTGAACCTGAAAAGGCCCAGTCCTCTTCTCCGGGATTGCGGGCGCAGCCCAGATCACGGGTCCAAAAGATTCCGTACGAGACGGTCTCCCGGGTCGACTTGAATCGCGATAGCTCCGAGAGCACATCTGGAACGGTCGAGATTCCCTGCTCCTTGGCATCCGTCACGAAGATCACGGCCAGCGTCGAGCGCTGGCGCACGAAATCGGGATAAGTCCTCAGGGCCGTCAGCAGAGGATCAAAACCTTCTTCCTGGTACGTGCCGTCCGTTCCCAGCCGAGAAACGGCTCCTTGAAAGAGGCTCACATTGCCGGGCGTGCGGCTGGTCAGCTCCTGTCCCGGAAAAAACCCCACAAACGGACCGTCCGACTTGTCGGTCGAAATCAAGCCCATCTTCCAGTCCAGAGGGTTGCCGCTCTGCACGAACTGGCTCAGAAACAGCGCCGTGTTGGCGATGACGTTCTGCTGATGGGTGTACATGCTGCCGCTATTGTCGATGACCCAGACGATATCGACGACCGAGTTTCCTTCGAGCTTCTTGAGCTGGTGCACGACATCCGAATGCTTCGAAGCGACGGGCTTCTGGTAGTACAGGTAGCCCTGCTCATTGCAACCCATCAGCATCATCGACAGACAGGCCGCCGAAAGAATGGAAACTCGACTCGATCCACGCTTCATTTCGTCAATCCTTTCAGGCAGCGCTGCTCGGCCACCGACTGGATCCTAAAGAACTCATCCGGCCAGAGCACGCCATCCAGCGGAAACACGAGCTGACCGTCCTGAGGACGGGGCGCCGCCTGTGAAAGGGAGATCGCATCCGACTCGGCCGCAGGTGACATCTGAGTGGCCGCCAAGGTCCGAACCTGGTGCAGAAGCTCGATCTTCACGAAGCGCAGCTTTCGAATCGCTTCGAGCAGGAGCGCCTGCTGGTTCTTCCACTGGCGACGATATTCCGCGCGGATCGTTTTACGACTCGCTTCGACACGCGCCTTCAACTGGTCTGCGGCAACCTTCCAATGGGCCTGCTGTCCCACCACCGAGGGAAGCCCGCTCTGAAGGCTGCGCCGATGCAGCTCTTCCAGCCGCTGCGACTCAGAAGCGAGAACCTCGGCTCGCTTCTCTGCACGCATCGTAAAGGCGTCCTTCGTGGCAGGAGCGGGAGTCTCGGTAGCAGAAAGAGCGGACTCGATGCGACGAGCCCAGGCTCCATAATGCGACTGGAAGTCGGCAAAGTCTCTCTCGACCGCGCCAAACGAACAGAGCTTGAGGTTCGAGATGGCACGAACCACGGGAAGCTCCGGCTGAAAGGCGTCTTTCGTGGCTGGCGTACTGAGGGATGCAATTTCGCCGCGCAGGTTCGTGATGTCCCCACGCCTGAGCAGCACCCAAGCCAGCTCTTCACGCGCCGTCAGAAACTCGGGAGCGCTATTGGGAATCTTGCGAAGGTAAGTCTCCGCCTCCTCCCAGAGTCCGGCCTGAAACAAAAACCGAGCAATCTGAAGCAGATGCGAGGAAACCTTCAAGAGATTTCTCTCCGACTCCAGCGCCGATTCGGCATGGGTCTTGAGCACAGTCGCCGCAGTCGCGAGGTCTCCGCGACGGGCGGCGGCAAGAGCCACCGTTCGGGCGAGCGGCAACTGATAGGCGTGTCCGGCAGGAAGCAGGTCGAGAAGCTCCCGGCCCTGTTCCCCCTTGCGCAGTGAAGCTGCAGTCTGAAGCGTGGCAAGCGAGGGCAACGCCTTGGGATCGAGCTTCATCAGAGCTGCGGATACTTCTGCAGGTGCCGAAAAGCCGCGATCAAAAAGCACCTGATCCAGCGGCCTTCCCAGAAAAACACTCCACGAGGACTCGAACGCCGACACCAGCGCCGAAGGCTGGCCCGGCTGGGTCCACGCTCCCGCAGACTGCGAAAGAAGCACCATCCATTCCTCGACGCCGGCCTGGACGAGACCCAGCTCCAGCAATCCTCGAAGATGCGCCAGCCGTGCAGGCAGCAGGAATGCCGAGGGAAGCTGCTTTTCGATTCCACTCCAAAGATGGGCGGCAGCCTCGAAGTCGCGCTTGAGCTGCAGGGTCACCCAGTGATTGATCTCGGGAGCAAGATCGCGCCGAATCGCCTGCCAGCTCGAGTAAAGCTGGACCGAGAACGGGTCATTCAACTTGAAGTCGGAAAACCCAGTGGTCGGCATCGGCATCCCCTCTGCCGCAGGACCTTTTTGCGAGCCCTTCACCCCGCTCAAAAGCAGGTCGGCACCGCTCAGCCCCCCACCCTGCTGGGCCATCGCCCAGGACCCCGACAGGGCCAGCACCATTCCCGAGATCGTGACTGCGCGCGCCTGCTTCATTGAACCGCTCCTCCCGGCATCCAGCCGATCTGAACGTGACCCAGCCAATGATGCGTCATGGCCGAAGACAGTTCGCGCTTCTCCCGGTAAATGTGATCCTTCATGCCAATACGAATCACTCCGCCGCGTCCGATCCAAAATGCAAAACCCGCATCCACGGTGGCCATCGCAGCAGGCCCCCGATTCAAGCCTACCACCCCGGCTCCCAGCGAGACGTACTGATCGAGATAGAGCACGGTATCGCTCGAAAGACGAAACTTGCCGTAGAACGTATTGGCACCCACTTCGAGGTTGGCGCGATACTTTGCATAGGCGACGTCAGGGACGACCCCTTCGCGCTCCATCAGCAGCCGGGCGGTCTCGGTGAATTCGTTGAAGACCTGCCCTCCCGCCACTCCGACATGCCAGCGGTCGTTCAGATGGTAGCGCAGGCTGCCCCCGAGCTGCTGAGAAGACAGGGAGCTTGCGTTCGTAAAATCGCGAGCCACCCCGAGCGATACCTCAAAGCGACCCTTGAGGGGATTGTAGCGTGACTGCACGCTGTAGAGCTTTTCGGTCGAGACCGCCACCGGTGCGCGATTGGCCGGAAGCTCGAGCAACTTGAGTTGATCCTCGAGCGAGGGCGCCTGCTGCGGGGCGGGCCCCTCCTTCGCCGGAAGATCATTCGCCAGAAGGTCGCCCGAAACGCCGGACGCCGCCAACACCACCGCCATCACTGCCCAACGCTTCATTCGAGCACCTCCCGCATCCAGGTCGACACCATCGACTGATCTTCGGGCGACTGGGCCACGAGGTCAGCCCACTCGACTCCCGAAACGATCCAACGCTTGCCCGTCAGGTCGCAACGGACCGCCGCGGGCAGTTCGTAAGGCGGAAGCGACGGCACCGGCGCATAATGGAAATTCAAAAGCGCGCGGCACGAGCTCGAGTTCGCTGCGAGAAGGACCGGGTTGACGCTTTCAGAAGTGAGTCCGCCCGAAACAACCAGGCTGGAGACCGGCGAACTGAGCCCACTATTGTGACCCGGTCGAACCGGAAGACGAGCCAGCCCCGGAAAGTTCACGCCCAAGACCTCCTGAATTCGACCCTGGAGGTTCAGTCCGATCGCTCCCAGCCGAGTCCAAAGTTCTGAACCCATCCGGTCGACGAGAGGGGATTGGATCATCACGACCCGCACGCTGTCGATGGCGGGAATGGCCGCTTCGAGGGCTTGAGGATCAGAAAGAAGACTCGTTCCGAGGATCACAGCCCCACGGTGCGACAAGGTTCGTTCGTTCAACTCCTGCATCAGGGGATTCACCACCTGTGCACCGGGGACGAGAGCCAGGGTTCCACGGACTTCGGGATCCCGAAGCCCGTCGCCCAGAACCAGGACGCGACTCCAGCTTCTGGGCAGGGCCTCGAAGCTGAAACTCTCGCTTCGGGTCAAGCCCTGTGGGATGCGCACCTTGACGTTGAACTGCCGAAATCCGGCAGAGCTCGGCGTGACGATCAGATCGCCCGAGCGGTACTCCACCTCGGACCGCAGGCTTTCGGGCTCGATGCTGACGGAGTAGCTCGAACTGCCTCCACTGTTGGGGTTTCGAATCGGCAGCCGAATGCGAAAGCGCTCTCCCTCGCGAAGGTACTGAATCTTGCCCAGCGTCCACTGACGCCGATCGATTTCGGGCTCGCTGAGCGGGCGTGCTTCGATCTTGACTTCGATCGATCGCGTCTCGCAGCGATTCTTCTGCCAGCTCGACCCATACACGCAGGCCCGAATCTGAAGCGAATGCGTGGTTCCGATTTGGTCTTCCGGAATCCCGTGCCAGCGAATCGAGGTGAGGGTCGTGAAGCCCTCGTCGTCGTGGTCGACATCGAGAGTTCCGAAGGCGGGCCGCACGACATTGACGAGCGGTGCCGTCTCGAGATTCGGATCCTGCGAAACGATCTGAAGTCGAATGTCATCGAGCTGCTGCACGGACGACGGAGCCGAGATCACCGGATTCTGGCGCGCATCGATCACCTTCCAATGGATGGGAGTGACCGTCTGACGGCCGGAGGGATCGACCACGACGGCCTGGGCCTGCCAGTTCTTGTAAAATCTTCCTCCCAGGAACGAATCGTTTCGTCCGACCATGTTCAGCCCGGGTGTAAAGCCCACCTTGAAGCGGCTTGCCGAGCGGCTGTCGCCATCAACCTGCACGCCACTGGGAAGCCCGGTCATGAAGAACTGAAAGGGGCCCTGGGGATAGTCTTCACTGAGGATCTCGACGTTGGCCCTGAAGGCCTCGCCTTCAGTCATCTCGAAGTCGGAGACATCCCACTGAAGTTCGACATCTCGAGGAGTGTTGCTGACCACGAGGGTCACGATCTTTTCGATCACCGACTGCGGCTCTTCGGAGCTCGACAGCAGCACACGGGCAACATAGCTTCGGCTGTCGGCGGTCGGATCGCGGGGGTCATTACCCGCCGCGAAGTCGGGCTCCCAGCTGATCACGCCCGTTTCAGAATCAAACGAAACACCGGCAGGCAGATCCGCCATTGCCAGAATCGGCGTCGCAGGCGCGGGCACATGAGCCATTACGCGGTATTCACCCAAGCGGCCTTCTTCGAATTCCAGCCGCTCAGGAACATCAATGCCCCACGGCTTGGCTACCGGGCGCTCCACCGGCTTGTCCTGGCGGATGGTGCCCTCTGCGGGAAACGGATCCACCTGACATCCCGATAGAGCTGTTGCAATGACTGCACCTGCCAAAAAGGAACGTGTCTTCATCCGATCATCCTCCTGCCGGACGGAGCAGGAAGGGATAGTTGACCTTCACTGCCACACCGCCCAGGGGTTTTGGAAACTTCCAGCCCATCATGCGCTTCGAAATGCAGCCCTCGACGCCGGCATGTCCCAGCGTCGAACGAGCCACCTTCGAGAAGTCGAGCATGCCCGACGGACCGACCTGAAAGCTCATCGTCACCGTTCCGTTGATGCCCGGTTTTTCGGCCAGTCCCTGCTCGTAGCAAGCCCGAACCTGGCTCAGGTACTTGGCGATCGTGGCCTGAATCACCGAGCGATCGAGACCGCCTTCGATCATCAGATCATTCGAAACGGCCATGGCCGAAAGCGCTCTTCCTTCACCCGAACCGACCATCGAATTTCCGTAGCCGCCGTTGCCGCCACCAGCACCCTTCGTTCCGATGCCGCCGAGCCCGGCGACACCCGAGTTCCCGACCGTGGTGCGCTTCACACCCTGCCCAAGGCCGACGAGAAGCTCGCCTCCACTGCCCTGCTTTCCACCCTTGCCGGCACCCGCACTGGCGTCGAGCGCAGTCGTCGCTCCACCCAGCGCCTTGCTCATTTTCTGACTTCCGAGCATGCCCAGAAAGCCCAGGTTCTGATTGATCGCCCGTCGAGCCTGAGCGTCCACCTTCTGCTGCACGGCTTTCGGAAGCACGTTTTCAGAGATGGGGTTGACCACCCGAACCGCCTGCTGCTTTTCGGGCAGGATCTTCACCGTAACCGGCTCGATGACCGGCACTTCGGCCACCTGCTCGGGAGCACCCGAGAGAAACTGTCCGGCGGTAAAAAAGAGCAACGCCGCCACAACGGCTCCGACCAGCCCCTTTTCAAGGACTCGATCATCTTTCTGCACTTCGGGAATCAGCACATTGCTGAATGCCGCCGAGCCATCGGCCTGGGTCACTTCGACCGTTCCGGCCGGGGTATGCACCTTCCAGAGCCCTTCGGACTTTGGAAAAATACGGCAACTATCGAGCGATGAAAGCGTGGTTCCGAGCGCGTCCCGCCTGAGTTCAAAACGACAGAGCCACTCGGCCGATCCGGACGCGAGAGCGCGCCTGGCGCGAGCCCGTCCGCTTCGGGCCTGAAGCTTCAGGCGCTCTTCGGCACTCTCGGAGGTTGCCCAGCCAAGCAGTCGATGGAGACCAAACTGTACGGAGCGCGACTCTTCCTTTGGCGCTCCCATGGATAGAATCTTGAGCAGGCCTCCCGATTCATTTCGCAGTACCAGTGCACCGGTCATTGCTGCACCTCCTCGCCGAGGTCCACGGCCGCATGATCGAGGAAGTTTTCACGAAGTCGCAGCAACCCATCCGAAAGCTCGGAGGGATCGCCCGTGACGACGCTCATCTCGGCACGCTTCATCCGTCCCTGAATCAGCAGTTCGTCGAAGCGCAGCTCCTTGCCCGACTTGTACTTGACCTTGGCTGGTGCGGGCGCCGAGATCGGTGTCGAGACCGTGCCCTCGTTGGCGTGAAGCCGGTTCATCCCCGCCACGCTCACTCCCACCAGCATTGCCATGACCATCCATCCTGGACGTTTCATTCGCTGCCTCCTGCAGTATTCAGACGACCTTCAAAATACCCGCTCAGCCGCATCCTTCCGAGAGTGCGATAGGCATCTCGAAGCGCCTCAAGCGCCTCACGCGACTCGGGATGCCGCTGCAGCTTCAGCTGCGCCTGCTCAATCACCGACGCCATGACTCCGCTTTCAGTCGCGCGTGCCGCAGTCATCGAAATCGAATCCGACGCCCCATCTGCCGTCGGCAGAACGACCTGCGCATAGACCAGGGCCTTCTCGTCAAAGGGCGCAGCCATCTTTTCGAGGCCTTCCTTGAGTTCTGCCACGGCCTCTTCCGGAACTCCCTCTGGAATCGGAGTCTGGCGAATCTCGAGGGCAAGGCCTTCATAGGCCGACTTCATCTGTGCGGCGATCGCAGACTTCGTCTGAGGTTCACATTTCGGAAAGAACTCATCGGCCCGTCGGGCGGCCTTCACCAGCGCGGCAAGCCGTCTCTCGAACTGAACGCGCGAGTTTCGGCCGTGAAACGAGATCTTCGCGGCAGCCTGAAGGGCCCCTTCGATCTCGGCCGTGACCAACCTGGCCCAGGCCGGACCCGTCTGAAACTTTGCCGCCATCAGCACCTTGCGAGTGTCCGCACCGCCCGCGCCGCGGGCCTCCAGCCACTCGGACAGCCGAGTCCGCGTTTCCTCACCCTTCAGAGCCTGCAGGGTGGAGCTGCTGACGAACTTCGGATCCTGCTCGGCAAGATCCAGCGCCATCGACAGCCAGAGCGCCTCCTGCTTCTCGTCCAGCGCCAGCCGGCCGGCACGAATCCCCTGCACACTGCGAGCGAACTCCGAGTCATCGCCCGAAAGCTCCCAGAGCAGCGCAATCTTAAGCGCGCCGGTCGCATCCTTCGAGTCTGAAGCCCGAGCCAGCTTTTCGAGAAGCCGAGCCGCCCGATCGAAGTGAGCCGAAGCCTCGAGCTCCTGGGCCAGTTCCAACTGTCGGGAGGGCCCCATCTGCTCGAGCACGGCCAGCAGAGTGTCCTGCTGCTTGAGCTGAATGCTAAGCACCCGGGCGTTCTCACAGGACTTCTCAACGTAAACCCCGGTCTTGCAGAATTCGACGAACTGGGCGAGCGCCTCGGCATTCTGGCCAAGACCCACGGCCTTCTGGAAGCGGGCCTGGTTGCGAACTTCGGCCATGTCAGCAAGTTCGCGGCGAAGGCCTGCGGCCGGTGACTTCACATCCGCTTCGACGACTTGAGCTGCCCACGAAGAATCCAGCCAGCTTCCGGCGCGGGCCACGATTCCATCCCAATTCTTCTGCTGGTTCAGGATGTCGAGCGCCAGGTTCTGCGACTGAATCGCCCAGGCGTCGGGCACGCCGGCACCATCGATGGTCGCCAGCGACTCAAAGAGGGGCAGCGCCGTCGCAAAGTCCTTCATCTCATAATGGGCGCGTGCGCGCGCGTAGCGGTACTCGCGAGCCTTGGCTCCTGATTCCGGATTTGCAGCAAGTGCGGCCATCTCTTCGGCGACGATCTGAGGCAGCGACGCCTTCTGGGCGATGCCTGCGCGAAACTCGCGAAGACGGATCGAGGCGGGCTCAAGCCGAAGCCACTCTGCCAGCTGCTCGAGCTTCCTGACGGCATCAGGCTCAGAGGCGATCCAGCCTTCCTGAAACTTCGCCTTTTCTTTGGAGGCGGGAAAAAGCTGGATATAGGCAAGCGAGGCTTTCTGAAAATCGGCCAGACGAACCGGCTGGCTGATGCGCTCGCCATCGAGCTGAATGACGACTCGACGCAGGAATTTCTCGGCTTCTTCACGCTCCGACGCAGAAGCCCTGGCCAGAAGAGCCGCCCCTGACGGGCCGGCAAGCTCTTCGAGTGTCGCGGCAAAAGTATTCCAGTCGCGCAGGCCGTACTGCTCTTCGATCAGGCGAGCCAGACGCGAGAAACTCGGCTCCAGGCGCTGGGCCTGTTCCAGCACCAGGGTGCCGGCCACCTTGTTTCCGGTCGCGAAATAAGCCTCGGCGAGATCTCCGACCAGCGACTTCCGATCGATCTTCTTTGCCAGGCCTTCGATTTTTTCCAGGGCAGCTCGAGCAGCCGTCTCAACCGATTCTTCCGTGGCACTCTTCTCACCCAAAAAAACCACGTAATCGCGGAGTGCCTCCTCGCGAAGACGTCCCTGCGAATCCCAGAGGGCGAGCTCCATCTCGGCGATGGCGCGGTCGTCCGCCACTCCCCCTTCGGAAGCCTGACGGAAAAGCCAGGCACGCTTGAAGCGAATGTACGAACAGAGATCTCCTCCCGAGCAAAGCTCGAGCGCCTGTGCATACCACTGGGCCGCGTTCAGAACGTCGCCACTTTCGGCAAGCCGAAGGGCGGCTTCACGGGAGATGTCCACCAGCTCACGCTGGGCGGCCAGCTGTTTCCAAAGCTCCACCGATTCATCCACCTGTCCGAGGTCGGACATCAGCCGAGCCCGCTGAAAATCGATGCGAATTCGGGCCACTCCCTCGATTCGAGACTTCAGGGCCTCATCGTAGAGTGCCAGTGCCTTGGCCTGCAGTCGGGGCTTGTCGGCCCCGGCATGCGACGCCTCATTCATGCAAAGATCGGCAAGTCGCAGCGTCAGCGGAAGCCGCGAAGGATCGGACAGTGAAAGCGAGTTTCGCAGTGACTCGGTCTCCCGAATCAGAAGCGCATCGGCCCGCGCGACGGCCCCAGTAAGCTGCGGGATCGATACAGTCAGCGCCAGCAGGAGCGGATGAATCATCAGCCTCGCCCTCCGCCAACGACTGCCAGCTGGATCGAACCAAAAGCCTGAGAGGGAAGCATTCCCATGAACCGCGAAACCACGGCACTCGAAATCCCCTGGTCAGCCTGGACGCTGATTTCGCCCGGAAACTCCTGGCTGGGGTGCGACTTCTGCCACAGCTCTCGAAGCTCTGAGAGTCGGGTCATGAGGGGTTCGGGGCGCTCCAGCAGCTGGTCGGTTGATCCGACGAACTTCTGATCGAGATAAATGCCCTCGCTCGAGATCGCCAGAACGGGTGCATCCTTCAGCTCGCGAGAAGTGGCCGAGATGGGCAGGGTCACGCCCTTGGCTACGACCGCAAGCTCGGGCGAAGACGAGAAGTTCTGAAGCAGGAAGATGACGAGCAGGCTGAACATGTCGACCATGGAAGTCAGCATGAGGCCGGCAATGAGCATCTTGGAGCGCTTCTTGCGCTGGTACTGGCGCGAGACGAGATGACGAGAAAAGCTGCGATCACCGATGTGCTGGGATTTGAGATTCACTGGGCACCTCTGGTTGCTGGCTCGGCGCGGGCCGAGCGTGCTGGCTCAGCGCGGGCCGTGCTTGCTGCCCCGGCGCGGGCCGTGGCGGCCATCCCGGCTGCCGCAACGTCGCGCCCGGCCGGCACCACCCCCAGATTGACGATCTGGTTCTTTCGCAACGAGTCCATTACGCGAATCAAGTCGCCGTAGCTGACGCTGGCTCCCGAAGTGATCATCGCCGCCGAGATGGGTGCAGCCTTGGCAACCGGGGTCGCAACGAACGCGGCCATGGCCTGCGAAAGTTGCTGCGAAAGCTCCTCCACCGAGGCTGCCTTCAACTGCTGACGCCGAACGGCTCTCCCGGACTTCTTGATCACGAACTCGAGCGAGGTGGGCGACTGCACCTTGAGATCGAGCTCATGGCTCTGCGTTGGCGCAGCCGCCGCATCGGTTCCATGGCTCTGCTTGACCTGAAGCGACCCCACCTCGAGCCACACGGCCGTCATGAGCAAGAAACAAATGCACATCGACAGCAGATCGATAAATGAGACCAGATTGATCTCGGCATCGAGGCTTTTTCTACGTCCGGAGCCCGAAGCTCCTCCCACTGCTACGGCCATGGCGACCCTCCCTGCAGATAAATTCTGAAACGCTTTTGAAAAACGATCAGACGGTCAGACAGTCAGGTTCGGAGCCGGATGGCGACTCGCAGCTCCTGCATTGCGAACGGAACTTCCGGTCGACTGATCGTCACTGACGATCGCGGTCACACGGTCGGACTCCGTCAGAAAAAGCAGGTCATTGAAAATTTCCGTGGTGTTTTCGGTCAGAGCTCCCACGAGCTTGTCGGTGCGGTTCTGGAAGACGGCGAAGGCCACCAGAGCCGGAATCGCCACAAGCAGACCGAAGGCCGTACAGTTCATGGCCTCGGAGATCCCGAGCGAAAGCATCGTGGCCCGGTCAGCCGGACTCGCTGAAGCGACGGCCGCGAACGAGTGGATCATCCCGGCAATGGTTCCCAGAAGTCCCAGCAGGGTGGCCACGTTTCCGAACATCCCCAGAAAGCCCGTGCGCTTGTCGATGGTCGAGATCTCGCGGCTGAGCGCCTCGTCCATGCGAGCTTGAAGCTCGTCGTCTCCGGCGCCATTGGCGCGAAGCTGGCAGCCGAGTGCGGCAATTCGAGCGAGGGCCGAGTTCGAGGCAGCAGCCGTCGATTCAGCAAACTGACGAGCACCCAGAAAATCGCCCTTTGAAATGAGATTGAGAAGCTGGGCGCGAAAATTCGAAGGAATCTCCTTGATCTTCAGGAACAGCGCATTGGCTCGCTCGGCCATGAACGCCATGGTGAAAAGCCCGAAAACCAGGATGAAGTACATGAATACTCCACCCTCTTGAAAACTGCGAATGATCCCCGTCATGGTGACCTCTCCTTCGTTCGCTGGATCGTCGGCTCCGCATCCCGCCCCTTCTCTACCGTGAGAAGGTCCTGACGGGTTGCCGGCTGTATCAGCCGAAATCCTGTTCAAAACTTCAATTGACCTAGAGGTTAGCCCCCCCTTGGGCCGGTTGGCAATGCCGGGCGGCAGAAAATGACCCGGAAAAATTCATCCGGCAGTCAAAGATCTGACACCAAAAGAGCCGGCGACGCCCTTACTGTGGCTCGCCGGCAAACCAGATCCAGTCGGCCAACGGGCCAAAACGGGAATGCTCGAGCTGCAACGACAATTGAAGCGCCTCGAGTTCGGCCACGGTATACTCCGAAGCATCGATGAGCCGGACCGAAAGCAGCCGCGAGACCGCGTCCCGCGCGCGAATGCGGGTAATGGCCGCATCAAAATAGTCGGAATGAAAACTCCCATTCACGAGCACCCGAAACGGAGCTCCTCCGCGAAGAAGCTCATGAGCCATCACATCGTCGGTCAGGCACTGGGCCTCAAAATAACGCTGCATCTGTTCAGGAGTGGCGTGCCCTCCCATGGCTTCCTCAAACCGCTCCCGGTAGCCGGCCCCACCCAGGGCGAACCCCGGAGGAAGAATGGCCGGATCAAGGGCCTCAATACCCCCGCGAACCACAGGCGCCTTTTCGTCACGGGCCAGATTCAAGCCCCGAAGCTCCCCAGCGTAGCGCACTCCGACCTCAAGAATGGGAAGGTAGCTGCGACTGCGCCCCCGACCGAGAAACTGATCCAGAAGTTCGGGCAACGACTTCTCTTCGAGATTCACGAGATTCCAGGCCTCGTCGATGGAACGCTGGTCTCGACGGTTCAGGAACTCCCATCCCAGCACCCAGCGACCGATGACGGCGGGATTGGCCTCCAAGGCTTCGGAAATGGCCTGCGCCTGCTGGAGCTGCACCACCGGAGTGTCGTGCTTCTCTCCAAGTACCAAAATTTCGACGCCCGCCAGGGCAGCTCGGCGCTGGTCACGGGAGAGGTAGTGCCCTTCTCTGACGTCATAGACCCGGCCGTTCCAGGTGCCCTCCGCCTGGGCCGCGCACTCCAGTGCGCACACGCTCATCAGGATCACCAAAACTCTTGCGAATGCCGGACGGTTCATATGCGTCGGGAATACCGCATTGCGGCAAGTTGAACCACTGGATTCTGCTCATTGCCCTCGTCCCACGATTATGCCAAAAATGGCGGAAGACCCCGCGGTTTTACGCGGCAAACTGAATTCCAACGAGATCCAAAAGCATGAAGACGCTCACTGAATTTTCTGCCTTCCATCTGCGCGAGGCACAAGCCAAGCACCACGAGATTCGGGCCGCCCTGAACTCTGAAGGCAAGCCGGCGGACGAACTCGAACAAGCGGTTCGAGAGACGCTGCAGGCGTTTTTGACCGAGAAGTTCAAGCTCGAAGCCGAACGACTCGATCTTTTCCTCAAGGCTCTTGAGGTCGCCCAGGCGAAGCCGCGCGAGCTCGAAAACCTCAAGCGCGTGGTGGTCTACGGCGTGGGCGAAGGAGAGAAAGTTCCCGGCCATCTGATTCACAAGGACGCCCATGCCTTCGGTGCCGAATACCTCGCTTCGCTGCGCCCGCAGAAGCAGCAGGACCGCCGAGATTCGGGAAGCAAACATGGAAAAGGCAAGGGCAAGGGACGCGGCAAGCGCCGTGGAGACCTGAAGGGCAAGCGCCCGGATGGCGGAGCCGAGCGCCGCGGCGCCGGAGCGCCCGGTGAATCGACCGGTCAGCGCCGCGATGCGGCCGGAGGTCCACGCCCCGACGGTGGCAAGGGCCCTCGTCGTGACGGTCGGCCCGGACGCGGCCCACGCCGCGACGAGAAAACCAGCGGCCCACGCCAGCCCCGACAGGACCTCCCTCCGGGACACGTGTCCGTCGATCAGGCGGCCCGTGCCCTGAAGTCCACCGGCATTCGCCCCGTAGCGAAGCCTGCGGCAGCACCCACCGCGCCTTCAGATTCAGGAAGTTCCATCAGCAGCTAATCGGTTTTAGCCTGCACTCCGTTGGAGCCGGTTCTTCGCAAGAGGGGCCGGCTCTTTTTTTACTCGCTCTTTCGGGCCACCTGCGACGTGCTGGCCTGATCCACCGGATACATCACGATCTCCTGAATGTTCACGTGCGCCGGACGATCCACGGTCCAGACCACCGCATCCGCGACATCCTCAGCTGAAAGCGGCTGCATGCCGGCATAGACCGACTTCGCGCGATCCGCATCTCCCTTGAAACGCACTTCACTGAACTCGGTCTCGACCATTCCCGGAGCAATGGTCGTCACCCGAATTTTCGTTCCCAGTAGATCGAGCCTCAGGCTTTCGGCAATCGCATGCACGGCCGCCTTCGTGGCCGAATACACATTGCCACGCGGATACATCCACCGAGCCGCCACCGAGCCCATCATCACCACATGACCGGAGTTGCGCTTCGTGAAAACCGGAAGAACCAGCCTGGTGAACCAGAGCAGGCCCTTGATGTTCGTGTCGATCATGGCGTTCCAGTCGGCCGAAGCGCCCTGATGCAGAGGATCGAGACCCAATGCCAATCCCGCATTATTGATGAGCACCTCGACCTGCTCGAGTTCGCCAACATGACTCTCTGCGAGCTTCAGAACCTGCTTTTCGTCAGCGGCATCGATCGCAGCGACCACCACGCGCACTCCGAAGCCTTCCCGAAGCTCTGCAGCCAGCTCTTCGAGCCGCTCCCGCCTGCGTGCCACCAGAAACAGATCCTTCTTCTCGCGTGCAAAACGCCGCGCACACGCCTCGCCGATTCCACTACTCGCTCCCGTGATCAGAATCATGAGAGCGAATCTAGACTCAACGGCGACCGCAGACCAGAGCCAGATCGCACGAGACTGAATTTTCCAGAAGTGACGTCAGGCCGCCTCGCTCAGGCGATCCTGAGCCTTTTCGGCGTAGGGCAGGCAATGCCACCCATCGGGCTTCGAGTGGGTCGCCAGAATCAGCGTGCGAACCTCGCCCTTGTTGAAGTGCTTGAGAGCCACGGCCGGCGACCCGTGCTCTTCAGCGAGGGCGACAAACTCCTCGATCGCCTGGCGAGTCACGTCGCCCAGCAACTTGTAGCGTCGATCATCAAGTGAGAAGCGAAACACCACGCTCACGCCAGCTCCCCGAATCACCTTGAGATCCCCGCTGAGCTGCGCCGCCTTCGGTTTGTCCTGCAGAAAACGCTTGAAGTAGGCCAGCAGCTCGTCTTCGGATCTCAGATACAGCGGCATCGCACTCATGAATCCCTGTCTCCTTTTTCAATGGGTCGTTTCGGCAGGCTCGCCCTTCGAGCCCTGCCACCCAGCACCTCCTCATCGGCAGTTTTTCGTCGGTGCTTGATCACCGATTCAACCGGGCCCTCTGATTCTCGCACGCAGCGCGAGCGTGAAAAGTGTGTCTCTTGAACACTGACTAGAGCTTGGACAGTGCGAAACGGCTCCAGGCGCGCGCAACCTGCGGATATTGCATGATCCCGGCTCGTCGCATCTGCTGGCATCGGGCTTGCTCAATGGCCGCACAACTTATGTCGGATCAAAGCAGCACGTTGGTGAAACCCGGTTCTTCTTCATCGCCCAAGGCCAAGGTCATTTCGATCTCCCAGGCGCGCCGATTCCGCGATCTTCAGCGCGGCGAACGCGGCTTCTCGCCCGAGCTCTCGGACGAAGAATATGCCTACCAGGCCAGAATCCTCGGCATGGACAAGCTGGCCCTTCTTGAAGAGATGGTGCGCTTTCAGCAGGAACGATCGGCCCGCGGCGACCTCACTCCGCTCATGATGAGGCAGGGACGCTACCTCTTCAAAGCGCTCGAGGAAAAAGCGGAGACCGAAGAACTGCGCCTGCTCGCACGTTCCTATCGTAGACACCTGGACCATGAGCTTTCCGAACGCCATCGCCAGGAGCTGAGCGAGGAAACGGCGGACTAAAAGCCTTGATGATGAACCGGCCGGTTCTCTCTCTCCCCCTACTCTCTCCCGGTCGAGTTCACAGGCCCCGGTTCCGTGGTGGAACCGGGGTTTTTCGTCTCCAGAAGAGCCCTCAAGCGTTTAAAGCAGGTTCGACGCGAGCTCGGAAAGTTTCGAGCGCTCGCCCTTGGTCAGGGTAATGTGCGCGGCGATCGACTCTTCCTTGAACTTCTCGACCAGATACACGAGCCCGTTGTTCGCGGAATCGACGTACGGATTGTCGATCTGGAAGCTGTCGCCCGTGAGCACGATCTTCGTGTTGTCGCCGGCGCGCGTGATGATCGTCTTGATCTCGTGAGGAGTCAGGTTCTGCGACTCGTCGACGATCAGGTACTGCTGAGGAATCGAGCGACCGCGAATATAGGTGAGCGGTTCGATCTGAAGCAGGCCCTGGTTCATCAGCTCCTGGCAGCCCTTGCCCGCCCCCCGCTTGCCGCGTGCAGCCGTGGCTCCGAACAGGAAATCGATATTGTCGTAGATCGGCTGCATCCACGGATTGAGCTTCTCTTCGATGTCACCCGGCAGGAATCCGATATCCTTGCCCAGCGGAAAAACAGGCCGCGATACGAGCAGCCGCTGAAAGACCCCCTCGTCAACGGTCTTCGCAAGACCCGCCGCAATGGCCAACAGGGTCTTTCCGGTACCCGCCTTTCCGACCAGAGAAACAAGCTTGATGTCGTCGTTCATGAGCGCATCGATCGCAAACGACTGTTCGGCGTTCTTCGGGAAAATCCCCCAAAGCCCCTCGACCGGCTTGTAGAGGGGAACGATGCAGTCGAGCTCCTTGCTGTAACGACCCATCGCCGTGTGCGTCGGATTGGCCGAGTCCTTGAGAATCACATACTGGTTGGCCTTGAGCGCCTCGACCCGTGCCTCGCGCAGTGCTCCCGAGTACGGCAGCCGCTTCTGGGCATAGAACTCATCAATCAGATGACCGTCGATATTGAGCTGCACCTCACCCGAATAAAGCTGCTCGGGCTCGACGCTTTCGGGCTCGTAATCCTCCGAGGCAATGCCCAGCGCGTCGGCCTTGATGCGGAGATTCACGTCCTTGGTGACGAAGTGGATCGGCCGCTTGGGCTGCTCTTTTTTCAGGGAAATCGCCAGGGCCAGCATCCGATTGTCGGCCTTGTCCATCGGAAGTTCCATCGGCAGCGGATTGGCCCCGCCCAGCTCGACGGTCAGAATCCCCCCATTGGGAAGCCGAACGCCCTTGGAGAGCTCGCCGTCCTTGCGCATGTCATCGAGCAGCCTCGAGAACATTCGAGCATGGCGGCCGTTTTCACTCATCTCGCGCTTGAAGCGGTCGATCTCCTCCAGAACGACGATCGGAATCACGATGTCGTTGTTTCCGAATTTGAACAGGGCCTGAGGATCGAAAAGCAGGACGTTGGTGTCGAGGATGAAGGCTTTTCTCAAGTGGTGGTTCCCCCTTTGGTGTCGACAGTTTGACTGAGCCCCAACCCGGAACTCAAGAGTAAAGCCAAGAAAGTGTCGATCTTCCTGACAGGTGTCGAGAACCTGGGCGGTTCCGCCGGATCAAAGGGTGCCAAAAGGCCTGCCCATGGCCTGAGCGGCCGGCACGACGCCTGCTTTCTAACGCTTCAGGAAAATCTTCTTCAGGGGAAGGAAGCCATGCCAGCGAGGACGATGACAACCCATCGACGATTGAAGGCCACGCTGCTTCTATTAGTGACCTCAATCAGCGTGATGACGCCAAGCATTAGCCTCGGAGGGGGCTCGGACTGTCGAGACGGAACCCGCCCCGAAAAGGGAGGTCTCAAGGGACTCTTCAGTCTTTTTTCGAAGATGACGTCCTCGTCGAGGTCTCAGCCAGCACGCACCAGCAACCGAGCCTCGCCGGTCAGAAGCACGACCCGGCTCTTCGGCTCCCGTTCTTCCGGATTCTCATCGGGCAGTCTCAGCTCCGGGGGCCGCTCCTGGCAGAAGACCCCCGAAATGAACCTGGCCGCCTTCGAACGGCGCCTGGCCGACCTTCCGGAACAGTCACAGAACATGTGTGCCCAGGGGGTTCGAAAGAGCCTGTTGGCGCTTTTTGGAAGCAACCCCCCGAAAATGGGGGATGGCGATTACCCGGATGCCCATCAGTACAACGAGCACTTCATGAGGAACTGGCGCACCGGCAGCCCCAGCCAATGCTACCGCAAGGCGGGTGCGGGCGGCGGAAAGCCGAAGGACCTCGATATTCGCGTGCTTCACTCCGGACAAGGTGCAGGAGCGATCGGCAAGTATGGCCACATCGAAATCTTCTACAAGGGTCGCTGGTACTCCGACTTCAATCAGGGCGGCAGTCTGACCACCGGAAGAAGCGTGCGCTACTCGACCTACCGCTTTCAAAACTGCGGAGCGCTTGCCAGCCGGTAATCCGGCCCGATCGGAAGTCCGTCGATTGCTGAACCGTCAAAGACCGAAACGCAGGGCGAGCCGCAGCAGGTAGCGTCGATCACCGTCCTGATAGGCGGACCCACCGAGCTCTTCGGCATATGAGGCTGCCGTGACGCGAAAAATCCACGCATCAAATGAGGCGCCATAGCTGAGGTAGGTCTGGTGAATCCCCCCGAAAACATCAATGCCGGGCAGCGACCACTCGATACCGAAGCGCTGCCGTTTTCTCCAGTCGGTGTCGATGTTCAGATGGGAGTGGTCATAGGCGAAGCTGAGGGAGGTCAGGCCTTCCAATTGAAACCGTGCCGCCAGACCGGCCGTCAAATTGCCCTTCTGGGTATCGGCCACCGATTTCACGAAGTTCATGTCGCCGGCATTGATGTAGGATGCGGCCATCGACCACGAAAAACCGGCATTCACGGTACGAATGAACTGCATCCCGGCGTCGAGTCCGTAGCCGATTTCGTACTTTCCCATGATCGAATTCAGCAGCTCGGGACTCGCACTCAGCAGGGTCGTCAGCGGGACCTCCTTGTAGCCCCCCTTTCGCCAGAACACCTTTCCACCCAGGCCCACGCGAAGCTCATTCCCACTGGAAGAGAGAGCCTTCGCCCTTCGACCGCGACGAGGACGGCGCCCCCTGCGCCCGAGTTCAATGGTCGTTCCCCAGGCCGCCTGCACTCCATTGGTGCTCTGATACCCGACCGTGTACTCGGGATACGACGGATTCTGTGCGTAGAATCCCGCCTGCGCATCGAGGAGGATGGCCGCACCGAAGTTCGGTGCTGTGACCGCGCCCACATACTGTCCGTTGGCGTAAATATTTTTTCCCATCAGGGCATTCAGACTTGAGAACGTGAAGTTCGAGAATGCCGCCTGGGCATCACCAATCGACGTGTAAGTATCGAGCGACGCGGCGAGATCTCCCGTCATGTAGTGCAGGGTAAAATCCTGGTTTCCCGCCATCTGGGCAGGATTGGTGAAAATACCCTGGACGGCGTCGTTGTCATCGAGGTTCAGGGCGATTCCGGCTCCCCCCATCGCCTTCATGCGTGCGTCCCGATACAGATCGCGAAGCTCGAAGTTGGCAGCCTTCGCCGGTGCCCCCACCAGCAACCCCAACCCGAGAGTCAGCCGCAGCAGACGCTTCATCGCCAGCCCACCAACGCGTTGTTCATCACATTACCCACGAGCCCGGCGGCCGCACACGCCTCGATCTGGGCCGTGGCGGGTGTGGCCCGATCACAGGCGGAGCGATGCCGAAGCACATCCGGACAACCACTGCAGCTCAGTCCGCACGCTGCGCAGCCGGCCTGGCAGGCGGCATCGAACCCTGCGGTCGCACTCGACACCGCCGAACTGACCCCGGAGAGCTGCGAAATGCTCGAGGCAATCTCGCCCAGCGAATCACTCATGTTCAGCAGCGCCGACACGTAACCACAGCCCTCGGTGTCCACTGCGGAAAGCGAATCCCACGGAAGACTATCCTGAGGAGCGCCGTTGGCATCGGGGTCCCCGTGGCGATGGTGCAGGGTTCCGATCGTGGCCATCGAAGTCAGAAGCAGGTAGATATTCGCGTCCAGCTCCAGATCAGCCGCACGAAGCGAGCCGGGATTGAACGGATCGAACGTCAGACGATACGGATCGAACACGACCACTTCGGGGCGGATCCAAGCCTGCAGGGCGTCGGTGGCGAAAAACGCCGACTCCATTTTTTGATCGCCCGCAGTCGACGGAAACATCAAAGTGATGGCCCGCCAGGGACCGTTGGTCGAGAGATCGGCATTGACCAGCTCTTCGAGCTTTTCAAAGAAACCGAGGCCTGTCCGGCAGCCATGAGCCGAAGCTCGAAGGCGACGAATCTCGTCGTTGCTGGCCGCAGAGTGATAAAGTTTTTCGACTTCAATGATCGCCGTCGAGCAGTCGCCTGAGTTCAACGCCGCGTTCACCTTGGCGATGATGCTCTGCCTCTCTGAAGTCGCCTCGTCACCGGGCAATTGGCACGCAGAGAGGGCCGCTGCCGTGGCAATTGCCACCAGGAGCGATCCTCGCCTGAACCGTCGCCAGAAATTGAACTCTCGCACGAGCGCTCCTTTCTCCGGAGCGTCGGTCTAGTTTGCGGCCAGGGCCTCCACCAGTCGTTCGCATCCGGCCTTCAGCACGGCCTCGTCGGCAGCAAAGCTGAGCCGAACATAACCCGGTGCTCCGAACGGATCACCAGGCACCAGGGCCACCCGAGCTTCATGAAGCATTCGTTCGCAAAAACGACTCGAATCCTCACCCGCTCTCAGGCAGTCCTGAACTCCGAGGAACAGGTAGAATGCTCCCTCGGGGACCACTATCCTTAGTTTGCCCGCTTTTTCGAGGATTTCCACAACGAGCCGAGCGCGACTGCAGTAACGCGAAATCTGATCGGAAAATGACGCTTCCGGAAGCCCGAGGGCGGCAAGGGCTGCCCACTGCCCCAGGGCATTGATGCCCGAGGCGGTCTGCGCCTGAATTTTCGCGAGCGCTGGAGCGAGCTCTTCGGGAGCCACGCACCAGCCGATGCGCCAGCCGGTCATGGCCGCCGACTTCGACATGCCATTGACGGTCACGGTTCGATTTCGAAGCGAGGGGCAGGCCTCAAGAAACGAGCAGAACGGCTTGTCGCCCAAAATGATCCGGTCATAGATCTCGTCGCTCAAGATCCAGAGTTCGCTCGCTCGGGGATGGCGTTCGATCACTTCGCCCAGGGCGACCAGCTCGTCGCGCGAATAAAGCGCGCCGGTCGGGTTGGCGGGCGAATTCAGGATCAGCAGTTTCACTCGCGTCGAGCGATCGAGGGCCGCCGAAAGCTCACCGGGCGTCATTCGAAAGCCGTTCTCAAATCGGGTGGCAACGGCGATCGGCGATCCGCCTGCAAGCTGCGTCATTTCGGGGTAACTGAGCCAGTAGGGGGCCGCGAAGAGAACTTCATCTCCGGCATCAAGAAGCGCCATCAGGGCATTGAAAATGGCCTGCTTTCCGCCGTTCGAGACGACGACGTTCGAGCCCTTCCACGCGCCGGATGCCGCGATCACCGATGGCTGCTGAGCATTGGTCTTCGCAGCAACGGCCTCACGAAGGGCGGGAATTCCGGCCGCCGGAGTGTATTTCGAGCGATTGAGGCGCAGGGCCTCACGAACCGCCTCCTTGGCCGCCTCGGGGGCCGGAAAGTCGGGCTCCCCGGTGGTCAGGTTCGCAATATCGACCCCCTGCCTCTGCAGCTCCTGAACCTGGGCATTGAGCCGCAGGGTGAAGGAATCGGCAAGGGATCGAACGCGCGAAGACAAACCGGGCATCTCAACTCTCTCCTTTGGATGGCAAAAGACGGGACCTCAGCCTCTCGAGCACCTGGGGCGGCACATAGGACGAGATGTCACCGCCATAGCGATACAGCTCCTTGATCATCGAGGAGCTGACGAAATACAGATCCTGGGAGGTCATCATGAAAAGCGTTTCCGCGCCGGCATGGATACGCTTGTTCATGCTGGCCATCATGAATTCATATTCGAAATCACTGGCCGCACGAAGCCCCCGAATCACGGCCGCCACGTTGTGGGCGCGGGCGTAATCCATGATCAGCCCGCTCCAGCGATCCACCTTCACTCCGGGACGATCACGAGTCACGTCCCGAATCAGCTCGACACGCTCCTCCGCCGTCAGCAGCGGGTTCTTTTTGCCGGTTCCCGCAACGACGATCGTCACCTCGGAAAAAAGACTGAGCGCTCGATCCAGGATGTCGAGATGTCCATTGGTGATCGGATCAAACGAACCTGGATAAATCGCCTTACGAGTCATCGCCGGTTTCCTCGGTTTTAGAACGACGCTGGTAGGTGGTCAGGATGCTGTCGCCGTAATTTTTCTCACGAATCTTCACCAGCATGCCACGGATTTCAGGAAGCTCCACGCTTTCGGGCAGTTCGACAGTGCGCGTCTTGGTCCTGCCCCATTCCATGTAGAGCTTTCCGCCGGGAGCGAGAACCCGATCCCAGCGCCACCAGCTCCCCGACACGAGTTCCTGCTCCACACCCAGAAGATACGGAGGATCGGCCAGCACGACATCGAAAGGACCCGATGCCTCCAGCGCCCTGCCCGCGCGTTCGACGGGTTCTGACAGAATCCGCACCCGTTCGCCGACACTCAGCTCGCGGGCATTGCGCTCGATCAGGCGGCAAACCGGTCGAGCCGATTCAACGAAGACCACCGAAGCGGCATCCCTCGAAAGTGCCTCGAATCCCAGAGTTCCGGCTCCAGCGTAAAGATCGAGCACCCGGGCGCCTTCGAGTTCAAACTGCAGGGTA
Source organism: uncultured Bacteriovorax sp. (assembly GCA_964432565.1). Lineage (GTDB taxonomy): Bacteria > Bdellovibrionota > UBA1018 > UBA1018 > UBA1018 > CAIOHW01. Next base: position 55,415 of record CAYSOA010000009.1, read on the forward strand.
TTGAAGAGAGCCTGCCGCAGCTTGGCCTGCGTCGGACGCGTTTTGCCCGCATGGGCTCCTTCATCAGGCGGAGAGTGAAGCTTGCGACCTCCGAAACGGCCGCCGGTCAGTCGCAGCATTATGCTGCTTTGTTTAGAGGAATCCGAAACTGCATGCCATCCGAAAGTTCGACGCGAAGCTGGTCCTCTTCGAGATGGATCTGCACCGTTTGTGACTGGCGAGTCAGTTCCAGGCGAATTTTCAGGGCTCCAACGACCGCAAGACTGAGCGCACTACCGATCGCATCCGCCGCCACTGGGGCAGGTTCCGATGTCGCGCTCGAGTGGGAGGCAGAGGCCGGAGCTGCTGCGGCAAGGGGAATCACTTTGCCCTGGGCCTCGGCATCAAGCTCCGCATCGAGCTCCTCACGGCCGACGCCCGAGAGCATCTCCTCCATCGGAGCGTACTCTTCCGCGGGGGCGGGGGCGGGGGCAGGGTCATCACTTGGAGTCGCCGCCTCGCTCGGCTCCCGGACACTTTCCGACTCGGCATCGAGATTCTGCTCGACGCGGTCCTTGATCGTCTCCATTTCCTTGACCAGATTGGCCCAGTCCAGATCCGATACTGCGTCATCACGCTGTTTGGCGGAAGAATCCATGCTCTCACTATCGGCAGGCCCGCGCTGAAGCTTGACAGAGCGTTTCAGGAATTCCAAAAAACCAATTAACACATCGAAAACAAAAGGATTTTAGATAAAATCCACAACCACAGAAAGACCCCAAAAAAAGCTCCGCAAGCGGGCAGGTCTTCTGCTACACCCCTGCTTCTCGACCAAACCAGGGCTGCAATGAAGACGATCCGGGGGGAATCCAAAAAACCGCGAGGCCTGCTCCAGAGAGAACATCTGGGCGGCCCCGAACGATCTGAAGCGACGGGCTCGGCACCCCTGCCGGGCGACCGTCCGGGTCTGCGTGCCTTCACCAACTTCCGACCTCCCGCTCCAGAACCAGTGCCCTCCACGCCCTCGACCCCCGTCGCAGCATCGGCGCTGGCACTTGAAGCCTTTCCCGACCGTCCCCTCGTTCCGCCGCCGAATAATCCGCGCACGCTCCTGCAAGGCACCAGAGCACCGGCTCGCCCCCAACCTCCGCCCCACCTTTCTTTTTTTGCGCCCACGCTGACGGCCCTGCTGCTTCGAATTCGAAGCCACCTCGAGTCCACCCCAGAACGCCTGATGGAGCTCAACCCGAGCCGACGAGACGCCATTTGCCACTACCTCGAACAACTGGCCGGTGGAGTTTCTCAGGATTCTGCCACACGCCTCCAAGGCCTCTCCTCTACCGAGCGATTGCGGTACTGGACCAACTGGCGAAACCTCCCCTCCCATCATCACCAGGCACTACTGGTCTATTTCGAGGACGTCGCCCTCATGTCGCTGGCTCAGGCCATCCTGCTCAAGGCGTGGTCAGACCGAAGCGTGCGCAACTGGAAGCGCGAGGACCTTAAAGACCTCAACGCCGCGCTGCATGGTGCTCTGCGCCCCATGGTTCCGATGGATCGCGAGGGATGGCAGTTCACACGGCCGAATCTATTCTCCTGGTTCAAACTTCCTCACGAAATTCAGGAGGCACTCTGGAGCGAATTCTCGGCGTGGCGGGTGCTCGACGAAGGCCCCGAACTGCTCATGGGACTCGTCGAGGCATCCCGACAGATTCAACCCGACCGCCAGCGCCCGGTCGGATTCGACGATCGCGTCTACGCCGCACTCTGGAAGCACACTCCCGAGCCGGACTCGGCAATCCAGGGCCGTCTCAAGCGCTCGGGCTACAGCCCCACGCTTCGGGATGGCGCCATCGTGCGCAAAGGCCCGACCGACTGGTCGTGGTACTGCTGGGAAAGTGCTCCCTTCTCGCTTTACCTGGCCGAACTGAGTCTCCTCTGGTGGGGTCCCTCCTGTCCTCCCTACTGGAGCCTCGGATCCGGACTCGAATCGTCGATTCAATCCCAGCTTTCGCTGAACATTTCCGTCACCGGAAAGCCGATGGTCGCCCAGCGAATCCAGGAGATGGAGGCCTGCGACGTGGCGTGGGTGCTCGAAGAACAGGTGCTTCGCGGCTCCCAGCGCTCTCCCGAGGCCCAGGTTTTTCGGGAAACCATCGACGCCAACCCGTCTTTGAAGCGCCTGCGTACCGGCGGTACCAGCCGCGGTCACCTGCAGGCCTGCGTGGCCATGACGAAGCTTCGACCGGATGCCGTGCTTTGGTGGCTGAGAGAAGAGCGCCTGCACGCTTCTGATGGATCCGAGGCCCTGCAGTTTCTTTTGGACCGCGGCAAGCTGATCGCCGAGTGGGATTTTTCAGGCCTCTCCCTCGGATCGGCGACGACGACAGGAAAACCTGCCATCCCGAGGTATCTCTACCTTTTCAAGCGCGTCACCAACGTTCAGGATCGACTCGATCACCACCCGACGCGCCTCTGGGTTCGGGGACAGCTGCGCAGCCAGATTGAGATCCCCATGGTTCTGGAGGAGGCCCTGCAGCAGGGTCTGCTGGGTGGCGAGTCACAGGAAGCGACGAAAGCCGCACCCCAGCGGGGCTGGCAGATTCTGGGGCAGCGACATCCCCTCTCCCAGCGCGAGTGGGTGGACCAATGGCCAGAGGCCTCGGCGACCGAGGAGCTCGCTGAAATTCAGGCCCTTCGACGCCAGTCGCGCCCTCTGGCTTCGGTGGTCACCATTCGTGGTGCCGAGGCGGCATCATCGGCAGCCCGTGCCATCCTTCAGGGGCTGGCACCGAATTCGAGTACGAATCGCGCCTTTCTCGTCGTCCCCTGTTTCGAGAATGGAAAACGGCGTCTGCGCACCCGATCGCCAGATTCCGGCACGGCCGAGTCGGACGGTTTCACGCTCATCGCGCCCGATGAAATGCTGGTCGCCCCACTACGCGCCTACCTGGAGTCCGACCTTGTGGTGACCTGGCTGGACCACAAGGCTTCGCGAAAAAATCAGCGCTGGGCCCTGAAGGAGCAGGACCTCAAGATCCTGCCCGTTCCGGAACGTCTGCTTCAGACTGCAGGATCTGGCGTCTCGGCCGACGCTCCGACATTCGCACTACCCCTTCCGGGTCGCTGGGAAAAACTCGCTTCCGACCTTCACGTCGCCCCGAAAAATGTGCGTCAGGCCCTGGGGGAGCTGCAACACGATGCGGCAGGAGACTTCGTTCGCAGCGTGGTTTTCGTGCGTGCCGCGCGAATCCTGCACGAGCGCCGGCAGCTGGCGCGCCAGATCTCCAACCTGATCACCGACGATGGGTCGGTCCGGTGGCGAGAGCTGGTTCGAACCTTCTCCAACTCGGATTTCGTTCCCGTCTCGTTTCATCCCGAAATCAGCATTTCCGGAAACATGCCGATTCAGACGCCCATCGTTCACCAGACTACGCTCAAATCACCACAGGCGATTGTTCTCGCGACGGAAGCCGGTCAGCAGATGATGCTCGAGATCCCGAACCGGCTGCTGATGGATGTGATCTGGGACCAGATTCGCACTCTCGACCGACCGACGTGGAGCGAAGTGGTCGAGTTCGTCAGAGCTCCACGTCGCTCCGAATCTCTCGAATCCCGGGCAGCCGACCTGATTCGAGTCCAGGGAGAGCACCAGGCCATGGTGTCCCACCTCGAAGCGGTGCTGGCCGAAACGATTCACGCCCTCGTCAGATCGTCTGACGCTTGCTGATCGGCAGCGGCTGCGAGGCGACGGCCGACACCCACTCCCAGTACCGAATCTCTGCAGGACGCCAACGTCGATCGGAGGCCTGCCATGCCAGTTCGCGAACCTGTTCGGTCGAAACGTCCTCTCTCAGCAGCGCACGGTGAAGCAGTTTTCCCAGGATCTGCCCGAGGTAGCGCGACGCCAGCCATAGGGCAAACCGCGAGTGAACCGCCGTGACCCCGCTCTGCTGCAGCACCTGCGCGACGACTCCCGCAATGCCGGGCGCTGAGAGCCGTCCGGGCAGGAGCTCTGCCTCAAACCTTCGAGTGCGCTCGAGGAATCGAGCCTGCTCTTCCAGTCCCGTCAAAGTAAAAAGGCGGGCCTGCCGCTCATGCCAATAGTCTCCGCCGCTTCTAGACAAACGCCCCTGCTGTCCCCTTAATTCGAGGTAGCGCTGCAGATGGTCCTCGGGAAGGTCGCATTTGCGGCGAGGATTCACGAGCAGGCTGCCAAAGAAGCCGAAAGCATGATCCATCACAGACTGAAAAAACGAATCGATCGTCTCGCCAAAAAAGGGCGCAAGCGGAGAATGACCTTTGGCCAGTACGATGGCTGCCAGCTCGGCCGCTCCATTGACGGACGGAGTACCGAGATAGACCAGGCCCGTCCGGGGAACGAAAAACCTGGCATTGTAACGCACCAGCATCGACACGAGGCGACGCTCTGCAGGAAGAAGACGCGTATCGGAGCGAAGGGAATCGACGAAATCGGCACTGTAGACGCTCTGGACTGCTAGTCGTTCGAACTCTGGAGGGGGCAGCCGCAGAAAACTGGCCATGGCATCGCCATAAGACTGCATGCGCGACAGGGCATCGCTCTCCAGATCACACAGAAACTCGTCATCATCCGCCTCGGGATGCGAGGAGATCGAGCCCCCAGCCTCCGACTTGAGATGCAGCGTTCCCGACTGGGGAAGCCGATCCGTGCCATGGCCAACGCCTTCGGCCCAGCTGACCAGCGACTGCAGTTTGTTCCACGGCGTGCTCGAAATGACGTGAAAGTTTCTCGAGTTCAGCTTGAGAACATCCTGTGAATGCTCCGCTCCGCGACCTGCAAGCTTCCAGTAGAGCGAATCATTGTTCTGATGGACGCTGATCCAGTCCAGCTTTCGTCCAAGCGACTTTCTGGCGACCCGATCCAGCATGGCCGGCAGATGCGAGGCACCCACGTGAAGCTCGCCGTACAACACGACGACGTGTGGAGGCGGAAAGGAGTCTCCGGCATGAAGAAAGGCATCCACGATCACGCCGGCAGCCCACAAATCGCGTTCTCGCAGGTCATCTCCGTCAACTCGGGATCGCCACAAAGGAAGCTCACGAGGCCGGTTGAGGGCCAGCATCCTGACGCCGTTGCGACGGGCCCAGTCGAGCAGCGGAGCATAATTGCCCCAGGGAAACCCCCACTCTTCGCGATACCGAATCTTCTGCAGAAAGGTATCCGCATCCATGACGCCCGACTGATAGGCATCGAGTTCCGCCTGACGATGACTCGGAACAAACTCCAGCCCAAGAAGCCATCGCTCTCCGGCACGGTGGACGTCCTGCACCAGGCGCAGGGCCGTCCTCTGCGCCTGTCCAAGCGTATGGTAGTCGGCAATGAAAGTAACGTCGGCGGAGCGCATCCGGTCGGACAACTTCTGCCGTGAACTGGCCTCGGAACGTCGTGAACACTTCTTGAAATCGGCGGCATACGTCCGCTCGTAACGAACGATCGCTTCGGGGAGCCGTCCGACCAGGCGCTCGGCCTCCAGCTTCAGGGATCCGTGAATGTCCTTCTGAAGCTGGAGCAGCCGGCCTCTCGCCCGCATCAGTGCCCCCCGTGTTTTAGTGCAAGGACGACACGGCAGACGGTCACCGGAGAGTGAGACTCGGGAAATACCAGCGTCGCCTGGGGCAGGAGTTCCGCCGAATACCCGAACAGCCAATCCCGATGAGCGGCACATAGTGCGTCGGCAAGAGGGGCGCTCTGGAGCAGGGGATCCCGATGCGGACAATTCCCGCGAAGCCATTCGATTCGATCCGGAAGCTCGCGGACCACGAAAAGCGAAGCCTCAGAGGGCGCCTCGAGCCAACCCAGGGCCGACTGCTCGAGGCAAAGTGCGTGCGAGGACAGGGAGCCGTTGCCTACCGCTGTTTGCGATCGCAGGGCAGCGGCAGCCGCCGCTCCCTGTCGGCGTGCAATTCGAGCCAGCTCGGGCTCATCCTCAAGGCGATCCAGCACGCGACTGATGACCGACTGTTCGAAAAAGCGAATATCCCTCGAAAGCTGCGATAACCCCTCTTCAGGAGTCAGCGCACCGATCTCGGTTTCACACCACGACTTGAATTCATCGGCTGTCGCCGTTTCCGGCACCCGTTCGAGTCGACGCCCCGGTCCACCCTGCAGGCCTCCGCCGAGGTGTCGCTGCCAGGCGCGCCCCAGCTCGAGCCGCTGGAGGAGCCCCGAAAGCGTCTGCACATGCAGCCACGACACCGGCCGCTCGAGCCAGGGATAGTCACGCATGGGGCGATTCGCCCTCCTCGCGTCGATCGAGTTTGCGATAAATGGTTCTTGAAGTGATTCCCAGGAGTCGGGCGGTCAGGGCCTTGTCGCCATCGGTGGCCTCAAGAGTCCTTCGAATCAGCAGATCTTCGACATCCCTCAGCGCCGTCCCCAGAGGAACTGCGATGCTCCCGTGCAGAGAAGCATCAGGAACACCTGCCTGCAGCGTCGCCGGAAGGTCTGAAGACTCAATGCGATCCGAAGAGCTCAGGACCACGGCACGCTCGACGGCATTGAACAGCTCGCGAACGTTGCCGGGCCAGGAATGAGACGTCAGAAGGCGCTCGGCGTCAGAGGAAAAACCGAGAAGCCGCTTTCCGTGGCGCGACCCCGCCTCAACAAGAAACTGCCTCGCCAGGGGCAGAACATCCTCGCTGCGCTCCCGAAGTGCGGGAACCTGAAGGACGATCACTTCGAGACGATACAGCAGATCCTCCCGAAAACGCCCCTGAGCGACCAGTTCGCGAAGGTTCTGATGAGTGGCCGCCAGCACACGAACATCCACTCGCGTCGTCCGAGTGGAGCCGACTCGGCGCACCTCTCCCTCCTGCAGGACCCGCAGGAGCTTCGACTGAAGCAGCAGCGGCATGTCTCCGATCTCATCAAGAAGCAGCGTTCCTCCGCTGGCCGCCTCGAACAACCCCTTTCGGGCGTGATCCGCTCCGGAGAAGGCCCCCTTCTCGCATCCGAACAACTCGGACTCGAGCAGGTTGTCTGGAATGGCGGCACAGTTGATCGCGACAAACGGACCCGTTGCGCGGGCACTGGCCTCGTGAAGCTCGCGAGCAATTCGTTCCTTGCCGGCCCCACTCTCGCCCTGAATCAGGACCGTGGCCTGCGTCCTTGCCACCTTACGTACCTGTTCCCGCAGCATGGCCATGCGCGTGGAGTGCCCCTGCGAACCCGACTCCGGCATCTGAACCGAACGGCTGAGCGCGAGTTCGATGGCATCCACCAACTGCTTCTTTTTGAACGGTTTCGAGAGAAAGTCGACGGCACCGATCTTCATCGCCCAAACGGCGTCCTCGATGCTTCCGAAGGCGGTCATGAGCACGACCGGAATGCGACAGGAAATCGCCGAAAGCGCCTTGAGAAACTCCAGTCCCGTCATCCGCGGCATGCGCACATCCGTCAGGATCGCATCAATGCGTTCCCCATCGCTCCTTTCGCTGGAGCGCACGAATTCCAGGGCCTCCTCGCCGTCCCGTGCGACGACCACTCGAAATCCGGCCCACTCGAGGATTCTTCGAGTCGAATCGAGTCCCTGCACATCATCGTCCACAACCAGAATGGTTTTCATGCCTGAACCTCGCCCCCGGGAATCGAATCCATTGCCGTGCCGGATTCATCCTCAATCATCCCCCGCTCGAATGAAGCGGGCAGGACGACCAGAAAGCTTGCGCCACCAGGTGCGTCTCCACCCGTCGCATCGCTGCCTCGCGCGGTGACTTCGACACGTCCATTGTGCTGTTCGACGACGCGCTTGACCCACGAAAGCCCCAGCCCGGTACCCTGGGCGCGCGTCGTGGAAAAAGGTGAAAAGAGTCGGGGAAGAATTTCACCCGAAATTCCGGGACCATTGTCGCCAATGCGAACCCAGACCGAACCGGCCTCGGTAACTCCCAGGCTCCACTCAATCTTCGGCTGGGGAACTCCCTCGACTGCCTGAATCGCATTGCGCATGAGATTGCCGAGAGCCTGTTCCAGGCTGTCCCGATCTCCTAACAGTTCGAGCGAAACACCGGCCGGGCGAACCCAGTCGACCCGCACTCCCTGTCTCTCGCATGCGGGTGCATAGGTGGCCAGAACCCGCTCCAGCACTTCGCCGAGATCCATGCGAACACGATGTCCCGACGAGGTTCTTGAAAACTTCAGGTAGTTCTCGGTGATCGCGCTGAGGCGCTCGACCGATTCAAGAATCGACTGCAACGACTGCTTGAGTGCCGGATCACCCGCCTGCTGCGCACGATCGATGGCCATCTCGGCCTCGAGTCCGATGGAATGGAGCGGATTTCGAACCTCGTGGGCCACCTGTGCCGACAGCCGACCGATGGCTGCAAGACTTTCAGCCTCTCGAAGCCGCTCCCGAAGGCGCCCGAGTTCCCGCAGCTCGTGGTTCTGGGCCTCGAGCATGGCCGTTTGTTCCTGCACGACCCGCTCTCGCTCGAGAACGGCGGTCGCCATCGAATGAAATTCGCGGGCAAGATCGCTGACCTCATCGCTCCGCTGGAGGGGAAACTGCGACAGGAAGTCCTTGTCCTCACGACTCAGTCCACGACGCTTGATTTCACGCGCGAGCTGCGACAGCCGACTGAGCGGCCCCAGGGCACGCTCGGCAAACCAGAGCAGCACAAAGGACAATAGCACCATCGACAGCAGCGACAGCTGGAGGCCGGTTCGCAGCGCCTCGATGCGCGACTGGGTCTTGTTCAGAACATCCCGTGACAATCGGTCCCACTCCGACGCCATCTTCTGGGTTCCCTGGGTCCAGGCCAAAAGCTCGCGATTCCAGACCGGATACTCCGCCGACGCCTTGTTCAGATTCCCTTCGGTCAGCGCGGTGGACAGCTCCTCGCTCCGTGACTCGATTCGCTTCAGTCCCGCCTCGAATTCAGTGATCGCCGATTCGAGCTGCTCACGAACTTCGGAAAGCTCCGAGGCCTGCAATTTTTCGAGCTGTTCGCGGGTTCGGCGAATCTCCTCACGAATCGAATCGGCGATCCATTTCGGAATGGCGAAGCCCGGAACGCCCGCTTCGTCCTCTGCCGAAAGCGACGCCTCTTCGATCCGCTTCCATTGCGAATACCCCAGAGAACGCTGCAATCCGCGCTGAAAAGCCTGGGCCTGCGTCGACAACTGACCCAGCGACTTGCCAAGAGGAATCCACCCGGAGCGCAATCCATCGAGCGCCTGGCTCACTCCGCCCACCCGAAAAAGGGTCCAGGCCGAGCCGAGCACGCTGAGCAGGATGAGCATCCCGACGAAGGTGAATACGCGATGTCGGAGCGTGGTTCCCTGGCGTTGCATCGCTTTTCAAGGATACGGCATCCCCGAAAACGCTCAAGTCGAGAATGGTCAAAGCCGAAAAGAATTCGAGGATTTACGACTGTGATCAGAAGAACCGCTTCAGAAACCGGCAGCATTTCGATTCTGGTGGTTCCGGATGCGTCCCTGGGTCGGGAACGGCAGGCTTCGCTCCTGAAGACCTGGGCGTTGCTCAGAAATCTGGGAAGCGTCACGATTCTGTCGGGAAAAACCTCAGAAGACGAACTTCTCGCGCGGCTCGAGCACGAGCAACCCCAGCTCATTCTGCTTCCGTGGCATCATTACCTCGCGTGGAGCCGCATCGAAGCCCATTACGGTCTTTCGCGAACCTCGGGGCCGACGGTCGCCGGCTACTTCGGGGCGCCCCTGGAGCGTCACGAAATTGGCGACCTGACCCATTACCACCGCCTCATCCTACTGGATTTCGCGACCACTCAATTCGTCGAACGCTGGCGCATCGTTCACGCACTGGTCGACGATCGCCGGCGATCGGGAGTCCGGCAGCTGGTCAACCCGAAGTCCCTGCTTTTTTTCGAGGACTGGAAGGGCAGCCACCCGCCAGGCGCCACGCTCGACTCGTTGATCGCCCTGCCCTCGCTTCGGGCGGAGCCCTGGAAGCATCGCATTCCTGCCATTGAGATGATTACCCTCTCACTCTGGAATCTTGCCTTCGAGGAGGGGCGCGCACTCGCCCGGGGAGACTGGCTGACCCAGCTGCATGCGGGCCGCGTGCGAGCCTACTTCGAGATGACCCTCGACAACGAACTCCTGGCCTTTCGTCTCTGCTTTCAGCAGAGCCCGAATAACTCGAAGGAGATCCTGCGGGAATTCTGGCCCGAACCGTCGAGTCTTTCGCTCTCATCCGACTTCAGGCAGGCCCTCATCCAGCACTGTGACTTCCTGCGCATCCATCCCATCGCCGAAATGAGTGAAGTGGAGATGGTCGCGGGACTACTGCGCTCGGCCCCCGCCCAGAAGCGCCCCAATGATCTCAGAACCCTGTGGATCGAGCCGCTTTCGATGCATCTCGTCTCCGAGATCCCCACGCTTCGTGACCCGGACCGCTCCGAGAGCGAACGGGAGCTCCCGTCCCTCTCGATCTCGCCCGAGGATGACGTCGCCTCGTCGCTGCTTCGAGCCCAGAAGCGGATACTCTGGCTGGAACAGCAGCTCTCCGAACGGGACGCCAGAATCGAGGAGCTTCTTGCCGGAGGCGTCGGAAGCCAGGCGGAAAAAAGCAAGAAAAAGGCAGCATGACCCGGCTCGTGCCAAACATGGACGGATTCTTTCCCGTTCGTCTCGGGATGCTCGCCAGCGGTCGCGAGCTTCCCTTTTCGCTCCATCTCTACTTTCCCTCGAACCAGCATCGAATCCTTTGGAAGAACAGGGGCGACTCCCTCTCGGTTGAGGATGTCGTGCGTCGCCGTCGCTCGGGACTCTCACAGGCATGGGTTCGCGATGACGATCGAAAGGCTGTTGATGAATTCGTGACGACCTTCCCCTTCCAGACCGAAGAGGCGCGGAGGCTCGCCCTTCTTTTTCTCGACCCGACGCTGGTCCCGTCGCTGGCAGCGGAAGCGCGCTCGCTGGCTCTTCGACTGCTTCACTCCCCGGATCCGGCGACCCTCGACCGATCACGCGCCCATGCCGCCCGGGTCCTCGCCGAACTGCTCGCCGCGATCCATACTCCGGAAGCCCGGCTCGCATCCCGCCTCCTGCGATTCTCCCAGGAGTTTCCTGAGATCGAACATCCGCTCTCCGTCTGCACGCTTTCATCCCTTCTGCACCTGGCATTGCTCCCGGCCGAGAGCGAGTCTTTTCCCGAAACGGCCCTGGCGGCCCTGCTGCATGACCTTGGAGTTCCCTCGATCGAGAACCCGCTCGACGATCCGGCCCATGTCGAGGCTGCGCCCGAACTGATTCGAGATCAGCTTGCCGACACGCTCGACCGGGACGGCATCGAGCGAGTCACCGCTCTCGTGGCCCGCCACCACCAGCGCTTCGATGGCAAGGGATACCCTTGCCAGGCCGATGACCCCGGCTTCTCGCGTCAGGCTCAGCTTCTGGCACTGGTCGAGCTGATCGAGACCCACTCGTCGGAACAGGTGGGTTTTCAAAAACGAACTCTGTTCGAATCGATCGAAGCGCTCGATTCACCGTCCGGACGGCCATCCCTTCAGGGCAGCGTCAGTCCCGACCTTTTGATTCCCTTACTGGAGTGGGTCCGCCAGCAACGGCCTGCGATAGAGAGCCGGCCACAGAACGGCGCGTGAAGGTCGCAAAAACTCGGTTGACCCGCTCTCCCATCTGCCGCCCGAACGCCCTTTCACGGGGGCCACGCACCGCCCAGCGCAATCCCCCGACATGGCCCGCCAGTTCATGCAGCTCGGCGTCGGGGGAGATTCCGGGGCTTCGCGGCAGCGATGCGCGGACGATGGCCCGACCCGACACCTCGCACTCAAACTCGGTGGCCTCGAGACAGGACAACAGCACCAGGCCGACACGGCGAATTCCCTTCAATCGATCGATTGCCGAATCGCGCACCACTTCACTGGCGAGCAGATAGGCGGGAAGCAGTCCCAGCCCCTCGAACAAGCTTCTCGATGTCTCTCCGCTGGTCGCGGCATCATCGGCCTCTCGAAAGCGCCAGGGAACCACCGCCTGCGTCGATCGTTCGACACTGCCTGAATTTCCTGCAGATTCGGAAGGAGGTTTGAACGCGAAGAGCTCGATCGAGCCGTCCTCTTCGAGAACATGCAGGACGCCTCGCGCATCCTCTTCGAGCACGGCCAGTCGCGAGCCACTGGTCGCCAGCCAGTAAAGTTCGAGAGCCCCCCCTTCAAAGGTCCAGGCTCCCTCTTTTGTGGGACGAGGCGCGAGGCCTGAAAAAACCCACTCTCCCAGATGGGCGAAGTCCGCCTCGTAGATCGGAGCCCACTTCCAGACCCAAAGCCACTCGCCTTCCCCAAGGTCATCTCGGGGGTACCAGCCTCCCACCTCGTCCGAGGCGGCGGGTCCCCAGACCGAGATCACCCAGCGCTGCTCGACCCGCTGGGCTGAGGCGCCCTGCCCCCGAAAAAGCAGCTCAGGATCTCGAATTCTAGCGTTCATGCTCAACTTTTCGGTTCCTCAGCTTTCCGCTTGAGCTTGGGCGGCGGACAGGCTTGGATGGAGGCGTGAACCGGAGCACCCTGGCCATTCTGGCTGCCCTCCTGCTGCACCTGCTTTTTTTCGGCTCTGCGCGGCTGGCAGTCCGATTAGCGGAGCTGATCCCCCCCCAGAAGGCCCCTCCTCCCTCCCTTTTTGTCGAGTTCGACGCCCCGCTACCTCAAGAAAAGCCCCGGCGATTCTTGTGGGCGCGTCCCGACTCGAAGGCCGACCCCACCGAGCCCCCTCCCGAGGAGGCTCGCTATTTCTCCGACCGCAACCAGCGCGTGGCTCGCGAAACCGTGGCGCCCCGTCGGTCATTCGAAGACCTCTCGCGACTGCAGTCCCAGAGTCTGAAACGCCGCATTTCGGAAGGGCAGGGAGAGACGAACGCGCCCCTGAGCTCGGCCACCCGCCCTGACCTGCAGGATCTGGTCGATGAGGAGGCCGCGCAGGGAGCCGAAACCCTGCTGAGTACCGCCAGGAGCGTCCACTACTCCTTTTTTTCAAGAATGTACGAAGCACTGGCTCCAGTCTGGAGAAGCCGGATCAGCTCGAGCCGCCCCCGTGAGATTCTGCATCCTGGAGACTACACGGTGGTGGCAACGCTCGTCCTCGATGCCGAAGGAAACGTGTTGGGCGTCGAGTTTCACGAGCGATCGCCGGTCTCGAATTTCAACGACGCCGTCGTCGAATCAGCCCAAAAAGTGGCCAGGTTTCCAAATCCCCCTCAACTGCTCATCGACGAGCGAAATCAGGTGCGCACCCAGTGGAGCTTTACGGTCAGCGTGGGAGAGAACTCGATGCTGCAGTTCGAACCACCTCGAAGAATCCGCTGAAGTCCGACCTCAACGCAAAAGGCCCCAGACCAGTGCCGTCAGTGTAGCAGCAATCAGGAGCTGGGCATCCGTGCGCCGAAGAAAGGCCCGGATCGCATCCCTCCAAGTCGTCTCGGACGGACTGATGCGTCGACTGAGATCCTGCAGAGCCTCGGCAAGCTCCCGAAGTTCACGCTCCTGGTCTTCCTTCGAAAGGTGAGCGCGCGGCACCATGGCATCCACCTGAAAGTAGAGATCCCGACAACGATTGAGAGCCTGCCGGCAGTCATCGCAGGCCATCAGGTGGTTCTGCAGAAAAATCCGCTCCCGCCCGGAAAGCTCCTCGTCCAGAAACCGCTGGGTCCAGGGATTCCAGGAATCAAACTCCGGGCAACTGGGCTTGCGTGCAGCGGTTCCGGCGGCCCCGAGCGATGCCAGCGGCCTGCGGTGATCCAGCGACTGAGACGCGAGATGCACTCGGAGCTTCCATGCCCGTCCGGCCACCTGCTCTTCGGTGCATCCCAGGATGCGAGCCAGACGCCGGTAGCTCCAGCGCTCCGAATGCAGGGCCGACAGGATCAGGCGCTCTTCGGGGAGCAGGCGAAAAAACGGATCAGCCAGCAGCGCGGAGACGATCCCCTCGTTCTCGCGCATGGCGCGGTCCAGGAGCGCACTACTGGCGCGCTCCAGCAGGCGTTCATCCTGAAGTCGAAGCAGGCTGACCAGCTCCAGCGTTTCGAGCATCCGCCGCCGTGAGATCGCCGGGTCGACCCACAGTGCCTGCCCGATCTGGGCCAGCGATCTCCATTCTTCAAGCTTCATGCATCCATCCCGCCCGAAGATCAGCATAAGGGCGAGATTGAAAACTGCCAAAACTTTTGACAGGTGTTGGAAGGACACGCCTGCAAGGAGGGTCCTTCACTTTCAAGAAAGGGCCTGAAACCGCGAAACACCGATAAAAAGCGTAACAGAAATGCCCGCCTTTTCAGGGTGTTACACGTAGAAAAAGCGAAATTCGACGGCTTCGATCCCTTCACGCTGCGGTTGGCCCCGGCGTTGCACAACCTCAACCGAGAGACGAGGAAGTTATGAAGACGCTGAAACACCAGACCCTGACCGCGTGGAGCGCACTGGCCCTGATGGTAATCACCTCGGGTTGCGGCGGTGAAGCCTATCGCCCGGCGGGCACGGCCCAGAACAACGGACAGAACAACGGTGGCTTTACCGACAACACCGGAACGGGCGGCACTCCCTGGGTGCCGGGGGACTCCGACCCTGACTGGGGATCAGGTGGCGACACCGGCTCGAGTGACGGGACCACGGATCCCGTCGTCGTGGTTCCAGCGCCCAGCTACGATTTTGCGGTCACCGGCAAGGGCGGCACCGCCGACACCTTCACGGCACCGATCGTGGATACCGACAATCTGCTTCAGGTTCGCATCAGTGCCGCTTCTGCAGGGCAGCTCAGCCTGTCTTCGGGTAGCTACTCGAACTTCAGCGCCAACTACGGTTGCGTCGAATACAAGGTCGAGGCCCTCGGACAGTCGAAATCCACCGGCGTTCTGAGCGTTTCGGGAAACTCTGCTCTGTGTCCTGGAGCGCCCACCTATCGCGATCTCGACTTCTCGAGCAGCCTGGCCAGTGGCCATAACTCGGTGAACGTGAAGATCACGGAAGTCCGTTATGACTTCTACTGCCTTTGGGCCAAGGACCAGAATGCCGGCTTCGCCTACTACTATCCGTACGGAAGCTACTACGGGTACTCCCAGCAGAACGAATCGCTCTTCTGCCCGACCAAGACGGTTTTCAAGAACCATACGGTCAACGGCCGGATGCAGATTCGAGTGAACGGCACACAGTTCTCATCCTACTGAGAGCGTTGTCGAGGTCGACAGACTGCAACTCCGGGCCCGAGCGCGCGCGCTCGTCGCCGTCACTGAAGCCTTTCACGGCTCGAAGAAGGTTCCTCACGGAGCCTCCGCAGTCGTGCCAGAGCCGCTCCCAGCCGGCCTGGGCCGAGTGGTAGGTCGCAAATCCCGCCAGGGTGGCATTATTGAGAGTTCGCGCGTCAGGCCAGCTCAGCGCCTTTCGAAGGCGCGAGAGAACAGCCTGCTTTTCCTGAAGCTTCTGGCTGTCGCTGCGATTCGACTCATAGATCGCCTGGAGCTCCACATATCCGGCATGCAGCAGGCGCTGACGTTGTCGCTCGTCCTCCAGACGCCGCCGATAGGAAGCGAGAGGCTTCGCGCCAGCGTCGCCCCGAGATTCGAGGTAACGAATGGCGAGTTTCTCACCCAGAAACTGCGCGAGGCTCTCGTTCAGGGTGCTCTGGCCCTTGATGTGAAGCGTCGAATGTACCGACTCATGAAGCACCACTTCGACCAGATCCCCCAGACCGTCGAGCGTCGGCACCATGGTCGATAGCAGCGGATCTCGAAACCACCCGAGGGTCGAGTAAGCCCGCGCCGGCCGAAGATCGGCATCGTAACCTGCCTCCTCGAGCCTCCTTCGAAAGCGCTCCCCATCGCCACGGTCGAACCACCCGAGGTAACTGAAACTTCCGACCACCGGAAAACCCCAGCGCTGCACTTCAAAACGAAGCGGCTCGCAGGCCGTGGCCACCCAGACGACCGCCGGGCGCTTCAGGTCGACGTACTCCTCGAAGTTCCTCGTGGCTCGAAGTCCCTGCTCTTCGCCGAAGTCCTTGATCGAATCCACCGCTTCGAGCGCCTGCCGCGTCGGGCGGTCGATCCTGCCCTCTCGAAGCACCGTAGTGATGGGTCGGGCCCGATTGCTGATCTGCAGCTGTCCGAGTGCCGCCTGCCAGAAGTATCCCGGTCCAATGCCCCCCCCTCGCGGGGTCGAACAACCGGTGGCCAGGACCACGAAAGCCAAAAGGATGAAGATCGAGTATTTCACGTAATCAGAACGAAACGGATCCGCCGACGGTCAGTCCGACGTTGTCACGGTAGGTCGAGATCGAGCCCCCCGTGAGGTAGCTCAGTGCCTCGACTCGTAGCCCGAAACCGCGCGTGACAAGGATTCGCGACCCGGCCGCGAGAACCACGGTCACTGAATCGGTTCGCGGATTCGGTGACGCCCCATTGGCGTAGGTTCCTGTCGCCTCACGATTAAGCTGTCCCCCTCCGATCTTGAAGTAAGGCTGGAACCAGGCAAACGTGAAGAGGTTCTGCACCCAGTTCACGCTGTAGACCTTGTCGTGAAACTGGGTATCTTCGAATCCGATGATCTTGGTGCGATCGACCACGTCCTGAATCGAGAACTCGATGCTGCTTACCGAGCTGAACCGGAGTGCAAAGCTGCCTCCCCAGCGACGGTTCCAGCTGAAGTTGCCGGGACTGAAGTTCGTTCGATTGAAAGAAAAACCCGCCGACATTTCGAATCGTTCCGCCCGCGCCTCGCTGGAGGTCATCCCGACGAGCAACGCCGTGATTGCCATGATCCGAATCCCAACCTTCCCTGTTCCGTGCTTCATCCACTCCACCGTGAGTGTTTCCTTTCGTGAGGCTTCCCGCGACTTTCGCCGCTAATCCGAGGACGAGATCTTTCCCAGCTCCTCGATCAACTTTTCTCTCCGACGCGCCTGCTCGGCAGCCGCCTTCCGGGCCAGGCGCTCTTCGAGCTGCTCGGCCTCGATCACCTTCAGTCGCCTTCCGGCCGGCTTTCGAGAGGTTCCACGAAGCACCTTCTTCTGGAACTCCTGCGTCAGCTTCGGGGTCGACTCGTCGACCTGATGCCGATGATAGTCCCCCACGACGTCCATGGCTGCTCCTGGCGATGCGGCTGACGTCGCGGAAGAGGAAGCCGGCATCCTCCCCGTCACACCGTTCTCGATGCTTCTGCCGACTGCGGCGGGAAAAACACGGCGCTGTCGCAGGAGAGCCACCTTCACGGCGCGCTCGAACTTCTTCTCCGGCAGGGCAAGATCCTTCAGAACGGGCTTCAGCGAAGCGACCGTGATCGCCCGCGGATCGCGCGGAAGCAGTCGTGGCAGCGTCAGGTCGAGGATGCTCGACTCCCCTTCCCGAACCGTGACCTGGCTCTCGGGCTGAAAGCGATTCTCGAGGCTGCCGACCTGATCGAGCACCACCCACTGGGTCGATTCTTTTTCGGGATTGTAAATGAGTAGCGCCGATCCGAGCTTCAGCCGAGCGCGACCGTTGGGCGTGATTCCCTCGAAGGCCTGCGCGTCGCCAAAAGCTTGAACGTGGACGATGCCGCGGAGCACGCTCAGATCGGCCTCTTCTTCGCGAAGTTGAATGAACGAGTTTTTGCTCAGTCGAACACGATGTCCATTACGATGGCGAATCTCGACCCACCCCAGGCTGCTCGAAACCCAGCCGTTGCAGTCCACGGCCCGACCCTCGGATGCCTCATGAACATGAACACGGGAAGGATCGAGCACGAAGGCCTCGCCAGCCGACTTCTCAACCACGCCACAGGGAGCAGATCTCTGCTCGGTCCCGGCGGGAACGCCCTCTGCAAACGACGACAGGGCAGTCGCGGCACTGCTCAAAATCAGCATACCGAAAATCGCTGAAAAGCCGAAACGGGTTCGATCAGTGGTGCTTCGATGCCGGCACGCGAACACGAGGCCCTCCTGATTCACCAGAGTTGAAGTTGATCCAGCGCGCTTCGGGCGAGCGCGGATGATGCTCAACCAGTTCGGCCATCCACTTCTGGGCTGCCTTCTTCTGGCCGCGCTGCTGGGCAACGACGGCCTTCCAGAGACGAGCCTGGGCAAAATGCTTGAGATCCTGCTCGGAGGGATGCTCCGCCCCGCCGGCATCCGAAAGAATTCGGTCAAAGTAGGTGCCAGCCATGTCCCAGTTCTTCAGGCGGTACCAGTTGATTCCAGTCAAGAGACGATGTGCATGGGTCTGGTACATCGGCTCCTTCGACATTTCAGACAGCATCGTGAAAATGACGGCAGACTTCTCGTATTCCCCCGCCTCGAACTGGCTCACTGCCAATGCATGCAGCTGTCGCGGCAGAAGGTGCGTCGGCGGCTTGTAGGCGATGCTGGCCAGGGTGCGCCCCACGCGTGTACCCGCCTTCTTGTCGACCTGGGAAGCATAGGCTTCGGTCAGCTCGCGGGCCTTGGAGACCTCTTGTTCGAAGCGGCCCGCCTCGAGCCTGAGGCGCAACTGCGCCACTTCAAGCCGAAGGCGCTGGTTTTCGAGGTCCAGCCGTCGAATTTCTTGAACGGTCGAATGAATGTTTTTGGCCGCCTGCCAGAAGCGCCCAAAGAAACCGGTGTGCTGCTGGGCGGGATGCTCGGAGTGAGTCGCGTGCTCCGACGCCGGAGCTCGGTCCTCGTCGCCATGAGCGTCGCCATGAGGCGCTTC
>CAYSOA010000009.1:74179-76945 GCA_964432565.1 uncultured Bacteriovorax sp.
GAGCGTCGCCATGAGGCGCTTCACCGTGTCCCGCGGCGGCATGAGCGTCGCCATGCTCGCCTCCCGCCTTGCCTATTTTCGAAAAGAAAACTCCCCCACCGGCAATCGCCAAAATACCGACGGCAGCGATCAACATCGCCTTCTTGTTTTCCTTCAGCTTTTGAATCGCTCCTGCCACAGGTTGCACCCTCTTCATGTGGCACATCGGCCGCAGGAGGGATTTTCTTTAAGAGCTGGACCTAAAATCCTTCTCCCCCTGTCCCCCGCAACCCATCATCAAACGGTTCGTCCGGTTCTTGTCAGGCCATCACACCTCATGTGAGGCTGGGGACACTATGAAACCCAATTTCGCGAGCGACAATTACGCAGGCACGCTCCCAGAGGTGATGGCGGCCGTGAATCAGGCAAACGCCGGCCCCGCCCCGGCCTATGGCGCCGATGAATGGACCCAGCGCGCGGCGGAGGCCTTTCGAGCCCACTTCGGTGCCGACGCAGAAGTCTTTTTTGCCTTCAACGGTACGGCCGCCAACGTCCTTTCGCTTCAGGCCATGATGCGTCCCTTCGAAGCGGTGCTCTGCAGTGAATCGGCCCACATTGCCGTTGATGAGTGCGGTGCGCCCGAGCGCCTGACCGGCGCAAAGCTCCTCACGGTTCCTCATCATCACGGCAAGATTCGAGCGGAGGATCTCGAACGCCAGCTGCTGGGAGTCGGCGACCAGCACCACGTGCAACCGCGGGTCATTTCGATCTCGCAGACGACCGAGCTGGGTACCGTCTATTCTGCCGAAGAGATTCACGAGATTTCGTCTTTCGCGCATCAAAACGGGCTGCTTGTGCACATGGACGGCGCCCGCCTCTGCAACGCCGCCGCAGCGCTTGACCGACCTTTTCGTTCGTTCACCCGGGACGTAGGAATCGACGTGCTTTCGTTTGGTGGAACCAAAGTCGGCCTGATGGGCGCCGAAGCAGTCGTGTTTTTCAATCCGAGTCTCGCCCGAGATTTCAAGTTTATTCGCAAGCAGTCGATGCAGCTTTCTTCCAAGATGCGGTTCATTGCCGCGCAGTTCATCGCGCTTTTCGAGCAGGATCTTTGGAAGCGCGCCGCAGGCCACGCCAACGGCATGGCCCGTCTTCTTGAGTCCAAGCTTCGCGACATTCCGGAACTGCAGCTCGACGTCCCGGTGCAGGCCAATGCGATTTTTCCGAAGATTCCAAACCAGTGGGTTTCGCCGCTTCAGAAGGATTTTGACTTCTATGTCTGGAGATCCGGAAACACCCATGCTCAGGTGCGCTGGATGACCTCCTGGGCCACGCAGGAAGCGGAGGTTCTTCAATTCGTCGAAGCGATCAGCGAGCTGGCGTTTTCGGGTCGGTCCGGCTGACAACGGGTCTTTGGGGTCGCCTGCGGCCCCCTCTAGGGTTAATTTACTTCCATGCTGACGCCGACCCGACTTCTGGCAGCACTTTTCTGGCTCACCCTAGCCCCGGCTGCAGCCGGAGTCGCGACGCCGGGGACTGCCCGTCAAACGAGCGTCGAGCCGGCGAAGGAACTTCTGATTTCCGCCGCAGCCAGTTTGAAGACCGTCCTGACGGCGATCGCTCCCGCATTCGAGAAGGCACATCCCGAAATCAAGCTCGTCTTCAACTTTGGCGGCTCGGGACAGCTTCGCATTCAGATCGAGCATGGCGCGCCCGTCGACGTTTTTCTTCCGGCCTCCGGCGAAGACCTCAATCTCCTCGACTCCAAGGGACTCGTGCTTGCAGGGAGCCAACGAATCCTGGCAGGCAACTCGCTGGTCCTGATTCGTCCGGAATCCCACTCCCGCTTCGCCACACTCCCGATCAGGCATTTTCAGGATCTTTTGAATCCCAAAACCCTCCGAATCGCGATGGCAAATCCAGCCACCGTGCCGGCCGGACGTTACGCGCAAGAAGCCCTCGAAATGCTCCATCTTTATCCCCGGATTCAAAGCAAACTCGTCTTCACGGAAAATGTTCGACACGCCCTCGACTATGTTGCCCGCGGCGAGGTGGAGGCGGGGTTGGTCTACCGCACCGATGCCCGGGCTGAACCCCGAGTGAGGATCGTCGAGACGATTTCGGATTCGCTTCATCGACCGATTCACTACCCGGCCGGTGTCCTTCTCCACAGCGCGCATCCCGGGCTTGCGAAACGCTTCATCGACTTCCTGGTCTCGCGCGACTCCAAACGCACCTTTCAAGAAATGGGGTTTTTAGCGGCACCATGATCTCCCCCCTGCTTCTTTCCCTTCAGACCGCCGGCCTCGCGACTCTGATGGTTGCCACCTTCGGAACGCTCACGGCATTCGTGCTGGCACGATCCTCCTTTCGGGGCAAACGCCTGCTCGAAGCGCTTCTACTCCTGCCTCTGATCCTCCCGCCCACCGTCATCGGTTATTACCTGGTGCTCCTTCTGGGCAGAAACGGGCTTTTGGGCGCGCCCGTCTTCGCCTGGACGGGTTGGAGCATTCTGTTCACGCCTCAGGCGGCCGTCGTTGCCGCGGCAGTGGTCGCCTTTCCGATCATGGTCCGAACCGCCCAGGTGGCGATCGAGTCGGTAGACCCCGAGATGATCGACTCGTCCACCATGCTGGGCTACAGCCGCCTCGAAACCGCCTGGCACATTATCCTCCCTCTGGCCTGGCGCGGAATTCTAGCGGGCGTCGCCCTGTCGTTCACGAGAGCCCTGGGAGAGTTCGGTGCCACCCTGATGCTCGCGGGAAATATTCCGGGCAGAACCGAAAC
>CAYSOA010000010.1:0-16971 GCA_964432565.1 uncultured Bacteriovorax sp.
TGCCCGTCTTGTCAGTTTCTTGACGACTTTTGGTCCGCCGATAGGGCCACACCAGTTGCTCCGGCCCCGCAGAACAAGCACAATCAGAGTTCTATGGAGCATCGAATGAATCGATACAAGTTGCGACTGTCCCGAAGGATGGGAATGACCTTGCTGGCCGCCGCGCTGGTTCTGGCTTCAGGTGGAGCACGAACGGGCTTTGCCAGTGCTGCACCTTCGGGCATGCAATGCGTGCTTCTTCCCCAGCTCTTCGACGCTTACTTGAAGGGCCACTACCTTCACAAGTCGCTCACCGAGTCGATTCGCACGAATACGATCGATCAGCTGGTCAAGAACATGGACCCCTCGAAGACCCTGCTTCTCGCCGGGGATGTGATCGAGATTCGCTCGCAGACCAAGGCCATCTTCGATGGAATCCAGAAGGGTGACTGCTCGTTGCTCGATCGAGCCTACCAGCGCCTGGCGGATCGGGCGAAGGAGAACGAAGAGTACGTGCGGTCGTTTCTCGGCGACTCTTATGCCCTCGATGAGTCGGTGCAGATTCATCTCGATCCCGAGAAGCGAAATCATCCCGCCACGCAGGCCGAAAAGAACGAAGTGATTCGCGGACTCGTTCATTTTCAGATCAGTAATTACCTGTTGACGAAGATGAAGCCCGCCGAGGCCAAAAAACAGCTGATACATCGCTATGAGTTGATCACCCGGAGAATTCGAGAGCGAACGTCCGAAAATCCCGTGAATGGCTTCTCGGAGGCCTTTGCATCGGCGCTCGATCCTCATTCGAGCTACATGCCGCCCGACATCCTCGAGGACTTTCAGATCAGCATGCAGTTGTCGCTCGAGGGGATCGGCGCGCAGCTTTCTTCGGAAGATGGATTTACGGTCATCGAAGATACCATTCCCGGAGGGGGGGCGGAGAAGACCGGCCTGCTCAAGCCCAAGGACAAGATCATTGCCGTTGCCCAGGAGGGAAAGAGCCCTGTTTCGGTCATTGACATGGATCTTCGCGACGTCGTGAAGCTCATCCGTGGCAAAAAGGGAACCAAGGTGACGCTGACCATTCTCCGGCAGGGAGAAAAAACCGAGACCTTCGATCTCGCGATCGTTCGCGACAAGATCGACATCAAGGACTCTGCAGCAAAGATTTCGTACGAGACTCGAAAGATCGGCACACGCGACGTGAAGGTCGGGGTGATCGATCTTCCATCCTTCTATGGTGGAGGCGGAAAGGGCGGACGTTCGTGTTCTGCCGACGTCCGCAAGCTTCTCGAAGAGGCCAAGCGCGAGAAGGTGGAGGGAGTGGTGCTCAACCTGACGCGCAACGGCGGTGGACTGCTGGATGAGGCCGTGAAGATTTCCGGGCTCTTCGTTCACAAGGGAGGCGTGGTTGCCACGCGTGACTCTTCAGGGAAGGCCCAGGTGCTCGAGGATGACGATGGAGCCGTCGTGTGGAAGGGGCCGCTGGTCGTTTTGACGTCGCGCTTCAGTGCCTCGGCCTCCGAGATTCTGGCGGGCGCACTTCAGGATTATCGGCGTGCGTTGGTGATTGGCGCCGACCATACTTTCGGAAAGGGATCGGTTCAGGCGGTGGTGAACCTGCCTCCCGGACTCGGAGCCATGAAGGTTACGACGGGCATGTTCTTCGTGCCCGGCGGGCGCTCTACCCAGCATTCCGGAGTGACTTCCGATATCGAGCTGCCATCCGTCTACGCGGTAGAGGATGTCGGCGAAAAGACCCTCGATTACTCGTTGCCGCCCCAGGTGATGCCGGCCTTCCGCTCGACGGACGCTAATCACGCAGCCTCCGAGTTGCGCTGGGACCCCGTCGATTCGAAGCTGGTTCCGGTTTTGACCGCGCGCTCTCGTGAGCGGGTCGCGAAAAGCGAGCGCTTCAAGGAGATCGCCCGGGAGATCGAAGAGGCCTCGAAGAACAAGGGAATCGTGAAGCTCGCCGATCTTCGAAAGAAGTCGGCCAAGGAGAAGGAAAAAGAGCAGAAGGAACTCGCCCAGAAGTCTTCGAAACGCAAGGAACGCGATCGCAAGATTCAGGAAACCGAAGAGCCCTTGATCGACGAGTCCGTGAATATTCTGGTCGACTGGATCGAGCTGCAGCCTGCTCGCCCGGAGGGCCAGACCATTCAGGCGGCGCAGCGCAAGAGCTAGTGGCCTGAGTCAGCCGGTACCGCGATGGGCGCGTCGCCAGTGGTCTGAGTGCGAGTCGCCTGGCCGGACTTCACCACTCGGTCGGTGATTGAGCCCAACAGGGCGATGACCGTGAGGCCAAGCGAGGTCCAGAAAACCATTTTCAGGATCTGAAGCTGTCTTTGCGTCATTTTCGGGCTCCTTTCAGTGCTTGTTGCGCGAACTGCCGGGTCCAGAACACCCCGAAGCCGGTAGTATCGGTTCCGGCAAGTCCCAGGCCGCCCTTGTTTTCGGCCGGCGCGAGGTCCATATGCACCCAGGGGGTCTCGTCCCCGATGAAGTGCGACAGAAACGTTGCAGCATAAATGTGGTCGGCGTTATTGCCCGATCCACATTGTTGCAGGTCGGCAACCTTCGACTTCAATCCCTCACGGTAATCCTCGCCAATGGGAAAGCTCCAGGTTCGCTCGCCCGACTCTTCTCCTGTCTCGACCGCCAGGCGTGCGAGCGCCTCACGATTCGAAAAAACGGCTCCGCGGCGGGTATCGAGTGATCGGATGGCCGCTCCGGTGAGGGTCGCAAAATCGATGCAGAGGTCGGGCCGCGTGCGGCGAACCAGTGCGAGCGTATCTGAGAGCACCATCCGTCCTTCGGCATCCGTATCGATCACTTCGATCGAAGTTCCATCACAGGCCACGACCACTTCATTCGGCTTGTAGGCTGTTGGGGAGATCAGGTTCTCGGCGAGTGCCAGATAGGCGTGAACCTCGAAGGGAGCCTCGGCCTGTGCAAAGTAGCCGCAGAGGGCGATGGCCAGCGCCGAGCCCGTCATGTCACCGTGCATGCCATACATGTAGCTGCCGGTCTTGATGTTGTAGCCCCCGGTGTCGAAGCAGAGGCCCTTGCCCACGAGGGCCAGGACCGGGGTCTTTTTTCCGGCCTTCTTGGGGCGGTACTTGAGCACGGCAATTCCCGCCTTGCTTGCGGGATCAGCGCGGTTGACGGCGAGAAACGCTCCGGCCTTGCGACGCTTGAGCTCGGCGAGATTCCAAAACTCGTACGAGAGGCCATGGCTGCGGGAAAAGTCGCGCGCGCGTGCCTGATAGGACGCAGGGGTCAGTTCGTTGGCTGGCAGGTCGGCCAGCGTGCGAACCGTATTGTTGGCTTGGCCCAAGAGCTGACCGTCGTTCAGGATCCGGCGCGCCTTTTCTGTAGGGAGCGAGCAGACGAAAGAAAGGGATACGGGAGCACCGTTCTTTTTTCTCTCCTTCTTCTGGCGGTCACCGGATTTTCCGAATTTTTCGGGCTCCCAGCAGGCCATCTCAGCCAGTGCGCCGAGAGCCAGCAAGATGGACTCCTGCTGATCAGAGGAAAGGAGGGACAGGCTGACGCGAAGCGGGAACTCCGCTTCTCTGGCGGCCTGCTCGCGAAACATCGATTCGAGCTGCCGACGAAGGGTCTGGTGAAGCTCGAAGGTGGAGAGGTTCTGGGAAATGAACAGGAGCCTGAGACTGCAGCCGGCCGTATCGTGAAGCAGTGCCGTCTGGACTTTGGATTCGTCGGAGCGGGAGGGCTTCGAGGCCTCAGCGGAATTCTGGGACTGTTCTCCGAGCAGCTTCTTTTGTTTTCTAGTCCAAAGCGACTCCGTCTCCGCGCTGATTCGGGAAGCTTCGAGCCCCAGGTTCTTCAGGGAGTTGCTCAGGCGGGACAAGGGGGCGATGACCACTTCGTGGGAGGGCGCCGCCGCTCCCTTGCTCTGAATCTGCAGATTGAATTTCATGTTCTTCTCTTTCCCTCACTCGGCCGGTGAAGCGAAGAAAAATTTGCGTTATGAAGCCCTCGCATGGGCAACCCACGGGCAAAAGTTTTGATCCTGTATACCGGCGGCACCTTCGGCATGGAGGCGGATACGCTGGCCATTCCGAATCTCGGACCGCAGGCCTTGAAGAAGCGTCTTTTGCGTCATGTGCCAGAACTTCTGATGCTGGCCGACTGCGAGGTTCGCGTCGAGATGAATCGAGACAGTGCCCATATCGGACCGAGGGAGTGGGTGCGGATTTCCCAGACCATTCAGGAGCTTTGGGATTCCTATGACGGCATTGTGGTGCTGCATGGAACCGACACGCTCGCGTATTCGGCCAGTGCGCTCTCGTTTTTGCTTCGTCCCTGTCGGAAGCCGGTCATCCTGACGGGAGCCCAGCGCCCGTTGGCTGCGATTCGGTCGGATGCTCGTCGCAACCTGGTTTCTGCGGTCGAGCTTGCGGCGTTTGGAGTGGGAAGTCGCCAGCGCCGGTTGTCCGAGGTCGGGGTGTTTTTCAACGAAGTACTGTTTCGAGGAAATCGGGTGCGAAAGCGCAGTGCCGTCGACTTCTCGGGATTTGAGAGCCCGAAGTCGGGAGTGCTGGCCCGAGTGGGCAGCAGTATCCAGGTGCACGGCCCATGGGGCTCCCCAAAGGTCCCTTCTCGTGCGGTCGGTTCACGATTGAAGCCGCAGTTTTCGAGTCGCATCGGAATGCTGCATCTGACTCCCGGGTTTCCGGCATCGGCAATGGATCCGATGCTCTCGAAACTGGAGGGGTTGGTGCTGGTCGCGTTTCCCTCGGGGACGGCGCCGACCCATCAGCGAGAATTTCATCGGATGCTGGCCCAGGCTCACCGCCGGAGCCTGCCGGTGATCGTGGTCACCGAGGGGGTGGGGATTTCTGGAAGCGAGTACCGCGCCGGAAAGGAGATGCTCGATGCCGGGTGCCTCTGGTCGGGAGCCATGACTCCCGAGTGTGCCTATGTGAAGGCTTCCTACCTTTTGGGGCAGGAGGACGGGCGGAAGGCTCTGGCCCGATGGTGGTCCGTGGATCTCGCCAACGAGGGCGCGGCATTCGAGCGTTGACAACGGGCGAACCGCACGATTATGACAGCGGTCTCTCGATTACGGATGCGAGCGTAGCTCAGCGGGAGAGCATCGCCTTCACACGGCGGGGGTCGCAGGTTCAATCCCTGCCGCTCGCACCATTTCAGTCAAGAATTTTTTCAGTGGCGCCTTTTTCCTGTGTGCTACCATCCCAAGGGTAAGCTGCGAGTTCTTCGAGATAGCGGGCGTGGTGCCCAGCCTCCGAGGTCGCGCGATTGTCCCAGACTGAGGAGGTCTCATGGGTAAGAAGCTATATGTCGGTAATCTCCCTTATTCCGCTACGGAGCAGGCGCTGGTTGACGCGTTTTCCCAGTGCGGCACGGTGGAATCCGCCAAGATCATCACCGACCGGGAAACCGGACGAAGCAAGGGTTTCGGATTCGTCGAGATGTCGACCGAAGAAGAGGCTCAGAATGCGATCAGCAAGTTTCATGGTGCGGACTATGACGGCCGGACAATGACGGTGAACGAGGCTCGTCCGATGGCTCCGCGGGAAGGCGGCGGCGGCGGCCGCGGTGGATTCGGCGGCGGTCGCGGTCGTTACTGACACAGAGGTCCGGTATACCGGACACCGGTTTTTCACATCGCCCCGGGGCCCTTGAACAGGGTTTCGGGGCTTTTGTTTTGATTTCGGACGGGGTCCATCCGAGAATTGAGGAAAGAGGATCGTGAAACCATGCCCAACGGGATGCGAGCCAGAAGTTCGACTTCCTTGTCTCCTTCGTGTGATTCGCGAGGTCAGGACAGGGGCGCCGGACTGCGCACGATCCTGATCATCGACGACGAGCCCTCCCACGCGGTGCTACTCTCGGAGCTTCTTGCTGATCGCTTTCGAATTCTCACTGCGACCGACGGTGAGGCTGGGATTCGTCTCGCTTCAAGTGAATCCCCGGACTTGGTTCTTCTCGATGTGCGTCTGCCGCGCCAGAGTGGACTGGTCGTCTGTTCGGCCCTGAGGCAGGATGAGCAGACACGCGACATTCCCATCATCGTCATGACCGGGCACGACAATCAGGAGGCGCGCACCATGGCCTACCGGATGGGTGCCGACGATTATTTGAGCAAGCCCTTCTCACTCGATGAAATGCTCGCGAGAGTCGAATCGAAGATGCGCCGCGTGCAGGAGCGTGAAACTCCGCGCGCGAGAGTGGAGCTGGGAAACCTGGTTGTCGATCGGGCCAGAATGGAGGCATCGATCGATGGGGCCACCCTGATGCTGAGCGCCCTGGAGTTCAAGCTGCTCGAGTATTTTGTCGACCGGCCTGAGCAGATTCTCAGTCGTGACCAGATTCTTGAAGACGTCTGGAAGGGAGCTGTTGTGACTCCGCGAACGGTCGATACCCATATCTCATTCATTCGGAAAAAGCTGGCGAACAGCCACTATGGGATTCGGACGATCTATGGTGCCGGCTATATTCTGCGACCCGGTGATGGTACGACGGAGGACAAGCCCTCATCCCGAGAATAGACCGTCACCGGAGCCCGCATGGATCTTCTGCTTCAGTTCGTTGATGTTTTTCTGCACCTCGATCAGCACCTCGCCGAGTGGGCGAGTGTGCTCGGCCCCTGGCTTTACGGGGTGCTCTTTCTGGTGGTCTTCTGCGAAACCGGCCTGGTCGTGACCCCGTTTCTTCCGGGGGATTCGCTTCTTTTTGCAACCGGCGCACTGGTGGCGCTCTCGCAGACTCCTGCCTCAGGCTCCGCCTATCCGCTCAGTCTGACCGCCATGATCGTGCTGCTGGTGGTGGCGGCAATCATCGGCGATGCAGTCAATTACCTGGTGGGAGCCCGCCTGGGAGAGCGGCTTTTGGCTGCCGCTGACCGTGGGTCCCGCCTGATTCGGCGTGAGCATGTCAACCGAACCCATGAGTTCTACGAGCGTTATGGCGGCAAGACGATCGTCATCGCGCGTTTCATTCCAATCGTGCGAACGTTCGCGCCCTTTGTGGCCGGGGTCGGACGCATGTCGTATCGACGCTTTTTTGCCTTCAATGTGGCGGGAGGCGTGGCCTGGGTCGTGTCGTTTCTTCTGGCAGGATACTGGTTTGGAAACCTGCCGGCCGTGAAGCGGCATTTTCAATGGGTGATTCTGGCGATCATCGTCCTTTCGGTGCTTCCCGCCGTCATTGAAATCTGGCGCACGCGCTCGAAGCGCGAAAAGGGTGCCGCCATCAATACGATCGCCTCCCGCTGACTCGCTCCGTCTCTCGAGGCTCGCAGTGTCTTTGCGTGATCCTTGCAGTAAGCGAGCAGGAGGGGGAGCGTAGATGCCAAGCACATCGGCCACTGAGCTTTTGAAGCAGGGATTGAGCTGTGATCTGACGCTGGTGAGCTGGACCTCCGGCTTTCAGAGCGAATTGGTGACTCGTGTCGCCGACTCGGACGCCGACGAGGGACCCGGCTCTGCCGTTGGTCTCCTGTTTCTGTGGTCGAGCCTGGCCTTCCTCGAGGCCCACGCACTCAGCCGGGAGGGGCTGGTTCCCGACGACTATCAGGTCGAGGATGGCTGGAGTAGCCTCGATTTTCTCGAAAATCTGCGCTGGGAGGAGGATCGCCTGCGGCTTCAGCTTCGCGTTGTGAGAGGGCGGCAGGTGGCGACCGATCTGTGGTTGTCCCGAAAAGGATGGTTCGTCGTTCGGACCGAGGGTCGCGGCGATTCGCCCCTGCACTGGTTCAATAGCTTCCAGGATTGAGGAGCGGTTTCAGTCGCGCGGAGCGGAGGCACGAACGAGGCGGTCGCGAATGGCCAGCGCGATTCCCTGGTCTTTTCCGGCGAGCGTCGAGCTGGCAGGGTCTTCGGCGAAAAGCGGGGCGACCTCAGGAGATTCATCCAGCTCGCGAAGCACCGCAAAAAGCCGCCTTGCCATCTCGGGCCAATCGGCGTCTGCTGCAAGCAGTTCCAGCCTGAAGGGCGCATCGTTTGAAGGAGGTCCCAACTCGGCGGCGAGTGCCGCAAGGGAGGCGGGATCGACGAGGAGGATGCCCATTTTGCCCGCGCGCTTCTCTGTTTTTGCAGTCAGAAGCTGCTCGCGCAGGTGGTCTAGTGAGCCGAGGAATAGTGGCTTTCGCGGGGCGTAGTGGCTGGCCAGCATCCCTGGGGCGATTTCGGCCGAGGATCGCGATTTTGTAGTCAGGTCGGGTAGGCGCACCTCGAGTCCGGTCACTTCAGAAATTTCTGCAAGCGAGATGGCACCGGGACGAAGCAAGGTGAGGCCGGCATCGGGTGCCACGTGTACGATTGTGCTTTCGAGCCCCACCTCACACGGGCCACCCTCGAGAACATAATCGACGCGACCGTCCAGCTCGCTCGAGACTGCCGAGGAAGTCGTGGGACTGATGCGCCCGAATTGATTCGCACTGGGAGCGGCAAGGGGAAGCTGCAGGGCTCGGAGCAGATCCTGCGCCAGGGCATGCCGGGGCATGCGCACTCCGACGGTGTCGAGGCCGCTTGTGACCAGATCGGGAATTCGTACACCTCGCGGAAGAATCAGGGTCAGCGGGCCCGGCCAGAAGGCCTGCATGAGCCGTTCGGCCGCCTGTCTGGAATTTTCACTCAGCAGCGAGCTGTTCGTAATGCCGCGCTCGTCGAGCTTTCTCAGGCTGGCCCACCCTGACGGTACGTGCACGATGAGGGGGTCAAAGGTGGGGCGATTCTTGGCGGCAAAAATCTTCGCGACCGCCTGTTCGTCGGAGGCGACGGCTGCCAGGCCGTAGACCGTTTCGGTGGGGATTGCCAGAATCTGTCCCGATCGCAACAGAGCAGCGCATTTCTCGATGCTCTTGAGTCCGCCAGAAAGTACCTTCATGAGCGAGTGAGCTCCTGCCAGACGGTTTCCATTCTCATGCTGCGAGAACCCTTGATGAGTACGACAGCTCCCGCGCTGAGCAGGGATCGGGCTCGCGAGGAAAGCTCGGCCAGTGATTCGTGATGCTCGAGAACTCCCGAAAATCCTCGGGCCTGAAGCGCATCGAAAAGGCTCTTCATCCTCGAGCCATGAAGCAGCACGATGCTTGCTCCCGAGTGTTCGAGCGGTTCTGCCAGCTCCGCGTGAAACTTCAGTTCGTCGGGGCCGAGCTCCTTCATGTCGGCCAGACAGGCCATGCGAACTGATCTGCGTTCTCCGGTTTGAGAAAGGAGTTCGAACGCCGCCTTCATCGAGACCGGACTCGCATTGTAGTAGTCGCAGATGGCGATCGAGCCCACCCCTGTTTCGATCAAGCCTGCGCTCGCTTCTGCTGGAGCGGGAATGATTCGAATCTGCGAACGTCCCTCGGCGCCTTCGAAGGTGGCGATGCCCCGAAGGAGCTCTTCGGGAGTCATCCCCAGCGACGCTGCAGTGGTCACGGCCGCGAGCAGGTTCTGTGCGTTATGGCGACCCGGAAGGGGGACGTCGAGCGACAGCAGCGGAGCGCTCGGCGACGCTGGCGAGTCACCCCAGTACACGTCGAGCTTGCCGGGGCCTGCGCCGGCCGGGGGAATGAAGCGACCTTCGAGATGCCGCGACGGGATCGCGTTGCGGTGAGGTTGGACCTCGGTGGACTCGAGCGAAAAGCTATAGGGCTGATGCAGCATCGGCAGCTTCGGAGCGATCCACGGATCATCCAGATTGACGATGCAAAGACCGCCCTGCTCGTCGGTCAGTGAAAGGGCCATGTTTTCTTCGCGGGCAACCGTGGCCACATCTTGAAGATTTTCGAGATGCTCGGGGCCGATCACCGTCAAAAGCGCGTGGGTGGGGGCGACCAGCGGAACATGGCGAGCCATGGCACCCACGTCGTCGATTCCCACTTCGATGACGGCGGCTCCGTGCTCGGCGCGAAGCCCGATCAAGGTCATGGGAATTCCTAGAAAACCGTTTTCACTGCCCTGGGTGCGATGAACCAGAGGGTGGCGTCCGCGCAGTAGGGCGGCCAGGAGCTCCTTGGTGGTGGTCTTGCCGTTTGATCCGGCCACGAGGATGACGGGAATGTCGAAGCGCCGTCGCCACGCACCGGCGAGCGAGCGAAAGGCCTCGACGACATCAGGCACTCCAAAGAACCGCACCTCGGGGTGGGCGGACACGAGGCCATGGCTTTCGAGATGGGCCTTCTCTGCAAGGACGCCGCGAGCTCCCGAAGCGATCGCCGCTTCGATGAACCTATGGCCGTCGAAACTCTCGCCACGGATGGCCACGAAGAGGGCCCCCGCGGTGATCCGTCGCGAATCCGTCAGGATTTGGGTGAAGGATGTGTTCGGGGCGTTCGAGGGCAGACCCAGCACGCTCTCGACCCAGCCCGACTCAAAGGAGGTCGCATCAGAAGGGGAGGAGTCGTCCGTCTTTTGATTCACCGGTTTTCACCTTTCGTTTTTGAGGATTCGCGAGGGCTTCGAGGTCGGGATAGAATAGCTGATTCAATACCAGGCGCTCTGCCAGCCTGGCAAAGACCCTTCCTTTCGGTCCCGAGGTCGTCGCTCGCAGGGTTCCTCGAATGAGGGTGCCCTGCCCTTCGGGCTGCGGCAAGAGCTCGATCGTCCACGAGATCGCCGAAAAGAGTCGGTTGAGTCGGCCCTTCGACTCGTGCTCGAGGCGGACTGTCAGCGTCCCAGTAGGAGTGGGAAGGACGGCCAGCTCGAGCTCGAAGCGCTTCCATTCCTTCTTGGGAGGCTCAAGAAAGAGGCGCACTCGGCGCGGCCCCTCAGAAATCAGCTCGGAGCGGATCGTATTGAAGTGCCACTGGGGCCAATCGCTCGTGTTTTGCAGCTCGGCCTGCAGCTCTTGAATGGGAAGGGGGGATTCGACCCGGCGCTCGAAGCGGGCCTCGAAGTCGGGACCGCGTGACAACAGGCCGAACAGGGCGACCATCATTAGGACGCCTGCCAGCATGAAGGCCAGAATGCGGCGAGTGTGCGGGTGCATGGGTTTCGTTTACCATGAGGGCTTGGCTGCAGCGAGGAACTTGGCTAGGGGAGAGGCATGACCCCTGATGCCCTGCCCTCGGCCGAGCCTCGATTGCTGGCGGAGACCCCCGACTGGTGGGTCGTCGATAAACCGGCTCGCTGGCTCAGCGTGCCCGGTAGATCGGAGCGGCCCGTGGTCGTCGACTGGCTTCGCGATCTCAGAGGGGACGCCTGGGTGGTGCATCGCCTGGATGAAGAAACATCGGGCGTCCTGCTTTTTGCCCGCTCGGCGGAGGCCCATCGTCGGGCCTGTGCGTGGTTTGCCGAGCATCGGGTTCGCAAAGTTTACGAGTTTCTGGCGTCGGGGGCTCCGCGCCTACCCGTGTTTCGAGTGGACCAGCCGATCGAAGGCAAGGCCTCGTGCACCCAGTTCGAGGTCATCGAGCGATTTCAAGGGCTGGGGTTTCGAGGGCGAGCACGGCCCGTCTCGGGGAGGCGCCATCAGATTCGGCTGCACCTGTCGTCGCTGGGACATCCGATTTGGGGAGATCGGCGCTACGGGGGGACTCCGGTGGCAGGCGCGGACCGCGTCGCCCTTCATGCCGGTTCGCTTGTCCTGCCGACTGGTGAGACGTTCGAAAGTGCGGTTCCCGCCGACTTTGCCTCCTGGATGGACCAGGCTCGAACCGGCGGGGCTCGTGAGGGGGCGGGGGCATCGTCATGAAAGAGCGCCTGAGCTCAGCCTGGTCGAGGCGCCTGAAAACCTGGGAGACGCTCGGTTTCGAGGGAGCGCTTCGAGTGTTTTACGGCCCAGGCGAAGCCCCGCTCTCGGAGCCTGCCTCAAACTGGGCCGTGGATGCGTATGGAAGCTATCTCTGGATCACGGAGTGGGAGGGAAGAGGTGCTGCTTCAGCTTCTCTCGAAGCCGTGTGCGAAGCGACTCGGCAGGTTTATGAACCTCTGGGGTTTCGAGGTGCGGTCGTCCTGACGCGTCCGCGACAGGGCGTTCCGCAGATGCCCCAACCGCTTTGGGGGGAGGAGCCGCCCGAGGCCTTTACGATCGTCGAAGGGCCAGAGGCGCATCGTCTGCGGTTTGAGATCCGGCTTCGAGAGGGCCGGCATCCCGGTCTTTTTCTGGATCACCAGCCGCTTCGGGATTGGCTGGCCCGTTCGTGCGGCCAGGTGCGGGGGGCTCGGGTTCTCAACACCTTCGCCTATACAGGGAGCCTCGGAATCGCCGCCTGGAAGGGGGGGGCATCTGAACTGACGACGCTCGATCTTTCGAAGCCCACGATCGAGTGGGCAAGGCGCAACGGGGCTCTCAATGACATCGAACCTTCGCGTTCGCGCTGGTTTGCCGGTGATTTTTTCGAGGAAGTTCCGAGGCTCGCGCGCCGCGGTGAGCGTTTTGGGGTGGTGATTTCTGATCCCCCTTCGTTTTCGCGCGGGCATCGCCGCACCTTTTCGACCCAGAAGGATCTCGTGGCGCTGCATGAGGCGCTGCTATCGGTATTGGCTCCCGGAGGAGTGCTCGTGACGTCGATCAATTCGGCCAACGTTTCGGTAAGAAAGTTCGAGGCCGAAGTGCTCGAGGCGGCGGCAAGGTCGGGACGTCGGCTCGAAAGAATTCGTGTCATCGAACAGCCCGACAGTTTCCCGCATCAGCGGCAGAATCCCGCTTCGAACTATCTCAAGGGATTCGTCTTCGAGGGCTGAGGCAGATCCGCAGGGAGTGGACACTCGAACTCCAGTGTTTCTCCACTCATTGGATGCGGAAACCGAATGCGATGAGAGTGCAGGGCGGTTCTCGAGAAGGGGATCCGCGCGCCGTACTTTCGGTCGCCCAGAAGCGGGTGGCCCCGCGATGCCGCCTGCGCACGAATCTGGTGTGCGCGACCTGTTTCGAGCGTGAACTCGCAGAGCGTGATCGGTTTTCCCTCGAGCGTGCTCGATGCGATCGGACGGGCCTGCATCAGCGCCTGTCGGGCGCCTCGGTCGCGGGCCGTCGCGACCCGAGTGACGTTGCGTTCTTCGTCTCGAAGTAACCAGTCGGACCAGCTCAGACTGCCCTCGCCGCAGTCCGGCTGGAGGTCGCCTTCGAGCCAGCCCAGATAGGAGCGTTCGAGTGCGCCCGACTGCAGGGCGCGGGTCAGGCGCTCGGCCGACTTGCTGCGTTTGGCGACGACGAGGATTCCGGACGTGTTTCGGTCGAGCCGGTGAACCAGGCCGACATAGTGGCGCCCGAAATGGGCTCGAAGCAGGTCGACCAGGTTTTCGTCGCCCGTATGCTCTCCCTGCGACAGCAGTCCCGCTGGCTTGCAGAGCACGATCAGGTGGACGTCCTCGAAGAGAACCGGAAACGAGAGAGCCATGGCCAAAGAGCTAGACCGCGGGTGGGCTCGGGTCAACTGCACTTCTGGCTCTGGCACCCGAAGAGCGCAGCTCGGTGCGAAACAGGCTGTGAAGCCAGGATTCCGCCGACCCGCGCTGGGCTTCTCGAAAGTGCCGCCGTTCGGGAAGAGCGGGAGCAGAGGTTGATGGGTCCCATGCGGCGAGGGTGAGGGCCACTCGCATTTCCTTGTGTCGACGTCTGAGGCTGGCCTCGCGAGGGCGGGGCGTGTCCTTCCAGATCTCGGCAATTCGGGGTTCGCTGTCGAGGATCGCCTCGACTTCACCAGCGGAGAGCCTGCCGGGCGGCTTTCCCCAACGCTTCTTCAGGCTCTCGCGACAGCGCTCGACACGTTCGACGAACTCGGGCTGTCGCGCCTGGACCGCGCTCTCTGTCCTTGCGTGACTCTCGGGGCGCTCGGTGACGAGTTGAACGAGGTCGATTCGGTCGAGGATCGGGCCGGACAGTCGTGAGAGGTAGTCCTCACGGGACGTGTCGGTGCAGCGGCACAGACTGGTTCGGTGCGAGGCGTGCGGACCCTGGTCGTTTCTCCAGGCTCGCGGCCAGCCTCCGCAGCGGCAAAGGTTGGCCGAAGCGGCCAATTGAAAGCGGGCCGGAAGATCGATGCGAAGCTGGGCGCGCAGGAGGTGGATCCTTCCGCTTTCCATCGGATCGCGCAGGCATTCTCGGGCATCCCGGGGCCACTCCAGAAACTCATCGGCGACGAGTGTTCCGCCGTGGGCCTGCGAGCACTCCCCGGGGCGCAGCTCTCCCCGATGGACGCCGCCCATCAGCGCCTCGGGGCGAATTTGCGGCGAAACGACTCGCACCGGAGCATGTCGCCGAATGAGGGGGGTTCTGGGCTGGAGCAGCTCTTCCATCAACAGACTTTCGAGCAGTTCGGTGTTGGAGAGCGGTGCCTGCAGGGCATGCATCCATTGCAGCGCCGCCGTCTTTCCGGTTCCTTTTGGGCCGAGCAGCAGCAGATGGTGGGCCCCGGCCGCGGCGATGCCGAGGGTGCGTTCGAGATCACCCGGAAGGGTCAGCAGATCGCGGGTGTCGGGCGAGGGAAGGGGGAGGGACTGTGGGGTGACGACTGCCCGGGGAGGATCGAAGTGGGATTGCAGCAGTTCGATGCCGTCGATCAGATGATCGATCAGGTGGACGCGAAGCCGCGTGGCTCCGAGCAGTGACAGGGCGCGCGACGCCGATTCGCGGTCATCGCCCGATAGGACAATGTCGGTGGCTTCGGATTCTAACGCTGCCATCAGGGTTCTTAGAATTCGTCCTGACGAACGAACGGTGCCGTCGAGGGACAGTTCTCCCGAGGCGACGATCCTTCGAGAGGGCGGCCTTTTTCCACGAGTTCCGTCCGACTTTTCCATGGAATGCGCCATGACTGCGAGGGCAATGGCCAGGTCGGTTCCGGTTCCCTGCTTGCGCACTCCTGCAGGAGACAGATTTACGAGAACCCGCTTTCGTGGAAACTCAAGACCACTGGCTTCGATCGCTGCGCGTACCCGCTCGCACGACTCGATGATCTCAGGTCCGGGAAGACCGACGACCCGAAAGCTGGGAATGGCCAGGGCCGTCCAGACCTCGATGAGTTGAAGTTCGGGTTGAAGCTGGCGATGCAGAGGTGCTGAAAATGTGAACATGCAGGCCCGCAGTTCGAGAGGCGTGCCAGAATGCGCCGACGACCGATTGCGCCGGAGTCACTTGGAGAGGTTCAAATTTTTGAGCATCTGCTCGCGGGCATTGTTGAGCGTTTCTGCGACCTTCTGTGCTTCGTACCATTCGCGAGAGCCCTGCGGACCCATCGCATCGGGGTGAAACCGTTTGATGAGGGCACGGTGCGCCCGCCGGATTTCAAGCTCGCTGGCGTCTTTTCGGACGCCGAGGATCTCGTGCGGTTGGCCGGTAAACACGAAGCCCGAGAGCAGACGTGCGGGTTGCTCCCGGTCGCGCGCCTTGCGCTTTTCAGGCGGGACGGGACCGGTTCGGCGAGCGAAGGCGTCGCGCCGAAACTGCGATTCGCGGCTGTTCTGCTTGAAAAAGCGCATCACCACCAGAACCAGAATTCCGAGAAGCAAAATCTGCAGTGCCCCGAACTGCTCGGGTCCGAATTTCATTTCTTGATTATGGCATGGCCCGTGCCCTGGGGCGAGCCATGGGGCGGTTCATGCTGTTGGCGGCGGTTTTGGGAGGACTTCTCTGGGGGGCGGAGGTTCGGGCGGAGGATTGCCGGCAGCTCTGGCAGGTCAAGCGCCGGGTGCGAGAAACCTGCTGGGTGGCGGTTTCGGCTCGCGATCGCGAGGGCCCCTATGAGATCTGCATTCCGCGCCTGAATTGGACAGCATGGCTGAGTTCAAAAACCCCGGGATGCCTGCTCGAACGTCCCGAGGGCCGCTGGAGTCTGCAATCGATCAACCTATTTGACGAGGCGGCGCCGCCCGAAGGCAAGCCCCGCCTGAGGCGTTGGCTGGTTCGCCCGGGAGCTCGCACCTTCGGGGACCAGCCCGGCGGCATCCTGACGAGGGTCGTGCAAGCGGTGGAGCGGCGGCGTGAGCAGTGGTCAAAGCGTCTATCGGTTCGGGACAGCGAGGGCTGGTATCGTTCGTGGTTTCTGGGCGAGTCCCTCGGGACGATCGAGAGGCCCGGCACTTCGGAGCTCTTTTTTCTTCTGGGTTTTGTGCACGTGCTGACCACCGCCGGAGTGCATCTGCTGATGCTCGCCGCCGTTCTCGAGGGGGTGATCGCACGATCCGGAGGCTATTTTTCACTCTGGTTTCCCGGTCAGTCGGATCGGTTGGTGCGGGGCCTGCGGGGGGTGGCCTCGTTGGGGGCGTGGGCTCTGTTCTTCTGGGTCTGGGCACTCTCGGGCTGGCGCTGGGGGCTCTTGCGTCCGCTGGGTTTGATCGCCATTCAGCGTGTGTCGCGCTGGCGGGGAATTTACTGGAATCGGGGAGTGCCGCTGATTCTGGCCGTTTTGCTCGAAGCGCTGCTGGCGGTCTTGTCGCACGAAGAGGCCCTTTGGGGACGAGCGCATTACTTTCTAGCGGTCTGGGGTGGCCTCTGGGGTTCGCAAGGACGAATGGGCTGGAGGGCGCATCTTGGAATGGCGTGGGGGTCGTTTCTGTGGGTCATGCCTCTGGGGGTCCTGCACGAGCACTGGGTTGCCCTGGCGACGGCACCGCTCAGCCTGCTGACGATTCCGGTCGTAGGTTACCTGCTTTTTCCTTTGGGGCTTCTGGCCGAGGCGTTTCCCAGCCAAATCGAGCTTCTGGGTCTGTTTCATGCTGCCGGCCAGGCTCTGCTGGCAGCGACAAAGCCATTAGCGCTGGTTCCGGGGGCCGCGTGGCGGGTTTCTCCCGCACCGTTTGCGGCGATGCTTCTGGCAGTGCTGTGGATTCGAACCGATCTGTGGCGCCGATTGGTCGGGTTTCGGCGGGGGTTGGTGGGATTGATCGTGCTGGTCCTGCTGTTCAGGGGCCTTGGAGTGGCCTCGCCTGTTAGTGGGCCCGGCAGGGGGCGCGAGAGTGTGGTTACCGTCAGGTCTGCTGGCGCAGTGGTCGAAAAGCTCATTCAGCTCGATGTGGGGCAGGGGGATGCCGCACTGATTTTCTGGCGCGAGCGAGGGTACCGAGGGTACCG
>CAYSOA010000010.1:17071-48263 GCA_964432565.1 uncultured Bacteriovorax sp.
CGAGGGTACCGAGGGTACCGTCGAGTGGCTGCCATTGACGTCGGTTCGGGCTGGGCGTCAGGACCGAAAAACTGGATCGGCGCTTTGGCTCGTGAGGGATACGGAGGGTTGGACGCCATCGTGCTGACTCATCTCGATGAAGATCATGCGGGCGCCCTCGAAGCCCTGCTGCCCTGGGTTCGCGTGGGCTGCGTGGTGATGCCGAAGGGCCTCGAAGACCACCCGGACTCGGCCGATCGGTGGAGGCGGCTGCGTGAGCAGCTCGAGCGCTTCCAGGTGCCCCTGCAGACCCACCCGGCGGGCTGCTTTCCGTTTTACTGGGCCGAGGAGCAGGCCCGAGCAAAGGGTGGAAACGCCGTCATGGCGGGAGTCGCGGTGCCGCTTCCCCGAGGGGGCTGGTACGTCAATCTGGGAGATTCGGGTACCCGGAAGGGGGCTCGCGAG
The DNA here is from genome assembly GCA_964432565.1 of uncultured Bacteriovorax sp. Lineage (GTDB taxonomy): Bacteria > Bdellovibrionota > UBA1018 > UBA1018 > UBA1018 > CAIOHW01. The sequence goes on from CAYSOA010000010.1 coordinate 17,516, forward strand.
GCGGCGCTCCTTGGGCGGCTGCAGGAGGCCGGGGCTGAACTGGCTGGCGGCACCGGGCCCAGAATCTGGAAGGTCTCGCACCACGGGTCTCGGTTTTCGTCGGCTCCAAGCCTCTGGGGACGACGAGCCCCCACCGAGGCGTGGATCTCTTCGGGCGCCAGTAATCGGTTCGGGCACCCCCATCCCGGGGTCGAGGCGGCCTTCCGAAGCAGGGGGGTGCAGTTGCGCCGGACCGACCGCGAGGGCGCCCTGATTTACCAATCTTTTTGAGGGGTTATTTCTTGATTAAAATTATCAAGAAATCATTGGCTCTGGATGAGATCCTACCGATAAGGGACTGAGGGTCTTCTTGAACCCTTAGGCCAGGGGAGGAGCCGGGTGCGACGAAGTTGGGGGATGCGAGCAGCCATGGGAATTGTGGCGCTGTCGGTGACGGCGTGCGGGATTCCGCGCAACCTCGCCCTGACCACGATGTGCGTGCTGCCTGAAGACCAGTCGAAGGCCTTCATTGGAAAGTGGGCGGTAACCCCCATTCCGGTTGCGGTCTCACGACTCGACTTCTACGACTCGGGCAATGATCCGGAGGGCCGTCAGGTGGTTTCGAACGCCCTGACGACCTGGAACCACTTTTCAATTGTCAGTTTTGGGTACGAGATCTTCGACTTCAAGAACTCTGACGGATCGGTGAAGGCCGCGAACCAGGCGAATATCTCGAGTTCGGTTTGCAGCTATTATCTCCTGCAAGGAGACTCGTTTCAGTCTCCCGTCGTGATTCATAAGAATGCGAACTTCAGTTCGTCCCTTTCATCGGTGATTGCGCTCACCCACCACTGCAAGACGTCGGGCACCTATTCCTTTCAGTCGGCTTCGATCGAGATCAACGTTCGCGATTTTTTTGCTGAGGGGAAGCCGAGTCCGGATGCCGAATCGGTTCTGGCCCACGAGGCAGGCCATCTGATCGGCCTGGATCATTCCTGTGAATTTTCTGGAACGAAAGTGACCGCAGGGACCATGCCCAACTGCAATTCGAGAACCCTTTCCACGCATTATAAGAATGCGCTGATGTTTCCGTCGTTTGATCTCGATGGAACTCGGCGCAATCGGCTCAACAGCAACGACATGGGCCGTGCCAACTGCCTCTACGGGCAGTGATCGTTGCAGTCTTGCGCCTAAACGATGATTCTGCGGCGGCGAAGCAGCTCAACCGCAGCTTCGTTGGCGTAAACGCTCGGCACGAAGTTGATGAAGCCCGAGAGGTGCTTCATCAGGGCGTTCTCGCGCTGCACCAGAAGCGAGGGTTTTCCGGTCTTGCTGACGACCTTGACGGCCTCGGTGTCCTGTCTCGGTTCGCCTCCCCGGCTGGTCAGATGTCCGATGCCCCGGGTAAAGACCACATCTTTTTGGGGAATGTCGGCCAGAATCCAGGCCTTTCCCTTGCCATGGCGCTTGAGCACCTTTTCGATGTCCCGAACCTTCGACTGGATTCGGGCCGTGAGCTGGACCTTTTCGCGGTCGTCGCCGTCGCTCTTGAGAATGCGGTGCTGAAAGAGCGAGTGCCGCAGCGTCTTGGGGGGCTTGCGGTAGAGCAGCATCTCGATCAGTTCGGAGGTCTTGCGATCCTTGACCTTCTTCTGCAGGCGAACCTCCTGCAGCCGGTTCATGAAATACACGTCATTGAACCAGAAGAACCGTTCGTCACCCGCAAAGATCATGTCGAGCAGATCGTGAAACTGGTAGAGCAGGTCCTGCTCGAGCAGCGCCTCGGCAATGTGCGACGACATGATGTCGAACTTCGCCGAGCCCGGGTTCTTGATCACCTGCGAATACCAGCTGAAGCGCGCGATCAGAAAGTCTTCGAGCGCGTGAAGGGCGTTTTCGCGAACTCCGAAGGCAATCTGTCCGTTTCCGGCGTCATAGGTCGTGAGGTTGGCCAGAATGTATTCGCGGTCGAACTGTCCGTACTTGATGCCGGTGTAGTGCGAGTCCCGCAGCAGGTAGTCCATGCGGTCGGCATCGAGGTCCGAATGCATGAGCTGGTTGGCGATCAGGTACTTCGAGTCGCCCTTGATGATGTCGGAGATGAGCTGGATGTCGAATTCGAAGTCCTCAAGAATTCGGGTCATGCCGCCCGCATAGGGAGTGTTCTTGATGATGAACGAGCCCAGGTGCTCGTGATTGTTCGGAAGCGCCTTCGGTGTTTTGCCCGAGTGCTTGCTGCCCTTTGCCCGAGGGCGACGCGTGTCGTTGCCGTGGCGGATGTAGGCGTACTCGATGGCGTGCGAGAACGGGAAGGTTCCCAGGTCATGCAGCAGGGCGGCGATGCGCAGGCTCTTGTGGAGCATGGCGGCGGGGTTCGTGGCATGCCGGTCAAAGAGTTCGTGGTCGGGTACCGCGATGCCCAGCGCCCGGATCATCTGATCCATCGAGTGCATCACGCCAATGACATGGGCGAAGCGGTTGTGCTCGGCTCCCGGAAAGATATAGTTCGAAAAACCGAGCTGCTTGATCCAGCGCAGGCGCTGGAAGAAGGGCGAGTTGATGATCTGCTCCTCCCATTCGGTGATGGGAATGAAGCCGTAGAGGACGTCATAGATGACGCGCTGGTTTCTGACGGGACGCGAACTGGCAACGCTGCCGGGTAGGGCCGAGCTCATGCTCCTGAGTGTGCCAAAGGTCGGCAGCCCGGGGCCAGTGCAAAAGAGCGGCCCCGCAGCCGTGGGGTGGCTCTCAGTCGTTTCCCTGGAATTCGATGATGAGCTTGCTCAGCTCGGGGTCTTTTTTCCATTGGGCGAGGCGAGCATGACGCTTGTCGCGCAGCCGATGATAGGATTGAAGACCCCAAGAGTCCGCCAGGTCCGATCGAAGAAATTCCTTGAAGACTTCGATTCCCTCGATCAGCAGGTCCTCCCACTCTGAGCGTGGGATGTTTGCTGACCCGAGAGGGTAGGCCACCGAATTCCAAAGAATCCTCAGCTCGAAGTTTCTCTTGGCCAAGGGGGTTTCTGTGGCAGCGCCTCGAATGATCATGCCCTCTGTGTCAAATCGAGTCGCTTCGATGAGGCCTCCTGCGCGCATCCATGCCTCCCAGAGTGGTTCGTTTTCGAGGATCTCGAGAAGCTGCGGCTCGATGGGGCTTCGTACGATCAATTTTTCCATGAAACATCCCTCAGTAAGGTCAGAGTTTTATTCCCGGGGAATTGTGCCGAATCCGCAAATATGGCCTCAAGACCGTGCTCGGGCGCAAGGAACCCCAGTTGCTGGGTAGTCTCGTAGGCCTCGAGACCGATTCGTTCCTTTTTTTGGATCAAGGACAAATCTCCCAGGTCCAGATGCCTAATCACCGTCGGATCGGTCAAATCCAGTACGCGATCGCCGTAGTCGATCTCGCATCCGCACAGCATCAGTAGCGAAAGAACCAGCAAGGAGGCTGGCCGCCGACGCCTCACGCGAATCATGCCCTTCATGGCGCCACCATTTCGAGCTGTGAGCGTTCCGACTCGAGCTGGGCGACCTCATCCTGCCAGGACTGTTGCAGATCGAGAAGCTGCCGGTGGATGCGGCGCAGGCGCGAGACGATCAGGGCGCGTTCGATGAGGTCGGAATCCGAGCGGTCGCGAAGCGCGAGCAGCTTCGCTCGCATGGCTCCTGCTTCGGGAATCAGAGGCAGCCTTTCGGCGAGGGCTTCGACTTCGCCGATGAGTCCGCCGTATGCGCGGTTGAACTCCACTGTGCCGCGTGACAATCGCAGCATTTCGAGCGCAAGCGATTCGAGGGGCAGGCGTTGCAGCAGATCCCGACGGCTTTCGAGCCGCTCGTTGACGATCGGCAGGTAGTGGCGCGCGGCCTGTCGTGACCAGTAGTCTGCCGACACCGCAGACTGAAGCCGAAGGGTCTCTTCGTCCGATCCCGGCAGTGCGACGGAGCCGATTCGGTTACCGAGCTCCGCGACCGAGTGCCACGCCCAGATGGCGAGGTAGGTCTGTGAACGCTCCGAAAACGGCGGGGGGCCGGACACCGCGAGCGCCAGCGCCGCAGGAAGCGATGTGTCGGGATTCTGCTCGAGCGTCGCAAGAAGCGCCGGAACACCGGCTAGACCGCTCGTCTCCAGCTCAGGCTGGAGCTCCTCGGCGCGTTCGTTCAGGGTCGACAGGGTCACGCGTACCGAGTGCTGCTCGAAGCGCAGGTCGGGCTGCCCCAGCGATCGAAGGCCCGAACGCCTGAGGCGCAGTTCGAGATCGATCGGATGGCGATGTCGCGGCAGCCAGACGTCGGTGCCGGGCTCCAGTCGACGCTCCTCCGGCCAGTCCGAAGAGCGTGCCACCAGATCGAGCTGCGTCTCGTCGGCCGTTCGCGGAACATCCACCCGCACGCGAATGAGGGGGCTGCAGGACGCCAGATCGGGACACGCCGGAATTCGCGCTCGTCCGGTGATCTCGGCGTCGATGCTTCCCTGGGGGTTTACGCCCGGAATGTTCGGTTGCTCTCTGCCCGCCGAAGACCCGGAGGAAAAGTCGAGCGAGTAGACTCGCGAAGGAAGCGGACGCCCTGACGGAGCGACTTCTGAGAAGTCCTCACTGGAGAGCCGATCGAGCGACGCGCGTGCGCGGGCCTTGCCCCAGCGATACTCCTTCTAGAGGAAGCGTGAATTCAGGTCGCACTTCAGGTCGATCGTCCGGCGCTCCGTTCCGGTGCCTTCGTAGGCATCCGACTTCGAGCTACAGGGGGTCGTGGCCGCAGAGAGCGAGGCCTGCCAGAACATCGGGGAGCCGAACTCCGAAAACGTTTTTTCGCCCGACTCCGATGAAGGGTCGTTGATGCGAACGATCGGCCGGCTGAACGACAGCTGCTGGAGGGTGCGGTTGCGGACTTCGCGAGGTTCCTTCATCAGCTCGTCGAGTTGTCGCAGTCGATCCGAAACCCGGGACACGGGGGCGAGCAGTCGAGCCCTCCAGAGTCGCGAGGCCACCGCAGTGCGCATTCGGAGATAGGCAGGGTGAGTGAGGACTTTTTGGTCCAGAGGAAGCTCCTCTGCCGCCCAGGGGGTTTCCTCCGACGGCCGAAGTGCTGCGAGCACGAGTCGGGCGTGAGGAGCAAGCAGGGTGCCTTCCATTTCGGAGAGCGACCACAGGGTGGCCAGCGATTCCTCGCGAAACGAAGAGCGGGTTCCCGCATTCTGATAAACCGACTCGATGAAATTCCAGAAGAGCAGCAGCAGTTCGGTTTGCCGCTCGGTGGACTCACCTGCGACCGGAGCGGGTGTGGCGTCCCACTCGTCCTGAGTCACCTGATAGAGGTGCTCTCGAATTTTTCGCTGGGCCGTCTCGTCTTCGAAGCGAAGCTCGCCGATCAGCTCGGCACGCTCAGGGGCAGGCAGGGCCTTCTGGGTGACCTCGGGCGGGGCGATCAGAAGGGAGGCAACCTGCGCGACTCGAAGGATTCGGCCTGAGGCTGGGGTGGCGCCGGTTGGGCAGGAGCCTCTGGGGCTTTCGAACACGAAGAGGTCAGCGCCACGGTCATCAGGGGGACGAGTCCCCAATAAGGAGTTTTCACGCAGTGCGTCAAAGCACGGCCGGCCGGTGAGGGCCAGAGCTGGGTAAATGGAGTAATCTTTCATGAAATCAGTTGGTTACCGATCCGCCGGATTACCGCTGAACGCCTACTGGGCGTTCTTCGCGACCTTCTTCGGAAGCTCGTTGAGCTCCACGAACATCGCCAGCACTTCGTCCATCGTCATGACCTTCTGTTCGCGGCTGCCGTAGGCGCGCACCGCAAACGAGCCGGCCTGGATCTCGCGGTCACCGGCCGCAAGCGAGAACGGAATCTTCGCCGTCTGTGCTTCGCGGGTCTTGAGTCCCATCGACTCGTTGCGATCATCGACATCCACCCGGTAGCCGAGCTTCTTGAGCTTTTTGGCAAACTCGTGGGCGTAGTCGTTGTGCGAGTCCTTGATCGGAACCAAACGAGCCTGAACTGGAGCAAGCCAGAACGGAAAGGCCCCGCCCAGGTGCTCGGTCAACACTCCGATGAAACGCTCGAGCGAACCCAGCACCGCGCGATGGACCATGACCGGGCGCTTGGCCGAGTTGTCTGCGGCCGTGTAGGTCAGGTCAAAGCGCTCGGGCAGGTTGAAGTCGAGCTGGATGGTCGAGAGCTGCCACGGACGCTTGAGTGCGTCGCGGACGATGAAGTCGATCTTCGGGCCGTAAAAGGCCCCGTCTCCCGGATTGACGGTGTAGGGCCGTCCGAGGTTGTCGAGCGTGCGCTTGAGCGCCGCTTCGGCCTCGTCCCAGAGCGAATCGGCACCCACGCGCTTTGCGGGGCGGGTCGACAAAAAAATCTGCATGTCGGTAAAGCCAAACAGGTCAAACGTGCCGAAGATCATTTCGGCCACCTTGCGGATTTCGTCTTCGATCTGTTCGGTGGTGCAGAACACGTGGGCGTCGTCCTGGCAGAACGAACGCACTCGAGTCAGGCCATGCGTGACGCCCGACTTCTCGAAGCGGTGCAGGCGTCCGAAGTCGGCGTACCGCAGCGGCAGGTCGCGGTACGAGTGCTTGAGCGTGCCATAGAGCAGGCAGTGGCTCGGGCAGTTCATCGGCTTCACGCCGAATTCCCGCTCGTCGCAGCTCGTGAAGTACATGTTCTCGGCGTAGTTGTCGTAGTGGCCCGAGGTCTTCCAGAGTGACACGTCCATGATCTGCGGCGTGATGACTTCCGAATACTCGTACGGGCCGTAGAGGTCGCGGATGTACTGGACGAGCCGGTTATAGACGGTCGCGCCCTTCGGATAAAAGAAGGGCGAAGCAGGAGAGTCGGGGAGGAACGTGAAGAGCTCGAGCTCTCTGCCCAGTTTTCGATGGTCGCGCTTTTTGGCCTCTTCGATCAGATGCAGGTGCTCGTCGAGTTCCTTTTGCGAACCAAAGGCCGTGCCGTAGATGCGCTGAAGCTGCGGGTTCTTCTCATTGCCGCGCCAGTACGCTCCCGCGATCGAGAGCAGCTTGAACGCCTTGACGGCGCCGGCCGTCTGGACGTGCGGTCCACGGCAGAGATCGGTAAAATCCCCCTCGCCGTAGGTCGACACCGACGTCGCGCCGGCCTGGTCGCGAAGCGTCTCTATGATCTCAACCTTGAAGGGCTGGTTGAGCTTCTTGAACTGGGCAAGCGCTTCGTCGATCGAGTGCTCCTGGCGCACGAAGGGCTGATTCTCAGCGATGATCTTCGCCATTTCTTTTTCGATGCGCGGCAGGTCTTCGGGCGTGAGCTTCACGTCGAGGTCGATGTCGTAATAGAAGCCGTCCTCCACCGTCGGGCCGATGCCGAACTTGGCCTGCGGCCAGAGATTCTGGATCGCGTGAGCCATGAGGTGGGCGGCCGAGTGCCGCATGGTCTCGAGTTCGGAGTGAATTTCAGGTTCCTGCAGGTCGGCGGGGACGTTTTGCTGGGCGCTCATAGTGCCCTGACGCTAGCACAGGTTTGAAATCGGGCACACCCCTTGCTCTCGCCCGCCGCACAAGGAGAGCGAAAAATGAACGTGTTCGAGTCCCTCTGGCGGAGGAGTGCAGTTGCAGCCGTGATGACCGGCTTGGTTCTAACGAGTTCGGGGTGTGGGGTGCAGCCTCGGGAGGGCGATCCGGCAGTTCCCGAGCCCCAGAGGGATTCTCTGGCCGCAGAACCGGAGGTGAGTGCTGAGCTTCCGAAAACCCCTTCTGAAGAAGGCCCCTGGAAAGTCGAGTGGTCGATTCGTCGAGCGCTGCCGCGAAAGACGGCCCACCGGGAGTCCTCCTGGGCTCTGGGAGAGGCCCTGCAATTTGAGCCTGTGATTCAGGGGGCACAGGTGGCGACTGTCGAGCCCCTCGAGTGGCCGGATGAACCGGAATCGGTCCTACTGGTTCAGCTTCGATACGTGCCGGGAGGCGACTGGTCGGCCCGCTGCTCACGCCCGGATGGCTCGATGGAGGAGGTGCTGCACGGAAGGAGGCTGCTCTGGGATGAGCCCTCGCAAAGCGGTTTGCTCGACCTGTCCGAGGTCTTCGGATCTCGGGGAGACCTTCGTGACCCGGCCACGGTCTGCACCCTGCGGGTTGAGGTCGAACGGCAGGGGGCCTACAGTGCCCTGACGTATTCTTTTCGGGTGATGGCCGGCCTTCCGAATCCGAGCCCGACCGAGCGTCGAGACTTTGCCTGGAGCGAAGGGGGGCTGCTTCGAGAAGAGCTGTGGCAGAATCGCGGGTTTCGGAATCTCAAGCTGCAGGTAACGGCCGGTACCGAGCTGGTGATGACGTCCGTGATTCACGCCCAGCCGTATGTCCAGCTGCTCGGGAAGGGCCGCCAGTTCAAGGGGCAGGGGCAGTCCTATGTGTCGCAGTTTTCAGGTCTGGCGATCGAGGCGCGTGCGGGAGAGGAGGGGCGCTGGACGGCCTGGGCCCCTCTGCCTTTGACGGTGCGCTGGCCGGCGGGGTCGAGCCTTCGAATCGAGTACCGCCTGCGCCCCGTCGCCGGAGCGCGCTCCTGCAGCCTGGCTGATCGAAACGTGGTGCGCTTTCCGTATCCCATGAAGAACACTTCGTCGGGAGTTCAGTTGCGCCGGGTGGCGCGCCACCTTCACGGAAGCATTTCCTGGGCGGTTGCCGTTCAGGATCCGGCCCGGGTGCTCGAGGGAGGTCAGATTCGGCAGTCTGATCGAGGCGAAGCGTTCGATCTGGGGGATGCTCCGGCCGGACTCGAGGGTTCTGCATTTGACTGCCACGGGTGGGTCCCGTAAAGGGGCGATCATGACGAATTCGTCCGCCTCACTGCCTGCGACCTTCAGCCTGCGACCTGCCACGACCGAGGATCTCGGGGAGCTGGTTCGGGTGGAGAAGCAGGTGCAGTTGTCCCCTTGGGATGAGGCGCATTTCGCGGCCGAACTCGAAAAGCCCTATTCGCGCGTGCTGGTGATGACCGATGACGAAACCGACTCGGTCATCGCCGGCTACGCCGTGTTCTGGCTGATGTTTGACGAAGCCCAGCTTCTGAACATTGCCGTGGATCTTCCGTTTCGAGGCCTGGGAGTCGCCCGTGCCCTGATTCGGCAGCTGGTCTCGCAGGCCATGAAAAAAGAGATTCGCAAGGTGGTGCTCGACGTTCGCAAGTCCAACCAGGCGGCGATTGAGCTCTATCAGTCGATGAAGTTCACCATTTCGCAGGTACGCAAGCGGTTCTATTCGGACGGCGAAGACGCCTACACGATGGTGCTCGATCTGGACGATGCGGCGCTCTCGTCGTCGGAGAAGGGGTTTTAGCCTCTTGCGCGCATGGTCAAAATCCGGCAGAACCCCGGCATGTTTGAACTTCGCGTGCAGGTGGATTTTCCGGCCGCCCATCATCTGGAGGGCTATCCGGGCGACTGCGCCCGTCTTCACGGGCATAACTGGGTGCTTGAGGTCTTTGCCCGCTCGGTGAAGCTCGATTCGATCGGCATGGCGATGGATTTTCGCAAGCTGAAGGGCGCCGCCAAGGAGCTCGTCGCCCCCTGGGACCACCAGAACCTGAATGAGCTCGATGATTTCAAGACCATCAATCCTTCGGCCGAGCAGATCGCCAAGCTTTCGTATGACCGTCTGTCGGCATTGATCGACGACGGCGAGACCTGGATCGAGAAAGTGACGATCTGGGAGAACCCGCGCTGTTCGGCGTCGTACTTCATCGACGGCAAGGGCGCCGCCCGCTCTTCTCGAGGCTAAGGGCTCGTGGCTTCGATCGAGACCGTCATCCTTCTTTCCGGAGGCCTCGACTCCTCAGCCAATCTGGCGCTGGCGCATGCGCGCGGCGATCGCCTGGCGGCGCTGACGGTCCACTACGGGCAACGGGCATGGGAGTCTGAGCGCCGTGCCGCCCGAGCCCTGGCTGCGCATTACGGTGCTTCCTGGCGTGAGCTCGAGCTGCCGTTTCTGGGGCAGCTGGGCGGAAGCGCGCTGACGGATGCGTCGATGGCGGTGCCCCGGCTTTCGCGCGACGTGCTCGACACCCTGAGCGTCGTCACCAAGAGTGCCGATGCCGTCTGGGTTCCCAATCGCAACGGCGTGCTGATTCATCTGGCGTGTGCCTATGCCGAATCGATGGGCGCATCGAGCGTGCTCGTTGGCTTCAATCGCGAAGAGGGCGCGACTTTTCCGGACAACACCCGCGCCTTCATGGATTCGATCAATGCTTCGCTCGAGTACTCGACTCGCGGCAAGGTCAGGGTCGACAGCCTGACGGTCGACTTCGACAAGCGCGAGATCGTGGCCGAGCTGCGTCGTCTGGCCCGGCCGTTTCCGATGGAGCTGGTGTGGAGCTGTTATTTCGCGGGCGAGGAGCCTTGCGGAAACTGCGAGAGCTGCCAGCGACTGTTTCGGGCGCAGAACTCAGGCTCGGAAGGGCCAGGCCAGGGGCCACAGGACCAGAGGAGATGGTCATGCTGAAGACCCAGTTCATCGAGGCGACGATTCCCTACACGGGGCCCGAGCTTCGCCCTCACTTCATTCTGTCTCAGTTCAGGATTCAGGGATCGGCCGTCATCGCCTTTCGTGGTCCCTGCGACGTCAGGACCGAGGAGCTCGTCGACTGGGAGGACCGGCTCGTCAATGACTCGATTCGAGCAGCCGAAATGGTGCACTTTTTGGGCGAATTCTTCGGCCCGACCCTTCGTGAGGGGGTATGGACTCAGCGGTTGTTTGTCTCCATTCTGGCAGAAGTGCTGCGAGAGAAGTTTTCAGTCGCGACGGTTCGCACCGGAGATGACCTGTGGATCGGCAGCCGCAAGCTGTCAGTATCGATCGTGACCTCATCGGCCGTGTCGCAGCTTCTGCACATCGGCATCAATGTCGATCCCGCCGGGGCGCCGGTAAAGGCCGTGGGACTGGCCGAGCTCGGCGTCGAGCCGGTCGCGTTCGCACACGAGGCACTCGCGCGATTTGCGGCCGAGTTTGCCGGCATCGCCGAGGCCTGCACGAAGGTGCGGCCGGTTTAGGGGAGTGCCGCCAGTACCGCCTTTATGAGTCCCGTACCCGGCCTCGAAGGCTCTTCTTCTCGGAGTGGGCCTTCTTCGCCCCCTCGCGACGCTTCAGGCTACCGTGCGTGGGTCGCGTGGCCTTTCGTTTTCTGGGATTTGCCATGGCCTCGACGAGAATCGTCCGCAGCTTTTCGAGGCACTCGTCCCGGTTGCGTCGCTGGTCGCGATGGCGATCGCAGCTCAAAAGCAGGTCTCCTTCGCTGGTGAGTCTCGGTCGGAGCTTTTCAAGAACGCGGTCGCGAAAGTGTGACGGGATACTGGTGCTCTGCAGGGCGTTCCACCGAAGCTGGCACTTGCTGTTGACCTTGTTGACGTTCTGGCCGCCCGGCCCCGAGCTTCTGACGTAGTTCAGTTCGAGCTCGTTCGGATCGATGCGAAAGAACGGAGTGATCTCCAGCATGAGACGAGAGTAGGACGGGATGCTGGCATCCGGCAACGGTCATCAGGTAGGTGGGCATCTGGTAAAGGGGCATCCGCTAAAAGGGCATTTCAATCTGCCGCCTTCCGCCGTAACACCCCCTCCATGGATCAATTCGCCGACTTTGCCCTTCTGCCCACCCTTCTAGAGACGCTTGCCGAAAAGAAGCTTCGAAAACCCACGCCGATCCAGGCGCGTGCCATTCCGGCACTCCTGGCGCAACGATCGATCGTCGGGGTGGCCCAGACCGGTAGCGGCAAGACGCTGGCCTATGCGCTCCCGATTCTTCACCTGCTCAAGACGCTCGAGACCGCCGGCAAGGGTGTGACCCAGGAACGCCATCCGCGTGCGGCGATTCTGGTTCCGACCCGAGAGCTGGGCGAGCAGGTGGCCAAGGTTTTCAAGGGTTTCACCCATGACACGCGACTGAGAGTGCGCTCGGTGCTCGGCGGCACGACGACCGAAGTGGCGAAGAAGAACCTCGATGGGTATTTCGAGATCCTGATCGCGACCCCCGGACGGCTGGTTCAGATGATCGACCGAAAGCTCGTCAATCTGAATGAAGTGCGCGTTCTCGTTTTCGACGAGGCCGATCAGATGCTGGATCAGGGATTTTTCGACGATGCCCAGCGCATCTCGCAGCTTTGTCCGGTGAAGTGCCAGCTCGCTCTGTTTTCGGCCACTTTCAGCAGCGAAGTCGAGAAGCTCGTCAGCCATCTCTTTGATGAGGCGGATATCATTCGCGTCGAGGGAGGCTACCAGCTGCCGGCCTCGCTGAAGACCCGAAACGAGCCCGTGCTCGATGGAGACCGTTCGTCGGTTCTGGCGAAGATTCTGCGAGAAAAGATATCGGGCGGCACGATGATCTTCTCGAACACCCGGCAGCAGTGCGACAAGCTCGGAGCGTTGCTCGACGAGTGGGGTCTTTCCTACGTGATGTATCGGGGGGAGATGGACAAGGTCGAACGGCGAAAGAACCTGCAGGCCTTTCGGGATGGAAAGATTCCGCTTCTGATTTCAACCGACCTCGCGTCGCGCGGCCTCGATCTCGAAACGGTGGATCGGGTGATCAACTTTCACCTTCCGCAGGAACTCGAGAACTACATTCACCGCGTGGGGCGCACGGCTCGGGCCGGTCGCAAGGGACTCGTGGTCAACCTCGTGACCGAACGGGACCAGTCGCTGATGGATCAGGTACGACGACTGAAGTGAGCCTCTTGCAGCCACAGGGGGCTGTGTCCTGTGGCGCGCCGTCGATGCACGTGCCGGATCTCGGCCAGGCCCACCCGGCTCAATAGCCAAATGTAGGCGTAACCGATGTCAAACTCCCAGGGCTTGTGGCGAAACGAGCACGAGCTGGGATGGGAGTGGTGGTTGTTGTGGTCCAGCTCGCCGCAGATCATCCAGTTGAGGATGAACACGAAGCCCAGATTTCGGCTGTTGTCGGTGGTCTTGTAGGTGCGGTAGCCGAACCAGTGCGCGAGAGCGTTCACGCCGCCCACGGCAAAGATCGGGGAGATCAGAAACGTGGTGGTCATCAGGATCAGTCCCCAGAGCGGGCCGAAGGCCACCATCAGCAGAGCACCCAGCACGATCGGAGCCTGAAAAAGATGATCGGCGATATGACGCTCGAGGCGATTGACCGGCAGCCGGTTGCGGATTTTCAATACTTCAGGATGCGACTTGGCGCGCGAGTAGTCGGCCACTCCCAGAAAAAACACGCGAGCCAGGCCCTTTTGAACGGGGCTGTGCGGGTCGAGAGGCTGGTCGGAGTGTGCATGGTGGTAGACGTGCACTGAAACCCAGTCGAGCTTCGACATGCTGGTCGTGGCCCAGAGCCAGATCTGCATGGCCGAGTCGAGGACTGGATGAAACTTGACGCCCTTGTGCGTGTGGGCCCGATGAAAGCAGAGGCTCATGGCCGTGATCGTCAGGTGGGTCATGAAAAACAGGTAAAGGCCCAGCTTCAACAGGGGGCTGCCCTCGAAAGCCGAGACGAAGACTCCTCCTGGGCCCAGCAGCTGATGCACGATTCCGGCAAAGCCCAGATACGCGAGAACGAAGGGGGCGACGCTGCGAAGCACCGAAAGGGTCTTTTTCATTCCATCAGCCTAGCCTCTGCCGAACCGATTCGTTGTAATTCTTGTGTAAGGATTGAAAAACGCTCGGTTTCGCCTGAGGCTGAAGTATGCGCTTCGGCATCATTGATCTGGGCACCAATTCGGTGCGATTTGACGTCCATCAGGTAACGGCTACGGGAAAATCGCGGCTGCTCCATCGTGAGAAGCTGATGGTGCGGCTGGGGCAGGGTGTTTTTTTGAAGGGGCGGCTGAATGTCGAGGCCCGTCGGCGTACCGTGCATGCGTTTCAGAGTTTTGCGCGCACCTGCCAGGATCTTTCGGTCAAACGGATTGTGGCCTTCGGAACGAGCGCCCTGCGCGAGGCAACCGACAGTGCCTCGCTTCTCGAGCAGATTCATGTCGAGTCGGGAATCGAAGTGAAGGTGATCTCGGGAGCCGAAGAGGCTCGCCTGATCGCCCGGGGAGTGCTTTCGAACGAAAAGCTGCCGAAGGGTCGGTTTGCACTCGTGGATATCGGTGGGGGGAGCACCGAGATCTCGATCTGCCAGGGATCGAAGGTGCTCTTCTCCGAGAGCTTTCCCATCGGAACCGCGAGACTGCAGCAGGTGTTCCTGAAAAGCAGCCCTCCGCAGCGAGTCAACGGGCGCGATCCGGTGCTTGAACTTCGACTCTATCTTCGTTCCGTGCTCTGGCCCAAGATGCGAGGCGAACACTGGCCGAAGGTCGAACAGGTCATCGGATCGAGCGGCACCATCAAGGCGCTTTACCGCATGTGCAGGCATGCCGACTCCGGGCGCCTCGCCTCGCGCAAGGGAGTCTCGGAGCTCGTTGAGCGGATGCAGGAAATGGAGACCCTCGAGCTTCTTGCGATTCCCGGCATGGAGCCCAAGCGTGTCGACATGATCCTCTCGGGCAGCATCCTTTTTGACGAGTGCCTGCAGGCCGTGGGTGCGAAGCGCTTTCGATTTACTCCCTTTTCACTTCGAGACGGCATTCTCGAAGAGGAGATTGAGCTCGCCTCTCGTCATGAAAAATCCCATCTGGGCCTGCATCTCGACGAGCTGGTACAAAAGGCCCGGCGCTGCGGCATCCATGAAGGCCACCTTCAGTCGGTGCGCACGATGGCGGTCCTGCTGTTTGACCGGCTGAAGGGGGTGCACCGGCTTCGGTCCGAGTGGAGGTCCTTTCTCGAGGCGGCTGCGATCCTGCATGACGTGGGCGAGGTGGTCAGTCCGACCCAGCATGGCCGGCACTCCTATTACATTGCCCGAAACATGGATCTACCGTCTCTCGAGAACTGGGAGCGTGAGTTTCTGGCTCAGCTCTGTCTCTGGCATGCGGGGGGCAGTCCGGACTTCAAGAAGGTGGCGGCCCTGCGCGAGCCCCTGCGCCGAGAGGCCTTCTTCAAGCTCCTTTCGCTTTTGCGCGTTGCCGATGCGCTCGATCGCAGCCACAAGGGAGCGCCCTGCCTGCGAGAGGTGAGTCTCCGACGCGGGATCGTCGAGCTGAAGCTCGATTCGAGGCGGTCCTCCGATCTGGAGGTGCTGCGTGTCGAGCAAAAGAAGGAGCTCTTCGAGGAAGTATTCGGGCGCCGGCTGGTGGTGAAGCGGGGGCGGTGAGGATGGCTCCTTTGGAGGATTTAGTTAAATATTTTTAAGTTATTGTCTCCTGGCTTCGCACCGATCCGGCTCATAATGGATCTCGTCGCGCTTCAGCGCTACTTTAGAAAAAACGTGAAACCGAATGTCCTTGATTGGGATGAGAAGGGTTACTTTCCTCAAGGTGTTTTTGAGGAACTTTTTCGGTTGGGACTCATGACGGCCGCTTATCCTCGGTCCTGCGGAGGCACGGAGAACACGACGGAGATGCTTCTGGAAGTGGCTCGTGAGCTCGGGTACTTCTCTCCCGGAATCTTCTCGAGCTGGGTCGCCAATATCTTTGCCCAGACTGCAATCGCCCAAAATGCGCCCTCGCACCTGATGGAGGAGCTCGCGCGCGACCAAATCAAGGGAATGAGCCTCCTGAGTTTGGCGGCAAATGAGTCGGGTGCTGGAAGCGATCTGCGGACCATCCAGACCCGAGCAGTCCGGGTTCCTGGAGGGTTCAGAATCAGTGGCGCCAAGCACTTTATTACGAATGCGAATCACGCATCCCATTTTCTGGTTCTAGTGGAAACGCGTGGGGAGTCATCCCCTGAGCTGACGTTCGTCTTGATTCCTTCCAATTCTGAAGGAATCTCCATTGAAAGGCCCATCGAAAAGCTGGGTCAGGGAGAGTCCAATACCTCGAATTTGGAGTTTGAAAATGTGTTCGTCCCAGAGCGGGCCGTCCTGGGTGCATGCGGCTCTGGGCTCGATATCTTGGCTCGTGCGATCAGTCGATCGAAGACCTTGATCTCCGGAGCAGCGGTGGGAGTTGCTCGACGGGCACACGAGGAGGTTGTTCAGTATCTTTCGATGACCGAACGTTCCGGCAAGAGCCTCCTGTCGCGTAAGGATCTCCAGACGGTGTTGGTCAATCACCACGTTCAGATGAACGCAGGCTGGGGACTGGCAAGAGAAGCCGCCTTGGCCTGGGATCGGAATGGCGTGGCAGTCCTGGAGGCGAGCATGGCCAAGCTATTTTGCGCAGACATGGCCGTGAGCGTGGTCGATGACTCGATTGAGATGCTGGGCGCCCGCGGATACCTGAGGGATGGGATCCTGGCGAAATTGTACCGCGACGTGAAGCTGTTCGAGATTTATGAGGGTGCGTCATCCATTCAAGTCGCCCTCATTGCCAGGGAGATGATCTCGAAGCTTCAGTCTCCCCTGGAAATGAAAAGGAGATCCGCAGCGTGAATCTCAGCTTGAATGAATTGAAGTACCTCACGTTTCCCGGGGCTGATCCGTCTCCGGAGTGGCGTTCGGCTTACGAGGAGGCCTACGGGCTCTGGCATTCGGTCTGGGGGGCAACGTTTCGCGAGTTGGATGGGACGGATCGTGTTTTTTCCGATGACTTCACTCGGCAGCACCGTATCGGCGCCATCATGAGGGGAGATTCCTGCATTGGTGTTGTCCTGCTTCGTGTGGTTGATTTCAGCATTCGGGTCGCGAGACATGACTCGTATTTCAAGGTGTGGTCGGACCACGCCATTTCTCAACTGATTCGGGATGGGGGAAGGGTGGGAGTCGGAAGCCACATCACAGTCCATCCAGACTATCGGGGAGAGCTCGGTGATGGGATTCGGCTGAAGAGCCTTCTGCTCGGTCTCTGCCTGAGAGAGTCTTTGGACCTAGGGGCCGATGTGATGACGGGCAATCTTCGCTGCAATCGAGGAATGAAGCGATCAGGAGATGAGTTTCTGGCCACACCAATTGAGCACTGCATTCATCATGGGGTTGGGGTTGATCTTGTCGCTTTCTATCGCCGGACGATTCAGTCATCTCAGGTCTTCTTAAGGAATTTCGCTCTCGAGTCCTTGTGGAGAAGGCGAATGGAATTCGGTTCAGGAAATGACCGCACCGTCAAAGAAGCGGCGGGATGAAAACAGGAGAACACGCATGTTGAATCTTCAGGCAGCAGTAGACAAGGAAATGGAGAAAACTCGCCCGATCATCCTCGGGTTTCCTTGGGAGAATCCGGAAGCATACTCCATGTGGCTCGTTCAGACGTACCATATGGTGAATCACTCGACGCGTTTGGTGGCTCTTGCCGGAGCGCTTGCTCCGATCGATCAGAATGACCTTCATGCACGATTTGTCGACCACTCGCGCGAAGAGCGTGGTCATCAGTTGATCTGCATCAATGACCTGAAGGCCTTGGGTCGAAGGCTTGAGGATTATCGCTGTCTTGCGGCTTCGTCTGCAATGTACCAACTCCAGTACTTTTGGATTCAGCATCGGGGCCCGGCATCCTTCTTCGGCTATACGCTCTCACTGGAGTGTCTTGCCGGTGCATTTGGTGCCGAAATTTATCGTCGGTCGCTGGCCGCGCACGGCCCGAAAGCCACGCGGTTCCTCAAGCTGCACGTCGAAGATGATGTCGAACATACGGAAAAGGCATTCGCGACCGTCGCGAAGCTATCCGAACGTGAGCTTCATATGGCTCACGAGAACCTACTGCTGTCTGCCGAACTGTACCGCTCAATGCTGATCGGTGTTCGCGAGGCCTTCGAGGTTGGAGTTGACAATAAAGCAGCCTAGGTCTGCATCTGGGGTGCATCCACGAGCCGAAGCGTGCTCTTCCGCTGAGTCGGCTGATGAGCCTGAAATTTATCTATAGTTCTCGCACCTTCGATGGCGATTGTTGCCGCAGGGGTGGAGGTACCTTCATGGAAAAGAGGGGCGGCCCAGAGCCACTTCACTTCCACGGTCAGTCGGTCTTCTGAATAAACCTCGTGAGCAAGATACGTCGGAATCTTCGGATCAACGGTCGATGAGATCTCGCCCCCATAGACCTTTCCCACGAATTGAATCATGTGGTTCAAGATCGATGAATCGCGATCGTAAAGGAGATCCCAGCTGGAACTGTAGAGCTCTTCAATCGTGTAGCTGCAGTGGCGATAGAAGTTGAAATTTCGAAAGAGCTGAACTCCCTCAGGAGAGTGAATTTCGATCACGGATTCGTTCGTCATTTTGGAGAAGAAGTCTGATGGAGGGCGCAGACCGAATTCCTTGATCGCGTTCCAGATCAGGCTCGTCGAATCGGTCATGGATTTTCCCTGGCTGCGGGTCATTTCGCAGACCTTGACGCACAAGGAGAGTGCATGGAGGATGGCGTTCTGCTCGCGTGAGGTCTTTTTGCTGAACAGCGGGAGTGCGGCATCCTTGAAGGCAATCAGGCGAACGCCGGCTTCGTTAGCCATGGCCTGGTAAGCGAGGGAGAGCTGGCGGAATTTGTCCTGATTCTGGGTGAGTTCGTCATGTTGTGATGCTGAAATCATAGTTGTCCGAATACTTAATAAAAATAATCAGGAATAGCAACCGTTGGCGCGTAGCAAGGATTTGAAGGAATGGTTAAAACCAGTCGAAGTTCATGCCCGGAACTCCTGATCGCCGATTTAATTCGAGAAAAGCGTCTGGAAATGAGGCTTTTGCCAGAGCAAGTGGTAGCGTACCTGGACGGCACTTCACTGGATCAGTTGAGAGCCTACGAGTCCGGAGAAAAAGCCGTTCCGCTGCGAGTACTCTACGCATTGTCGAACTGTTTGAATATCCCACCTTCAGTGATTCAAGCGCTGAATGAGCGAATGAGTCTGTTGGAGGGCCGGAATCGTGCGGTCCCGAAATGAACTCGGAACCCGGCCCACGGTCGACTTGCCCATGGTCTGGGTGCTGAGGCCAGCGAAGTCATTACGTTTGCAGCTCGAAGGCGCATTCGCAGATATCTGTCGTTTTCAGATCGTTGATTCCACGGCAGCCCTGCTGGCTGAGTGGAGGCGATGTTCGGTCAACGAACGAGCCGCATTGCTCGTCAGTGATCTGGAGCCATGGAGCCGATCTGGGGCGGTTCGCGGTGCCGCAGGGTTTGATGTTCCTTGGGTCATCGTGAGCCGCGAGCGTCGCGCTGTGTTGATCGAGGGGGCCCTTGCTTCGGGTGCGCTTGACTACTTTGTTTATCCCTTGGAGCGGACCCTGTTTCAGGCAAAGCTCCGGTTTTGGCTCAGGCACAAACTGCAGGAGACCCGTCTTGATGCTGAGACCCTTTCCGTTTTTAGAAATGGCAGGAGGATCCAGCTTACGGTGAAGGAGTATCGAATTCTCGCCGTTCTTCGTGATTCCCCGGACGAAAGCCTTCACAAAGAGGGCCTTTTTCGTAAGGTCTGGCGGGGGGTTGCCGTCGGTCGCAAGACTGTGGATGTCCACCTCTTCAATCTCCGAAGAAAGCTCGAGCCGATCGGCATCCAGATTCGGTATCTGCCGTCGGGCCGGTATCAGCTCATGCCTGTTCCGGAGAGACCTTCGGAAGTTCAAGAATGAGGGTGCAGCCAGACGATCTCGATGGGTCGATATAAAGATTGCCAAAGTGCGCTGCGACGATTCGTCGGCAAACGCCCAGGCCAAGGCCGTTTCCACCGCGGTCTTTCTTCGTACTGAATCGGTGTTCAAAGACTTTTTCGTGGAGATCAGCAGGAATGCCGGGACCTGTATCCGAAATTCTGAATTGGATCTGATCCGTGGATTCCATGCAATGAATCCTGATGGTTTTTTCTTCGGAGACTACCAGTGCTTCGATTGCATTATTCAGAAGATTCAATAGTACCTGAATGATCTGGGAGGGATGGCACCTCACAGCAATGGAGCTGCTGATCAGGCCCATTTGGATATTCACTCCATTTTCAGTGGCTCTTCTTCCAAGTAAGGAGAGTGCCTTTTGAATCATGGAAAGTGCCGAAACGACGCGGTGTCCATCAGCTTCATGCTGGCTTTCCATTGCTCCAAGTCCGGTGGCAATATCCCCCGCAGCCTGGATCGCCTGATGGATCAGGGTTGCCTGCGCCAAGATTCCGCGCTCATCGAGTGGGTTGCTGGCCACCATTCGTTCGATGATGGCGAGACGGGAGGAAATCGTCGTCAGTGGGCTCCTGAGCTCATGGACCAGTAGCGACCCGATGCTGGATAGGACTTGAACTCGTTCCAGCAGCTCCATTCTTTCCTGATTCAAATTCAGCGCTGAGGCAACAAGTTGCGCTATTTTCTGGAGCTTTCGATCAGACTGGTCGTCGCGTTCTGACAAATCCTTCTCAGTCGTCAGTATGGCGATCGAGACCATGATCTTGCCATCTGCACATCCTGCTGAGCTCGACTCGATTCTTCCAAATGGGCATTCACTGATGATCGTTTCCCGGCGTTTGATCGCAGCGCTTGCGGCAGCGCGAAGATGAGAATGAAGCTCCTCGGAATGCAGGGGGTGCATGCTGTAGAGTTGCTCACCGTCAAACTGGCTAATCAAAATCAGCGATGCCTGGGCGGCGCATGTGGTGCCGATGAGTTCGGAAACCGTGGATCTGAATGAGTTCGAATCGAGAGGGCTCACTGATCCAAAGTACGCGCTCGGTGGCGAATCTCGAGTTAAGAGTACTTAACTCGATGGTATTCCGGCGTGAAACTAGCCGGACTTTTTGGTGGGGTTACCGGAGAGGGTGAGCAGGAACGAGCGCCAGCGCTCCATGCTGTCCTGAGCGAGAATCTCAAACATGTCCATCTCATCGATCTTGAGCACCTGAATCATATCCATGAGCCGGTTCGCCGGAGGTGTGGCGTCGGTTGTTTCCCAGGACTCGACCTCATCGACCGTCAGATCGAGCTGAGTCGCGACCTCCGCATGCGTGAGACCTGCCCGTTCGCGCTGCTGCTGGAGAAACTTGGCGAGTGTTGTTCGGCCCATCACCAAGAAGTTTAAGTCCGGAGCTCCGGTTCTCAAAACACTATTCCAATGGTGTTCCAAGATAGCGGTTTGCTGCGGCCTCTTCAAAGACGAACTGCGAGCGCAGAGCCTTGCCGGCCCGCGTCGGGCGCTTCTTCCAGGTTCCCTGAGGCGTCAACTCTCTGGCTTTGACGTTGTCGTTTAAATACGTCGGGATGAGGAACTCGATCAGGTACTTTCGCAGCAGGGCATCCTGAACCGGGAAGGCGATCTCGAGGCGCGAGAAAAAGTTTCGTGGCATCCAGTCGGCGCTCGACAGGTAGAGGGCTTCGCTGCTGGAAAAATAGTAGATGCGCGAATGCTCGAGAAAGCGATCGACGATGCTGATGACCCGGATATTCTCGCTGAGTCCTGC
Organism: uncultured Bacteriovorax sp.; assembly: GCA_964432565.1. Taxonomy (GTDB): domain Bacteria; phylum Bdellovibrionota; class UBA1018; order UBA1018; family UBA1018; genus CAIOHW01. Next base: position 38,809 of record CAYSOA010000010.1, read on the forward strand.
CACCCCCGGAACCAGCGAGCACGCTCCGCGCACCACCAGATCGATCTTCACTCCCGCCTGAGAAGCCAGATAAAGATTTTCGATGACGGCAGCATCGACCAGTGCATTGACCTTGGCGAAAATTCGGGCGGACTTGCCTGCCCTTGCCGCCTCGGTTTCGGCCTGAATCTGGGCCAGCAGTCGGCGGTGCAGGCGAGTGGGAGCGGACACCAGCGTGGTGAACTTCTGCGGCACTTCTCCCCGGATGATCGCGTCAAAGAAGTAGCGGGCATCCTGCCCGATCTGCTGACTCGAGGTCAGAATTGCCAGATCGGTGTACTGCCTGGCCGTTGCGGCATTGTAGTTTCCGGTCGAAAGATGGGTGTAGTAGCGAACGCCGTCGCTCTCGTTCCGGGTGATCAGGGCGACCTTGGCGTGAAGCTTGAGCTTTCCGAAGCCAAAATGCACTTCGACTCCGGACTGCCTCAGCTCGTCGGCGAGTCGCAGGTTGTTGAGCTCGTCGAACCGGGCACGAAGCTCGATGAAGGCTCGTACCTTCTTTCCCGAACCTGCCGCGCGTTTGAGGGCAGAAAGGATGGGGGAGACGGCGTCCATTCGGTAGATCGTCTGCTCGATCGAGGCGACGGTCGGATCGTCACAGGCCGTCTCGATGAACGAGACGAACGAGTCGAAGCTGTCGTAGGGATGATGAAGCAGAAAGTCCTGCTGTCTCAATTCATCGAAGAGGCGTTCTTTTCTGGTGAGGCCTCTCGGGATGAGCGCCTTCAGGGGAGGATGTCTGAGCTGATGCCTTTCGGCGAGTTCGTCGGGAATGTTCTGAAATACGCTCCAGAGTCCGTGAAGCAGGAGCGAAGCGGGTGCCGGGTAGATCTGTGGCGTGGTCAGCTTGAGCTGCGAGAGGCACTTGAGGAGCACCTGTTCGGAGAGGGGGCCCAGGTACTGCAGGCGGACGACGCGGCCCTTGTCCCGAGTGCTGAGGCTGGAGCGAATGACGTCCGGAATCGAGGCACTGTCTTCGTCTTCGAGATCGACCGAAAAATCGCCATCACGCGTGACACGCACGATGGCGGGATTCCCCGCGATTCCAAATGCGGTTCCGAGGTGCGAGGCGAGCAGGTCATCCAGAAAGAAAAAATGGTTGTCCCGATGAAGCATTGGCGGAAGGCTTTTCGGGATCCTGAAAAACTGACCTCCCGCTGGGCCGGTCGTTGGGCCGGTAAACAGGGCGGCAAGCTGCAGGTTCTGCAGTGTTCCGAGTTGAGCGGCAGAGAACGGCTCGGGGGGAAGGAGCTGGGGCAGCACCGTTTCATTGAAGAGCTGACGGCCCAGTTCGAAAACAGGACTATCGGCTCTCGCCTGGCGCACGATCGACACTCCGAGATTCTCGAGTTCAGAGGTGATCAGTTCGAACGCTTCAACTTGTTTTGCTCCAAATTTGGCGATGATTTCGAAAACCGACGCCGCCGTACGCGACAGATGCAGGTAGGCCGAGTCGTCGTCCTGCGTCGACGTGACCCTGGCTCTAGTGATCGACTTGAGCAGGGAGGCGAGGCGGATGGCGAAAAACTCGTCGAGATTCGAGGAGGAGATGGCCAGAAACTTCACCCGCTCGAGAAGCGGGTTCGTCGGTGCGCGCGCTTCGGCCAGAACCCGCTCGTTGAACTGAAGCCAGCTCAGGTCGCGGTGAATCAGCGGCGTCTCGGGAGCCGAAAGCAGTGAGGGCAGCGTGGGAAGAAACGGAAATTTCTGCATAAAGCGCGTTGCCTGCATTCTGCCCCAGCGGCTTCCCAAGTTCCATCAGCATTTGGTCAGGATCGGGGCGCGCGCGAATCCTTGACACCCGGTGCTTCAACGGATTGAAGTCAGGGCATGCAAGCGATTCAAGGTGCTCTGGCGTCGGTGGTCGAGTGGCGCGGACTGATGCTTCTCGTGGTCTTTCTGCTTTCAGTCATGATCCTGTCGGTGATTCGGCGCCGACTTTGGAAAAAGCTCGAGAACTGGTCAGCTTCGGGCCCCCGTTTTCTGGATGCGAGACTGATTCGCGGGCTTCGCGGACCGGCCGGGCTTGCCGTTCTGGTGCTTTCTGCCTTTTTGGCGATGCAGGTTGATCCGGCTCGTTTCGAGGCCATTTCGTCCGCGCGCTATGCGCTCAAGATTGGCCTGATTCTCGTAGCGATTTGGAGCGTCGATCAGGTTCTTGCAGCACTCCTACGCTCGATTCGTCTGCCCGAGGGCGTGACGGAAGGATCGCGGTCGTTGTTCTCGTCCCTGCTTCGAATCGGCGCATTCGGGCTGGGGCTGGCGATCATTCTCGATACCCTCGGCGTGTCGATTGCTCCTGTGCTGGCTTCGCTCGGGGTGGGGTCTCTGGCCGTCGCACTGGCGCTTCAGGATACGCTGGGCAACTTCTTCGCCGGCGTTTACCTGCAGTTTGACCGTCCGATTCGTGAGGGGGATTTCATCAAGCTGGAAGACGGTGCCGAAGGATACGTGCTCAAGATTGGCTGGCGCAGTACCCAAATTCGCCTGCTGGCCAATAACACGATCATCATTCCCAATTCCAAGCTCTCGACGTCGGTTCTGGTCAACTATGATCTGCCCGATCGGGAGACCGCAGTACTGGTTCAGGTGGGTGTGGCCTACGGCAGCAATCTGACGAAGGTCGAGCAGGTGACCAGCAGGGTCGGAAAAGAAGTGCAGCAGCGAGTCGAGGGTGCCGTTTCGAGTTTCGAGCCGTTCGTGCGCTTCCATACTTTTGGAGATTCCAGCGTCAATTTTACGGTCATTCTACGGGCGAAGCATTGGACCGATCAGTACCTGCTCAAACACGAGTTCGTTAAGTCCCTGCATGAGGCCTATGCGACTGAATCGATCGAGATTCCTTTCCCGCAACGCGTAATCCACATGACGGGGCCAGCATTGCGTTGACCGTGCCGAGGCCATGGTTCACTCTCTGAAATCATGACCAACCAATCGCACGTATTGTTCGACGGCAAGGGCCTCAAACTCAAGGATCTGGGCGACGGTGTCCGCGAGATCGAATTCGATCTCGTCGGCGAGAGCGCCAATCGCTTCAGCACTCTGATGCTGAACGATCTCAATACCGCCTGGACGATGATTGAGAAGGATTCGGCCGCTCGCGGCGTGCTGATGACCACGGCGAAGGACGGCTTCTTCGTCGGGGCCGACGTCACTGAGTTTCTTGACCATTTCAAGAAGCCGGACGCTGATTTGGAGAAATGGCTCTGGTCGACGCAGGAACTCTTCTCGCGCATCGATGATTCGAAAGTTCCGGTCGTGTGCCTGATCAAGGGCTTTGCGCTGGGTGGCGGCTTTGAAGTCGCACTCGCCGCGCATTATCGCCTGACCACTCCGGATGCGAAGGTCGGACTTCCGGAAACGAAGCTCGGCATTTTTCCGGGCTGGGGTGGAACGGTTCGTCTCTCGCGCCTCTGCAGCGCGGATCTGGCCATTGAGTGGATTTGTGGTGGTAACGCCAACCCGGCCGCCGAGGCATTGAAAGTCGGCGCCATCGACGGCATTGTGCCAGCCGACAAGCTCTTGAACGCCGGCATGCGCACGCTCGCGCAGTGCTGGGAAGGCAAGCTCGACTGGAAGGCTCGCAACCAGCAAAAGAGGGAGCCTCTCAAGCTCTCGGCCATCGAACTCACCATGGCGTTCAGCACCTCGAAGGCGTTTGTGGGTGGCATGGCCGGACCGAATTATCCCGCCCCGATGATGGCGATCGACACCATCGAGCAGGGTGCCAAGCTCACGCGCGACGAAGCGCTCAAGATCGAAACCCAGAATTTCGTCAAGATCACGCGCACGCCGCAGGCTCTGGCGCTGGTCGGTGTGTTCCTTGCCGACCAGTATGTGAAGCGCCAGTCGAAGAAGATGAGCAAGGCGGCTCTTGAGGTCAAGTCGGCCTCGGTGCTCGGTGCCGGCATCATGGGGGGTGGCATTGCCTATCAGTCGGCCACGTCGAAGATTCCGGTTGTGATGAAGGACATTCGCGACGAGGCACTTGCCCTCGGAATGAATGAAGCCTCGAAGCTTCTGGGCAAGCTCGTCGAAAAGGGCAAGATGAACTCGGCCAAGATGGGTGAGACCCTCGGGCGCATTCGTCCTTCGCTCTCGATGAGCGAGATCGCCGGAACGGACATCGTCGTTGAGGCCGTCGTCGAAAACGAGAAGATCAAGTCGCAGGTTCTGGCCGAGGTCGAAAATACGATTCGTCCGGATGCGATTTTGACGTCGAATACTTCGACGATTTCGATCTCGCGACTGGCGACGGGCCTCAAGCGTCCCGAGAATTTTTGCGGAATGCATTTCTTCAATCCGGTGCATCGCATGCCGCTCGTGGAAATCATTCGCGGTGAAAAGAGCTCGGAAAAGGCCGTCGCAACCGCTGTGGCCTACGCCACGGCAATGGGCAAGACGGCGATCGTCGTCAACGACTGCCCTGGATTTCTCGTCAATCGGGTGCTGTTTCCGTACTTTGGCGGCTTCAGCGCCCTGATTCGTGACGGGGTCGATTTTCAGCGCATCGACAAGGTCATGGAAAAGTTCGGCTGGCCCATGGGTCCCGCGTACCTGCTCGATGTGGTCGGCATCGACACTGCTGCGCATGCCGAAGCGGTGATGGCCGAGGGCTTTCCGGACCGCATGAAGCCCGGCTACAAGAATATCGTCGCCACGATGTACGAGGCGAAGCGCTTTGGCCAGAAGAACGGAAAAGGCTTCTACAACTACACGCAGGATCCGAAGGGACGTCCGAAGAAGGAAGTCAACGCCGAGGTCGGGCCGATCATTGCTACGGCCGTCGCCGGAACGAAGGACGTCACCGACGAGGAGATCGTCGAGCGCATGATGCTGCCGATGATCTTCGAAAGCTCGCGCTGTCTCGAGGACAGGATCGTCGAGAGTGCGATGGAGCTCGATTTGTCGCTGATCTACGGCCTCGGCTTCCCGCCGTTCCGAGGAGGCGCAATGAAGTATGCCGATTCAGTCGGTGCCTCGAAGCTCGTCGAGCTCGGTGAGAAGTACGCCGGGCAGCTTGGAAAGATGTATGAACCCACGGCCCAGATTCGCGAAATGGCCCAGAAGGGAACCGGATTTTATCCGGCTTAAAGGAGATTCACATGGCCCACTCAGCTTCGTTTCAGGATCGTGATGCCGTCGTCATTGATGCCGTTCGCACCCCGATGGGGCGCTCGAAGGGCGGCATGTTCCGCAATACCCGCGCCGAGGATCTTTCGGCGCACGTGATGAAGTCGATTCTTGCCCGCAATCCGAAGGTGGATGCCGGTGAGCTCGACGACATCATCTGGGCCTGTGTGCAGCAGACGCTCGAACAGGCGTTCAACATCGGGCGATTCGCTCAGCTGCTGGCTGGGATTCCGAAGCACGTCAGCGCCCAGACCGTGAACCGTCTCTGCGGCTCTTCGATGACCGCCATCCATGCGGCGGCCGCGAACATCAAGGCAGGTGAGGGCGAGATGTACCTCGTCGGCGGCATCGAGCACATGGGTCATGTGCCGATGATGCATGGGGTGGATTTCAATCCGAAGCTGAACCGGGTCATGGCCAAGGGTGGCGGCAATATGGGCCTGACGGCCGAGCTGCTCTCTCGCATGCACGGAATGGATCGTCGGCAGCAGGACGAGTTTGCCCTGCGTTCGCACCAGAATGCCCACCGTGCGACGGTCGAAGGACGCTTCAAGAACGAGATCGTTCCGACGCTCGGACATGACGAAGACGGCGCACCGAAGCTGTATGACTTCGACGAAGTGATTCGTCCCGAAACCTCGATGGAAGGGTTGTCGGCACTGAAGCCCGTCTTTGATCCGAAGAATGGCACCGTCACCGCCGGCAATGCTTCTGCCATCAGCGACGGAGCCTCCGCGCTTCTGGTGATGAGTGGTGCTCGCGCCCGTGCCCTCGGCCTCACGCCGATGGCCAAGATTCGCGCGATGTCGGCTTCGGGCTGCGACCCGGCGATCATGGGCTACGGTCCGGTTCCGGCGGTGAACAAGGCACTGAAAAAGATCTCGCTCACCACGAGCGACATTGATCTCTACGAGCTCAATGAGGCGTTTGCCGCGCAGTCGCTTCCGGTCGTGAAGGATCTGGGCCTGCTCGACGTCATGGAGCAGAAGGTAAACCTGAACGGCGGCGCGATTGCCCTGGGCCATCCGCTGGGCTGTTCGGGAGCTCGCATCAGCACCACGCTGCTGCACCTGATGAAGAGCCGCGGTGCCAGCCTCGGCGTCTCGACCATGTGCATCGGCATGGGCCAGGGCGTCGCCACCGTTTTCGAGTCGGTTTAGCAAAGGGTATCCGGTACCTTTTGGCGGCTCGGTGAGTCATGTTTGGCGGAATCAGTAGAGGCTTCGTCTTTGTTGGAGTGATGGTCCTCGTGGCTTCAGGCTGCTCGAGGTGCTCGCGGACCGCGACCCGCACTCGAATCGAAAACGAGGGCAGGACGGTCGCGAGTCCGGTTCCTGAAGCACCGTCTGATTCAAACGTTTCGGTACAAGGAGCTGATGCGGGGGCTGGGGGAGTGCCGCCGGGTAACGAACCTGCGCCGATTCCCGCGGGTACGCCTGCGGTGCCTCCGGTCGATCCCTCTGCCGCCAGTAGCAGCCCGATGCCTCCAGGGGTGGAAGAGAATCCTGCCTCAGCACCTCAGGCGATGTCTCCGATGGGTTCGGCTGTTCTCGAGACGCCCGAGCAGGTTCGGGCTCGAGGCAAGGTGCCCATGGGCGTGCCTCCGGCGCCGATGGGGTTCAGTCCTGAGGAGCGAAAGCGTCACGAAGAGATGATGGCTCGAGCAAAGACGCCGCAACCGATTCCGACGGGGCCGCTGCCTCTGCCTCAGGACCTGAAGAAGATTCAAGAGTCGGGAAGACAGCCCATGACTCCGCCTTCGCTCTGATCACGGCTTGTCGCGAATGACGAATCTGCCGGTGACGTGCGGGTGGATCATGAAGCTGAAGTGATAGGCGGGAAGAGGCGTGTTCACCCCGCGCATGCTCATGTCGGGCACTGTCGCCGTGGGGGCCTTGGGACAGTACTGATGCGTGTAGGTCATCATGTAGACCCAGTACCAGGGGTAGAGGACATTAAAATAGGGGTAGTCGGGGTTGCCGGACCACCATTCGACTTGGGTGTGGTTATAGCTAAAGTGCGTGCCACCGTAGATTCCTTTTGTGTAGGTCTCATTCGAAAGCTTGGCCTGCTCCATATGGATCTCGAACGAAAAGCTCAAGGTCTGGTCGTAGTAGGTCTCATGGGTCATATTCCCCATCACCCGGCAGCCATCGGCGTCGCCGCAGTAGTCCTGCAGGTCCATGTCGTCGATGCAATGCCAGTGACTTTGCTCGGTCTTGTTGCCCAGTTCGAAGACGAGGTCGGGCTTTCCGGCAGCAATCGAAGAAACCATGGAAGGGCCGCATCCCGTGATCCGGTTTCCGGAGTCGAACTCTGAAGCGAGAAGCACGGTGCGTTCGAGCGTGGGAGCGCCATAGGCGCCCTGGGGCTTTCGGGTGCCGATCTTGAGCTGCATCATGGATCCATTCGCAGGACGGATGAGCTCGAGTTTTTCGATGGTGAGAGAACCGGCCTGTCCGCCTCTTTTCGCGAAGACTTGCCCCTGAAACCGAACCTCGTCCACTTCCGTGGAGCCGCCTGCAGGAACGCTGACCTTGGCACCTCCGGCATCAAAGAACGCGGCAGCGCAGTTCGGTGAATCGGCCACCAGGCTGCTCAGCGAGTCGACGAGGATTCGCATGTCGGAATGCGATTGAGCGGCGAGCCCCGATTTCTGGCTGTTCTGGATCATGGCGATGGAAGCCAGCGAGGCTACCGAGGAGATGCCGAGGGCCACCAGGGCACTGACCATGGCATTGCCTGAATTCCTCTCGCAAGGAAGTTGCGAATCGCGAGACTCGAGTGAGTAAAACATCATTATCGGCAAAACCGACCCCGCTTCGAAGTGGCACTCATTTCATGATCATCGCTTGCCGGAATCGAGTAGGAAAGATGGGTCACTGGGGACGCAGGGCGAAAAACGGTATTCGGTACCTTTTTGGGGCGCAAAGCGTCGTGAGGCGTATGCACTCAAAATCAAGCCCATCGGACCTCTGTTCGCGCCTCCACGCCGCAAGCAGAGGTCAGAAATTTGTCGTGTTAGACGCTCCTCATGCATTTTCATGAAATTCAAAAGCTGAGCGACGACAAACTTCTCCAGGGCACTCAATCACTGGTTCTGGAAGAAAGGCGAATTACGCTTTTGGTTCTCCGGCATCTTCGCGAGATCGAGCGCCGCCGCCTTTTTGCTGATCGGGGCTACGGTAGTCTATTCGACTACTGCACCCGTGAACTCAAATACTCTGAAGCTGCGGCCCAGCGGCGCATCGCTAGCATGAGGCTTCTTAGGGAGCTGCCCGAGATCGAAACTCGAATCGAAGAGGGGAGGCTGTCGCTCTCTGTCGTGAGCCGTGCGCAGACGTTCTTCAGGCAGGAGTCGCGGGTCGACACTCCCGTGTCTACGGCACAGAAGCGTGAGATTCTTCAGGAGCTCGAGGGAAAGTCGGCGCGTGAGGCCGAGCGCGTACTTCTCGCGAGGTCGAGCGATCCGGTGCGGCTGCTGCCCGAGCGCGTGCGGGCCGTGAGTGCGGAGATATCGGAGGTCCGCTTTGTCGCGGATCAGAAGTTTCTAAGCGAGGTGGAGGTCCTGCGGGGCCTTCTGGCTCATTCGCATCCGGATGCATCGATGGCCGAGTTGCTGGAGTTCGCGGTGGCTCTCGCAGTGAAGAAACTCGATCGCGCTCGCGAGCCGGAACGGAAATCGTCTTGCAGCAAGCGGGCGCCGGTTTCGAGCGATCTGCCACCCGTCTCAGTGCAGGTTTCGCCCCCGGTTTCTCCGCTGCCGACGTCGGAAGTGGAACCGGGCGAATCATCCGAAGAGGGCCATGGGACTGCGGCGTGTGTCACACCGAACCGTTCGGCAGAAACGTGGCGTCGCGCCAGGAGTCTGCCTCGAGCTTTGGAACGCGAGGTCTGGCGGCGCGATGCATCCTGCTGCAGCTATACGGATTCAGCGACGGGCAGAAAGTGCGGGTCCAGGCACCGGCTTCAAGTGGATCACGTCCGGCCCTGGGCACTCGGGGGCGAGACTACGCTGGAGAACCTCAGACTGCTTTGTTTCCGGCACAACCAGCGGCTGGGAATCAAATCCTTCGGCTTCAGGAGAATGAGGCGCTTATAGTCGTCGCCGGGTATCCCCAATGCGCCCCCGATTCGCCGCACTCAAGGGAGCTTCGCAGACTTCCGAAAAGCCAGTTGAAAGAGGCTCGCTATGCGAAGTCACGCCAGAGGGTTGCTCCTGTCGGTATTCTTGTTCGGAGGTACGGCCGGGGGGATCGTTCTGGGGAGTCCCGGGCTCGTCC
>CAYSOA010000010.1:48363-72012 GCA_964432565.1 uncultured Bacteriovorax sp.
GGGCCGCAGACGCCGGGGCGGCAGGTACCGGGGTGCCCGACGCCGGGGCGCCAGATGTCGTTCAACGGATAGAGGTCGACAGCAGCGTCAGTAAGCTGCCGACTGAGGGCAACGTTCCCGGATCGATCGTGACTTCGACCCCTCTCGGCGAGCCGCCCCCGTCCAAGGTCTCGCCCCAGATCGAAGCGAAGTTTTACCGCGAGCTCGAGGAGCAGGCGCGGGCGTTTTACCGTACTCATCGCGATCAGATGCCCGACGTTCAGGAGGATCTCTGGTCGCGGATGACCCGGCGCTCGATCCATCGCCTGAGACAGGCGAAGTTGGCGGGGCGTGACCTGATTCGCTTTGCAAGGCCGGCGGCACGAACTTTCGTGATCACCAACGTTCTGAGTACGTTCGTTCTACCTCCGATGCTGACGGCCGTCGGTCTTCCGAATCTCGCCGTGCTCGTGCTCGCAACACCGTTCGAGCCCTTCGTGGCTGCAGGTCAGGTCATGATCCTGCGCATGCTGGATGATGTTCAGCTTTTGAGACAGCTCGGGTGGAGCCGCTACCGCGAGCTCAAGCAGCTGCGCCACAGGCTGTTGCAGGTGAGCGACCGTCAGCACCTCATCACCTTGCTTCATTCCGACATGCTGGAGGAGATGCAGAAGTTTGGCGGCCCTCTCTGGGTCGCGATCTCGAAAAAGAAGCCCTTTTTTAGTGCCGAAGTGGTGTCGCTGAAGGAACTCGAGGAGCTGGTTGCACGCAACCCGGAAGGGCGTCGTTTTCTCGAGATTCTGACGCCGACCAAGACCCAGGCCGATCTCTACGCGCTCGAACTCTGGATGTTCATCGAAGAGACGCCCGAACTGAGGCGTCAGCTTCTCGCAAGATTTCGCTCGAAAGCCCGAAGCCCTCTGATGCCGAACGCCGAGTACTCGGCACTGCGAGGGCAGATGCACGAGCTGATTGACCTCAAGCGTGCCGCCTACGACAACGAGATCGAGTTTTCGGCCACCGTCGAAAAATCCCTCAAGCGGCTGCCTCGCGAGGAGCGCGCCGAGATTCAAGCGTTGCTCGACGAAACCGGCGAGGCGATCCGGGCATCCGTTCGCGCCGCCGATGCGGCCGAGATGCGGATTCTACTTCGAAAGCTGGAGCGCTTCGGAGCCTATGGAGCCCAGGTTCCGCCCGAGGCGGGCAGCCTCATCCAGCACGTTCGTCGTCTTCAGGAACAGATTGCAGCTCTCAAATCCGCGCAGAAGGAGGCCACCGCGCTGCTCGAGGATCGGTTTGTCACTGCCGCATCCCTTCGCAAGACCTTGAGGCTCGACGGCTTCGATGTGGTCACGGTCTCACTCGCTCCCCGTGGTGGCGGGCTTCCATGCCCACAGCGGTTTACCGAGATCCTGCGATGACGCCTAGTCGTTGTAGAGGTCGTGGATTCCGCGCGAGCGCCAGTACTGGAGCTCGCTCGAATCGAGACCCGCTCCTCGCACACGAGGAGCGGAGGCGTCGTTGTTGCGAAGCTCGGTCAGGCCCTTGAGTTTCGCCCAGGTGCGATCGACCGCAACACACTTTTCGACCCAGTCCTTCTCGGATCCGTACTTCTTGAACGACTTCAGGATCTCTCGCGAGCGGGTGACCCGGTTGTTGATGAAACGGTTGGCGTCCGAGCAGTTCTGGTTCAGGGCATTGTCGATCAGGTCGAGCTCATTACCGGCAACCAGAACCTTCTTGCTGCCGCTATCGAGGTAGATGCCTGTCGGTCCCTCGATCTCGAATTTCGGTGAGTAGAATCCCGCAATCCGGACCTTTTCGACCAAATTTCCGGTGACCTGAACGTTGGGGTTGTCCCGGTTCCACTTGGGGGAGACCTTGTCGTGCGAAATACTGTTCAGGTAGATCGCGCCGTAATCAGTCAGTCCACCGGTGATGACGTCGCGAAGCGCGTTTCCTCGAATGAGGATATTGCAGGTTCCGCGGCCCGCCGACTTCTTTTCGCCGCACCAGGCGCCTGCGACCTGAATTCCGCCTCGCAGCGAGTTGCGAATGTCATTGTTTTCGACGCGAAGCCGAAGGCCCGAGATACGCAGGGCGTCTCCCACTCCTCGAACTCCGATGTCACGAAACACGTTGTTTCGCACCTGGGTATCCGAGACGCGAATCATCTCAAAGGACGAGAAGCCGATTTCGCGAAACAGGTTTGATTCGATTCTATGCCCTGCACCACCCGAGATGGTCACACCTACGCCGTCGAAACCGGAGAATTCATTCCGAGTGAAGTTCAAGTAATTCGAGTTTCGGATGTCGATGGCAGAATAAAGTCCCTGCTTTTCGAAGCCCCGCTGCTGGGCATTCCAGATCAGATGAGCTGTCGATACGGCCCCACGAGCCATCGCAAAGATCGGCTCCTGATGAACGAAGGTGGCGCCTTCAAAGCGAAGCCCTTCGAGGGTGAAGTGCGGCACGTCGTTCACGCTCAGCAGGCTCTGCATCGCCACGGCCCGTCCGAGCGAGTTCACGAAGTTCACGCCCTGGGCGTTGAGCGAGGCGAGCGAAGCCCCGCGTGGCATCTTGAGATAAAGAGCGCGAGTGCGCGCGTCGAAGGCCCATTCACCCGGAGCCGAAATGAACTCGACATGGTTTTCGAGAAAGAAGGGGTGGTCCCGCTTGATCCCGCGCCAGACTTCCTTGTGGGCGAGATTCGAGTTTCCGGGGTTCAGACGGCAGGCCTTGCGCTCTTTGGCCGACAGCTTGTTCTGGGCCAGGTAGGCCATGCACTTGAAGGCCGTACGGTGCTGCAGGTCGTTTCCGGCCACGGCAAGCACGCCGTTATTGGATGACTGTACGCGGCTGATGTCGAAGGTGTAGATGCTGCCCGTGCCGGGAATCCAGATCTGGGGATCACCCTCGTTTTGGGCGCGAGCCGACGAGAACGCCTGCTGAAGCTTGCGAGTCGATTCGTGCGCCTCGAGACGAAAGGCGCCTTTCTTTCCATCCAGTTCGAGGATGGTGCCTACCGGGCGATCGATATCGCGGCGGGGAAAGCGCGACCGAAGCAGGAGCTGACCGTCATACGACAGGCCGCTGACCTTCATCCCGGGCGGAACGACCGTGCGGACGATATCCCCTTGATAGCTCGACCAGCCGGTAAGCGATCCTGCAGGCTTGAGAATCGCGGGCGAATCGGATTGTGAACGAAGAGCGATTCCACATTCGGGAGAGTGCTTGGCCTGGGTGAAAACGAGGGGTGCCTGAAGGCCATGCACTTCGGCCGCGAGCTCGACGTCGAAGCGGCGATGAGGTTCGCTCTGCTTGAGGGCTGCAAGGCGGGCCGGAAGCTCGTTGATGTCGGTAACGTGCTCGTCGTAGCCCGCACCGGACTGGGACGAGACGAGCACTCGAAGAATTTCGTGGGGTTCGATTTCTAAGCAGCTGGTTGAGGCGATTGCCGAAAGAGGCTGGAGGCCAACCCATGCAGAGGTCACTGCCGTCACGAGGGCTAGAGATCGGAGAGAGCGAACCTTGAAATATGGACTCATGCTTCTAGGAGAGAGCAAGACCGAGACCATGGGAGGCTTCACTCGAAAAGTCGGGACGAACTCGCCGGAAGCCCTTTAAAGAGGCTTCTGGGCGTGAGGGTGTGCAAGAAGTCGACGGCTGGGTAAAAACTCGTCAAATTTCGATGGGGTAGGTTCGGTCGGACACAGTCGAGGTGTGCCGCTACCCCGACAGCGCCGTGAGCACTGCGTTCAGCTCGGGGGGAAGAGGGGCTTCGATCGAAACCGGTCGCCCCGTTCGCGGGTGACGAATTTCGAGGCGGCAGGCATGCAGAAAGAGCCGTTGGGATCCGAACTCACGGTGCATCTTTTTATTCCAGGCGAAGTCTCCATAGACGTCGTCTCCGCAGACGGGATGCTGGCGCGACTGGGCCTGTACGCGAATCTGGTGCGTGCGTCCCGTGAGAAGCTCGACCTCGAGCAGCGAAACCCGGTGAGCGGCCATCACCTGCGTCCGCCGAAAACGCAGCTCGGCATTGACGGGGTGCCCGCGCAGGACGAGTGAGCGTGCCTTCGAGCCGTCGCGCCGGAGGGCCAGGTGGTCCTTCCAGATTCCCTTGACCCCCGGATCCCCTCTCACCAGCGTCTGGTACCGCTTGCGCACGGTACCGTCTTCGAAGGCTTGACGCAGCTTCTGGGCCGAGTCGGCGTCACGAGCGGCCAGAAGCACTCCCGAAGTGTCCTGATCGAGCCGGTGAAGCAGCCAGAGCGGTCCGTCCGGGGTCTGAAACGTGCGCGCCTGGGGGTCATAGGCACCCTCGAAAGCGCAACGCCCCTTTTTACCCGACTGCCCCGGGTTCGGGTGCGAAAGCACTCCGGCCGGCTTGTCGATCAGCACGAGCTGGGAGTCCTCGTAAAGCAGGGGGTATTCGGTGAACATCGAGCTTTAGGTTACCGGAAATTGGCGCGAAGGGCAGCCTTCGAAAGAGCGCTTGGCCGGGCCTTGAAATGGCCGGAGGCGGTTGCTCTCAGACCCCGGCCGTGGTCTATTCCGTCAGTCATGCACTCGTTTCCGTTGCCTCCCGAATACATCCAGACCCTCCAGCCCTATGTTCCCGGAAAGCCCATCGAAGAGACCCAGCGCGAGTTTGGTCTCAAGAGAGTGGTGAAGCTCGCGTCCAATGAAAATCCTCTGGGCCCGAGCCCCAAGGCTCTGGCGGCTGCGCGCAAGAGTCTGGCTGAACAGCACCGGTATCCGGACGCCGGGGCCTATTCGCTTCGTCAGGCACTTGTCAGAACGCTCTCGACGCCCGAGCGACGAGTGGCCCCCGACGAGCTGATGCTCGGAAATGGCTCCAACGAGCTGATCGACCTGCTGATTCGAACCTATTCGATTCCGGGCGATGCCATCGCCACGTCGCAGGCCGCCTTCGTGGCTTACCGGGTTTGTGCTCAGGCGCATGGGGTTCGCGTGCTCGAGTCGCCGCTGACCCCGGATCTGCGCTTTGATCTCGAGGCACTGCTTGAACAGGTGCGCCGCGATGACCGCGTCAGGCTCGTTTTTCTGCCGAATCCGAACAATCCGACGGGAACCCACAATACTGAAGCCGAAGTGCGCAGCTTTTTGTCGGGACTTTCGACCATTCGCGGCGGATCGGTCATCGCCGTACTGGATTACGCCTACTGGGAATACGTGACGCCCGAAAAGTCGACGGAGAGCCCCATTCCCGATCCGATGACGCTTCGGGCGCTGTATCCCAATACCGTGGTGCTGCGAACCTTCTCGAAGATTCACGGTCTGGCGGGGTTTCGCGTGGGCTACGCCATCGGACCGCGTGAGCTTTTCTCGTATTGCGAGCGCATTCGGATGCCCTTCAATCTCACGGCACCGGGGCTTGCCGCCGCCGAGGCCGCGCTGCTCGACAAGGCGCACGTTCGCCGGGCCATCCGAGAAAACCAGAAGGGGATGAAGTTCTGGACTCGCGAGCTGGCGCGTCTTTCGATTCCCTTTGCCCCCAGTCAGGGCAATTTTCTGCTGGTCAATGTGCGCCAGGGACTCGGGCTTTCGGGAGTGGAAGTGTTTCAGTCCTGCCTGAAGCAGGGCGTGATCTTTCGTCCTGTGGCCAACTACGGATTGCACGATCATTTGCGTATTTCGATCGGCACCGAAGCTGAGAATCGGTTTGCCGTGCGTGCCCTCGAAAAGGTGAGGGGATAGCGCCATGATGGAGGTCTTGAAGATTCCGAAACAGGGACCGGTCATCGCACTCGACGGCCCGGCAGGAACCGGAAAGAGTACGGCGACGAAGCGCCTGGCCGAGCGGCTGCAGTTCGTGCATGTCGACACAGGGGCGCTGTACCGCGCGCTGGCGTATGTGCTGCGTTCACGAGGCCAATGGACGGACGGCCTTGCCGAAAGCGAGCGCCGCGCCGCCGAAGAGCTGGCTCGCGAGATTCATCTTGAGTTTCGATTCGATGCCTCGGCCCGGCCAACCAACCGGGTGATCGCCAATGGCCAGGACGTGACCGAACACCTTCGGACGTCCGAGAACTCTCTTGCGGCCTCGGGGGTGTCCTCGATTCCGGGAGTGCGCGCGGCTCTGCTGGGGCTGCAGCGCCGGCTGGGATGCCAGGGGCGAGCGATTCTCGAGGGTCGGGATATCGGAACCGTGGTTTTTCCGGATGCCGACGTGAAGTTTTTTTTAACGGCCAGTGCCGAGACTCGTGCCCGCCGTCGCATGAAGGACCTCGAAGCGGCGGGCGGAGTGCTGCCGACGCTGGCTGAGCTTCAGTCGCAGATCGAGGCTCGGGATCGCGCCGACTCGGACCGTGACGTGGCGCCTCTCCGTCAGGCGGAAGACGCCATCCTGGTCGATACCACGCAGCAGAGCCTGGATGAGGTCGTCGACTTTTTGGCCGAAAAAGTGCACGAGCGCCTCGGCGCCGCGCTCTCCTCGGGCGCTAGACGTTGAAATTTGGAGTCTGTCTTGAGCGTTTCGCACTCTGAGTTCTCCCTTCAATCCAGGGTCCTGCTTCCTGCACGAGCACGGATTCTGGTGGTTCGCCCGGATCGCCTCGGAGACATGCTGCTCTCGACGCCGGTCTTGGAGGTCCTGCGTCGTTTCTATCCGAAATCTCGAATCACCGTGCTCGCACAGCCACGGGTAGCTCCGGTGCTCGAGGGCCTCGACTCGGTCGATGAAGTGCTTCGGTACGAGCCCGAAGGCCGGCATTCGGGGTGGCGGGGGTTTCGGCACCTCACTCGCGATCTTCGTTCGCGCGAATTCGACCTGGCGCTGGTGCTGCAGGCTCCCGCGAAGGTGGCGTGGGCACTGCTTGCCGCGCGCATTCCGGTTCGCGTGGGGCCGCTCAGCAAGAGCTACTCTTTTTTTACCTACAATCATGGCATTCGGCAGCGACGATCGCAGGTCGAGATGCACGAGGCCGACTACAACCTTCAGCTGCTGCGCCCTTTGGGGGTGGAAGTGGGAGCCCGAACCGTTTCGACGCGTGCCGCGGTTTCTGAAGAGGCACGTCGCGAAGTGGCACGCTGGTGCGAAGCAGAAGGGATCGATGCGAGTCGGGCGTGGCTGGCCGTACACCCCGGAATGGGGGGAAGTGCGCTGAACTGGCCGGAGGAGTATTACACCCGCCTGGTGGCTGGCCTGCTCGACGAGGGGCGCGGCGTGGTGCTCACCGGAGGTCCGACCGAGCAGGGCCTGCTCGAGCGACTCGCGGCTCCGTTTCAGAAAAGCCCGGCGCTGAAGATTTTTGGCGGTGCGTCGGCGGCCGATATTCAACGCCTGGGGGCCCTTTACCAGAAAATGCGGCTGGTCATTGCTCCGAGCACGGGGCCCCTGCACCTCGCGGTTGCCATGGGGCGTCCGGTGGTGACATTCTATCCTCCCATCCGAGTTCAAAGCGCCAAACGCTGGGGGCCTTATCTGGTCGGTGACCATGGGGCGTCCATCCTGACTCCCGAAGTGTACTGCGGGCAGGAGTTTCGGTGCCTGGGGGAACGATGCGTTTCGTTTCCGTGCATGAAGACCATTTCCGTGGATCGGGTTCACTCCGAGATCCATGCGCTAACGAAGAGATGAAGAGGTGAGTCATGTCCTTGTCCGTTCTGAAAAAAGTGCTGCACGATCTCGAGTCCTCCGCCGACCTTCGCGAAGCTCAGTGGATCGGCCTGCGCGAAGTGCGTGAGCGGCATCGGTTTTTCGTGGGTCAGGATGGCCACGTGCGGGATACGTCCAGTGACGAAACCCACGGGGTGATGGTCGAGGTCTTCGTCGATGGCCAGATGGGCTATGCCGCGACGCCGTCGCTTCAGTTTTCAGCTCTTCGAGAAGCTGCCGTCCGGGCGCTTCGACAGGCCAGGGCTGCTGCGAATTTCTCGGTGGCGAAGTTTGAGTTCGACGGAAAGGCTCCGTCGGTGCGGCCCACGGTGAAGGGAAGCTATGCTTCGCCCGCAAGCATGCGACGCCTCTCGAGTGCCGAGCTTTCGGCCCTCGTGGTCGAGATTTCGAAGCGCCTGCAGAAGTCTCCGAAGATCGTGCAGACGCTGGCCTACGTCGACTGGCTGGACGGGGAGACGCGTCTCGTCTCGACGTCGGGCACCGAAATCGAGCAGGCGCTCGAAGGTGTGATCCTTCATTTTGAGTGTACCGCCCAGGAAGGAGGGATCACCCAGAAGCGCAGTGACGGAGAAAACCTTCAGGGAAACCTGCAGCTCCTGGCCGATCCGGCGCTGTGGGGTCGGGTCGATCGGGTTGCCGAACAGGCCCTCGAGCTTCTGACGGCTGACGAGTGTCCGACTGAAACCACTTCGTTGGTGCTGATGCCCACCCAGATGACCCTGCAGATTCACGAGAGCATCGGGCATCCGCTCGAACTCGATCGAATTCTGGGCGACGAGCGCAACTATGCGGGCTGGAGTTTCGTTCGGGAGAAGGACTTCGGAGCTCTTCAGTATGGTTCGAAGCTCCTGAACGTCACCTTTGATCCGACGGTGCGCGACGAGCTGGCCTCGTATGCCTTTGATGACGGAGGAAACCCGGCCACTCGCGAGTATCTGATTCGCGATGGACTGCTGCTTCGCGGCCTGGGGGGACTCGAAAGCCAGGCGCGGTCGGATCTTGCCGGCGTTGCCAACTTCAGGGCCTCTTCGTGGAATCGTCCCCCGGTGGACCGCATGGCCAATATCAATCTCGAGCCCGGCTCGGCTTCGTTCGACCAGATCATTGCTTCGGTCGAGCGGGGCATCCTGATGGATACGAATCGGTCGTGGTCGATCGACGATTACCGAAACAAGTTTCAGTTCGGCTGTGAGTATGCGCGCCTGATCGAAAATGGAAAGCTGACCCGTACCCTGCGCAATCCCAATTACCGGGGAATCACGACGCCCTTCTGGAACGGGCTGAGGATGGTGGGCAACGAATCCACGCTGCAGACCCATGGCACGCCGAACTGCGGAAAGGCCGAGCCGAACCAGGTGATTCGTGTCGGGCACCGCTCGCCGGTGTGTCTGTTTGAAAACGTCGAAGTTTTTGGAGGTGGCGCATGAATCGATCGACGGCCGGATTTCAGGAGCATTTTGACACCCTGGTCTCGAAGGCGTTTTCAGCTCTGGGGACGAACGAGCTGCTTTCCTGCGAGCTGATTGCCGAAGATAGCCAGTTCGTGCGTCTGAATGCCGCACAGGTTCGGCAGGCCGGACAAGTGCAGGATGCCAGCCTGAGGCTGAAGCTTTTCGTCAAGTCGGGAGAGGGAGTTCGTGTTGCCGAGTCTCAGGTTTCGCTGACGGGCGAGGAAGCGGAAGATCAGTCCCGGGTTTCGGCGGCGCTGGCGCGGCTGCAGGACGAAGTGCCGGCGCTTCCATTGGATCCGTATGCCGTGCTTCCGGAAAATCGGGGCAACGTCGAGCAGATCGAGGAAGGTCGACTGCTCGATCCCGAGCGGGTCTATGACGAGCTTCTGCCGGAGCTTCAGGGCGTCGATTTGGCCGGCATCTACGCCTCGGGTGCGATGGTGCGCGCCACGGCCAATAGCCTGGGTCAGAAGCAGTGGTTTCACACCGAAAACTTCTCGCTGGATTATTCCGTCTATACCGCGAGCGAAAAAGCAGTGAAGAGCACATTCGCCGGGACGAAGTGGAGCCGCGAAGAGTTTGCCGAAGATCTTCGGCAGTCGAAGCAGCTGCTGCAGGCCATGGAGAATCCTCCGATTCGGCTGGAGCGCGGAAGCTATCGGGCCTACCTGGCACCTGCGGCCGTCTCTGACCTGATCGGGATGTTTTCGTGGGGCTGTGTGGGAGAACGGGCCATTCGAAAAGGCGAGAGCCCGCTGCGGTTTTTGCGCACGGATGAGCGCCGTCTTTCACCTCTTTTCTCTCTGACTGAGGACTTCGGGCTGGGAGTGGTGCCGCGCTTCAATGGGGAAGGGGATGTCTCGCCGGAGCAGGTTCCTGTGATTTCCGAGGGCAGGCTGGTGGGTAGCCTCGTGCACTCGCGCACGGCGGCCGAGTATGGGGTTTCCTCGAACGGTGCGACGAGCAGCGAGGGGATGCGCTCTCCGGTGATGGCTGCCGGAACCTTGAAGCGCGAGGAGATCTTCAGGGCGCTCGGAACGGGCGTGTATTTGAGTAACCTGCACTACCTGAACTGGTCGGATCCCTTTGAAGGGCGCATCACGGGAATGACCCGCTACGCCTGCCTCTGGGTACAGAACGGCGAAGTGATGGGTCCGATCGAGACCATGCGCTGGGATGACGGGATTTATCGCTTTTTCGGGTCAGAACTTGAAGCCGTGACGGAGTTTCGTTCGCTGATAGCTGAGACGGGAACTTACCACCATCGCCAGCCGGGGGGGATGCTGCTACCGGGAATGCTCGTGAAGAGCATGAATTTTACGCTCTGATTGCTGGGCCGGCGCGGGCCGGCCACGGGTTGCTGGGCCGGTGCGAACCAGTCCCTCAGCGTTTGAAGCCGAAGTAGGCGCTAATGAAACCGGTGCGCGGTTCGGTCGTCAGGTCGAGCAGTGTCCAGCGCAGCCCCATGACATTCTCAGGCGGCCTGACCTGTGCCGCCAGCATGAGTGGCGTCTGTCGCAGCTCGGTGTCGAACTTTCGCAGTTCTTCGAGTACGTTATTGCGAACGATTCCCTTGAACAGGCCCAGCGTCGCGGCCTTGTCATCCACTTCGAGCGAGTCGAGATCCACCGATCTCAACGCGAGTGAGAACGAGGCATCTGCATTTCGAATGCCTTGGACGAAACCATCGAACTTCAGGCGAACATCCTTGCGAACGAAGAGGCGCTTGAAGCCGCCTCCCGAGGCCGTTTTGAGTGCCAGCTTCATTCGCAGCATTCCGGCGGGCACCTTGCCGTCAATCTCCACTTTCGGGGCCTCGAAGAGATCGATCGTGGAGCCATCATTGAGAGGAATGCCCTCGAAGTAGCCCCGCCGGTGGCTCAGGGTGAGCATGCGGTTGATCAGTTCGGGATGAATTCCCACCGAAAAGTCGTAGGCTTTGGTGCGATCAAAGCGTGGTGTGGCGGCGAGCTTCAGAGGGGGACCAGCCGGAAGGTGCTCGTCCGAGATGGGGTCCTCCACGAAACTGGCGCCAACCAAATGCAGGGCGCCGTCCGGGCTGATGCCGACGCCTTCCGCGAATAGTCCCAGCTTGTACTCGGCAAGAGAGGCTTCGAGCGACTCAGGAGCTCCAATGGCGGGGATTGCGATGGCTTTATCGACGGTCGTCATCTGAAGCGGTTTGGCAATGACCTCAAACCACTTCGGCAGGTTCTCGCGAAGCGCGGCCCCCAGGTACTTCTGAAGCGCGCTGATCAGGGAATGCTTCTGCGAGCGCACCAGATCAAGAATCGGGGTGGGATTGAGAGCCAGCGTTCGTCCGTTGATCACTACTTCGATCTTCGGAAGCTGGATCTCGGGTGAAAAGTCAATGTCGGCGGGAATCTCGGACAGGTTGGAATGAAGCGAGTCGGTCGTGAGCGTGAACCGTCCCGCGCTCTTGAGATGAATGGAGAATTCTCCGGTGATCTTGAGTGGCTTGCTGCGCCCGCCAAGGGCCACTTGAATGTCCTGAATACCCAGCTCGCCCAGCCACTCATTGTTCTGGTCTCGGGCAAGCGCCTGTGCGGCCCTGATCTCGATCTGCGGCACGATCAGGTCGAGGCGAACTCGAATGCCATCGCGCGCCGGTGTGGTTCCAAGAATCTTCAGTGAAAGAGTTTCGAAGCTGGAGCAATACGAGAGGTTGAGGATTCGGGCATGAATTCGTGGCACTTCGAGTTCGATGCCGAGCAGCCATTTTCGAATCTCGGTCTGAATCTGTTCGAGGGCCGAGCGCTCGTCGGCGGTGGTCTCGATGGTCATGCCGTCAAGCGAAACGGGCTCTTCGGCCTGGTAGTCGATCTGGTCAAACTGCCGGGCTTGAATCGGAAAGCCCGAGCCTTCGATGACTGAAAGCAGGTCATCGGCAAAGAGCTGCTGGCCTTCGGGGGTGACCTTCAGCCACACACTCTGGTGAATCGCCGGATGAACCCGGGCGTGAACGAAGGGGGGCAGGAGGGCCCCACAAAGACTGAGACCGAGGGCTGCACCGGCAAACCGTCTGGGGGATCGGAGGGAGCTGAGAGAAGTCCGAATCATCGGGCGCACCCTACTTCTGGTGTTGCTGTGCGTCAAAGACTATTTTTCATGTTTTATTTCAAGGGCTTGCTCTTTGGCTGCGTCGGGTTCAGACTGCGCTCATGAAGCTCTCTGTCGCCCAGAAGTCGGTACTCGAACTCGTTCTGGCTCGCCTGAAGCGCTCTCAGCGGGTGCTTGTGGTCGGTGATGTGGGTCTCGATCGCTACACTGTCGGGGCGGTCGATCGGATTTCTCCCGAAGCTCCGGTGCCGATCGTCAGAGTCGAGAGTGAGTTCCTGAAGCTGGGGCTGGCCGCCAACGTCGCTGACAATCTGCGAGCGCTCGGAAGTGAGCCATGGCTGGTGGGTGTGGTCGGGGGTGACCGAGTGGCCGGTGACTTTCGGCGCGTTCTCAAGGCAGAGGCGATTTCAGATCGTCATCTGGTCGTCGATTCGAAGCGCCGAACCGTCCTCAAAGAGCGCATCGTCAGCGAGAGACAACAACTTTTACGGGTCGATTACGAAGATTCGGGTGCCGTCTCCGATGGGGCCTCACGGCGTCTGATTCAAAAGCTCGATCGCCTTGTCCCTCGTGCCGACATCGTGATTCTCGAGGATTACTGCAAGGGAATGCTTCGCCCCGAAGTCGTGAAGCACCTTTTCGCTCTGGCCCGGCGAGAGAAGAAGCCCGTTCTGGTGGATCCCAATGCCAAAAGTTTGCCGTCCCTCTATGATGGCGCCAGTCTGCTGACTCCGAATACCAAGGAAGCTGAGGCGCTCTCGGGAATTTCGATCGTCGATGAGGCCTCGCTCTTGAAAGCCGGAGCCGCCATTCTGAAAAAAACACGTGCGTCCCGGCTGATCATCACGCGCGGTAAGGACGGGATGGCCATTTTCGAGCGAGGCCGGCGGGGAGTGCAGGTCATTCCCACCTACGCACGCGAAGTCTATGACGTTTCGGGCGCCGGAGACACGGTGATTTCGGTGCTGGCGCTGGCCATCGGCGCCGGGGCAGCGATCGAGGATGCCGCCCGATTGGCCAATCTCGCTGCCGCCATTGAGGTCGGCAAGCGGGGAACTGCCACCGTCAGCCTGTCCGAGCTGAGTGAGGCATTGCAGGGCTGGGCGTAGGCTTCCGGTCGAGACGCTAGACCTTTTTTCGGGCTCCGCTACACTTTGGGGATGAACTCTCCCAAGGAGCTGGTGGCATCCAACGCGGGTTTTTCACTGCTTGAGGGCCTGGTGGGTGCTGTCGTCGGCGGGCTCGTCATTTACGGCATTTCGGCCGGAATGGTGCAAAGCCTCAGGGTCGCCAAGGGCGTCGAAATGAAGACCGAGGTGAACAACTTTCACCAGCTCGTCAGCCTGGGGCTTGCCAGCAGTGGGGCCTGCACCAAGCTCCTGCCTTCGGGTTTTTCAGTGCCTTCAGACAAGCTTCCCGAGAAGGGAAGCGAATCCTGCGCGACTTGCATCTCTGAAGTATCTCAGATTCGGCTGGGAGGAACGACCTACCTCGCGGATCAGCGCACCAGGATCGGCTCGGGACTGGAGTTCGTCGGAGCGAAGCTGCGTCTTGATCGGCATCGAACGAAGCTTTCGGAAAAAGTGGACGAGTATGAGGCCACCCTGCAGTACACGCTCGCCGGAAAGGCCAGCGGTGGTCTGGCCACTTACAACAAGGAGTTTCCGCTCCTGGTCGAACTCGAGCGCGAGTCTCCGACAGCGTCTTCGGCAACGCTCAGTTCGTGCTTCGGGATCGGTGCCACGAACTCAGGAACTGAGCTCTGCGACAAGATGGGAGGCGTCTGGCTGAAGAACGCCGAGGACGAGAAGTACTTTCCGAGGGAACGCTGCCACTTTGGCGGACAAATTGAACTCGACTCTCAAGAGTGGCCCGATCTTCTGGATTCCGAAGGCTATGTGAAGAACTCGGTGCGACCGATGGAGTGCCGGTACCGAGTGGGGTCCACCGTGTCTGCCTACAAGTGCCCGGGACGTGCCGAAGGCAGCACCCGAAAGGGCTGGACCTGCCACTACGTCAAGGGAGCACCAGGCAAGTGGTGGTATTCGTATGTCAGTGGGTTCACGACTACGGGCGGAGTGACCAAACCGATCTACTCGAGCGGCGCTGCCTACAACAAAGAGTGCACGGCAGGCGTCACTGCCGCTCGGAACAATTCCTTTTCAGAGCAGTTGAAGTTTCATGAACCGCTCGTCAAGGCCTTCAGCCCACAGGCGGACAGCTTCACGGGCTCGGGAGGCACGACTGCCGAGTATCTGGCCGAGTCTGACCGGCTGCCCACCGTTCAGTCCTGCCAGAAGCAGTGGGATGTCGACACCTGGACCCCCTGCGCGAATCCCCTGAATCCCGATCTCGCTCGTTCAGGAGGAGTGGGGGCGTGCATTTTTGTGCGAAACGGAGTGGTCGATGGCATCAGCAAGCTTGGCCCCGAAGTCACGGCGTTTTCGACTGCCAACAATGCCAGGAACTACACGGGATGGATGCAGGTCACCTCGGCACGCGCATTCGGGATGCTCGATTCGAGCGGAAACAAGCTTCCGACCCTCACCGAGGCCATCGGAACGCCCTGTTATCAGGTCGAGGTGAATGTCGCGGGGTACAGTGCGGGCGAGTTCGAATCACCCGTCTTCACGGCCGCAGGGGCGACGCCCGACGGCGGCTTTCAGCGGGTTGCCCAGTGCATCGTGGCGCTTCCCGCCACCAGGGGTGCTCCCGCCGGAGCGACCGTTCGCTACACCACGCTTTCGTGCTCGAAAAATGGCTCACTCGGGGGCGATCCTCTTTCCTGGACCGAGATCGAGAGTGACGAGTCGAGGCTCCCCGACGCTCTGAGTTCGTTGCAGATCGAGACGACGAGTTCGCCGGCTGGTGTCTTGAGCTTCGGCAAGCTCGTTCGAAGCAACTCCACGGCCACTGCTGCGCCAGGCGCTCCCGCCAATGCGCTCACCGACACCACCCAGTTGGATTCCGCAGACATCGTGCACGTCGTCTTCGAGGATCTCAATGGCGATGGTGAACCAGAAGACTGCTTGTATAAGCGTTCGGCACAGAAGTGGGGCTCTTCGGTGTCCGATGGCCAGAAGCGGCAGATCACGGGGAGCTTGGATCAGGCCGCAAACGCTGGTGCCGCGTTTTTGTATGATGGCCGCACCTACGAGCGCACCACCGACTCGGGCACAAAGATGGCCAATCTCGCCTGCACGACTGCGGGGGCCCTCGATGTGGTTCCAGCTAATGAGCTGGTCGCTCTTCGAAACAAGATCAACGCCCAGATCGCGCTCGAGAGCAAAGCCGCCTCAGACTATCTCGCAGCGGATACCTGCGCCTATTTTCAGAACGCCAAGGTCACCAACCGAGCCAATGCGGTGATCGGTACGGTGAAAGATGCGTCGGCCACCTATACGGTTCTGAACGACGGAGCGTCGATCAAGGCAACTCTGGCCACTTCGGTGAAGCATCCACCCGTGACCTTGGCGAGTGCTGCGACGTCCATTGGTCAAACCGCCCTCGAAAGCGCTTTCAACGGGTGGGTGTGGTTGAGGGCGGGAATCACCAAGGCTCGGTTTCGCACCGTGGACGATGGCGACCGCCAGGTGACCTGGAATGACCCGCTGAAGTCCTTCTCAGCGTCTCCACTAACGACATCGAAGCCCGTCCTGTTTTCTCAGGTGGAACTTTATCATCTCAGTGGAAGCTGGGTTCCCTTTCCGCCCCTCGGAAAGATCGCCAACCGCCAGTACTTCGTTCCGATGGGGACCTACAGCACCCCATCAGCCACCCGAAGACCCACCATTGCCATCAATGGCGAGCTCTGCACTCAAGGGGTGCGCTTCAGGGCGGCGCCGCAGGGAGTGCAGTCGCAGTGATCGTCAAGACCGCGGCTGGTGCTCTGGGGCTGGTGCTCTGGGGCTGGTGCTCTGGCACCTCGGTCCGCCCCTTGCTCCACGTTGAGGTGTGCCGCTCGCAAAACCAGCCTTCTGGACGGATCTCGTGGCGCCTACGGCCGAGCAGCTCGACGCTCTGAGTATCGAGCGGGGGCTGCATCCCGAGCTGGTTCGTGACTCGCTCGATCCCGAGCATCTGCCCAAGTTCGAACGCGTCGGTGAGCTGAATTTTTTGATTCTGCGTGCCTATCCCCTCAATGCCGTTTCTGGCGATCGAGTGGGCGACACCGTGCAGGAGCTGACCCAGAAGATTGCCGTCTTTTACACGAACGACTGGGTGCTCTCGCTGCACCGCACACCCATTCGCGGGCTCGAACGACTGCACGCCGAGTTGACTTCAGAGATTGACCGGACGCCGCCGGCTGCGAGCGTCGCTCGCGTCATGGGGGGGATCTTCGATGTCGTGATGGCGAGCTACGAACCGCCGATCGAGGTGCTTCAGGACCAGCTCGAGGCGCTCGAACGCCATGTTTTTGGAGACAACGGCCAGGGGAGCTTCGAGATGTCGCAGGCCTATCTGCTCAAGCGCCGTGCTGCCGTGATTCGCCGAATGCTGCGCATGACGCAGGACCTGGTGCCGCGCTCATTGTCGTCATTCGAATCTCAGTCGAGCGTCATCCAGGATCTTCGCGAATCGGCCGAGCATCTTTATCTCTCGGCCGAAGAGGCGGGTGAGGGGGTCAACTCTCTGCTCGAGCTGCACCTGCTGCTCGCTTCACACCGCACGAACGAGGTGATTCGTGTGCTGACCATCTTTTCGGTCTTTTTGCTGCCGCTGACGGTCATTACCGGAATTTACGGAATGAACTTTCGCGTCATGCCCGAGCTGGTGCATCCGTGGGGGTATCCGTTGACCTTGCTGGTCATGTTGCTGGTGACAGCTTTGGTTTATTTTTGGCTGCATCGACGGGGCTGGCTTCGCTGACGGAGCAGGCCTTGCATGGCGCTGGCGCATGAATCTCAATCAGAACGTTCGTTTCTTTCGATATGGGTGGATCTCTTCAGGCCTTTCGCTGGCACTGATGCTTTTGATGAGTGGGCTTCTGACGGGGTGCGACGATGATGACGTCACGCCGGCTCCGCAGCTCGCCCAGGCATCCAGCTGGATCGAGGTCTATGAGAAGCGCACCTGTGATGCAGCTGGCACTGGTCTGGGGAGCTGTCCCGCCGAGGACGGCTTTCATGTCGACACCGAGGGTGAAGTGGCGATTGGGCCAGAAAACGGTCCCGTCGATGCCGCAGGAACGCTGACGGTCACCGAGTCGAATGCCGTCATTCTTGCGGCAAACGCCGTGAATGATCAGAATCTGGCGAGTCTGCCGCTGCTTTGCGAAGTTTGGGTGCCCACGCCTGATGAGCAGGGCGTGGTGGTCAAGCTGCGCGACGAGAACCAGCTTTTGTGGACGGTATTTCAGAAAAGCGAAAGCCAGCTTCGGCTCTGTTACCGGGGAGATCGCGATCTGGCTGAGGCCTTGTATCAGGCGGTCGATCCGCTCCTCGACCTCTATGGGGTGACGCCGGAGCCGACTCCGACCCCCACGCCAAGTCCGACACCAACTCCAAGCCCAACGCCGACACCAACTCCAAGCCCAACGCCGACACCAACTCCAAGCCCAACGCCCACTCCAACGGGAACGGTGACGATCTTGCCGTCGTAAGGGCCTCAGGAATGCTCGGGCGGGATGGGCTTGCCTCTCCCGCCCGAGCGTCATCGGATGGCTTCCCGCTCGCGCGGGATTAGACCTTGGTCAGCCAGCTCTTTGGAAATTCCGGCAGGTTTCCGCGAACCAATGCGTCGTAATCCTTCTTGAGCTGAAGGCTGATCGGACCTGGCTTGCCGGCATTCGATCCGCGGCCAATGGCGCGGCGGTCGACTTCACGAACAGGGGTGATTTCGGCAGCCGTTCCCGTGAGAAAGATCTCGTCGGCGCAGTACAGCTCGTCGCGGGTCAGGCGGGCTTCAGCAATCGCGATTCCCTTTTTCTGAAAGTACTCGATCACCGTCTGACGGGTGATTCCGTTGAGGATCGAGGTCAGCGCAGTGGTCTTGACCTTGCCGTCACGAATCACGAACAGGTTTTCACCGGTGCCTTCGGTTAGAAAGCCTTCGGGATCGAGCATCAGCGCTTCGTCAAAGCCATTGGTGATGGCCTCGCGCTTGGCGAGCACGCCGTTGACGTACTGTCCGGTGATCTTGCCCTTGGTCATGCTCGAGTTGACGTGCGGACGAATGAAGCTGGAAACGGCCAGGCGGGTGCCCTCGTTGATGCCCTTGTCGCCCAGGTACGAGCCCCATTCCCAGGTGAGGATGGCCACATCGATGGGCGGATTGTCGCCCGGGTAGACGCCCAGCGGGCCGTCGCCCGTGAAGACGATCGGTCGGATGTAGCACTCTTCAAACCCATTGGCTCGACAGGCTTCGAGTGCCGCCTGGCAAAGCTCGTCCACCGAGTACGGCAGCTTCACTCCCAAAATCTTGCAACTCTCGTGAAGGCGCTCCATGTGCTCGGTCAGGCGAAAAACCGCCCCACCGCCACTGACCTGCTTGTAGGCGCGGATGCCCTCGAAGGCACCGACGCCGTAGTGCAGGGCGTGCGTGAAAAGGCTGATGCGGGCGCTCTCCGCGGGTAGAATCTTGCCGTTGTACCAAACCTGCGAGCCACGAGCCATACAATCACCTTTCCTTTTCAGGAGTTAAGACGGAATAGGGGGCATATTTTCCAAGGAATGCGATGGTGTCAAGCGCCGAGACGCCATCATGCGCGAGATCTCGCTGGCCGTCTCTTCGAGGGCCTTGCCGGTGACGTTAATCACAGGCCATCGGCGATTTCTTCGAAAAATCTCGTTGGCGTATTCGATTTCGGCCAGAACCTTGTCGGGATCGGCATAGTCGCCCCCGCGCTCCTGGCCAAGACGCTGCAGTCGGGCACGACGGATGATCAGCAGATCGTGGGCGTCAATGGTGAGTGCCACGATGCGGCGCTGGTCGATTTCAAAGATCTCCTGCGGCAGCTCGAATCCCTGAATCATCGGAATATTCGCCACTTTCCAGCCTTGATGCGACAGGTACATCGAAAGCGGGGTCTTGGAGGTTCGCGAAATTCCCAGGATGACCAGGTCGGCCTTGTCGAGGTCGGTGAGGTCGCGTCCATCATCGTGGGCAATGGTGTATTCCATGGCGTCGATGCGATGAAAGTACTCCTCGTTGACGTCATGCAGGAGTCCGGCGATCGACTTGGGTTCGAGGCCGAAGTATCCCCCCAAACCCTTGAGCAGTGGTCCCAGAAGATCGACCACCGGAATCTGTTTTTCGTTCGCCTTCTTCATCAGCAGAGCGCGCAGACCGGGAGAAACGATCGTAAAGACCAAAAGAGCCCGGTCTGCAGCCGCTTCAGAAACGACGGCATCGATTTGGGTTTCGTTACGGATGTTCTTGAAGCGAGAGAACACGACATCGTGTTCCTGAAACTGCACCATGGCGGCCTTGATCATCTGGACGGCGGTCTCACCCGTTCCGTCCGAAACGAGCAGGACGCGCTTGTGAGGGGCAGGGGTTTGAGGCGAGGTCATGGCGACTCCTTAGAAGCAGGTCGGGATCCAGAAATGGGACTCGGGCTGGAGCCTGAGTTTGGGTCAGTTGTGGGAACAGTCCCGGGCCCAGCGTCAGCGCTGGCGAAAGTCTGTCGAGCCAGAGTTTCGAGCTTAGGACGGTCCTGATCGAAAAGAAACCACTGGGCGTGCTTGAGGCCTCTGAAGAAGGTGCGCTGGGCCTTGACCAGCTGCCGGGTGGCGAGTCGGATTTCATCCGTGAGGCCATCGATTCCCGGTCGTCGCTTGCGCCCCCGGGGTTGCCGCTCGTCAAGGTGGTCGACCACCTGGGCATAGCCGACCGAGCCCAGCGCCCTGGCCGTCGGATGGGCGTCGCGAAGCCGTCGGGTCTCCTCGATCAGCCCCGCGAGAAGCATGGCGTTCGTGCGCTGATGAATACGGTTTTCAAGCTCCTGCTGAGGGCGATCGAGAACCCAGATCGGAAATCGGGGATCCGGAGCACGGTTTCGAGCCTCGGCTTCGAGCTCGCTGGGGCGTCTGCCCGAAAACCTCAGGATTTCGAGGGCACGCACGAGGCGGTAGCGATCCGATGAACCGATTTTGACGGCGTGGGCGGGGTCGAGTTCACGGAGCTGCTCGAAAAGTGAATCGGTGGCCTCGTCGGCGATGCTCCGGCGATAGTCCTCGTGGGTGGGGGGCGCCTCCCAGAGCCCGAAGCTCAGAGCCTTGAGGTAAAACGGCGTTCCGCCAACGATCAGCGCGCGCCTGCCTCGCTCGTGAATCTTTTGAAGTGCAGCCTCGATTTCTCGAACGAAATCAGCCGCAGTGAACGACTGCTCGGGGTCGCGGATGTCGATCAGATGGTGGGGAATGTCTCCACGCTCCTCGGGCGTGGGCTTGGCCGTTCCGATGTCGAAACCCCGGTAGACCAGCAGACTATCGGCATTGAGAATCTCCAGCCCGTGGCGCTCGGCAAGTGCGAGAGCAAAGGCGGTTTTGCCACTTGCCGTAGGTCCGGTCAGGATGGGGGTTTCGATCAGACGATGCGCTGAAACCATTCTTCAAACCGTGCCCGCGGCACTCGCGCCGTGGTGGGCCTTCCGTGAGGGCAGTTCCAGGGATGTTCACAGCGCGAGAGCTGCTCGATCAGCGAGCGGGCGCCCCACGAGTCCATGCGGTCTCCGGCACGCACCGAAGAGCGACAGGCCTCGCTGGCCAGCTTTTCAAAAAGTCGTTCGTCGAGAAAGAGT
Organism: uncultured Bacteriovorax sp.; assembly: GCA_964432565.1. Classification (GTDB taxonomy): domain Bacteria; phylum Bdellovibrionota; class UBA1018; order UBA1018; family UBA1018; genus CAIOHW01. The sequence goes on from CAYSOA010000010.1 coordinate 69,263, forward strand.
TCTTCGCTGCCGGCTGTTTCGGGATCAAGAGCCAGCAGGCGTCCGACCAGATTCTTGAGGCGGATGCGAAGATCGAGATTGCCCCACTCGGGAGGGATGCTGCGTACGAGAAGCTGTCCGGGGCCAAAGAGCTCCGACTCGAATCCGAGACGAGCCAGCACGGCGAGTCGCGCTTCGAGTTCGTGCTGCTGAAGTTCGTCGAACGAAACCACTTCGGGAATCAGCAGATCCTGAACGTCGCTCGATTGAGCACGATGGATGGCGCGAGATTTGAGCAGCTCATAGCGAATGCGCTCGTGTGCGGCATGCTGGTCGATGAGTCCGAGCTCGTCGCCCAGGTCGAAGGCCAGGAAGGTACGAAAGAGTACGCCGAGGTAGGCTTCGGGCCGAAAGGCGGCCAGTGCGGGGTGGGCGATGCCGGAAGGTGCCGGGCTCTCTATGCCGTCGCGAGACGGGTTATCTGCGCTGTCGCGAGACTGGCTTTCTGCGCCGTCGCGAGACAGCGTGACCGCACCCGGCGTGAAGTCAAAGCCCAGCGACGGGGAGGGCGTGCGCGCAGGGGGCAGAATTCGTCCCGAGGACGGAGAAAAGTCGGGGACGTCGCCAAATGGGCGCGAGTCCCTTGGGTGAAGCGCAGTAGCCTCGGCCACTCCCGTAGGAGTTTCGGCTGCGCCGCCGACATAGGCCACGACGCCATGGGTGCGAATCAGCAGTCCGAGGGCTTCATCGAAAGCGGTGAAAATTCGGCGCGAGTTCAGAAAGCGAATCTCACTCTTCGTCGGATGAACGTTTACATCCATCTCGCGAGGATCGATCGTCAGGTAGGCCACCACGGCCGGAAACTTTCCGGGCAGTAGTGACTGGCGAAACGGCTGCAAAATCGCCTGCTGGAGCACTCGGTCGCGAAGAACTCGGCCGTTGACGAGCTGAATCAGGCTTCGTGAATGGGGCAGGCTCAAGCCCTGAACCCAGAAGACCTTCAACTTCAATCCGCTTTCGCGTTCGACCTCGACCCTGCGAATCGGAAAATCCTCGCCATCGGCAACGACCGTTCGAATCCGTTCCTCTTCGGTCTGGGGCCGCAGATTCAGCACCATGCGGGCGTCGCTTTGCAGTCGAAAGCCGACACTCGGATGCGACAGGGCAAGTCGTTCCATCGATTCTCGAATTTGCGACAACTCGGCTCCGGGGCTTTTCAGGAACTTCAGGCGTGCGGGAATCTGCGAGAAAAGGCCTTCGCTCCGAATTCGGGTTCCCTTCGGGCTGCCCAGAAAATGGCCGAAGGTGACGGGCTCGGGGGTGGCCTGCGAAAGTTCGCGGGTACTGTGATCCAGGGTAATCACGTGCGCGTCGGTGTTTTCGGTCGTTCGCGACAGCACTTCGAGGCGGCTGACCGCGCCGATGCTGGCCAGGGCTTCGCCCCGAAAACCCAGAGTGTGCAGTCGCTCGAGATCGTCGATTGCGCGAAGTTTGCTGGTGGCATGCCGCTCGAGCGCCAGTGGCAGGTCTTCTGCTTCGATGCCCGATCCATTGTCGAGTACTTCGATCAGGCTGCGACCGCCTTCTTTGAGGGTCACAGAAACTTCGGTGGCTCCTGCATCAAGCGAGTTTTCGAGCAGCTCCTTGACGACGCTGGCCGGACGCTCGACCACTTCGCCGGCGGCAATCTGTTCAGCTACCCGGGGGGGCAGGCGCTGGATGCGGTTCAGAGGGAGGCTCATGAGGGCGGACTCTGCGAAATTTGCGCTCGTTTGGCAAGACGTTGAAAAATACGGCTAAATCCTCGACTCTTGGGATGATGCTGAGACATTTCACGAGGGGGATTCTTGCCGGAGGCCTGGCCCTGATTCTGGTGGCAGTGGGGACTGCGGTTGGGGTGAGCCCGGCTCGAGCCTTTACGCTGGTCATCGGCTCGGACCTGCGGGGATGGGACGCCTCGATTCTGCCCATTCATTATAATCCCCAAAACTGTTCAGTGACTCAGCAGCAGCTCGAAGCGGCGATCGATGCTGCCGTCGCTCTCTGGAATTCGGTGCCGATGAGTGGGATTCGGCTCGAACGGGGGCGGATCTCAACATCGAGTTCGGCGGATTTTGATGTGGATCTTTCTTCGGAGCCTCCGCGCATTCTGGATAGCCCGGTGATTTTGTGCAGCTCGGACTTCGGTTTTGAATCGGGATTGGATGACGAGGAAGGGACGGGGGGGATTAGGGATCTCGTTCCCGCGCTGGTGCGTCCGGCTTCGATCGACGGACGACTCGTCTATGCGCCCATGCTGCTGAACGGCTCAGGGGGTGCCGCCGACATCGAAAATTTCTCTGCCGAGCAGCTATCGATCATCATCGCCCATGAACTGGGACATGTGCTGGGTCTGGGGCATGCGGCCGATCCGGCGGCTTTGATGTATTTCAATATTTCGGGCAAGACGACGCTCGCCCTGTCGCGGGACGATGCCGAGGGTGTGGCGTACCTGTATCCCCGTCAGGAGCCGTTTGCAGGGGAGTTTTTTGGTTGTGGCACGACGGCCGCCGTGTCGGGTGGACACGGGGGATCGGGGCGGAGTGGCGGTTCGGGTGCGAGCGGAAGGCCGGGGCGGAGCGGCGGCTCTTGGCACAACGAGGGGGCGCCTGGCGTCACGGGGCTGCACTCCGGCGGTGCTCCGTTCCTGTCTGGGGCGCTGATGAGTTGGCTGACACTGCTTCTTGCCTGCTTCTTGATCTCACGCGTGCGAACTCCGAGACTGCGGGACC
>CAYSOA010000011.1:0-64704 GCA_964432565.1 uncultured Bacteriovorax sp.
TCGGGGGACAAGACGTGGTTCTCAAACTTCCAGTTTGGTGCCGGCCTCGGCTACCGTCTCTGATCGCGGGCGTTCTGGCCTGTGTCGCCGTTCCAGCGTGGTCCTCGGACGAGGGCGCTCTTCAGCGTCTTTCCGAGGCTCAGCAGCTTTACGCCAAGAAGCAGTACTTCAAGGCCGCCCGCTATGCCTTTTCGGCCATCAACGAAAATCCTTCGCGAAGGCCTGAGGCCTATGCCTGGATCACGCTTTCTCTGATCGAAGCGGGCCTCGAGCAGTCGGCCAGTTATTTTTTCATTCAAGCGCTCGAGACGGGCGATCGAACCGCCATTCGTCGGGTGCTGCCTCGAACCGAGCGAATGATGCTTGCCGTGGGTGCGGACTTCCTGAGCCCCTATCTGCTCAAGCATACGTCATCCCAGGACTACGATGCCCGAAATCGATCGTTCTTTCTGTATACGGCTGCTCGTGACTCTCTTTTAAAGGGGGACGATAAGAAGGCTGTTTCGCTGCTCGGAGGAATTTCTTCGTCCGATCGAAATGCCGATGAGCTTTTTCAACTTCGAGCCTCGGCCCACGCATCAAGTGGACGTCTGGATGCCGCCCTTGCGGATTTTGAAGCGTGCGAACGCTCGGCCGCAGCCTTGTTGAACGAGGGGAATCGCGCGAGCGAGGATCTGAAGAATCGCTGCATTGCCGGACAGGCTCGAGTGCTCTACGAGAAGCAGGATTTTGAGAGGGCCGACCGAGTCTATGACCGGATCTCGAAGGACAGCATCGTCTGGCCCGAGATTCTGTTTGAGCAGGCGTGGAACTCTTATCGTCGAAACGAATTCAACCGGACGCTCGGCAAGCTGGTCTCCTACAAGAGTCCCGCGCTCTCGTTCGTCTACAATCCTGAAGTGGAAGTGCTTCGGGCTCAGGCCTATCTGGCTCTCTGTCTTTATGCCGATGCAGACAAGGTGGTCGCCGAGTTCAATTCGACCCACGCCCTGGTGGGCGACGAGGTTCGCGGGCTCCTGGATCGGAGCGGGAAGAGCCTTCCCGGTCTGTTTGATGCTGGCAAGGTTGCCGCTGCCCAGCCCCTGACTTCGGCAAAGCCTCTCAACCGTCTGATGAACCGATTCGTCCGTTCACCGTCCTTTCAACGCTGGATGCGATCCGAGCGCGAGCTGACCGTTGAGCTGCAGAATATCCGCAGCTTTGCGTCCTCCCAGCCCGGCGTCGCTGTTGAACGTGGAAAGGGGTTTCCCGAGTTTCTAAATGAGGTTTTGAATTTTCGCCTGAAGGCGATTCGCGCTCTCGCAGGGGCCTTCGTCAAGAACAGCCTGCTCGACTACCATTCCGAGCTGATCGGCAACTACGAGAAGATGTCGTTCATCAGGCTCGAGATGCTGCGTCGTTTCAAGGAAAAGCTCATGACTCGTCGACCTGTCGACGAGGAGCGTGCCCGGGGCAACGTCACGCCGTCGCGCCGGGATGACCAGTACCGCTGGTCCTTCAACGGGGAGTTCTGGAATGACGAGCTCGGAGATTATGTGTTTGCGCTGGAGTCGGAGTGCCGTGGCTAGGCCCCTGGGTGCCCTTTCATTGATGGTTTTGCTCTACTCCGCTCCCTTGCTGGCGGATGCTCTGGAACGAACGCCTGCGGCAGCGGGGTACACCGAGCAGGAAGCCCGCGCCGTGATGACGGCCGACGAGCAGAAGATTCGTGAGCTACGCGACCAGGAAGTCGAGGAACTCAGGCTGGCTCTCTCGCGTCGGCAGCCCGAGGCGAGACGAGCAGATCTTTACCTTCGACTGGCTGAAATCCACATCGAAGCCTATCGGTTCGAGTTTCTCGTTGAGGGCCGGATTCACGATCAACGGCTTGAAAAGGGAATCGCCGCTCGAAAGATCGATCGATCGAGGTCAATGCCCTACCTTCGACTGGCGATCGAAGCCTGTCAGAAGATCATCGACTTTGGCATCCCCTATGAGCGCATGGACCAGGTGCTGTACTTTCTAGCCTACAACCATGCCGAACTGGGCGATGAAAACCGTTCACGTGACTATTACCAGCAGCTGGTTCGAAGGTATTCTTCGAGCAGCTACGCCGTCGAGGCCCTGCGTGAGCTGGGCGAGGCGGCCTTTCGAAGTCGCGATTATCGAACGGCGCTGCCCTATTTCGAGCAGGTTCTCGCCCGGGCCGCCCAGTCGCCGGGCTTTCAGGTACAGCTTCCGCGAGTCCGACATCGGATCGCCTGGTGCCTCTACCGTCTGAGGCAGTACGACAAGGCCGTCTACCAGATGAAGGAGGCGATTCGTCTGGCGGGAATGGGAGGCGAGCGGCTTTTTTCGATCCGTGAAGAGGCGCTTCGCGATCTGGCACTCTTCATGACCGAGTCGGGCAATGTTCCGGATGCGATTCAGTATTTCAGGAAGGTGGTCGGCGATCAGAAGTTCTATCCGAGAGTACTCGAGTCGCTGGGACGGCAGTATGAGAGGAATGTCGAGCCGGAAAAAGCGACCCAGGTCTACGAATCGCTGCTCGAAACGCATCCCGACGATGAGGCGGCCTTTCGCGTGCGGGTCAAGCTGGTCGATCTCGATCTGCGTCGAGGACGGTATTCCAGCGCATTGGCGCGCATTGAAGGTATCCGGCTTTATTCGTCGGCGGAGGGTGAGACCGAAACGTCGTGGCAGAACCTTCGGGCCATGATTCGTCGCACGGCCACCGAGAGCCATGAGGCCTATCGCAAGAAGGCCGATCGAAAGTCTCTGGTTGTGGCCGAACAGTTTTATGAGCGGTACCTCGATCCGATTCTGAAGCTTTCAGATTCGAGGAACGAGACTCCCGAAATTCGGATGTACCTTGCCGATGTGAAGCGCGAGCGAGGTCTTTCGAAGGAGGCATCCGCGCTTTACCGCAAGGTCGTCGAGGGAGGCGACAAGCGCTATGCGAAGGAGGCGGCGGCTCTATGGACGGCCAGTCTTGCCGATGCGATTCGCAGGGATTCGAGTGCTTCGAAGAAGTCGATCGTGGTTCGGAATGATCCGACGGATTTAGAGCGCGAATTCGTTCAGGCCTCCGACGTGCTGAACGAAGCCCTCGAGGGAACGACGGAGGCACGTGAGGCGCGCCTGAAGTCTTCCCAGGTTCTGGCCGCCTATCCGGGCTCGCAGTCGGAGGCGCTCAAGCGGATCAAGAGCCTCATGAAACAGCATCCTCGATCAGGGCAGGCCGTCACGGCGGCGCGACTCTGGCTTCAGATTTTTGCAGATCGCCTGACTGCTTCCGAAAAAATCGAGAAGTCGGGCAAGGTTTCGCGGGACAACGCCGAAGACCTTGAGGAGGCCATCGAGGACATTCGAGAGTACCCGGAGGTGCTCGCCTTTGACCTCGAAAAGGGCGCCAAGCTCAAGGCAGCGCTCGCCGAGCAGCAGGCAAGGCTCAAGGTCATGGAGATCGCCTTTTTCGAGAAGGACGAGGACTTCAAGGGGGCCGCAAAGCTTTATGAACGCTACGCCGCCGAGGCGCGCGATCCCTCGGTCGCCGGCAAGGCCTTTGAAAACGCCGTCGCAAGCTGGCTGCGCATCAATGACCTGAAGAACGCCGACCGTGTGATCGGTGACTGGCAAAAGCGCATACCCGACAGCAAGGCAGCAGCCCAGGCCATGAGGAACTCGGCCACTCTACTTTTTATTCGGGGTGGTTTTCGGGGGAGTGCCGAAGTGCTCGAACGGCTGGCCGAATTCACCCGGGACCCCGAGCCAACCCTGGCGGGAATCCGCATTCTGGCTGGAGCGGGCGAGTCTGAGGCGCTCGATGCCATGGTGGGACGATTCCTGAAGACGTTTCCAAAATCTCCCCTACGCGCTCGCGCCCTTCTGGTGCTCGCACGGGAGCAGGAGCGCCAGGAGACTCCCGCTCTCGCGATCCAGACTTATCGACAATGCCTTTCGGTGGCAGGTGCCCCTGAGGAGCCCGAGTGTGCAGTCCGCCTCTCTCGGCATCAATTGCAGGCGGGAGGTCGTGAAGAAGCGCTGGGCTTGCTCGAGAGGGCCGTACGGTTTTCAAAGAAGGGAACCGGTTCGTTCTTTACGGCGATGGCTCGTTACGAGCTGGCCCGCCTCGTGGAGCAGTCGATCGAATCGCCGAAGCTGACGCGTGAGACGCTGGCCAAGGAGCTTCCTGGACGACTGAAGGCCTTCGAACGGATTCAGAAGGCCTATGCCGCTACTCTCGAGGCCGGAGGTGGCTTCTCGATCGGAGCCTCTCGTCGGCTGGTCCAGGTGGCTCTCGAGCTGGCTGCTGAGATGGAGCAGCTCGCTCCCGGAGATTCGAGCGTGGGCAAGCTGGTTGCGTCTCTGAGGGCGACGGCCTTTCAGTTCTTCCAGAAGTCTGAAAAGAAGGCGGTGGCGGCCGAGTGGATCAGTGCCGAATTACCGGCAATGCTGGTCGAAGTGGGAATTTTTCAGAAAAGAGCCGTTGCTCAAGGGCCGATGCCGCGTCTGTCCCACGTCGAATTCCTCGCCTTCGGGCAGGAGGAATTCGGAATCTCCAAGCTTCGGGAGCAGCTATCCCGAGACACTGCCAATGCGGCGCTCTGGGGTCGCTATGCGCTCTGGCTCGCCCGTGAGGAGGAACGTCCCGGACTTGCGGCCGTGGCTCTGGACCGCGTACTCGCTATCGATCCGAAAAGCGTCGCTGCTCTCAACAACCTTGCAGTCGTGAAAATCGCCGAGGAGCCCGCCGGGCTGGATGACGCATGGGTTGCCGAGCAGGTGCACGCCCTGTTGAAGGAGGCCAGTTCGCGAGAAACGCTCACGACGACGATTCGGGCAAATCGCGGTCAGATGCTCAATTATTTTGGACTGCACTCGGCGGCGAAAAAAGTCTGGGAGCAGGTGCAGCTCAAGGACCGATCCTCGTTGGCCGAGGACGGCCTCGGGGTTGCGCTTCAGGGCGTTGGAAATCTCTCGCTTGCCCGAAGCGCCTTCGTGCGTTCCCGCGAGGCGGGGGCCGATTCGCGGCGCTTTGCCCAGGCCTTTCACGAGGCAGCCGTTTCGGCGGTGAAAGATTCGGCCGCCTGCATCGAGCGGTTGTCGGAGATGAGGGATCCCGTCGGCGCACAGGAGTCGTTCGCCGCAAGCAAACTCAAGGAGGCCTGCAGGTCATGGAATACCGGCAAACCCCAATCGAACTAGATAGTGAAAAGGCCCGGGTTCTTTATCGCGCCGGGCTCGCCGCCATGATCCTGAATGTCGTGGCGTCGATGGCTCTCGTCGCGGGAATCTTCTGGTCGCGCCCTTCCGAGGCGGCCGAGAAAAAGACTCCCCGCAGGGAGCCCCGAATCATCTATCCCAAGAAAACCGAACTCGACTTCGAGGGCCTGGGCATCGAAGGCGAAGTACGAAATCCCGGCGAGCTTTACTTTCAGCGTCGCCAGGAGGAGAAATTTGGATCCCTGGTACAGCCCCGAACGAATTTCCGACGCATGATCCTTCGGGATCTGATGCAAACGCGGTGAGGTCGAGATGAGCGAGATCGAATCTGGCAGGACGTCTACGGCACAAGAGCGAAACCTCCGAGAGTGGGTGGCTGTTTTTCGCGTGAGCGACCCCGAGGGTCGTGAAACCGCTCTGCGCATTCAGAAGCCGCGGCTGGTCATCGGCTCGGTGGAATCGGCCGATATCCGCCTGGGAGGCGAGAAGGTGTCGCCGATTCATGCCGTCGTCGAACTCACCCGTGAGGGAAGAGGGGATGGCGTCATCGAGGCGACCCTTTTCGACCTGGCGAGCGACTCAGGCGTGAAGCTCAACGGCCAGGGCGTCGTCACCAGCTCGCTTTCCGAGGGAGACGTCATCGAAATCGGAATGCACCGACTGGTCTTTGGCTGGAACCGCCTCGATGAGGTCGAGCGTCCCGCGACGATCGAGACCGGCGGTGATCGGCTTTTCAAGCGTGCGGACGAAGACTTCAGCTCGCTTCTCAGCGAGGAGCCGCCGGAGCAGGAGATCTTCGATCATGGTGCCGAGAAGCGTCCGGCGCTGGAGATCGTCATGTCGTGGCGGGGGCTGATTCTCGATGTTCGGCATTTCGTCTCCGAATCGCGGGTTCGAATCGGAGCGTCCCGTCGAGCTGAATTTGCCATTCCCGCCGTGCTCTCTTCCGACACCCATCAGCTGGTAACCCGCTCGGGATCGCAATTCGTCCTCAATCTTGATCCGAAGCTCAAGGGCGTCGTCCAGCGCTCGGGCAGGCTCGAGCGCGTTGAGTCGCTGGGCGATGGTTCAGTTCCCCTGGATACCGGCGTTTTTGCCAAGCTGTCGGCCGGTGAGGTCGATTTCTATCTCTCGCAGACAGCCGCTCCCCCGCGACTGCGCGCTGGCAGTGACCGGCGTCGGGATGCTTTCTTGTTTCGAACAATGACTCTGTCGTTGCTCTTCACCGGGCTCTTCTTCTTTTCTCTGAGTCGCATGACGGTGCCTCAGCAGATTGAGGCCGAACAGCTTCCCGAGCGCATCGCAACGATCCTGTATCAGCCGGAGAAGTATGCGCAGCCTCGCATTCCGCAGCCGAAGCCGGCGCCAGAGCCTGCGCCCAAGGCTCTTCCCGAAAAACCCCAGGTCACGAAGGTAGATCTGAAGCCCAACCCCGAGAATGCGAAGAAGCCGATTCCCAAGGAGATTCAGCTCGGAAAGCAGGCACCCAAGCCCTCTGGCCGAAAGCAGAGCGTCGCGCAGGACCGTGCCAAGGAAGGTGAAGGAGCCCGAGCCAAAGGAAAGGAAGGACGGCGTGGCGAACGCAACGCCCGAGGTCGGGGGGGAGTGGCCCAGGATCTTGCCAAGCGCCCGTCTCCTCAGGGAGGGGCAGGCGCTGGTGGCGGTGGAGAGAGCCAGGTCAATGATGTCGGGAACGTCGATCTGCTCAAGGGCGCGACCGAAAAGATTCAAGACCTGCTCGGAAACAGTGCTGCTCGCCTGGGCAAGGATGGATCCAAGCTCAAGGGTTTTGGGGGCTTCACCTCTTACGGTACTGGCGGCCAGGCATTGAGTGGAACCGGGCAGGGGGGCGGTGGAAGCGCTGACACCTTGGCTGGTGGGCTCGGTAAGCAGGGCCGCGGAGGCGGTCGTGTTGGAACGGGTCTCGGGGCTGCTGGAGACGGCTCAGGTATCATTGGTGGCAAGACCCGCGTGGTGATTCGCTCGGGAGGACCCGAGGAGGCCGTGGTGATGGGGGCCATCGATGCCTCTGCGATCGAGGCCGCACTCCTGGCTCACAGGGATGAATTTCGGCTCTGCTATGAGCGCGAAATCAATGCCGAGAATCCGAATCTCGCGGGTCGAGTGGGAACCAGTTTCGTCATTGGAGCGCAAGGCCGGGTAACCCAGGCGGGCGTGGCATCGACGACCCTCAGGAATGCCAATACGGAGCGCTGCATCCTGAACGTCATTCGACGCATCGATTTTCCGATGCCACGAGGCGGCGGGATTGTTCAGGTGACGTATCCCTTCAAGTTCTCTCCCGCCGGAGGATGATGGGGTGAGGTTGCGGGTCGCCCTGCTCTTCCTGCTTCCGGGGCTTTTCGTGGGGGACTGCTCCTGGGGGGGAGCCACAAGCGAATTTGCTCCGCTCGAAGTTCGTGCAGGGGTGCCGCTCCGTTTTCGCCTCTCTCTTCCTGCGGGCTACAAGGTCAATCCCGAGGCTCCGAGTGTGCTGCAGCTTCGTGCAGCTGACGGCACTACGGTTGGGCGCTGGGACACGCAGGCTCTCGAACGTCTGGCGCTCGATCTGGGGCGTCTAGAGCAAGCGAAGGAGCCTTCTGGGGGGCACGCCACGCTCGAAGGAAGAATCTTCTACTGCGAAAAACGGGATGCCAGAGTCTGCATCACTCGAAACTTTCGGCAGCGGATCGAAGCGCTGCCTTCTGCGGCCCAGACCGAGGTGCTCTGGCATCTGGAGCCTCCGACGGCTCTTTCATCCGGCCCTTTCCAGCGCCCGTCGTCCGTGCGATGAACGGGAAATGAACGAAAGTTTATCGATTCCGGGTTTCGATCCCAATGCTGCAGCGACTGAAGATTCGGGTGTGTTCGGCCTGCCCTTCAACGAAGAGCAGGCGAAGGTCGTGCTTCTGCCGGTTCCCTGGGAAGTGACGACTTCCTACGGAGGTGGAACCTCTCGCGGACCTGAAGCGATTCTTGAGGCCAGTCGCCAGGTCGACCTGTTTGACCTGGATGTCGAGACGCCCTACGCGCCCGGAATTTTCATGCGTGAGAATTCGGCTGAGATCCTGGCACGAAACAAAGAGGGGCGTGAACTCGCGCAAAAGGTGATCGCTGTCGGTGGTGACGTTTCTAGCCACCCCGAACTCCAGCAGGCTCTCAGTCGAGTGAATGCGCTTTCGGTCGAGATGAACGACTGGGTTCATGCCCAGGTTCGCGACCTGCTGGAGGCTGGCAAGATCGTAGGTCTGGTTGGTGGAGATCATTCCACACCGTTTGGTGCCATTCGTGCCCATGCCGAATGGTTTTCAGTGCCTTCGGGAGGCAGGCCCCGCGAGTTCGGTGTTCTGCATTTCGACGCCCACTCGGACACGCGCGAGGCCTATGAGGGCTTCGAGTATTCCCATGCCTCGATCATGCACAATGTGCTTCAGCATATTCCCCAGGTCACGAAGCTCGTTCAGGTCGGAATTCGGGACGTCTGCGAGCAGGAGATGACGTATTGCCGATCGCAGGGGGAGCGGGTTCGCACCTATTTTGATCGAGACCTGGTTGCCAGTCGCTTTCGCGGCGAGACATTCGAGGGATTTGCCAATCGCATCGTCGCCGATCTTCCCGAGCAGGTCTATGTTTCGTTCGACATCGATGGACTCGATCCCCGATATTGCCCGAATACGGGCACTCCGGTTCCGGGGGGACTGGACTTCAGCGAGGCGGTCTGGATCCTCAAGTCCCTCGTGCGTTCGGGACGGCGCATCGTGGGTTTCGACCTCAATGAGGTGTCGCCGGGCGATGGATCAAGCGAGTGGGATGCCAACTGTGGAGCGCGAATGCTCTACAAGCTGGTCGGTTTCACGTTGGCCAGCCAGAACCAGTGTCGCTTGAGCTGGGATTGAGCTCAGGTTTCGCGCTTCAGTGCCAGTAGCCGGAACACCTTGTAGCCGGCAGTGGCGGCCGTGTACATGATCTGTCGAATCGTCTGGTAGTGCACTCGCTTGTCCGCCTGAATGGCCAAAACACCATCAAAAGGCAGCGGGCTTCCCGTTTCGTCGCGGGCGCTGGATTTGGCCCGAAGCAGCTCGGCACGTTCCCGAGCCTGGACCAGTGCTGCATAAAGGGGTCTCACCTGGCGCCCATCTTCGGCAAGGTCCACGGGGCGAAGCGAGTAGGTGGCTTCGTCATCGAGCGAGCTCGAGTTGAGGTCGAATTCCACAATCCGTTCGTTTTCGAACGTCATGCCCTCAGGCGTGATGATGAGGTGAAGGCTGTCGGGCGGAAGGTCCTGCGAGGCCGAGATGGGCAGCTTCAAGCCCGGCAGGGTCGTGAAGTTATTGGTCGAGGTCGAGTAGCTTTTGAGCAGAAAGACCAGGATGATCACGAGCACGTCCATCATGCTGGTGAGCTGCAGTTCGATCTCGCGCGGTTTTCTTCGGCCTCGTCTGAATCGAATCGAGCGTGTTCGGGCCATCAGTTCTCTCCCAGGATATTGCCGAAGACCACTTCGGGAAAGAGGACCTTTACCGGCTCATCGATTCCGGTCTCGCTGTTCTGGCGGAAAAGTGGCGGATCGGTCGGCTCAAGGCCGCGCATGCTGTCCATGACGGCAATCAGAATGTCATACGAGGTATTCGCGGAGGGAACGAAAACCACCTTTTTTTCGTCGATGAACTGGCGTTTGACCTCGATCAGGGCCTCATGAATCGCACGAGTGTCGGGAAGTCCTTCCTCGGTGTGAGGGATGACCTGGTTCTGGATCCGCTCGAACGGACTCCAGATCTCCGCTTCCTTTTCGCGAATCGATACGGTCAGCTGGAGAGGCCTTTCTTCGAGCTTTTGTTCGAGCTGCTGCGGATTGATCTCGGGAGTCGGCGTTTCGATGGTCACCAGCGAAAGGAAGCTCATCGAGAAGAGCAGGAATCCGATGAGCGTGACCAGCGCGTCAAGCATCGGCACCAGATTGAGCTGGACCTCGGACGGGGTCGATCTCCGGCGGGTGCTGGGACGTTGAAGCACGACGGGTTACTCCGCCTTCTCCGAGGAATGGCGATACTTGCGTGCCGAAAGCAGGTCGAGCAGCTTCACGCCGTACTCATCGATCTCTTCAACGATCCTGCCGGCCTTGCTGCTGAGCATGCTGTGCACGACCATGGTGCCGATGGCCGTCACCAGACCAAAGGCGGTGGCGTTCATGGCTTCTGAGATACCGGCAGCCAGGATGGCCTGACGCTGCGCAGGGTCGGCGAGAGCAACCGCTCCGAAGGATTTGATCAGGCCCGAGATGGTTCCAAGGAGCCCCAGAAGGGTGGCGACGTTGGCAATCAGGGATAGATACGGAAGGTTGCGTTCGAGCTTGGGGATGACCTCCAGGCTGGCCGCATCCAGGGCGTTCTGAATCTGCTCTTGATCCCGTGATGCCCGCTGAAGGCCGGCCTTGATGACCCGGGCCAAGGCGGCATTGCCCGAACCGTTGCAAAGACGGATGGCACCGTCGAGGTCATTTCCGAGGATGTATTTCTGCACTTCGAACATGAAGGCTGAACCATTGAGGCTGGCCTGTCCGAGACGGAGGAACCGCTCCAGAGTGAGGCCGATACTGAATGCCAGGCTGGCCGCGATCAGCCACATGGCAAATCCGCCCTGTTGGAATGCTTCGCCGATGAAGTGGATGAAATTTCCCGATTCCATGGGTTCCTCGTTCTTGGTTCTCGCTAGTTTCTAGCGCGCAACGGAAGCGGTGCGACTCCATGCACCTAACCCTGCGTATTTAAATCAAAGGATAACCGAACTCTTCAGACGGTCAATTTTTATTATCGCGCCACGGCAGCGATCCCGATGGCTCGCGCCATCGCAGCAATCAGAGGTGCTTCTCGATGACCTGCGCAATCGCATCCTTCGGCTGGTTGCCCACAAGCTGATCCACCAGCTGGCCGTTCTTCAGAAAAATCAGCGTCGGAATGCCGCGAACGTGAAACTTTCCCGGGGTTTCCGGATTTTCGTCCACGTTCATCTTGAAGACATTCACCTTGCCGGCGAACTGGTCGGCAAGTGCATCGATCGTGGGCCCGAGCAGGCGGCACGGGCCGCACCATTCCGCCCAGAAGTCGACCACGGTCAGTTGAGCCGAGGGCAGCACCTCGTTGGAAAAGTTTCCATCGGTCGCGGTTTTGACGTTCACAGAGTTGGCCATTTTTAGTTCCTCTTTCGATTGGATCTCGGGCCGGGGCCCGAGGGTTCGGTCGCGATTCCTTCTCAGATCACCTGAAGATTTCTCTCGCAACTGCCTGCAATTCAAGGATAAGTCTTCAAGTATGAGTAAACCGCTGGACTATCTCACTCAAACTTCTGCAGAGTCAACGGCCATCCGTGACCAGTTTCTTCGAGATCAGGGGGAGCTGCTGGTCAGGGCATCCCAGATGATCGCCGAATGCCTGGAGCGCTCCGGAAAGGTTTTGATTTGTGGAAACGGGGGGTCTGCCGCCGATGCGCAGCACATGGCCGCCGAGATGGTGGGGAGAATGCTGGTCGAGCGCCGGGCCCTTCCTGCCATTGCCTTGACGACAGACACGTCGAATCTGACGGCTGTTGGCAATGACTATGGGTATGAGTGGGTGTTCTCGCGTCAGGTCGAAGCTCTTGCCCGTCCCGAGGATCTGTTGATTGCGATCTCGACTTCAGGCAACAGCGCCAACGTTCTGCGTGCCGTCGAGTCTGCACAGAAGATCGGTTGCCCGGTGATTAGTCTCACGGGAGGCACGGGTGGCCAGCTGGCGTCGCTTTCGACGATCAATCTCAATGCTGCGGGGGGGCGTAACTCTTCGCGCATTCAGGAGACCCATATCTTCATCGTGCACAGCCTGGTCGACCTGCTCGATCGATTCTTCCTTTCGGGAACCCCTGCATGAATCGCGATGCGGGCCGGATTCTCGAATTCGTTCGAAAGCTCTTCACCCTGCTTCATCGAACCATCGAGACGATTCTGGATCGCCTGAAAGATGCCCAGGATAGCGTGACCGATACGGTTCGCAGCACGCTGCCCGAAGGGGCTCGTGTGAAAGTGGCCGTGATGCAGCGAGTGGCGGCGAAGGCCGTCGACATGGTGCTGACCGTGCTGATTGCGGCGCTCGTCTGGTACCCGATCGGCCCCTTTCTGGCGATCGCCTACAGCCTGCTTGCCGATGGAATCGATCGTTGGGGGTTTTCGGGACAGAGCGTCGGCAAGCGGATCGTGGGTTTGCGGGTGGTGCGAGTTCTTGATGGCTCTCCCGCGCGCTGGCGCGAGTCGGCATTGAGGAATCTTCCTGCAGGAATTGCGACATTTTTTGCCATCATTCCTCTATGGGGATGGATCATTTTCGTTCTGGTGGGCATTCCGCTGGCCCTGATCGAGGTTTTTCTCATGCTCAAGCTCGAGCATGAGACCCGTCTCGGAGATGTGATGGCCGACACCCGGGTGATCGAATTGCCGCGTCAGTCGCGCGAAATCTGAGTTCGTTCAGGAGGTTTTCATGGTCACGAAGAGCGGTGCGACTGCGGATCCGAAGCAGACGCTTTACCTTATCGACATCAGTTCGTTCATTTTTCGGGCCTTTTATGCCATCCGGCCGCTGACCAGTCGCACGGGCGAGCCCACCAACGCCATCTATGGTGTGGCGTCGATGCTTCAAAAGCTGATCGATGATGCCAGACCCGAGTACCTCGTCGTGGCTTACGATTCGAAGGAGCCGTCCTTTCGCAAGGAGCGCTACGCCGAGTACAAGGCCAATCGATCGGCGCCTCCGGATGATCTGGTTCCACAGTTTGATCGCATCGAGGAACTGGTTCGGCTCATGGGCATCCATTCGTTTCGCGTGCCGGGCGTTGAAGCGGATGATTTGATCGGCACGCTCGCCAATCGTTGGTTCGAGTTGTCTCCGCAGCACGAAGTGGTGATCGTTTCGGGCGACAAAGATCTCATGCAGCTGGTCAATCACCGGGTGAAGATGCTCGATACGCTCAAGAACGTTCTTTACGACGGGGCTCAGGTCGAGGCGAAGATGGGCGTTCCACCCGGGCAGGTTCGGGACTATCTGGCACTCGTGGGAGACAGCTCGGACAATATTCCGGGAGTTTCAGGAATTGGTCCGAAGGGGGCAGTGGAGCTGCTCCGACAGTTTGGCTCGCTGGAAGCAGTGCTCGCCGCCGCTTCAGCGGGACAAGTGACTGGGAAGAAGGGCCAGACGATTGCCGAACAGGCCGAGATCGCCCGGCTCTCGCAGGAGCTGGCGACCGTGCGGACGGACATCGACCTCGCGGTTTCGGAGAAGGATTTTGAGTTCCGTTTTTCGCCGGGAGAGTCGTGCCTCGAGTTTCTGAAAAACCTCGACTTTCATGCGCTGGTGGAGAAGTGGAGAATGCGCGGAACGGGCAGCGCGGATGCGGCTGCCCCTCAACGTTCCGATTCACCCAGCAGTGCAGCCGTTCATCCCGAGGCTTCGGTTCAATCCATATCAACACCCAAGCTGTCCCCAACCGATTTTCGCACCGTCCTCACCGAAACACAGCTGGGTGAAGTCCTTCGCGAGATTGAGGCCTCCTGCGAATTTGGCTTTGATCTCGAGACGACTTCATTGAATCCACGCGAGGCAGAGGTGGTTGGCGTCGCGATCTGCGCGCTCGATTCCCATGCCTGGTACATTCCCGTGGGGCATCGTGGCACTTCACAGCAGCAGCTTTCCTGCGACCTGGTGTTCGCCCGCCTCAAACCGTATCTCGAAGATCCACGCTACAAGAAGATCGGCCAGAATCTGAAGTACGATATGTCGGTCTGCCTGCAGCAGGGGATCGCCTTCGATGGGATCGGTGCCGACACGATGGTGGCCGCCTACGTGCTGGACGTCGAGGGTCGACATGACCTGAAGACGCTGGCTGCGCGTTACCTGGGTTACGAGGTGCTTTCGTACGAGGAAGTCTGCGGAAAAGGGAAGGATCAGATTGGGTTTGATCTGGTGCCGATCGACCTTGCGACGCGCTATTCGGCCGAGGACGCCTGGATTGCCGTGCAGCTCTGGCGTGAACTGCATCGGCGACTGGAAGCCGAGCGCCTGATGGAGGTCTTTGCTCGTGTGGATCTGCCCCTCGTGGCGGTTCTCGCACGGATGGAGGCGGCCGGAGTAGCGATCAACGAACCCTGGTTGGCTCAGCTCTCGAAGGAGTTCGGTGAGGGCTTGCGTGCGATTGAGGCGAAGATCGCGGCCTTTACGACCGGGCCGATCAATCTCAATTCACCCAAGCAACTGGCCCATCTGCTGTTTGAAGAGCTCAAGCTTCCGGTGCAATCGAAGACCAAGACGGGCTTTTCGACCGACGCAGCCACACTCGAGGCTCTGGCGCCTCTGCATGAAGTGCCGAGACTCCTTCTGGAGTACCGCGAGATCGCCAAGCTCAAGGGCACCTATGTCGATCCGCTGCCTCAACTCCGAGACGCCCGCGATGGGCGCATTCATGCCAGTTTCAACCAAGCCGTAACGGCCACGGGGCGGCTTTCGAGTTCGGATCCGAACCTCCAGAACATTCCGATTCGATCGGATCGCGGCCTCCGGATTCGGGGCGCTTTCGTGCCTGCGCCCGGAAACGTGCTGGTTGCGGCCGACTATAGCCAGATCGAGCTGCGGCTTCTGGCTCATATGAGTGAAGATGAGGAGCTCGTGCGTTCGTTCCGCGCGGACGAGGACGTCCACCGCCGCACGGCAGGTGAACTGTTCGGCGTCGCTCCGGAGCAGGTCGACGATCGTCAGCGGAGCATTGCCAAGGCCATCAACTTCGGTCTCATGTACGGCAAGACACCGTTCGGCCTCGCTCAGGAACTTCATATTTCGCGAAAAGAAGCTGCCGAGATGATTGAGCGCTATTTTACTCGGTATAGCGGCGTGAAGCGCTTTCTCGACGGTCAGATCCTGTCGGCAAAGGAGAAAGGCTTCGTGACAACACTGCTGGGCCGCAGGCGAGTGCTGGCCGATATCCATTCAAAGAATCCTGCGATGCGCGCGAACGCCGAACGCATGGCGATGAATACCCCCATTCAGGGCACGGCTGCCGACCTGATGAAGCTCGCGATGATCGAGCTGGATGAGGCTCTGAAGAAGGGTGGTTACCGCTCGAAGTTGATCATTCAGGTGCATGATGAAGTGGTGCTGGAGTGTCCGGAAGACGAAGTTGAAAAAGTCGAGTCACTCGTCGTGAAGACCATGGAGGGGGCGCTCGAACTCTCGGTTCCACTGAGGGTCAATTCCGCCCATGGCAGAAACTGGATGGAGCTGTAGGCAGCGCCATGCCACGCTGCCGTGCGCGTGGCGACGCGAGCTCTCGAGCTGCTCGGGTCTCGGATGCCTTCAGGCGCTCCGCAAGTTCATTCGCAAGGCGGAGGCCAGTTTAGAGTCGTGATGCCTTCTGTTGTTCCCGAAAACGACGGGTTCGCACCTCCGGCGCATCCAGGAAGTTCCACTCCGAGGCCAGGCGATCGAGCTCGCGTGCACGAGCTTCATCAAACGGATGGGTCGGAAAAAGCAACTGCTGACCGATCTCCTTCTCTCCGGACTTCACCAGGCGCTTCGCCGTTGAGAAGGCGCGCGAAAGAAAACGCGCCAGCGCCCGACCGTCATATCCCGCCCCGGCCAGGATCCGGATGGCCTCTCGATCCGCATCGCGCTCCTGGTCGCGACTGAAGCCGGACTTCAGCAGGCTTCCGACCCCCTTGCCGAGATGATTGTCATAGAAGGTCGACAGGTCTTCGGCGTCATCTTCCGGGGCTCCCGTGCTGCTCAGGGCATTCAGCGGGTCGAGAAGATGCAGGAAGCGAGATCCCGCCTCGATCTTTCGATCCACGCTCTCGCGCTGTCTCATGGCCCGTACGCCGTCATGATGGGCAACATGGGCAATCTCATGAGCCAGCACTGCGGCAAGCTCCTCTTCGCTCTGGAGGGCATCCAGCATGCCTTCCGACAGAAAGATCATCCCGCCGGGCGCTGAAAACGCCGCCGGATCCTTTCCATGAACCAAGGTGACCCGGTACCCCTTGAAGGTCACGGGGCGCTTCGAAAATCCTGCCAGATATCGGGCCATAGTCGTGGCGTAGGCGTTAAAACTCGTTTTGATGGGGGCATTCACGACAAGCCGCCGGGCGGCGACCTCAACGCCCAGGGCATGCTCCTGCTCCTCGGTGATTCGTTCGTTCTCCGGGATCGCAGTGTTCGAATCAGATCGAAGCATCGCGCTCCCGCAGCCGGAAATGAAGAAGAGCATTCCAACCGCGACCCCCCACCGACTCATCTGATGGATCATCGCTGCGTCCTCGCTGAGGCGGGTTGAAATCGCCCTTCACGGACGAACCGCTGGAATGACTCTTCGGGGATCTCGATCTTCTCGAATTCCTCGACCCTTCGAAGTCCTTCCTGCTTCTCGGAATCCGATACGCTGCCCTGCTCGCCGACGTTGAAGCCCTTGCCGGCGGTGAGAATGCCATTCTTCGATCCTTCCACCCGAGTTCCCGATCGAACTTCAAACTGGCTGGTTGAAATGAGCGCCGACGCTGGCAGCCAGCCTTCGATCTTGGTCCGACCAGGCACTCGCACCCGTGTCCATGCGCCCTCGTGCGCGAGCACCACGAGCTTCGTCTGATAGGAGAGGGCCTTGCCCGGCACGGTGCGCGCTACGAAAGAGGGTTCGGTTCTGAGTGCGATGGAATACACTTGGACCATCAGCACTTCCGCCGCATCAGTGGCGCCGAGAGAAGGGCTCGAAAGTCCGAGCGCGACACAGGTCAAAAGTAGTCTCACGCTATTTCTCATCGAGCCTCCATGATCCATTCGACCAGTTTTCCAGACTTTCACCTGACGTCAAGCGATCGCATCGATCGGCAAGGACTGCGGCGGCAGGGAATCCGGAAACACGACGAAAGGCAGCTCCGGCATCGGAAAAACGACCTGAGGCATAGGCTTGAAGCGCCAAGTCGTAGTCCTGCCGCTGTGCATCGGTCAGCATCTCCGCGGCTCCAAAAATGAGCGTGGGCTCTGTTCGGCCCTTCAGGACCACGCGATCGATGAGAATGAACCGGTACTGAAGTGCCGGCGACACTCTTTCTATAAAGTCGCCGCTGACGAGAAGACTGGACTGATAGAGTTTTCCGAGCGACTCGAGCCTCGAAGCCACATTCACGGCGTCGCCCACTGCCGTGTAATTGAAACGCTTTCTCGCGCCAACATTGCCGACGATTGCCGTTCCGAAATGGAGTCCGATTCGGACTTGCGGAGAGACCGGGATGCCGGTCAGCGCGCTCCAGCGCGCGCCCAGGCGCTCCGAAATCCCTGACAGTTCCAGCGCCGCCTGGGCCACCTCGTCCAGGTTCAGTCGAGCCGCCACCGGAGCACCCCAGAGCGCCATGACGGCATCACCGATAAATTTGTCGATGTAGGCTCCGCGCGGAATCAGCACCTGGACGGCCTCGTCGAGGTAGTCGTTCACCAGTTCGACAAGCCTTTCGGGCTCAAGCTTTTCAGCGAGGCTGGTAAATCCCGCCAGATCCGCGAATAGGATGCCCAGGGGACGGCTCTCGCCGAATCGACTGACCTGCATCCTTCCGCTTCGAATCAGCTCGAGGAGTTCAGGCGACATCGAGTGCTGAAGCATTCGCGAGAAGGCGAGCCTTTCCTTCCAGTCTCCTCGAACCTTGCCCAGAAAATGCGCGCCGGTCATGGCGAGCATTCCGCCGATCACGGGCAGTGGATTCAGCCAGATCGTCCAGTCCCAGAGCAGGTGAGTGAGAAGCAGGACGGGAACAAGGCTGAACCCGACGGCGAGCGAGAAAAGGACCGAAGGGCGATTCGGGCGAACTAGGGCGAGCGCTGCTCCCCAGAGCAGCGCCACCAACAGGAGCGCTCCCGCCAGCCCCGGCAGGGGCAGCGGAAAAATGCCACGCGAATCGAGCAGGACGCCGTTGAGCGCATTGGCCTGGATCCAGCTTCCCACGGAATCCGGAGACATCGGTGTTGCACGAACGTCCAGAAGACCCGGCGCCTTGTAGCTGACGATCACGGCTCGGCCTTCAATGAGATTCCGGAGCTCGTTGCGAACGCCCCTGCCCGAGGAGTCATCGCGCTTCGAGATCAGCACATTGTAAAAGGGCACCTCGGGAATCGACCCTGGTCGCGTGTAGTGAAGCCAGCCGGAATTCCGGAGTGCCCGCGACCCTGCTCCCACGGCTTCGGCCATCATCCGCGAGAGCGTCTGGCCTCGTGGTGGAACGAACCTGAACACCCCATCTGCCGACGGATAAAGTTCGACATCGCCATAACGAACCACCGGATGCTGAAACTCCTCCAGCGGCATGGGCACCCGCGACTCACCGGGGGTGCCTGGAAAGATGACCGGAATACTGCTCCTGGCAATCGCCTCTGCGAAGGCGGCATCGTCTCGCGGGCCGCGGATCGACGGCTCGCTGAACAGAATATCGAAGGCCACGGCCTTCGCACCCAGGCGGGCTACGGCATCGATGAACTCACCGTAGACGGCGCGATCGAACGGAAACTGCACGCCCTGTTCGCGAAGCATCGCCTCGAGGCTGGCCTGGTCGACGTTGACCAGAGCGACTTCGCCCACGCGCTTCTCGGGATAGCGTCTTTGCATTCCGTCATACAGGTCCAGGGCAGGCCGCTCTCCGAAAACGTGGACGAGCAGCAGGACACTGAAACCCAGGATGAGAGAGCTCACCCTCCTGAATGACTCGGAAACTGACAGCATCGGCTTAGTATCGGTGCTCAAGGGGAAAATCCTAATACACCGGCCCGAGCGGGCGCTTTCCAACGCGCTTCAAAACTTCCGCGCGAAAGCGCAGCCACGGGATCTCGGCAGCGCGGTCGGCGGCGGCCGCCTGTGAGGGGTGAATCGGAAGCCTTCGAAACCAGTCCTTGGCCTGCGCCACGGCTTCTTCCACCAGCGTGACACCCGACTCGCTCGGTGCGCCGGTCGCGGTGATGCGAGGAATGCGATAAGAGAGATCGATTCCGCTTTCGATGAACGCTCGATAGTGGGGGTAGGCCCAGACGTAAAACTCGAGCACCGAAGGCAGGTTCATTTCATGGACTGCTGACTGGATCAGAAACATCCCGTCCGAGGCGGTGTCGCCCGGTGAGGAGACGAGGCGGGCACGGGTCTGCCGCTCCCATTGAGCCTCACTTTCGCGAACGGCCGTGGCGAGGTCACCGGTGGGCCTGTCTGAATGCAATTCTTCCGCCTGCTCGACCAGTTCAAGGAGTTCTTCCTCTCCCAGGAGGGCCGCCAGTCGAAGCAGCACCTGTCCATGGGCCTGGAGCAGTTCGGCCAGAAACTCGCAAAGCCTCATGTCGGGCCCTCCCATTCTCGAGGAGCCTTGGAAACGAGGTGCATCCATCGCCACTGCCGCTGATCTCCCGATGGGGTCAGGCAGCTCACGGCCAGGACGACGCCGGATCGGGAGAGTTCGTTTTCGCGATCCATGGCCCGTGCTGCGAACTCCTGCAACCCCAGGGTCTCGTCGAGGGCTTCGAGAGACCATCGGGGATTGCCCAGGGCGGCCCGGTAGATCAGTCGCTCCCACGCACGATCGGGCCGGTTGAGAAATTCGGGCAGCGACGGCGTAGGGTCTTGAGCGGGCGCCGAGCTCCTGGCCGGTGTGACCGGAGCATGATGCAGGTCGTCCGGAAGGACTTCGATGTGTTCGAGGTGCGCTTGAAGCATGGGCGACGAAAGCCCGTCCCACTTTTCGGGCAGTGCTTCGAGAAGGGCGTGGCAATCCTGAATCTCGGGCGCTGGCTTTCTGGAAGGATCTGCCAGAACCTCGTTCAGCAGACGGTGCTCGACCCGAAACCAGTCCCGAAGTCTGGCCATGCGGCGAACCGGATCCGAGCTCTGCACCCAAAAGTGGCGCACGCGATTCAGCTCTTGCTGGTGCTGCGTGATTGCGTCCATTGTTTCAGGGCGTTCAAGACGCCGGGGTCATCGAGGGCCTTCATCGCCTTCGCCTTGATCGAGGCCTCGACCGTTCGACGGGGCACGCTCGGTCGTTCGTTCAGGGCTCGGCTGGCTGCTTCCTCGCGTTCCTGTTGAGCCCGTTTCTCGGCAGCGAGCTTTGCCCTTTCCATCAGGCTGTCACGAGCCAGTCGCTCGAGCGCATTCCAGCCGCGCATCAGCTCGGCCGTGCGAAGCGTCTGGGTCCATCCCATCAGCGATGCTTCGAAATCAGGCGAAAGATCGAGCAGCCCTTCGGCGAGCTCTGGAAGCTGGGCCAGGAACTGGGCATTGGTGACGGGAGGAAGGCTTCCCTTCAGGCCGTGATCCAAAGCTCACCTCCCTCAGGAATGGCGCGCGCCAGTGATTGAATGCTCTTTTCTGGAAAGTCCGTCCTCGAAACGGCCCATGCAATACTGCCGAGCCTTTTGAGGTTTTGTTCGATGGCCGACTGCGACTGCGCGGGAATCGTTCCGCGGCTCCCCACGGGGGATAGGGGACCGACGCCGAGTGCCAGAAGGTGCAGCGTGCGTCCGTGTCGAGTCCAGGGAATGTAAGCGCACTCCCCGACCGCGCCGGTGAAGATGCCCTGGCGAATCGAGCGACTGAGGCTTCCATGAGTCTGCCAGTCGAAGATGCCGGCCCAGCCCAAAGGGGGGCGTTCGGACGCCGAAAGAACCACGATGCAGCCCGTCGCCGAGCCCTCGTTGACGAGTTGATCCAGAGGAAGTGGAGACTCCTTTCCGGTCTGGTCATCCGAAGCTTGATGGGGCGGTGATCGTTTCATGGGCTCCCTGGGGCGCCTTCGTCCTGAAGGCACCTCTGGTTTCCATCATCGCCTGTGGGCCGGAAGGCGGTCAAGGACTCGGATGGGGCAGACGGTCAGCTGCGTTTTTCTCGTGCGATCTGGTCATGAATGCCGTTGATGTAGGGAGGCGAGTCGGCTGCGCTGAACTGCTTTGCAAGCTCGATAGCCTCGTTAATGGTTACCGACGGAGGAATGTCGATCTGGGTCGTCAGTTCGAACACCGCCATGCGCAGCAGGTTTCGGTCGATGGCGGCCATCCGAGAGAGCTTCCACTGGGTTTGTGACTCCTCGATGAGTCCGTCGATTTTCTGACGTTCTCGAAGCGTTCCCGCCGCCAGCTCCGCAGCGAATTCGCGCTGTCCTTCGGGTACCAAAAAATGAGCGAAGTGCGAGGAGAGTTCTGCTGCCAGGCGGTGCGGCTGGGCGACCAGGGCTTCGATCTCCGAGGCAGGCACCGAGTCCATGCGGTAGAGAATCTGCAGTGCCGCTTCGCGGCCCTGGCGTCGGGATCCAGAGGACTTCGTTTGTTTGAGTAAGGACTCGTCGGACATCGGGGTGCTCCTGGTTGCAATGAAAAGCGGTGTCAGCCTCGTGAAGGTTCGGATGAAGGAGATGCTGCGAAGGGAAAAACCAGCAAGGACGGATCTTCGTCGGTCGTTGGGGGTTCTTGCAGGCTCAACTCCGCGACGAACTCTTCGACATCCTGAAAATCACGATAGACGGAAGCAAAACGGACATAGGCCACCTTGTCGAGGCGATGCAGCTCCTGCATGACCATCTGGCCAATCGTCCGCGAGGGAAGTTCCTTCAGCCCGTAGCTTTGAATCCGCTTCTCGATTCGTGCCACCGATTCTTCGACCTGATGCATCGTCACCGGCCGTTTCTGGCAGGATTTCTGGATGCCCTCGAGCACTTTGGCGCGATGGAAGGGTTCGCGCCTGCCGTCCTTCTTGATCACGGCCGGCATGACCTCCTCGACTCGCTCGTAGGTCGTGAAGCGCCCATCGCAGTGCGGGCACTCGCGCCTGCGCCGGGTGATGTCGCCGCTCTGGTTGATGCGCGAGTCGATGACTTTGGTCTCGACCGTCGAGCAATACGGACAGCGCATCAGCAACAGCCCCCATTGGGGTCGCAGCACGAACCTCCCGAGTCCTCGTCGACGTCGTATCCATCGTCCTCGCTATAGACCGGAAAACCGTCACAGAGCTCGCGCACCTCGTGACGAACCCGCTCGATCGTCGTTTCATTGCCACGGGATTCGAGCACTTCGGCAATCCAGGCAGCGACCTGCTTCATTTCGGTCTCGGCCATGCCGCGCGTGGTGAGGGCGGGAGTACCCAGGCGAATGCCGCTCGTGACGAACGGGCTTCGCTTCTCGTGGGGTACGGTGTTCTTGTTCACGGTCAGGCCCGCCTGATCGAGCCAGGTCTCGGCGTCCTTTCCTGTGATTTCCCCCGCGCCCACCGTCGAGCGTGAGAGGTCGACGAGCATCAGGTGGTTGTCGGTACCGCCCGTCACGATATGAAAGCCCTTCTCGATGAGTGCCGACGCGAGCGTCTGGGCGTTGAGAATGACCTGCTTCTGGTAGAGCGTGAAGGACGGCTGCAGGGCTTCGCCGAAGGCCACGGCCTTGGCGGCAATGACGTGCATGAGCGGGCCGCCCTGAATTCCGGGAAAGATCCAGGAATTGACGGCCTTGAGCCTCTCATTCGAGCAGAGGATGATACCGCCGCGGGGACCACGAAGCGTCTTGTGCGTCGTCGAGGTGACGTAGGTGGCATGAGGAACGGGGGACGGGTGCAGTCCGGCCGCCACCAGTCCCGAAATGTGGGCCATGTCGACGACGAATTCGGCACCGGCTTCGCGGGCGATGCTTCCCATGGTTTCGAAGTCGATGATGCGCGAGTACGCGCTCGCTCCGGCCACCAGCACCTTCGGGCGCTCGCGCAGAGCCTGCTCGCGAATGAGGTCGTAATCCAGTCGCTCGGTTTCCGGGTTCAGACCGTAATGGACGGCCTCGAAGAGTCTGCCGCTGAAATTCACCGGCGAGCCATGGGTCAGATGTCCTCCGTCTGAAAGGCTCATTCCCAGAATCTTGTCTCCCGGCTGCAGGAGGGCGAGGTAAACGGCCATATTGGCCTGTGACCCCGAGTGGGGCTGAACATTGGCCGCTTCTGATCCGTAGAGCCTGCAAAGGCGTTCGATCGCCAGCTTCTCGGCGGCATCTGCAAAGGTGCATCCACCATAGTAGCGCTTTCCGGGATAGCCTTCGGCGTACTTGTTGGTCAGGATGGAGCCCTGAGTCTCCATGACGGCTCGGCTGGCGTAGTTCTCCGAAGCGATCAGTTCAAGACCATGCTCTTCGCGAAGGTACTCATCATCGAGAATGCGGGCCATTTCGAGATCCGAATCGACGAGCATCTGGTCGAAAGTGGGGGAGTGCGTTCGCTTCATCATGAGTTCTCCGTCTTGCCTTCGAGTTCCGAAATCTTCTTCAGGCGCATGCAGTGCCGGGGATCGCCGCTGAAGGTGCTTTCAAGCCAGACTCGAGCGATCTCCGCCCCATATTCAGGCGCTAGAAATCGCGAACCCAGGCAGAGAATATTCGCATCGTTGTGCTCACGCGATAGCCGAGCGGACACCGGATTCTCGACAAGCGCTGCACGAACTCCAGGGATCTTGTTGGCGGCGATGCTCATGCCAATGCCGCTCCCACAGATCAGGATTCCCAGAGACCCCTCGCCGTTTCCGTTTCGCTTTGAGATTTCGTGTCCCAACTTCCGCGCAAAATCGGGGTAGTCCACGCTGTTTTCAGAATCGATCGGTCCCAGGTCCTGCCAGTCGAATCCCGAAAGCAGCTGCTGGATGGCGGCTTTCAGGGCAAAGCCCGCGTGGTCTGAGGCGATCCAGATCTTACGCTTCGGGCTGTCCGGGGTCATCTGGTCAAACCTTCCCGACAATCAGCGAAGCGTTGGTTCCGCCAAATCCAAAGCTGTTCGAGAGGGCGTAGTCAAACCTCTTCTTCGCGGCGTGGTTCGCCGTGAAGTCGATTCCCGTCTCCGCGCAGCCTGGATCGAGGTTTTCGAGGTTGATCGTGGGCGGAATGACGCCTTCTTTCACCGCGAGAAGTGAAAAGATGGCTTCAATGGCGCCAGCCGCACCGAGGAGGTGTCCCGTCATCGACTTGGTCGAGCTGATGTGGAGGTGCTTCGATGCATTCGGGAAAACACGTGCGATAGCGCGCGCTTCTTCGACATCACCGGCAGGAGTCGACGTGCCGTGGGCATTGACGTAGCCCACCTGATCCGGGTTGATTCCGGCATCACGAAGGGCCATGGTCATGGCGCGTCCGCCGCCTTCACCCTCCGGTGCGGGTGAGGTCATGTGGTAGGCGTCGGCCGACAGGCCGTAGCCCTTGATTTCGCCATAAATCTTCGCGCCGCGCTTTTTGGCGTGCTCGTATTCTTCGAGGATGAGTACTGCGCCGCCTTCACCCATGACAAAACCGTCACGGCCCGTATCGAACGGCCGCGAGGCTTTCGTGGGTTCGTCATTCCGGGTCGAAAGCGCGCGCATCACGGCAAAGCCACCGATCCCGAGCTTGCTGATGACGGCCTCTGCCCCGCCCGTGACCATGATGTCGGCATCGCCGCGAACGATCATGCGGAAGGATTCGCCGATACTATGGGCGCTTGACGAGCAGGCGGTGACATTGCAGAGGTTCGGGCCCTTGAGATCGAGCAGCATGCTCAGGTGTCCGGCGGCCAGGTTGGGAATCACCTGTGGAATGAAAAACGGGGTGATGCGCTTGTAGCCCTTGGTGATGAGCGTGTCGTAAACATCGGCGATCTCCGGAAGTCCGCCCATGCCCACACCGATATTGCAGCCCATGCGTTCGGGGTTGATGGTCGAGCGATGGGCGTCGAGGCCCGAGTCGGCATAGGCATCCAGTCCGGCGGCAAGCGCCAGATGGATGAATCGCCCCATCTTGCGCATCTCTTTTGCGTTCGCGGCCTGTGTGAGGGGGGCGGCGTCGGTCTGGTGGGGGCGCGGCTGGAAGGGGCCCACGGTCTTGGTGACATCGAAGCCCTTGACCTCTCCGGCAATGGTCACAGGACAATCGGTCAGATCGAACAGGGTGATTCGGTCGATTCCCGAGCGACCCTCGATGGCATTGTTCCAGACTTCACCGATGCTCTGACCCAGCGGACAAACGGCACCGAGTCCTGTCACGACAACCCTGCGATCGAAAGTGCTGCTCATGAATAAGCCCCCTATCAATGCACTCTGAAATGAATCGGGACGCACGGAAGCGCCGATGGCCCCCCGGTGCGTCCCGATGGAAAAACTCACAAACTCGCGAAAGACCTTAGTGGGTCGTCTTCGAGGCGATGTACTTCACCACGTCACCAACGGTCTTCATCTTCTCGGCATCTTCATCAGGGATGTCGAGATCAAACTCTTCTTCCATCTGCATGACGAGTTCGACAATGTCGAGGCTGTCGGCGCCGAGGTCTTCGATAAACGAGGCCGTAGGGGTCACCTTCTCAGCTTCAACGGCAAGCTGGTCGCAGATCAGGGTTTTGACTCTTTCTTCCAAGGAAGCAGACATGCTTTTTCTCTCCAAAAATGGTCCGGAAGGCTCAGGCCTGCCGGGCTTTCTTTACATGTATAATCCGCCATTCACTCCAATCACCTGTCCGGTGATGTAGCGACTTGCCGAGGAAGCAAGGAACGCAACGACGTTCGCCACGTCCTCTGGTTCTGCGACAAATCCCAGCGGAATGTTGCGCAGCATTCCCTCTTTTTGGGCCTCCGTCAAGTCCTGAGTCATGTCGGTTGCGACGAACCCGGGAGTGATGACATTGGCTCGAACTCCGCGACTTCCCAGCTCTTTTGCCACACTCTTGGTAAAGCCGATCAGCCCCGCCTTGGCTGCCGAGTAGGCGCCCTGACCGGCATTGCCCATCTCTCCGATGACCGAAGAAATCTGGATGATGCTGCCTGCGCGCGCTCGCATCATTCCCCGGGTGGCCGCCCGAGTGCAGTAGATGGCGCCCTTGAGGTCGACATCGAGGGTCTTGTCGAGGTCTTCATCCTTGAGGCGCATTAAAAGTCCGTCGATGGTGATACCCGCGTTATTCACCAGAACGGCAAGCGGGGCACCATGGGCTTTCGTGACCCGGTCGAGCGCTTCGTCCACTTCGACCGAGGAGGCGACGTTGAAGCCGCAAAGTTCAGCCGAGCCTCCGGCGGTGCGGATTTCGTCGACCACCTTGCGGGCACGCTCCTCGCTGGAGGCGAAATTCACCAGCACATGAAAGCCGTCGGAGGCCAGTTTTCGACTGATGGCCGCGCCGATCCCGCGGGAGGCGCCAGTGACCAGAGCCAGGGGTTTTTTGCTTGCTTCAGACATGACCGGGTTCCTTTCCTGTTGGGCTTCAGGCGTTCCAGAGGGTTTCGAGGTTTTTGAGGCCCGCCAGGTCGCCCATGCCATGCACCGAGCACGGCATCGAGGCCGCCTGACTGATGCGTTTGGCGAGGCCCTGCAGCACTTTTCCGGGGCCAAACTCCACTCCTGTGGAGAACCCCTGTTCGAGCATCGACAGCATCGATTGCTTCCACAGTACCGGGTGGTCCACCTGTTCGACGAGGAGTTCGAAAACCACTCCCGGCTCACGGGTCAGTCGCGCCGTCCGATTGGGAACATAGGGACAGCTGGGCAGGGCTGGCCGTTCCGCTGGCGATGCATCCGCAAAAAGGTGTGCCATGCGTTCCCGCGCCGGAGCCATCAGACGGCAATGGAACGGAGCACTGACGTTCAGGGGAATCGCTTTTCCACCAGCAAACTGAGAATCCCCCTTGATCAGGGCCACCGCTTCGCTGACGGCGTCTGCCGAGCCCGCGATGACGATCTGGCCGGGAGCGTTGAAGTTGGCGGGCTGGACAATAGCATCGACCGAGAGTTCGGTCTCGGTCGCCGTACGTCCCGCGCGCTTCAGTCGGGCCGACTCCGTGGCTTTTTCACAGAGGGCGTCAATCCAGTCATCGCCCCCCATCACTGCGGCCATGGCGCCCTCTCCGGCAGGAACCGCCTTCTGCATGGCGGCGCCTCGCTCACGAACCCAGCGCACGGCCGAGCTCAGGGGCAGGGATCCAGCCGCAACCAGAGCGGAGTACTCCCCCAGGGAGTGTCCGGCGACGACCGCGGGTTCAAAGCCCAGTTCCTTGCGTGCCACCCGAAATGCAGCGACTGAAACGGTCACCAGGGCCGGCTGGGTATTTTCGGTCAGTGTCAGTTCGGCGTCCGGACCCTCGAAGCAAAGCGCCTTCAGGTCCTTGCTGATCGCATCCGATGCTTCCTCGAAGACCTCACGGGCCACGCTGAAGTTCTCGAAAAGCTCCTTGCCCATTCCCACGGACTGCGCCCCTTGCCCGGGAAACAACGCCATCCAGTTTTTTGAGGGTGAGCTTGGGGTATTCATGGTTCTGGTCTCCTTGAAAAGAGGTTCACCACCGAAGGCAGACAGAGCCGTAGGTGAGTCCGGCGCCAAAGACATCGAGCACCAGCAGGTCGCCACGCTTGATTTTTCCGCTTCGAACACCTTCGTCGAGCATGGTGGGAATCGTTGCGGCAGAGGTGTTTCCGTAGCGGTCGACATTGACCAGTACCTTGTCCATCGGAAAGTCGAGACGATTGGCCACCGCTTCGATGATGCGCAGGTTGGCCTGATGGGGAACGAACCAGTCGAGATCCTTGAGGCTGAGCCCGTTGGTTTCGAGCGCCATGACCGCATATTCAGCAAGGGTCTTGACGGCCACCTTGAAAACCTCGCGCCCCTTCATGGTGATCTTGTTCACCTGCGCATCGAGAATCTCATGCGTCACCGGGAGCTTTGAGCCTCCGGATGGACACAGAATGAGATCGGTCATCGCTCCGTCGGCCCCAAGATGGCTTGAAAGAATTCTGGAGCGATCGTCGAAATCGGTGCGTTCAATCAACACGGCTCCGGCGCCGTCTCCAAAGAGGATGCAGCTGGCGCGGTCCTGCCAGTTGACGAACGAGCTCAGTACTTCGGCTCCAATCACCAGGACACACTTCTTCTGGCCTGCGCGAATGAACATGTCGGCGGTCGTCAGAGCGTAGAGAAAGCCGGAGCAGGCCGCGTTCATGTCGACCGTCCCTGCATTTCGAGCGCCGATGCGATGCTGAACCCAAGCCGAAGCCCCCGGAATCAGGGTGTCCGGCGAGCAGGTGGCCTGCAGGATGAGGTCGACGTCCTCAGGCCTCTTTCCGGCCATTTCGAGGGCGAGAAGAGCGGCACGGGCACTGAGGGCCGAATTGGTCTCGTCGGGATTGCCCGGTTCCGAGATCCGGCGTTCGCGAATGCCGGTGCGTTCGCGAATCCATTCGTCGCTCGAATCGATCTTTGCGGCCAGCTCGTCGTTCGTCAGGATGCGCTTCGGAAAAACCGAGCCCGTCCCGGTGATCCGGCTCGAGT
This sequence comes from uncultured Bacteriovorax sp., assembly GCA_964432565.1. GTDB lineage: Bacteria > Bdellovibrionota > UBA1018 > UBA1018 > UBA1018 > CAIOHW01. Next base: position 28,531 of record CAYSOA010000011.1, read on the forward strand.
ACATTTTGTGTGGAGTCATGTGCTACCCGTCTCCCGAATCGTTCTCGTCATCAAGTGCTCTGTTGGGGGTTCAGCCCCGATGAAAGGTTTTCCTGAAGTGCCTCGTCGAGGCTTTCGACGACGCGTTTTTCGAGTGCCGCATGAGCCCGAAGCAGGGCGTTACGAATGGCCCTCGGATTGCTTCGGCCGTGGCAGATGAACGCATAGCCGGCCACTCCGAGCAGAGGTGCGGCACCGTATTCCGCATAATCGAGTTTTTTCTTCAGACTGCGAAAGATCGGAGCGGCCAGCGCGAGTCCGACCGAGGCAACGGGGTTTCGTCGTGCCCCCTCCTTCAGGATCTGAACAACGGCCGACCCCAGTCCTTCAACCGACTTGAGCATGACATTTCCGACGAACCCATCCGTCACGACCACATCGACAACGCCCTTGAAGATCTCCTTGCCCTCGGCGTAGCCCTTGAATTGGGCGATTTTTGAGAAGTGGGGAAGGGATTCGATCAGCGCCAGGGTCGAGCGCGTGAGTTCGTTGCCCTTGCCACGTTCTTCGCCGTTCGAGAGCACCCCGACTCGCGGAAGTCCCGGCGACTTGCGGTCTACCTGGGCAAAAAGGGCACCCATGACGGCAAAATCACGGAGGTGCTCGGGCTTGCAATCGACGTTGGCCCCGACGTCCAGGACGACGCAGCCATCCCGACTCAGAGTGGGGAGAGTGACGGCAATTCCAGGGCGCTCGACGCCTTTGAGGCGCCCCATGTGGATCAGCGCCGAAGCCATCATGGCACCGGAGTGTCCGGCACTGATAAAGGCCGCTGGGGGATTTTCTAAAGATCTCGACTTCCAGCTGTCGGCGGCCATGCGGCAGCCAATATTGATGGAGGCCTGCGGTTTCTGCCGGATCGACTTGATGGAGTCCTGCATGTCGATCGACTCCGACGCCTGAATCCAACGCACGGATGGGCTTCGGTGACCTGATTTTTCTGAAACTTCGAGAGCGCGCCGCAGCGGCGCAAAACGTCGCGATCGAAGAAGGCGGGCGCAAGAGTTTTGATCGCCCACCAAAATCAGATCGGCGTTACTCTTCTTGAGGTCTTCCAGGGCAAGAACCGCTCCCTGAAGGATCGACTGGGGGGCTTTGTCGCCCCCCATCACGTCCAGGATGAGCTGAGCCATGCCGAACTAGTTCGCGGCGAGCTCAGTCGTCTTGATCTTCGGAGCCTTCACCAGCTTGCCCGAGTAATGGCCACAGGCGCAAACGCGGTGAGGGCGGGTGGGCTCGTTGCACGACGCACAGGTTGTGATCGTGGTGGAGGCCAGCTTGTTGCCAGCGGCAAAACGACGCATGTTGCGACGGCTCTTTGAAATCTTCTTCTTGGGTGTTGCCATGGTTTCTCCTTCTATAAAAAAACAGGGTTACGACTTCGATGCACCAATTCTCAAATTCTTCAGCGCCGAAAAAGCGTTGGAGGGCTGAATTCTCGCGCAGGCGCAGCGCCCCCGGTTCTGGTCGGCACCGCAGTTCGCGCAGATGCCCTTGCAGTCTTCATTGCAGAGAGGCTGAAACGGCATCACGAGCTGAAGTTGTTCTGTCAGGACGTTGGAAAGGTCAATCAGATCTTCGGGAAGATAAGTGATGTCGAGATCCTGATGCAGCGACCCCTCGCCCGCAAAATCGTGGGCGTGGCGCGCGTGCCCACTCAGTTTTCCAATCACTTTTCCGGTGGTTCTTCCCTGCTTGTCGGTGTCCAGATGGGCAATGCCGGCCATCGAAGGATCCCGGCAGAATAGGGCCGAGAAATGAGGCGAGCAGGGCATGCGATACGAGGAGGCGCAACGACTGCAAAGGAGCTCCACTTCGGTTCGGATCTGCCCCTGGACCACAATCACCCCATCCACCTGCCGGAGAGTCAGGTCCCCTTCCAGGGGGCGCGGAGCCAGGGATGCGGAAGACGCAAGAACAGGCTCCGCGCGCTCATCCACAAGAGCGACGGCATCGAGAGCCCATTTGTCCTTTTCAGTGAAGTGGACCTCAGTGCCCAGTTCGCTGATTTCATGAAGAAAAAGTTTCATGTCCCTATATCAGTGCCGAGGTCGGGCGCACGTCGCTCGACCCTTGTCGGTCTTCCTCTTGCTTCCTTTTGGTGCTGAGAGAATCGCCGCACCTTAGCCGGAAAGCGTTCTTTGCGTCAATTCAGGAATTTGGAGGGTCAATCGACCGGCTGAATCTTCAGGGAGCGGCCAAACTGGTAGTCAAACCGGTGGGTGCGCTCGAGCAGCCGTATCCAGCGTTGAGCCGAGGGCTGGGAGGTGAGCGGGTGCTGCACGAGGGCGTCGATCAGGGCGTGGGGAGTGAGGGAGTCGCGCAGGGGGGAGGGTGCGATCCTTCGGGTTCTCTTCCAGAAGTCGGAGACCATCTCGAAAAGCGTCTTGCCGCCGCCAGCCAGATGACCGCCTGTCGTTCTTCCTGCTCCTTTTTGGACCCGAACTCGAAGGGGCCCGAACGAGGACCACCCCGCCGTATGGGCGGCTGGAACGGCGTCGGACACCCAGCAGATTCCACTCGGATGCAGGCGGTGGGTCCATAGGGTGACCACATCAGCGACATGCACCCCGTCGGGAATCAGCTCGATCAGCAATCCCGGGTGTCCCAGGGCTGCTCCGAGGATTCCCGGGTGCCGGTGATGAAAGGGCATGGCGTTCCAAGCGTGGGTCAGGGCGCGTGCTCCCTCGTGAAAGGCTTTTTCGACCAGATCAGGAGGGGCGTCGGAGTGCCCGATGCTGATGGTGATCTGGTGCTCCCGAGCCCAGTGCAGGATTCGGCGGATTTCTGGCCATGGGCCTCGCTCTGGAGCAAGAGTGACGCGGGCCAGGGTTTTTCGCGACTCTTCGTGCCAGCGGCGAAGCAGGGAAAGGCTCGGCGCGATGAGATTGGACGGAGGGTGGGCTCCGCAGCAGCTGCGTGAGAGGAAGGGGCCTTCGAGGTGAATCCCGAGCGGAAAGGCGTATCCGGCGCGGGGGCCGGTCTCGTGCCATCCGTGAATCCAGTCGCCGAGGCGTCGCAGAGCCTCCTCGAGTGGTCGCTGACGTGCGGAAAGTGTGGTGGGAAGAAATGCGGCCACCCCTTTCGCGAAAAGCCTGCGGCACATTCGGTCGAGATCGCGGGGGGAGGCCTTCATGAGGTCCACTCCAAAGGCTCCGTGAAAGTGCAGATCGATGGCACCGAGCGTGCGGATGACCGTGGCTTTATCCTTGACCCGTTTCATGGCTCGTGGCACCCCAAGAGCCTAACATATGGCCACTTCAAGCAAAATGAACCGAGCGAAAAAAGCCGCAACCCGCAAACCGGCGAAGAAGGCTGCCCCGACCATCACGGGAAAGTCTTTGAAGTCCAAATCCAAGGCGATGGCTCCAAAGAAGGCCGCTGGAAAGGCCGTTGCGCCCAAAAAGACGTCTGGCAAGGCAGGGATTCAGGCGATCCTGACCGCCTTCCGCGGAAAGCCCAAGTCCTCGGCAGCGGGGGCCGCTGCGTCGACCGGTAAGGCGAAAGTGGTGGCGAAGCCCTCCAAAGGGGTGAAGGCCGGCAAGCCGGGCAAGAAGGCGGTTGCAGTCGTTCCTCCGGTGAAGCGCGGTGCTGTTGTAGCGGCAAAGGCTGCGGGAAAAGCAGCATCCCGGGATAAGGCGGTTGCCACGGAAGTCCGGATGGCGGCGAAGCCTCATCAGGAGGCCGTTTCGTCAAAGACCAAGAAAGCTAGCCCTGGCAAGCCCGGCAAGAATTCCGCAGCGATGGCTGCTGCTGCTGTCGTCGAGAAAGTGGCTGCCCAGCTCAGCGGACGCAGCCAGAGCCGTCCGCAGACCGACACGGTTTGTCGCGAAGTGGCCTGCGAGGGGTTGGGAACGACGGGCGGCTACTGTCGTCTGCACTACATCAAAAACTGGCGTAAGATTAAGCTCAAGGAAGTGATTCTCAGCGAAGGCAAACTCAATATCTACATCGAGGAGTTGGTCGCCAAGTATCCCGAGAAATACCTCGAGGCCATTCGCAACGATCTGGCCAACGAGAAGGAATTCGCAAAAGTCATTTCCGATCTCGATCTCGATGAGTCTGTCGACGAGTTTGAAGGCGACGGGTCGTCCGACGGCGATGCGGTGATCGATTCGATCAAGCGCGAGTTCGAGGACGACGCCGACGGGTTCTAGTTTCTGCGACCTGCTCCACGGGAGTGGGGCAGGTCGATCAATGGAGTCCTGAGCCCTGTCCTGGTTTTTTCGGGGGCACCACAAAAAGGGACTCGGCCTGCTGCTCCTCATCGGCAAGGCGCTTTTTGAAGTCTGGATCATTCTTCGAAAGCCAGTCGTCAGCAGCCTCATCGAGCACGGGGTTGGACTTGTCCACCTTGAGATAGATGCGCCGTTTGGCGACTTCGGTTTCGGTCCACTGCAGGGGGGCGGACCCCAGCGCAGCGAGAGCAGGAGAGAGGAGAGCCGGATTTCCCTCTTCGTCCGGGCCGCGCTCGAAAAGCGCAGTAAAGAGATCACCGGCCGCGTCCACGCAGGCCGCCAGAAGGTCTTCGACCGTCGGACTACTGGCCTTCGGGTCAAAGTCGCAGCTCGTGTGAATCGTCGTGGCCGAGAGCTTTCCCGTCTCGACCAGTGAGATGCGCACCACGACTTCATCCGAGTAAATTTCGCCCGAAGCCACGAAGCGAGGTTCAGAAGCGCCCTCCAGGTTCTTCACCCGCTCACCGAAGTTGGCGGAGAAGACTTCATTGACCATCTTCGTATAGTCGGCCGGCAGGGGCGAAAAGGAGGATGCTGTCGGTTTGCGGCGTTCCTTGATGCTCATAGGGTTCCTTGGGGAAGTTGTTCGATGGGAGGGTGTTCAGACAGGGTGACTTTGCGTTCGAGTGTTCGCTCTCCTCGAAGAAACTTGAGTGTGACGGTCTCGTTCGGTCTCTTCTTGTAGATCGCGCGTTCGACATCCAGGGGTTCGACGGTCACGATTCCGTCGACCGAAAGAATGATGTCTCCCTGCTGAAGGCCGGCCTTGGCGGCGGGGCCACGTCGAAGCAGGTCGTAGACCAGGATTCCCTGATCGGACCCCAGACGATAGTACTGAGCCAGGCGGGCATCCATGCGCTGGCCTTGAATGCCCAGCCAGGGTCTCGGCACCCGGCCGTAGCGCACGAGATCGCTGATCACCGACTTGGCCTCATTCGAAGGAATGGCAAAGCCCAGTCCTCCACTCTGTCCTGTGCGCGAGAAGATGGCCGTGTTGATTCCGATGACCTCGCCCTTGAAGTTGAAGAGCGGACCACCCGAGTTGCCGGGATTGATGGAGGCGTCCGTCTGCAGAAAGTTGTCAAACGGACCGATGCCGATCGTTCGGTTCTTGGCCGAGATGATGCCCGTGGTGACGGTGTGCTGCAGGCTGAAGGGATTGCCGACGGCAAAAACCGGCTCGGCGATCCGCACCTGGTCGGAGTTGCCGAAGGGAACCTGCTTGAGTCCGGCGGGAACCTTGCGCTTGTTGTCGTAGATTTTCAGCAGCGCCAGATCGAGTTTTGGATCGAGGCCGATGATCTTTGCCGGGTAGACCTTCTTGTCCATCAGGGTCACCAGCACTTCAGTGGCGTGGCTGACGACGTGGTTGTTCGTCATGACGAGGCCCTGTTCGGCGTTGATGATGAAGCCCGAGCCCAGTGAGGATTGCTTGCGCTCGCGAGGAATTCCCCAGAACTGAAAGAAATCCTCCATTCCGTGGGGGATGGCTGTTTGGCTGATCGTGGTCGAGCTGATGTTGACGACGCCCGGAAGGACCTTTTCGACGAGGTCGGGGAGGTCCTGAGGGGCGACGATCGCAGCGGAGGCACTCGAAGCCAGACAGACGCCGGTTATCGGGCCACCCAGCCCTGCGACGAGGGTAAGAAGGGGAAAGGAGGCAAGGGTATTCCTCAGCAGGCGCCCCACGCCGGGCATTCCAGATCCAGCCATTTGAAGGGAAGGGGTTTGCATGACTCCAGAGTTGTCACAATTGGCTTTGAATTTCCACCGTCGGCATCTGAACCAGAATCAGCGTGATCTCTTCGGACCCGACAGCGGGCCGATTCGCGAGTGAAGCAGGACCGGAACGAATTGTTCCTCGCTGGGCTCGGCGATTTTCCACTTCCCTTCCTCCCGCACAAGAATGAATCGAACGGTCAGTTCACGGGAGGGGGGAGGCGCTGAAGTGCCCGCCGCATCCTGCATGGATTCGAGGTCGTAGGTGACGCTCATGATCCGACGAGAGGCAGTGGATCCTGGATTGACGGGAGAGACTCTCACGCGGGTGGCGAGATGAAAGCTGTCGTGGGCAGGACTTTTCCTCCAGGTCGTGAACTCCTGCCGCTCCGAGTCGAGCAGTCCTGACCAGACAAACCCCTCTGCGTCACGATCTAGAAAGTAGGCGAGGACCTCCTCGGCACTTCTGAAGCGATTGATGATCTCCAGTCGTCGGTGGTTCTTTGCATGGGCCAGTTGCAATGGGGCCAGGACTCCGTTCAGCAGGCCCAGGGTGAGCAAAGCGAGGATCGCGAGTCCAATACGATTCCATTGCCTAAAAAGAGGGTGGTTCATGAGCTGCTTCCTTTTTGAGCTCGTTTCTGTAGAGAGCACTTTCGCGAGATCGCCTCGCGCTTGAGACGGAGTCCGAAAATCCCAGGGCGAAGCACTCTGTTCGGCGAGTCGATCGGATCGAGCGAAAGATTGAAGGTTCGCGATCGAAGTCCGCCATGACTTTGAGAGGCCTCGAGAACGCCGGCTTCGAGTTTCTCTGAGTCGTATTTTTCCACGATGAAGACGTGCCCGATCGGCTCGGCGCCGATTCGATAGACCAGAAGGTCAAAGGGCTTGAGCTTTTCACCCAGGTGGGGCTGTACGGGCTCGAAGTCCTCGGCCAGTCGCTCAAGACGCTTCAGTCTTGCCGCCTCATAACGTGGAGGGGGTCGGTAGCCACCCGTTCGCGCCAGCTGGTAGAGTGTTCTGAAATCCAGGGTGGTGAAGCGCATCTGCCGAACTTCGGCAGGCAGGGACTGGGATGCAAACCCGGAGCAGTCGGTGCCCGTCTTTGATCCACCCAGCCAATAGCCATTATGGGGAATCGTGATCTTCTCCTTGCTGCCATCCTTCATCGAAAGGGTCGGGGTCTCCACCAGATGCAGCCGGGCGAGAGCCTTCTCGCGTTCCTGCTCTGGAAGAGCGTTCAGGAGCACCATGCGGTCCGTCAACGCATCTCCGGAGGTTCCCGAAGGCAGCTTCGACGATCGCGCTGCAGCCTCGAGGGAGGGCAGAGCGCGAGAGGCTCCCTGACTCAGCGCTGCTTCGGCCTTGTCGAGGGCGTTCGCCAGATCATTTCGAAATCGAATTCTCTCGCCGGGAAGCATCGAAGAGCGATTGGCCTGCTCGAAGGTCTGCGACTGCCTACGGAGTTGCTCCACCGAACGCTCCAGTCCCTCACGCTGCTGATCTTCGGGGAGCGCCGAAAAGGTGTTCACCAAGGTTCGCAGATCCTCATCGGCGTGATTCTGGTACCGACGTACGATCTGCCTGGCGCCGTCGACAAGGTTGATGCGAGCCGTCTCATCGTCTCGGTCTGCGATGTCCGAATAACGAACGGGTTGAAGCACCGAAGTCGGTTGGTTTGCAGGCGGAGGCGTGCCTTCCGGAAGTTCCGGGAGGGCCTGAGGGTCTTCGGGTGCGCAGATCAGCGTGGGCCTGGGTGACGGGACTGCTGCGGAGCTCGGGGTGCTTGAAGCGGCGCCTGAGACCGCAGCAGCGGAACCAGAGGTGTGAGCAGAAGGGCTACCAGAGGCGTACTCTGGGGCGACGATGTAGCTCTCCGACGGATTCGAAAGCGAAGTCAATTTTAGCGCACGATCGCCTGACGAGGTCAGGTCTTCCATTCGGTACTTGCCGTTGAGCTGGATGCCCCGTCCGGGGGCGCTCTCCAGTCGTCCCGCGGGGACATTTCGTACGGCAAACCAGTTGTTTCCGAGGGGAGTGATGCTCGGTGAATCTCCAGAAACGCCGGCTGCAAGCACAGTCAGGGCAAGCAGAAGGAGGCCTCTCCGAGAAAACCGCAAGCAGGTGTTCATCGGGCGCTCTCCGACTGAGAGGGGGAACTCTCTTGCGAGGATCGCGGTGTTCCTTCGGGCGCAGGAGCATACCCCGGCAGGAAGCGAATGGTGCGATTGCTTCCCCCTTCGGCAGGATCGCTCCAGGAGGCGGTTTGAACCAGACAGGGCGCCAGCGACTCATTCCAGCCAAAAGAGTAGCAAATCGCCTGACACTGAAATTTCTTGGGAAGAAAGCAGGCGGGACTCTGCTTTCGCAGCAGTTCGCACTGCTTCTCTCCATCACGAACGCCATTGGCGAAGTCGCTCGAACATTGCGGACTGAGGGGGGCCTTTTTCAGAGCCTTCTTGAAGGCCGCTTCACCTGCAGAGTAGCCTCCGATGCAGCAGGCGCGAGCGGCGCTGGAGGCATCGAACTCCGTGCAGGCGTACGACAACTCTGAACGTTTGATGACGGGATGGACGCCGAAGCGCCCGAAAGTCGGGAAGTAGCGGCGGGCAGTGAAGGCCTGGTCGAATCCCTCAGTGAAAGCTCTGGCGTGATTGGGGTCGGAGGCGCACGGGTTTGGGGCTCGATTTTCCGGGGCCAGAGCGGTCGCCGCTTCGAAACGAGACTGTTTCTTGAGACTTGCGAAGAAGGCCTTTTCGCCGTCTAGAGCCGCGCACTGCGAGTAGTCGGCAGGAGAGGCCGGAGGCTCGGCGGCATGAACCGATGGGAGGGTGAGCCCGCCGGTCTGAGCGAACAACAACGCGAAGCACCCCGTCAGAGCGCCGGTTTTCACCGGCCAAACTAGCCAGAAACTGCGGTCAGAATGGACACACCCCGAAATACGCATCGTCCCTTAAAGTGTACGTATCAGGTCGGGTTTTGGCAAATTCTGTTCGGCAAAGCCATGCGGCTTGGATTTTTGGGCAGATCGGCATTAAAAGCCATCCAGTTCATTCATTTCCCTATCGACCCGATGAAGGAGAGTCCGACATGACTTCTGTCGTTATTGCTTCCATTGCTCGCACGCCGATCGGCAGTTTCCAGGGAGCCCTCGCCGGGGTCCCCGCCCCGAAGCTTGCGGCCACGGCCATCCAGGCTGCACTGGCCCGTGCCGGAGTCGATCCTTCACAGGTTTCGGAAGTCATCCTGGGCAACGTGCTTTCGGCAGGAATCGGCCAGGCTCCCGCACGCCAGGCCCTCATCGCCGCCGGTCTCCCAAACTCGGTTCCGGCACTGACGGTCAACAAGGTCTGCGGCAGCGGCATGAAGGCCATCATGCTCGGTGCCCAGAGTATTCAGCTTGGGGAGTCTGAGGTGGTCGTCGCCGGCGGAATGGAGAGCATGAGCAATGTTCCGTACATCCTTCCGTCGGCCCGCGCTGGAGCGCGAATGGGGCACCAGCAGCTCATCGATACGATGATTCATGACGGACTCTGGGATCCTTACAAGAACCAGCACATGGGCAACTGCGGCGAGCTTTGCGCCCGCGAATGGAAGTTCTCGCGCGAAGAACAGGACGCCTTTGCCACTCAGAGCTACCGGCGGGCTCAGGAGGCCGAGAGCGCAGGTAAGTTTCAGTTCGAGATTGCCCCAGTCACGATCAGCGGGAGGAAGGGCGATGTCATCGTCGACAAGGACGAAGGGCCGGGCAAGGCGCAGTTTGACAAGATTCCCACCCTCAAGCCGGCGTTCGACAAGGCCGGCTCAGTGACGGCGGCCAATGCATCGAGCATCAACGACGGCGCGGCCGTGGTCGTGCTCATGAGCGATAAAAAGGCGAAGGAGCTTGGCGTGAAGCCGCTGGCCCGCCTGGTCTCTTCGGGGACGTTTGCGCAGGAGCCCGAGTGGTTCACGACGGCGCCGGCTGAAGCGATGCGCCGGGCAATGAAGAAGGCCGGATGGTCGGCCGGCGATGTGGACCTGTTCGAAGTGAATGAAGCGTTCGCCGTAGTCTCGATGGCGGCAGCTCGAGAACTCGAGATTCCGTCCGAAAAGCTCAATGTCTGGGGCGGTGCGATCTCACTCGGTCACCCCATTGGAGCCAGCGGTGCGCGAATCATCGTGACGCTGCTTTCGGCACTGAAGGATCGTGGCGCGAAAAAGGGCCTTGCGGGTATTTGCATCGGCGGCGGTGAGGCCACTGCCGTCTGCGTGGAGCTCGTCTAAATGGGCTTCAATAAGGTCGTCAGTGGTGCCGCCGAGGCGGTGAAGGACATTCCGAACAACGCGATTCTGGCGCTGGGGGGGTTCGGGCTCTGCGGCATACCTGAAAACTCGATCGCCGCCCTCGTTGACCTCGGCAGCACCGGGTTGACCTGCATTTCGAACAACGCCGGCGTCGATGGCTTCGGGATCGGATTGATGCTCGAAAAACGCCAGGTCAAAAAGATGATTTCGAGCTACGTGGGCGAGAACAAGCTCTTTGAGCAGCTCGTTCTTTCGGGTGAACTCGAGATTGAGCTCACTCCGCAGGGCACGCTTGCAGAAAAGATCCGCGCAGGTGGTGCGGGCATTCCTGCCTTCTACACCCCGACAGGGGTAGGGACGATCGTCGCCGAAGGCAAGGATGTGCGTGAGTTTGACGGCCGAAAGTATGTTCTCGAGCGTTCTCTGACGGCGGACTTTTCGATCGTGAAGGCGTGGAAGGGCGATGCGATGGGAAATCTCGTCTTTCGAAAGACGGCGCGAAACTTCAATCCGATGATTGCCACCTGCGGTCGCATCTGTATTGCAGAAGTGGAGGAGCTGGTTCCAGTGGGATCGCTCGATCCAGACCAGATCCACACACCGGGCATCTACGTTCACCGGATTTTCGAAGGAAAGAACTACGAGAAGCGCATCGAACGACGAACGGTTCGGAAGGAAGGGTGAGGCGATGGCACTGACGCGTGAACAGATTGCCCGACGAATTTCCCGCGAGCTTCGAGATGGCTACTATGTGAATCTTGGAATCGGCATTCCAACGCTCGTGGCAAACTCTATTCCCGAGGGAATGACCGTCGTGCTGCAGTCCGAAAATGGCCTTCTCGGTATGGGTCCCTATCCCTCGGATTCCGAAGTGGACGCCGACCTGATCAATGCCGGAAAAGAGACCGTCACGGCGATTGCCGGGGCCGCCTTCTTCTCGAGTGCCGATTCCTTTGCCATGATTCGTGGCGGCAAGGTGGATCTTACCGTGCTTGGGGCAATGGAAGTGGATGAGAGCGGCAGTCTCGCCAACTGGATGGTTCCCGGAAAGATGGTCAAGGGAATGGGCGGAGCAATGGATCTCGTCGCTGGTGCGAAAAAGGTGGTCGTCGCCATGCAGCACGTGGCGAAGGATGGGTCGAGCAAGATCCTGAAGAAGTGCACCCTCCCACTGACAGGGGTAGGTTGCGTCCAGCGCATCGTGACCGAGCTTGCCGTCATCGATGTCACTCCGAAGGGACTGGTATTGCGCGAGCGCGCACCCGGTGTGACGATTGAGGAGATCCGACAGGCAACCGAAGCCAGCCTCAACGTTCCGGGCGATGTCCCGGAGATGAGCTTTTGAGACGGCAAATTCGGTGAGTCTCGAGTCGTCATTTCTTTTCGTCTGCTGCCAGCCCGGGGCAGAGGCACTGCTCAAGGCGGAGCTCGCTCGCGAAGCTCCACGCCTGCGGTTTGCTTTCTCGAGGCCGGGCTTTGTCACTTTCAAGGATGTCGACTCGCGTTCGTTTCGTCCCGATTTTGAGCTGCCGTCGGTTTTTGCCAGGGCTTATGGTCTTTCGCTGGGGCAATGCAAATCTCCTGATCCGGCAGCCGAGGTTTTCGCACATGCCCTCGCACTTCGTGCTGTGTCGGCCTCCCCGTTGAGGCTGCATGTCTGGGAGCGCCCCCAGCATGTTCCTGGAGAAGAGCCTCTCGGATATCAGAGAGGCGAGATTGCACGAAGCGTCGAGCAGCGCCTTCGGGAACGGGCGGCATCGATGGGGTCTGCCGATCTTTTTCATGGGGAAGTCGAGGCGTCTCCTGACGATCTGGTTCTCGATGTCCTCGTCATGGAGCCCGTCGAAGATTCGCCACTTTTCTCGGGGTTTCATCGCCAGTCGAAGGGACATATTCCCTTTCCAGGGGGGGAGATACCCGTCGAGATGCCCGAACGGGCGCCATCACGGGCCTTCGTCAAGCTCGAACAGGCGATTCGCTGGAGCAGGCTGCCCCTGCGCGCCCGGGATGTCGCCGTCGAGCTGGGGTCTGCCCCTGGAGGGGCTTCGTTCGCGATGCTTCTACGCGGAATGGAAGTCTGGGGGATCGACCCTGCAGCGATGGATCCGGTCGTCTGGACCGATCCTCGGTGCGAGAAACGTTTTCATCATGTGAAGAAGGCCTTTTCGGAGGTCAGGCGTGAGGACCTTCCCAAGGCGGTGCAATGGCTGGTACTCGACATCAATGCTCCGGTGCGCGTCTCGCTTCCTTACGTCGAGACGCTGGCTTCATGGTTCAGTGACACCCTCCTGGGCATGATCCTGACGCTGAAGATCAACGATCCGAAACATGCCCGGCACATTCCTGAATGGCGCGAGCGCATGGAGACGCTCGGGCTTCGGCAGGTGCGTGCCACCCAGCTTTCAGTAAACAAACGAGAGATCTGCCTTACCGCCATCAGTCGTCGAGCACTGATCCGAACCTGATCAGTTCTGCGACGAGCCTGGCTTGTAGAAGACTTCGGCCGTATCACTGCCGGAGAGGCGGGCGCTGCCGTTCAGGCGAACCGCCCAGCCCGTGGCCCGGTTCATTGCGACGTCATCGGCGGTTACCACGCGGGGCTGATCCTCGATGTAACCGGCAAAGCTCCAGCCATTTTCGGCATCCTGCGGGATGGTCACCGCTTGTGACCTGTCTCCGTTGGGGTAGCGCACCACTTCGATGGTCGAGATATTGGGTTCGTGGTCGAGCATCAGCAGGACCGTCAGCAGGCTCATTCGCTGGACTTCGAGCGACTGCTGGATGGTGTTCAGCATCGAGCTCGTCTGGCTGACGCAGAAGTTCTGCGCCGTGCCGCCCATGTCCTGGGCAAGCCGGGAGTACTGGAATCCAGAGTAAGAGCCGGCACCGTAGCAGTTGCCTCCGGTTGCGACCGCGGCGTGAAGCTGAACCTGCGAGGCGCTGGGGCGAAGAGCTTCGAGCTCACCGCGGAAGTGATCCCGCAGGTCGACGAGCGACTGCGCGGCAAAACCGGAAGGATATTGGTCCAGGGTTCGTCCGACAACGCAGCCATTCGCCTGCAGCGAGGGAGAGCCGCAGCTGATGATGGTCGCCCGTTCCATCGTCGGGTAATCACATGGAGCCTGGTAGGAAGTGTTGTTCTGCGTTCTTTCGCAGATCATGCGACCTGATGTGTCGTCACCATTGCCAAGAACGATCACCACCAGCAGGGCATCATCCCGATGAAAACCGGTATCGCTGAACTGGTTCTTGAGCTGGCTCGTCAGAGTAAAAAGCCCCGCCTCTTGACCGCTGTTGGTCGCGGTCGGCGCAAGTCGATAGCGGTAGTCGGTGTACTGCGAAGGCCGCCTGAAGAATGAAGAGACGATGGTTCCTGGTTCGTTCTGTGAAAATAGGGCGCCGGGATAGGGGACTCGCCACTCGCTCTCACCCCAGTTTCGATCGTGCTTCGAGGCCACAATCTGACTAAAGAGCCGTGTCGAGGCGTTTCCGGTCAGGGGGATGGCGGCAAAATGGTAGTCCCAGCCCGTATTTTCGAGATTGGAGAGGAATTTTGGGACTTCGGTGCCGATCGACGAGTAGACCTCCTTCATCGAACCCGTGTTGTCCTGCGCGAGCAGGATGTCCACTTTGGGGGCCAGCGTGAAGTAGCCGGGAGCTTCGGCGACGCTGAGGGTGCTGATCGTCTCGAAGCTCTCCTTTCCGCAGGCGCTGAGCGAGGCCGCCAGAACGCTGGCCAGACCGAAACGAAGCAGGGGGTGTCGTGCAATCCTGTTCATATGAAACTCTTCCTCACGGGTCTGGTAACGCAAGGACGGTGCCACGACGGGTGCTTTTAGGAAGCCTGAAAAGTTTTGAGATATCGGAAGTTTACAAGTGACTCATCAGGGGAGTGGAGAGGCCTGGGGCTCCTGATTCTGGCAGGAAGCCTGTCAACTGTCGAAAGTTTGTACGAATTCGGAGAGGCTTCGGTACACTGAGGAACATATGGAAAACACAGGGAACGTGTTTTTTTCGGGTAAGGAAGATGCGGCCATCTGGTTTGTCGCCTTGGACCATGAAAAATGGATCGGGCCGATGTCAGCCAGCGAGATCGTCGCTCGCATCCAGAAGGGCGAGCTGACGTGGGCCCACTACGGTTGGTGCAAGGGGCAGGCGCGCTGGGAGCGAGTTTGTGACATCCCTGCATTTCGGGCCGCAGTGCCGGCGCAACCGAACAAGATCATCGAGGTCGAGGTCCAAAAGAGCGCCCAGAAGGCCTCCAGGAAAACCTCGGCGCCTCCGCCTCCGTCGCGAAAGGCACAGAGCTGGTACCTCTATTACAACGACTCGCAGTTCGGTCCCTTCACGGAACAGGACATTCATCGCTTTCTGCGCATCGGAAAGATTCACGGTGACGTTCATGTCTGGAAGGACGGGATGTCGACCTGGGAGAAGCTCAAGCGCGTCGATCACTTCAAGGAGAGTGTCGCCGAATCAAAGTCGGCACGCATCGCCCGGAAGACGGAGCGTCGAAGGGCTCCTCGCGTGCCGGTGGTGGCCCGAAGCCTGATGAGCGCTGCAGGAAAGGTATTTTCGGCCGTCTGCCGGGATGTGAGCATCGGGGGCATGCAGGTACTGACTCGCGACCTTCCCGGACCTGTGGGAGCGCGGCTCAAGCTCAATATCAGCGCCCCGGTCACCGTGGCGGGACGCAAGATCGAATCGTTCGTCGCTGAGGGAGAAATCGTGCGTCTGCTTGAGGACGGCAAGGGGTTCAGTTTCCGTTTCGAAAAACTGAGTGATCATTCGAGGCGCTGCATTGAGGCCTACATCCAGTCGAGCGAGATCCGAAAATGAGCGGAACCGAAAAGTGGGGTGCCGAGAGCCTGAGGCCTCGGGGGTTTCCCGGGCTTCCTGAAGACTGGAGCAGTAGCTGGAATATCCAGCCGTCGACGTCCTCCAACCTGAATCTCTTTTCGATGCTCCATCGGCGCCGCGATGCCGAAGGGGAAAAGTCGGAAGAGGCGTTCCGGGGACTCGTCGTTTTTCACGGACAGGGCGAGCATGGCGGCCGCTATGGCCATTTCCCGCACTTTTTAAAGGAATGCGTCGATGTCGTGGCGACCCAGGATCATCGAGGTCATGGGCGGTCCGAGGGGGTTCGTGGTCACGTCGAGCGGTTCGATGATTATGTCGAAGATGCCCGGAGTTTCGTTGAGCGGTTGATCGAGCAGTTGAAGCGGGAAGGGCGCAAGCCCGTTCTCCATCTTTTCGGACACAGCATGGGAGGACTGATCTCCCTTCGGCTTCTCCAAAAATATCCCCAGATTCCCTTTGCGAGTGCCACGCTCAGCGCGCCTCTGCTGGGGCTGAAGTTCGAGGTTCCGCTTGCGAAGCGTGTCGTGGGCCATGCCCTTTCGAGAGTCCTTGGCGGCCTGCAGCTGGAGACGGGGCTCGACTCTTCGCTGGTTTCGCATGACCCCGAAGTGGTGGCCGCTTATCGTGCCGATCGTCTGGTTCACTCGAAGGCGACGGCCCGATTTTTCACCGAGATGCTGACGGCCATTCGAGAGGCTCGTTCCGAAGAGCGCCTTCCCGTTCCCGTTCAGTTTCTGGTGCCGCTTTCGGATGGACTGGTTGATTCGGGGGCCACTCTCGAATTCGCCGAGCGGCAGGTCGCTCCGGAGAAGAAGGTGGTTCGTTATGAGGGCTTTTACCACGAGTCCTTCAATGAGGTTCAGAAGGAGAGGGCATTCGCCGACCTATGCCAATGGATACAAAAGCACAGCTGATTCGGCTCATTCTTGAACGGAGCTACCGGGAAGGCAGCTTCACTCTCGCATCGGGGAAGAAGTCCTCCTTCTATATTGACCTCAAGGCAACCACGCTCTCGGCCAGAGGCGCGTTCTTGATCGGCGTCCTGGCGATCGAGCGCCTGCGTGAGGGCGGCCTTCTGGACCGGATCCAGGGTGTAGGCGGTCTGACTCTCGGCGCCGACCCCATTGCAACGGCCATCTCGCTGGCGAGTCTGAACGCTGGATTGGGGCAGGAGGGTATTGCAGCCTTCATCGTCCGCAAGGAGGCCAAGGGACATGGAACGGGCCGCTTCATTGAGGGAGCCGAGAATCTGCGGGCGGGTGCCAGAGTCGTCGTTGTCGAAGACGTCTCGACCACGGGTGCGTCGGCGTGGACGGCCGTCGAAAGAATGCGTGATGCCGGCTACGATGTCGCGGCCGTCTTGACGGTCGTCGACCGGCAGCAGGGAGCCGCCGAAATGCTGGGTGCGCGAGGCGTTCCTTTGATGGCTCTGCTCAGGCTTTCAGACCTGCAATCACCGTATCCTGGCTGAACCGTTCGTCATTGCGATCTGGGTAATCCACCGTATGGTGCAGACCTCGGCTTTCCTTGCGTGTGATTGCCGAATCGACGATCAGCTCGGCCACCGTCAGAAGGTTTCGCAGCTCGATCAGATCCCTCGTCAGCAGATGGTTCCAATAGTAGGTGTTCACTTCTTCTTTCAGCAGGGCCAGGCGCCTACGGGCACGATCGAGACGACGGTTGCTTCGAACGATGCCCACATAATTCCACATCAGGGTGCGCACTTCGAGCCAGTTGGCGGCAATGTCGATCTGTTCTTCGAGCGGGACGGCCTTGCCGGAGTCCCATTCAGGAATGGTCGTCGGGGCAGCGGGTCGGGAGCCGTGTCCTGATCCGCCCGGCATGAGCGATTCCAGATAGTTCGCCGCATGAAGAACGACTCTGTGGGCGAAAACCACGGCCTCAAGCAGGGAGTTGCTGGCCAGTCGATTGGCTCCGTGCAGTCCGGTGCAGGCCACTTCGCCGATGGCATAAAGACCGGGAAGCGTGCTCTCGCCGTGGGCATTGACCAGCACTCCGCCGCACATGTAGTGCGCCGCCGGAACGACGGGGATGGGCTCGGCTTCAATGCGAATTCCGAGGTCGGCACAGGTGCGGGAAATATTGGGAAACTTGCGGCCCGCCTCGGGAATGGCGGTGGCGTCCAGCCAGGCATGGCGATGTCCCGTTCGTTTCATCTCGGCATCAATCGCCCGAGCCACGACATCTCGAGGAGCGAGATCCCCCCGCTCGTCGTAACGCGGCATGAAGGCCTCTCCGTCGAGATTTCTCAAAACGGCTCCCTCTCCCCTCAGGGCTTCCGAGATCAGGAAGGTGCGGGCCGAGGGATGATAGAGACAGGTGGGATGGAACTGCATGAACTCGAGGTTGGCGACCTGCGCTCCCGCACGGTGGGCCATGGCAATACCGTCTCCCGTCGAGACATCCGGGTTTGAAGTGTAGAGGTAGACCTTCCCGGCCCCACCGGTGGCCAGCACCGTCAGATCGGCTGAAAGCGTTCGAATGCGACCCGTTTCGGTGTCGAGCGCATAGGCGCCCAGGCAGCGTCCCTGTTTTCGCCAGCGTTTGAAGGCCTTGCCCTCGGTGATCAGATCGATGGCAATCTGTCGTTCGAGAACGGTGATGCGAGGATGGCTTCGGATTTGTTCGAGAAGGGCGCGCTCGATCTCCATGCCGGTCAGATCTTCGGCGTGCAGGATTCGCCGGCGACTGTGGCCGCCCTCCCGATGCAGGTCAAACCCATCCGTCGCTCGCCTCGTAAAACGAACGCCCCAGTCGATCAGTTCGCGTACCCGTTCCGGGCCCTCTTCGACGCAAATGCGCACGATCTCCCCACGGCAGAGTCCGGCACCTGCCGCGAGCGTGTCCCGATGATGCTCATCAAAGCTGTCCTTCTCGGACCAGACCGAGGCGATTCCTCCCTGGGCATAACGAGTCGACCCTTCGGTGACGAGATCCTTTGCCACCAATGTCACCTGTATGTCGGGCAGTCGCTCGACCATTTTCAGGGCGCACGAAAGACCGGCAATTCCCGTTCCGAGAATCAAGACTTGAGGTACCATTTAAGGGTGAGCTTATCAGTGTGCCGTGAGTCTGTCGTCGGGGAGATTTCATGCTTGAGCTGCGCGCCGTTGCACGCCTGAATGCCGCCGCGCTTCGATCCAATTTGAGGCGGGTCTGCGCCTGGGCGCCCGGTCAGAGAGTTCTCGCCATGGTCAAGGCCGACGCCTATGGTCACGGGGCCGTATGGGCGGCCGCGACTCTGTTGAAGGAATCCCGGGTCGCCGCCCTCGGGGTAGCGACGCTTGCCGAAGGCATCGAGCTGCGGGAAGGACTGGGGTCGAAAGTCGCTCGCATGCCGGTCATCGTCTTTTCAGGAGCGACGCCCTGGTCTTTAGGAGGAGCCGGACGTGAGCTGGGACCACTCTTCGAGCGCCATCAGTTGACGGCGGTGATTTCATCCATCGAAGACTGGCGCAGTTTTCATGGCAGTTCTTCTCGAAGCTGGTCTCGACGCATTCCCTTTGAGCTGAAGTTCAATACGGGAATGAATCGTCTGGGGATCGATCTACAGCATCTGGCCGAAGTTCGGCGGGATCTGGTTGCCTTGCGTCAGCGGGGAATCGTACCTGGTGGGATCTTTTCTCATCTGGCAGTCGGTGAGGACGCCTCCCACCCGTGTAGTCGCAGGCAGTGCGAAGGGTTCGAGGTCATCTTCAGGGAACTCTCGAGTATTCTTCCGGATTCGGTCGACTTTCATCTGGCCAACAGTGCGGCAGCGAGCGATGCGGAAGCCTGGAGGCCGGCTCGCGTCACCCGGCGCATTCGGCCGGGCCTTGCGCTCTACGGAATCGCTCCAGAAGGTTCGGCGAATAACGCGGGACTCACTCCGGTGCTGACTTTGCAGGCTCCCGTCATTCAGGTGCGGCGAGTGCGGCCCGAAGATAGCGTGGGATACGGAGCCTGGTACCGTGCTCGCCGGTCGGGCCGGGTGGCCATTCTGGGGATTGGCTACGCCGACGGAATTTTGAGGGCCTGGGGACATCGAGACTCCGGCGCCAGAGTGCGAATGGGCGGGCGTGGTCGTTCTTTCACGGGCCCCATCTCGATGGACCTTTGTGCGGTGGAGGCGGATTCCAAAACACGTTGCGGCGACTGGGCAACACTCTGGGGCGAAGGGATTGATCCTTGGAAACAGGCTACCTCGGCCGGGACGATTCCCTACGAGATTTTGACATCCCTGTCGCGTCGGGTACAAAGAGTTTATGTCCGCAGCTGATTCGGAATCCGGCACCATCCGTTTCGTGAACGTCCACAAATCCTTTCGCGGCGGTCGTGATGCCGTCCTCAAGGGGCTTTCAGCCGAATTTCCGAATGGAAAGCTGACCTATATTCTGGGTCCCTCGGGAGTGGGCAAGAGCGTCACTCTCAAGCACATTCTCGGTCTGCTGAAGCCGGACTCCGGTGAGGTGTGGGTTGCCGGCCGGAACATGTCCGAGATCACCGGTCGTGAACTTGCCGAGCACCGCAAGGTTTTCGGAATGCTTTTTCAGAATTCGGCACTCTTTGACGACATGACTATTTTCGAGAATGTCGCCTTTCCGCTTCGCGAGCACACGAAGCTTTCTGAAGAGGAGATCTTCGAGAAGGTGACGACCAGCCTCGAAGTCCTGGGAATGAAGACCGGCTTCGACAAGTATCCGAACGAACTCTCAGGCGGCATGAAGAAACGCGTGGCGCTGGCTCGGGCCATCATTCGCGAACCTCGCATTCTGCTCTATGACGAGCCCACCACGGGACTGGATCCGGTTACCCGGGTGACGGTCGATGAACTTATCGAAACGCTCAAGAGGAAGTTCGGGCTGACCTCGCTCGTCATCAGTCACGACATCCCCTCGGCGCTTCGCCTTGCCGACCAGATTGCCTTCCTGCAGGATGGCAAGTTTGCCTTTTGGGGAACTCCCGAAGAGTTCAAGAACTCGGAAAACGAGGCCATTCGAAGATTTCTGGATGCCGACCGGATGAGTTTCAAGGTGCTTCAATGACGCGCTGGATGGTTCGAACCAGCAAGAACGAGCTCGTTGGCCCATTTGAACAGGAGCAGCTGGTTGCGGACATCCGGTCGGGTCGATGGGAACTGCGTGACGAAGTCTGCCGCGAGAACCATTACTGGTTCGCGTTTCATGAGTCTGCCGAACTGTTTGCTCAACTGGGGATCTCCTGGCCGGAGCGCATGGCATCGAGTGACTCCGATGACGAAGAAACCGATGAGATTACCGAGACACAGACGGCGACGGCCCTGACCTCCTCGTCGCTGGCGACTCACTCCTACGGCGCTGACCTCCAGCCCCGTCCATGGTGGAATCACCCTCTTCTTTGGCTTGGCTTGCTGGGCATGGTGGTGGTGGCCCTGGTGCTTCTCTTGCTCGGACCGCTCTGATTTCTGGGGTCGATGAAATGAAGGTCCTTCAGGATGGCCGACTCTTCGCTGACCCCCTGGTTCAGGATTTCTAAAATCTGCCTGCGACGGTGGTGGAGTTCCGAGCGCCAGATCGGGTGTCCTACCTCAACGTGCAGAACGCCGTCTTCAACTCTCACGGCGTGGGCGTGTTTGGCGATGATGGGTCCCACCGCAGCTTCCCATCTCGAGACTGCCTCGGCCTCTTTCAGTCGTTTCTGAAAGGCCTTGGGGAGTCTCCCTCCCAGCAGGATGTCCTTGAGGGTGTTGAAAGCCACAAAATGAGGCCTAGCACAGAACGAAAAAAATCTGTTATCGACAATGCATATGGCATCTCAACATTCCGATAATTCAGCACAATCCCAGTCCACCGGGCGCCCCCAGGATGGTCGACATTTTGACCATGGAGCGATTGAGGCGAAGTGGCAGACCCGATGGGAGACCGAGAAGTGCTGGCAAGCGGTCAAGAATCCTGAACGAAGCAAATACTATGTGCTCGACATGTTCCCGTATCCCTCGGGCCGCCTTCATATGGGGCACGTGCGCAATTACACTTTGGGCGACGTGATCGCCCGCTTCCGGCGCAAGCAGGGCTTCAATGTGCTGCATCCCATGGGATGGGACGCCTTCGGACTTCCCGCCGAAAATGCGGCCATCAAGAACAGGGTCCACCCCGAAGACTGGACGCTCAACAACATTCAGGGAATGAAGAAGCAGCTCAAGAAGCTGGGACTGGGCTATGACTGGGATCGCGAACTCACGACCTGTCTGCCGGAGTACTATCGCTGGGAACAGCTGATCTTCACCCAGATGCTGGAAAAGGGCCTGGCCTACAAGAAGGCCTCCACCGTCAATTGGTGTCCAAGCTGTACGACCGTGCTTGCCAATGAGCAGGTCGAGGACGGCAAATGCTGGCGCTGCGAATCGCTGACGACCACCCGCGAGCTGGAACAGTGGTTTTTGCGAACGACCCAGTATGCCGAGGAGCTTCTCGAAGGGCTCGATCATCTACCGGGATGGCCTGAGCGCGTTCGACTGATGCAAAAGCACTGGATCGGACGCAGCGATGGCGCCGAGATCACGTTTCAGACCGAGTTCGGCGAGTCCATTCAGGTCTTCACCACCCGCCCGGATACCCTTTTCGGAGTCACCTACCTTGCCCTGGCTCCGGAACACCCGCTGACGCTGAAGGCGTGCGAAGGACGTCCCGAGGAGGCCGCGGTTCGA
The DNA here is from genome assembly GCA_964432565.1 of uncultured Bacteriovorax sp. Lineage (GTDB taxonomy): Bacteria > Bdellovibrionota > UBA1018 > UBA1018 > UBA1018 > CAIOHW01. The sequence goes on from CAYSOA010000011.1 coordinate 50,359, forward strand.
GAGTTCATCGACCGCTGCCGACGTCAGGACAAGGTGCAGCGGACCGCGGAAGACGCTCCCAAGGAGGGCGTCTTTACCGGGGCTCACGTCCTGCATCCGCTGACCGGTGCGCGGATTCCCTTGTACATTGCCAACTTCGTGTTGCTGGACTACGGCACGGGCGCCCTCATGGCGGTTCCGGCTCACGATACTCGCGATCATGCGTTCGCCAAGAAGTACGGCATCGAAATTCGGCAGGTGATTCTCCCTACGAAGGAGGGCGCTCCATCCATCGACGAGGCCGCCTACGTCGAGCCCGGAGTCCTGACCTCCAGTGGGGCCTTCGACGGGTTGGAGTCGGAGAAGGCCAAGTGGGCGATCACTGACGAACTTGAAAAGCGGGGCGCCGGAAAACGCAGCGTGCAGTTCCGCCTTAGAGACTGGGGTCTGTCGCGACAGCGTTACTGGGGCGCTCCCATTCCAGTGATCTATTGTGAGGACTGTGGAGCAGTTCCGGTTCCCGCAGAGGATCTGCCGGTGGTTCTTCCCAAGGACATTGCCTTTTCGGGGGAGGGCGGATCGCCCTTGGCGCGTCACCCTGACTTTCTGAGGACGACCTGCCCGAAGTGTGGAGATGATTCGGCGAGAAGAGAGACCGACACCATGGACACGTTCATGGAGTCGAGCTGGTATTACCTGAGGTACCTCTCTCCAAAGGATGACACGCAGCCCTTCTCAAAAGAAGAGGCCCGGTACTGGCTGGGCGTCGACCAGTATATCGGCGGGGTCGAGCACGCGACCATGCACCTGCTTTATTTCCGATTCTTTCACAAGGTGCTGCGGGATCTGGGCTATTTGCCCGAGGGGCTTGATCCCCAGGATCGTGATGAGCCGGTTCGCAAACTGCTCAACCAGGGAATCGTGTACAAGGACGGCGCGAAAATGAGCAAGAGCAAGGGCAATGTCGTGGAGCCCGATGCCCTGATCGACAAATATGGCGCCGATACGGCTCGACTCTTTTCGATGTTTGCCGCCCCTCCCGAGAAGGTTCTCGAGTGGATGGATCAGGGGGTGGAAGGTTCCTGGCGTTTTCTGTCGCGCGTCTGGCGCATGGTAGACAATCATGAGTCGATCATGCGCGGCGTGTCCCCGTTCTCAGGACCGCAGACGGCGCTTCGAACGGCGGCTGCCAAGAAGCTGCGAGCGAAGGCCCACTTCACTCTTCAGAAGGTGCTCCAGGATTTTGAGCATGGCTACCACTTCAATACGGCGATCGCCGCCATCATGGAGCTGGTCAACGAGATCTACCAGTACCCGGTGGACCTCGGCGTAGAAGAGTCCCGAACGGTGCTACGAGAGGCGATCGAGATGACCGTTCGGCTGCTGAATCCCTTTGCGCCGCACATCACTGAGGAACTCTGGGAGCGACTGGGCGGCACCACCATGCTTCTTGCTGAACCGTTTCCGGAGCTGGATGAGACGGCGCTGGTCAAGGACGTGTTGAAGATCGTCATCCAGGTGAATGGCAAGCTTCGTGGAGAGGTGGAGGTCGGAGCAGGCCTTTCAAAAGAGGAGATTCTTTCCGCTGCCGCCGCCGAACCCCGAATTGTTCCGCATCTCGAGGGACGGGAAGTGCTGAAGAGCATTTTCGTTCCCGGCAAGCTTGTGAACTTCGTGGTGAAGTGAGGCCCGGATGCGCTTGAAACGAGTCATGACGGGAGGACTCCTGCTGGTACTGCTCGGGGGAGCGGCCTGCGGTTATGCCCTGCGAAGCTCGAAAACGCCGTCTCGATTGCAGGCGAAGGGGATCCACCGAATCTATGTCCATCCGATCGAGAACGCGACACTGAGAGCCGGTGTCGAGAATACGGTGTTCAATGCACTGGTGCGTGCCATCAGCACTGCCCCGGGGATTCGCACGGTGCCGAGTATCGAACTTGCGGATGCCGAGCTGTTCGGTTCGGTGGGAAGTGTGGAGCGCTCCGTCACCAGCCAGATCAAGGCCACGGATCTCAACCCCAAGGGATTGGGGTCTCCCAATATTCTCGTGGCCACCGAGTACCAGGCGACGCTGTCCTGTGAGTTTCGGCTCAAGTCCCGCCCGAGGACGGGGGCTGCCTCCGAGCAGATCTGGAGCGGAGCCTTCTCGCGGGCTCGACCTTTTCCGGGAAACAACCAGCTTTGGACGCTGGGGAGCACCTCCGCTCTGATCAACGAAAGTGAGTTTGATCGCACGATCGGCGACGTGGCCGAGCAGATGTCCGTGGATGTCCTGCAGTCGCTGCTTGAGGAGATCTGATGAAGCTGAACCCGGGACAGATGCAGCAGGAGCTGAAGCAGCAGAAATTCTGGCCGCTCTACTGGATCTACGGACCTGAGCGCTATCTCTCGCGTGAACTGGTGAAGTCCCTCAGGAATCAGGTGGTGGGCGGCAATAGCTGGGCCGAAGAGCGACTCGATGGGGCCGTGACTTCGGCCTCAGAAGTGGTTGCTGCCGCGCAAAGTATTCCCTTTGGCGGTGGAACGCGGTTTCTGGTCGTGCGGGATGCTCACCTCATTCGTGAGCCGGAGCTGTTTCAGGAGCTTCTGGGGCCCCGGGCCGCGCTTGCCGATCTGCCGTTCGTTTGTGTTTTCGTAGCGAAGGATCTTGACGGACGACGGAAATTCTCCAAGGTCCTGGTCGAGCAGGCCGCGGTGGTCGCCTGTGATCCCATTCCCGAGCTCGAACGTGAGCAGTGGATTCATCGGCTGGCAGTGGGTTTGGAGATCGAGCCCTCAGGGATTCCGGTCGAGTTTTTTGCGCGTTCCGAGCCCTGGAGTCTGGAGTGGGTCGAGTCAGAGCTCTTGAAATGGAAGACGGCCGAGGAGGCGGAGCCCGGCCTGGGGGCTGAGATTCTGGTGGGAGGTCCGGCGGCCGGTGTTTCCTCAGACCGATTCATGGAAGCGTTCCTTGAGCAGCGAAGTCTTCTCGGTACCCTGCCGTGGGTGGAGAAACTCGGACGTCGTCCCGAGGATGCGCTTCCTCTTCTGGGGCTGCTGACCTGGAACGTCCGGATGCTCGGACTTCTGGCGGCGAGGTCGCGTTCGGTGCGCGTGGCTCCCTTCATCGAGGGGAAGCTCCGACGAGCGCTGCGATCCTGGACCCTTGAGGAGTTGAAGGAGCTTCAGGCAGAGCTCGCCACGCTCGATCACTCCATCAAGCAAACGCCCCAGGAGCCACTGGCTCTCTGGGGCGTTTTGGTTCAACGTTTCTGCCGAAAGTGATTACTTCTTCGAGCTGCCGGTGGTCAGCGCCGCCGGAAGATTTTTCTTCAGGAAGTGGGTCAGGCGGCTGATCTTGCGCGACGCGCGGCCAGCCGGAATGGCGCCCTTGGATGCGGCCTTGCTCAGAGCCTTGATGGCCTTGCTGTAGGCTTCCTTCACCTGTGCGGCGTCCTTCGCCTTCATCAGATCGAGCACCTGTTTGACGGTCGTTCGGGTGCTGCTGCGAATCATGGTGTTGCGGGCCTGGCGCTTCTTGGCCTGACCGGCGCGTTTCGTTGACTTTCTTGTATTTGCCATTTTTGAGACTCCTTGAATCACCGGCGGTTTAGACCCCGGTTCGCTCAGTCGGATATCCGAAAATCATTGGCTTTTCAAGCGGGCTCGGTACGGGAGGGGGTCAGGTCTCGAGCGAAAAGGGGGTGAAGGCGGTCTTTCGGTCGAAATAATCCTCGTTTTCGGCCTTCTTCAGGAACTGAACGATTCGGTAGGTCAAGGGAGTGTTGACCACCTCCCAGAGTACCTTCATCAGATAGTTGGCAAAGAGCACCTGGAGGATCGTGCCATTATCCCAGAGCCCGTAAAAGGCCAGCGGGTAGAAGATCAGGGAGTCGGCCAGTTCGCCCACGACTGTCGAGCCGATGGTTCGGCTCCAGAGATGACGTCCGTCCGTCCAGACCTTCATTTTTGCCAGCGTGTAGGAGTTGCAGAACTCCCCGCAGAAAAAAGCGATGAGCGACGCCAGTGCGATGCGTGGCGTGCCTCCGAGAATGGCCTCGAGTGCGGCCTGATGAGGGTAGCTGGTAGCGGCGGGAAGGCTGACGACCACGGAGGCCATGAGCGAGGCAAAGGCCATCGCCCCAAAGCCCGCCCAGACCACCTTGCGGGCCCTGGCATACCCGTAGACCTCGGTGAGAATGTCTCCAAAGATGTAGCTGATCGGAAAAAAGAAAACGCCCGCACCGAAGGTAAAGCCCTGGATCGTGGTGACCTTCGAGGCCCCGATCAGGTTGGAGCAGAGCAGAACGGTCACGAAGGCTGCCATCACCAGATCGTAGTACTTGTAGGTGCGTTTCATCGTGCAGACATGGTATCTGGGGGTGTGCCCCTGCTCAATTGGAAATCCGAACAGTTTCGGCTTACTGGCGAAATCAAGGAGGCTTCACCGCGAGTCGAGGTCGAACTTGAGGAGTCCTGCTGGCAGGAGGTCGAGTCCTGGATCCGTGCGGGCACTCAGGGTGAGCTGCATCTGGAGCTGGGAGAGTCCCTCGGAATCTTCTTGAAGGTTCTGCCTCAGGCCCGCGAAGTCCGGCTGCTTCTGGCCCGCCCTGAACCCGAAAGAAGGGTGGCTACGGTGGTGCTCGGTCCGTTCAGTGTCGTCGATCTGGTTGCGTCATTGGAGCGCCGGTTTGTGGAGTTTCATCGGCTCGGGCGCTTGCACTTTCTTTCAAATTTGGAAATGGTTTGGAAAAATAAGGAGAGAGTATGAACCTGCCCATTAAGCTTCCCGTCGTCTTTTTGCTTCCCGCTGCCATTGCTCTGCTGGGCGCGGCCGCTTACGGCGGCTTCTTCATCTATGAGATGATGGAGTCCTCGCTTTCAGCCGGGGGCAGCAAATATGCCGTGAAGCTGCCGGCAACGGCGCCAGTTCAGACGAAGGAAGCCCCTCAGTGCGCTCAAAAGACGGCCAAGTGGTTGGGCTGTTATTGACGCGTTTGGAGAGTGAAGGTTGGTGGCTGAGGGCAGGATCGAACTGCCGACCTGCGGGTTATGAATCCGCCGCTCTAACCATCTGAGCTACCCAGCCGGACCTTCCAATGAAAACGAGTGGTCGAGAACCTAATTTAGACCCGGCACCGGGTCAAGCTCCGTCTCAGAAGAATCCGATAAGGGAGTCTCCCGGGCCAATGGGTGGAGCCCTGATTCGACGGTTGATTCACGATCTGCGTCGATCCGGTCTTTCGCTTCCCCTTTCCGGCTCTCTAGATTCGCAGATCCTCATCGCGTGCTCAGGTGGTCTTGACTCGACCGCCCTTGCCGTTCTCATCGCTCGGTACGGCACCCGAGTGGCTCCCGTCAGTAGCCTGGCGCTGCTGCACGTGGATCATGGGTGGAGGGGGCCAGAAAGTCGGGCGGATGCCCAGCGAGTGGAGCAGCTTGCTCTTCGCCTGGGGGTCCCTTGCCTCGTCGAAACACTTGACCCTTCAGTCCGACCCGCAGGGTCCTCTTTGGAAGAGTGGGGAAGGCAGGAGAGAAAGCGGATCTATCAGAAGTACGGCGAGCAGGGCTTTCGGATTTTGACCGGACATCAGGCAGATGAGCTCTGCGAGACGCTCCTGTGGCGCCTTTTTACAGGTGCCGCCACCACACACGGAGCAGGTATTCTGATCCGCGAAGGGTACGAGATTCGTCCGCTGCTTGGCTGCCAGAAGTCCGAGCTGCGAACGTTCCTCGAAGAGGAGGCCGAGGTCTGGAGTGAAGACCCGACCAATCAGGACCCCTCATTGCTGCGGGGCGGAATGCGTCAATCCCTCGTGCCGGTGCTGACGCGTCTCTTTCCTCGGTGGAAGTCGCATCTTTTGCAGGGCCGTACTGCGGAGGTTGCCAGCCGTGCTTCTCCTGAAGCCAGCGACTCAGAAACTGAAGTGCTCGACTGGATGAATCAATGGTTCGGACAGGCCGGAGTCCGTACCCGCCGCTCGCATTGGCAGACCATCCAGAAATGGCTGGGCTGGCTGCGGACTCCTGATCCATCCGTGCCTGCGGACTCGGACCGGACACTTTGCCTGCAGTCGGGCTGGCGGGTCCGCTTCGAGAGAGCGTGCTCGGACCAGAGTGCTCGTGTGGTCATCGAGCGCGATAGCACAGGGCACTGAAATTGATGTTTGAGTTTCAAAGTGTTAACTTTGAGAAGAAGGAATATTGCCGATGAAATCTTCCCACAAGACCATTGCCCTCTGGCTCGTGCTGATTCTTCTGTTCACCAGCCTTTTCAAACTCTTCGATCAGGGAAACCGGGCTCAGAAGCCAGTGAAATTCAGTGAGTTCGTGCAGCTCCTGAAGGACGGCAAGGTGAGTGATGTCACGTTCAAGGCGGACAACCTGATCGTGGGCACCTTCAAGGAAGAGCAGCCCGACGGCCGCAAGTTTTTCGAGACGGTCGGTGACACCTCGAACGCCAAGGTTTTCGAGATCCTCGAAAAGAACAATATTATCCCGAACTACGAACGTCAGGAGAAGACTCCCGTCTGGCAGCAGGCGTTGATTTCGTGGTTTCCGATGCTTCTGCTCTTTGTGTTCTTCTTTCTCTTCATGCGGCAGATTCAGGTGGGCGGCGGCAAGGCCATGTCCTTTGGCAAGAGCAAGGCCCGACTCCTGACGGAGTCCACCAATAAGGTAACGTTCAAGGACGTTGCCGGTGTCGAAGAGGCTAAACAGGAACTCGAAGAGATCATCGACTTTCTGAAGGATCCGAAGAAGTTCACTCGCCTTGGCGGACGCATTCCCAAGGGAGTACTCCTGATGGGTTCCCCGGGGACCGGAAAAACCCTGCTGGCCAAGGCGATTGCCGGCGAGGCCGGAGTTCCCTTCTTCTCGATCTCGGGCTCCGACTTCGTTGAAATGTTTGTCGGCGTGGGAGCTTCGCGAGTTCGTGATCTCTTCGAACAGGGAAAGAAGCATGCCCCCTGCATCATCTTTATTGACGAGATTGATGCCGTCGGGCGCCATCGAGGTGCAGGACTGGGTGGCGGACATGATGAGCGCGAGCAGACCCTCAACCAGCTTCTCGTTGAAATGGATGGGTTTGAATCCAACGACGGTGTGATCCTCATTGCGGCGACCAACCGTCCCGACGTGCTGGATCCGGCGCTGTTGCGTCCCGGTCGCTTTGACCGACGTGTCGTGGTGCCCGCGCCCGATCTCCGGGGCCGCGAGCAGATCCTCAACGTCCATACTCGCAAGACGCCGCTGGCTTCGGGCACGAACATGGCGACCATTGCGCGCGGTACCCCAGGCTTCTCGGGTGCCGACCTCGAGAACCTGGTCAACGAGGCGGCATTGATGGCCGCTCGAGCCAACAAGAAGGTGGTCGAGATGGCCGACTTCGAGAACGCCAAGGACAAGGTACTGATGGGCTCAGAGCGTCGCAGCATGGTCCTGACCGAGCAGGATCGTCGTACTACCGCCTACCATGAGGCTGGACATACGATCGTCGGCAAGTTCATCCCAGGTATTGACCCGATTCACAAGGTCACGATCATTCCCCGTGGAAGGGCGCTGGGACTCACTCAGACGCTTCCGAACGAGGACAGTGTCAGCCTCTCGAAGGACAAGGCCGAGAACAATATTGCCTTTCTCATGGGCGGAAGAATCGCCGAAGAGCTGGTACTCAAGCAGAAGACCACGGGCGCCGGAAACGACATCGAGCGAGCCAGTGACATCGCCCGAAAGATGGTTTGCGAATGGGGAATGAGTGATGTGCTGGGGCCCATGATGTTCGGCCAGAAGGAAGAGCAGATCTTTCTCGGACGAGAAATCAGCCAGCATCGCGACTATTCGGAGCAGACGGCTCAGACGATCGATCGGGAGATCCGGGATATCGTCGAACGAAACTACCGTCGGGCTCGCGAGATCCTCACGACGAATCTGGGAGTGCTGCACGCCCTTTCCGAGGCACTTCTGGAGTTCGAGACGCTGGACGGCGTCGAGATTGACCAGATCATCCGGGGAGAGAAGATCGTCCGCAAGGTGGCATCCGCAGCTGGGGACCCTCCGGCTGATGCGGCCGAGCCCGTCGAGGATGATACGTCCGGGGCAACTCCTGCTCCGGTGCCGGTCTGATCAAAAGCGCTGCCCCGGGGGCCTAGACAGTGACCGAACTGTTCCAGCAGCTCACTTCGAGTTTTCGACCCAGCGATCTCGTAGACATCTTCCTGGTCGCTCTTCTGGTCTATCGGCTCGTCCTGCTGATCAAGGGCACTCGGGCCATGCAGATGTTGACCGGACTTGGGATTCTCGGAATCGGCTACTTCGTTTCGTCGACGTTCGAGCTCTTCACGACGCATTGGCTGCTGTCGTACTTTTTCGACTACCTGATCCTGATCGTGATCGTTCTTTTCCAGGATGACCTGCGGAAGGCATTGACCCACGTGGGCAAGAATCCCTTCTTCTCGGCGGCTTCAGCCGAGGAAGAGCGCTTCATGGTGGACGAGATCGCGCGTGCCGCCACGCAGCTGGCTCATGATCGCGTCGGTGCGTTGATCGTCATCGAGCGGGAAACCGGTCTAAAGAACTTTCTCGATACCGGATCGAAGATCGAGGCACGGGTGAATGCCGAGCTTCTGTATTCGATCTTCAATGTCGCTTCACCGCTGCATGACGGCGCCGTGATCATCACCAATGGCAAGGTGGCCGCAGCAGGATGCTTTCTCCCGCTGTCGAAGGACCCGAATATCGATAAACGCTACGGAACGCGGCATCGTGCAGCGCTGGGGATCACTGAAGACACCGATGCAATCGTCGTTCTCGTTTCCGAAGAGGCGGGAGAGGCCCATCTCGTCAAGAATGGGCGCCTGATGCAGAACCTGTCCGAAGACGAGCTCTCCCAGAGTCTGGCCGCTCTTCTGGATATCTCACGATCGAACCGACCGCTTCCGCGTCGGGTGGCGCGACTGGCCGCCTGGTTTGGAATCCCTGCTCAGTCGCGTTCCTCCGGTCGCCAGGAAGGAGATTCGTAATGGAGGGGCGCTCGGGATCGATTCGGGACCTGCTTGTGAACAATCTCGCCACCAAGCTGATTTCGCTGGTGGTGGCGGTCGTTCTCTGGGTGGTGGTGCTGGGCTCTAGAAACGTCGAAGTGAGCAAGGAAGTTCCCGTTGAAGTACTGACCCCGTCGAACATGGTGGTGGCCAACGAAGTTCCCGAGAAGCTGACGTTTCGGCTCTCAGGCCCCAAGGCCTTCCTGAGGGCCCTGCTTGATCGCAGGGAGGAGCCGATTCAGGTGAATCTGGTGGGAAGCAAACCCGGTCTGGTGACTTACCGATTTTTTTCGGATCACATTCGAGTTCCGATCGGCGTGAAGGTGCTCTCGGTCAGTCCGGCATCAATTCTGATCAAACTGGAGCAGATTCGCAGGCGGGAGGTTCCCATTCGGATTGTGACCGAAGGAGAGCTTCCCGAAGGGTTGGTGATGAAGTCGCTGACGGCGTCACCGGAGACGGTCACTATCAAGGGACCCGAGTCCCGCATCGATGGAATTACTGAGGTTCCGTCTGTTCCGCTCAGGCTCGCTGAAGTTCGCTCGAGCTTTGAACGAGAACTGGCGTTGAACCTGAATGGACTGGGGGTCCAGCTCGAAGGAGATCTTCCAAAGATTCGAGGGGAGATCGAAGGGCTGGGAGCCAACTTCAAGATCAAGAACATCGAAGTTCGGGTGATCACTTCCTATCGCACGAAAGTCGTTCCTCCTGTGGTGACGGCATGGGTTCGAGCCACTCCAGAAGAGTTGAAGCGTCTCAGTCGCAGCAAGGTTTTTGCCAGTGTGGATGCCTCCGACCTCGAACGAGGCACACATGAGGTTTCTCCCGTGCTGGCACTTCCCGAGAACGTCACTCCGGTCCGGGTCTCTCCGGAGAAGGTGAAATTGACGTTGTATTGAGCTTCTCTTCCATGCGAGACGATGGCCATGTCGCAACGTCTGTTTGGAACCGATGGCATCCGAGGAATGGCCAATGAGCACCCGATGACGGGTGAGGTCGCCATGGCCGTAGGGCGGGCAGTGGCCCATGTCCTTCGAAGTCACCCCATCACCACCCAGAGAAGCACGCTTCCGATCGGACTCAAGCCGCTCGAATCCAGCAAGTCCATTCGCCGCGCCAAGATCGTGGTGGGGAAGGACACCCGGCTCTCAGGCTACATGATCGAACAGGCACTGGCCTCGGGGATCTGCTCGATGGGCGCCGATGTGATCCTGATCGGACCTCTTTCGACTCCGGGGGTGGCCTTCGTCACCCAGAGCATGCGTGCCGACGCGGGAATCATGATCTCAGCTTCCCACAATCCTTACCACGACAACGGAATCAAGATCTTCTCGGCCGACGGCTACAAACTGCCGGACGAGCTGGAGCATGAAATCGAGCGCCTCGTCCTGGGCGGCGAGATCTCGACGATTCGTCCGACGGGTGATCTGGTGGGCAAGGCTTTTCGTCTGGATGATATTCACAATCGTTACCTCGTCTTTTTGAAGGCGCTCTTTGCGAAGGATCTCGACCTCATGGGGCTTCGCATTGCGCTCGACTGTGCCAACGGCGCCGCCTACAAGGTCGCGCCACTGGTTTTTGAGGAGCTCGGAGCTGAAGTGATCAAGTCGGGCGTTTCTCCCAACGGCCTGAACATCAACGACCAGTGCGGAGCCCTGCATCCCGAGGCCGTGGCCGCCCATGTGGTTCAGTATCGAGCTGACGTCGGAATCGCCCTGGATGGCGACGGCGATCGGTGCATCCTGACCGATGAAAACGGCGAGATTGTCGACGGTGACCAGATCATCGGAATTCTCGCGTTGAGAATGGCCGAGGAAGGGACTCTTTCGCATAAGACCGTGGTGACGACCCCCATGTCGAACCTGGGAATGGAACTCACGCTCAAGGAACACGGGATTGCCATGGTTCGAGCGCAGGTGGGGGATCGGTATGTGGTCGATACGATGCGCAAGAACGGATTCAATCTCGGAGGAGAACAGTCGGGACACATCATCTTCCTTGATCAGTCGACGACCGGGGATGGAATCGTTGCCGCGCTGAAGGTGCTCGAGGCCATGAAGCGCACCGGAAAGAAGCTTTCCGAACTGAAAAAGGGCATCCGCCTTTTTCCTCAGGTTCGGAATGATGTCCGAGTCTCGAAGCGCGAGAAGCTCGAAAACCTTCCTGCCGTCCAGACCGCCATTCGTGCCGGTGAAGAGGCGTTGGCGGGAAGGGGACGCATCTTTGTTCGATTCTCGGGCACCGAGCCCCTTTGTCGCATCCTGGTCGAAGGCGAGGATGAGGCTCGAATTCGGGAGATCTCAGAGCGGGTGGCTCAGGCCGTTCGTGGGAGCCTGACATGAAGGCCAGTCCCCAGTTGGGCATCAATGTGGACCATGTGGCGACCCTTCGACAACTGAGGGGAACACCTTATCCCGACATGATCGAGGCCGTTCGTTTGGCCGTGGCAGGTGGAGCAGATCAGATTACAATTCATCTCCGGGAAGACCGTCGGCACATACAGGATACCGATGTTCGCGCGATTGCCGCTGCCTTGGGCACGACGATCCCCGGGCGATTGAATCTCGAAATGGCCGCCACCGAAGAAATGGTTCGAATCGCACGTCGGACTAAGCCGGAGTGGGCCTGTCTGGTTCCCGAAAAGCGCCAGGAAGTGACGACCGAAGGAGGCCTCGCTCTTGAAAAGCAGGAGCGACGAATTCGGCGTACTCTCGACGCACTAAAGAAAGCTGGAATTCGGGTCAGCCTCTTTGTCGAGCCGAGCGTCAAGGCAGTGCGACTGAGTCACGCATGGGGTGCGGACGCCGTCGAACTGCACACCGGAAAATACTGCCTGGAAACCCAGCGGCGCACCCCCAGTCAGCGCGGGATCGACCGCCAGCTGCGACGCATCGAGGATGCCGCGCGCGCGGGAACTTCGGCGGGAATCCTCGTGCATGCGGGTCATGGTTTTGACTACGAGAATGTTCGGCCTGTCGCAGCCTGGACTACTGCCGAGGGGATGCCCCTGATTCGCGAATACAATATCGGGCATGCCGTGATCTGTCGCGCTGCGATGGTAGGTCTGGAACGTGCGGTTCGAGAAATGAAGTCCGCCATCCTCGCTCCTTGAGCTTGTCGGGGGGGTGCTGCACACTGGAGCCATGTCCATTCACGCGCTCCCTCATCACCCGATTCGAATCTGCACGGCTTCCGAGATGCGGGAGCTGGATCGCATTTCAGAAGAAGACTACGGAATCGACGCCATTCTGCTGATGGAGAACGCTGGAAGGGCAGCCGTTCAGATTCTGCTCGAAACCCTTCCTCATGCCGGAGATCGAACGGAGATCCTGGTTTTTGCCGGAAAGGGAAATAATGCCGGTGACGCCTTCGTTGTAGCCCGTCGCCTGATGGCCCTTGATCGTCGTGTTCGGGTCTTTCATCTCGACAATGGATCCACTTACCGAGGAGCCACGGCAAGAAACTTCGAGATCCTAAAGAAGATGAAGGCGAGGCTGACGCCCATTGAAAGTGCGGCCGAGCTCGAAGCCTTCTTTCGTACGACCGGCGGCCCGTTCACCGCCGTCGATGGCATTTTGGGGACCGGTCTGAAGGGCAATATCGAAGGGATCTTTTATGATGTCGTTCGCCTGATCAATCAGCACATCGACGAGGTGGTCTCGCTGGACATTCCCACGGGAGTCAGCGGCGACTCGGGGGCGATTCAGGGCGCGGCCATCCAGGCCACCCTGACGGTCTCGTTCGGTTTTCCAAAGATCGGACACTTTCTTCCCCCGGGAGCAGGGAAGCGGGGAAGGCTCGTCAACGTGGATATTTCGCTTCCGCCAAAGTTTCGCAGGGAGGGCGACAAGTTTCTGCTGATGCCCGGCCGCATGTCCGAGCTGATTCAGCAGAGAGATCGCTACGGGCACAAGAACGCCTTCGGGCATACGCTGTTGATCGGGGGTAGTCGGGGCCGTCTCGGCGCCATTTCGATGGCTGCGCGAGCCTGCCATCGCATGGGAACCGGCCTGGTCACTGTGGCCACCTGGGAGGACTGCCTCGATCTGCTGATGGCTCGACTGCCAGATGAAACCATGGCCTTTGCCCTTCCTGATGACGCCCAAAACGTCGAAGAGGTTCAGCGTCTGTTGTCGAACTATTCGTGCGTGGTGATCGGGCCGGGAATGGGCACTCGGCCGTCCGGGAAGCTGGTCGTTCAGGAAGTGCTGGGAAGCTTTCAGGGACCCGTGGTTCTGGACGCCGACGCCCTGAACCTTGTGGCCGATCACAAGCTGCACGATTATCTGGTTGCGAGAAAACATCCGACGGTCCTGACACCGCATCCGGGAGAGATGGCCCGACTGCTGGAAGCGGACAAGGAGAGGGTCGTTGAGGATCCGGTGGGTGCCCTTCAGGAGGCGGTTGCCAGAACCCATTCGATCGTTCTCCTCAAGGGAGCCGCCACTTTGATTTCATCCCCGGATGAGGTGCTCTATCTCAACCACTATCCCAACGACGGCATGGCCACGGCCGGAAGCGGGGATGTCCTTGCGGGAATGATCGGGGGACTTCTCAGCCAGCGGATGGATTCATTTGAGGCAACCCAGCTGGCCGTTTATCTTCACAGCCTGGCCGGAGATCATGCGGCGCGGACCCAGGGTCACCGCAGCATGACGGCCACTGACATCATCGAGAGTATTGCCCATGGATTTCGAGAGCTCCGACAACAGCAAACGCCCACCATGCCTGTGGAGGGAAGAGCCGAGCTGCGATGAACCGCAGTTGGCTCTTTTGGCGCAGGAAATGGCCCGGGAGATGCGTCCCGGAGCCTGGGTCTTGCTGGAAGGTCCGATGGGGGCGGGAAAGAGCACTTTTGCCCGGGCACTGATGGGCGGATTGGGCCTGAGGCTTCCCCCCGAAGGCAGTCCGACCTTTGCCATCGCACACGAGTACTCGGAGCCCGGAAGTCCGCGCCTCGTTCATCTCGATTTGTATCGTCTGGAGGATGAGGACGAACTCGAAGCGGCGGGGGTATCGGCCTATTTCTGGGAGCAGAGCGACGCCATGGTGCTCTCAGAATGGACTTCGCGCTGGCCGCGGCTTGTTGAGGCGATTTTAGAGGATCCCCGGCACCAGCGCTGGCAGGTCGAGCTCGAACCAGTCGATCACGGAACGCGGCGCCGGATCCGAATTTACCGCGAGTAAACTGCCCCACTACCGTGGGGCCCTACGCGACAATCGAGCTCAAACCCGGAATCAGAATCTCAACTGAGGGCGATCGAAAACCGGACTGCCTTGGATTTCATGCCAACGCTCACGCCGTGAGCACGCGGTTATGGTAGTCGGCGTAAAGATAGAGGTGAAG
>CAYSOA010000012.1:0-10539 GCA_964432565.1 uncultured Bacteriovorax sp.
CTACGGAAATCTTTATCCACAATGTTTTCCACCCGGAGCCGTCCTGGGCTCCAGCTGGCTCCTGCAAGCGCCAAAGATGGTCGGGAGGCTGCTTTACTCCTGGATGAGCTCGCCGATCCAACTCAGGCTTGCCGGGGTCGCTCTACTTGCGAGCAATATCCTCCTACTGTTCCTGAACCTTCGACGCCTGCTCGCATCACCGACCTCGGCCGCGATCGTGACGCTTGCCGTTGTCGGTACAGGAGTCACTGCGCTCAACTGGAGCATTCATCGACCTGAAGGCTGGCTGACATTCATCACCCAACTGCTGATTAGATGCATTATATCGGGCGGCCGAGATGCCTCGTCACTAAAGCAGAAATTAGTGCTTCTGACGATTCCAGTGGCAGCTGCCATGGCTGCCGCCGTGCACGCCAATTCACTTTACTTGACGCCCATATTTCTGGCGGCGATCGTGATCCAACCCGTTCCTAGGCTTTGGAAACTTGCAGCGATTATCCTCATTGCCTGGATCACTCACGCCAGGATGGACATGAGCGCAGCAGTGATGGCCTGTAGAGAGGATCCCGCACTATCCGCACTGCTGAACAGTTACGTCCTCAGGCCAGGCATCGCCTGGACTCGGCCGCTCGATTTCATCGATCAAGCCATGACAAATGTGATTGGGAGCAGCAGCTACCTGAGTGCGCTTCTTTACCAGAGGACCTATCCTTATGGCTGGCTACCGCAATCGGGCCTCCTCCCGATCGAGCGAATTCTAAATGGAGTTACTGTCCTCGCCTGGATCACGACATTACTCTGTATTCGCCCATGGACGGCGAAAAGCCCATTCCGAAGTGCACCGGACAGTCAGCCCTGGATATTCGGCTTCGGTGCCTCCGTGCTAATCGTCGCGGCACTTCAATCACTGAAACTCTTCTACTCGTCGCAGCTCTTCGTCATTCTTGTTATCTACCTGCTCGCTTTCTGGCAATCACAAGATGCAGGCTCGCAGATCACCTCACGCCAACGCTGGGCTCTAGTCTTCGTTACCACGGCAATCGCGGCCAACTCTTGCTGGACGATGCTGAAATCCGCAGTCGCTCCCGCATGGACAACTCAGGCAATGGAGTTCCAAAGCGTCCAAGGACTGACCGTACCCACTGAGAGTTACTCAAGACACGTTGGCACGATCGAGACTCTGGCTCAATCCTGTGGCCTTTTTCCCTACTCCGAGCTTCGAAATGTCGTCGTAGACGACCTCACTTATTGGCACTTTAGGAAGTCAAAGCAACCACTTCACGCGTTTTACGTCGGAAGAAGTAGTTACTCACGATCAATTCGCGACCTTGAAACATTCCTCATTACTCGAGGTTCCAGCGGAGTCCTCACCCGATGCTGGGAACTTGATGCACATCCCACACTACTGGCACGCGCGACCAGACTCGGGTTATTCTGCTGCATCAAACTCTAGCGTTTCAGCAGCACTTCCCAACCGCCGACGAATCGCCACAGCCTCCAACCCGACTCTGAGCTGAGACATGCGGATTCGATCCGGCCCGGAATCTTCAGAAGATGCGCCAGCATTGTCTGGACCGGGCGATCACGAAAAGTCGTTTCAACCAGAGATGGTCTGGAATAGACGGTCTGTCCGGAATATCCGAGCCGCGCAGGTACTTCGCTCCAGAACTCCGGCCCAAAGTCATGAAGATGACGCGGCCACTTGAGTCGGTATCCCGGGACCAAGCGAGCTAGCGGCGACTCATAGGGAGTCCTTGCGTAAAATGCGCCACGAGACGAAATGGCCGAAAATAGCCGCCGAAGGAATTCCCCCGGAGAACGGAGGTGCTCAATGACGGCGCTTGCCAGCACCAGCTCATATTGATCCGCGGACTTCAGGAACTGATCGACATGCACGAACTTTGCGTCAGAACTGGTCACTCGATCGTAGATATCAACGACCGATATGGAGACATCGTGCTCCGGATGGAGCGCGAGAATCCAACTTTTCAGCTCCAGGGCCAAGGAGCCATCAGCTCCGCCGAAATCGAGAATTCGAAACGGATTTGGAATCTGGTCCAGCGAACGAATCACTCGTTTGGCGCACCGCTGAACTAATTGACGATCAGACACGAGAGAGGAGCGATAGTTCTCCGGTCGATAGAGCTCGTTCAGGAACTCCAAAGACGGAAATCGATCCACGCTCATACCCCTGCACTCCGGACATTCCAGAAGACAAACCTTCGGACTGTCCTGAACTACCAGAATGAGCCGTCGTTCACCGGAATACCCACAGACCGGGCAAAGTATCTCAACCGGGCCGAGGAGCCGATCCTCAATCACCATACTTCACCCGAAGCTGATAAAGCGTCACCAGTCCGGAGAACCGGCCCTTGAGTTCGGTTTGCCGATAGGGCTGCCGCGGATCAATATCCTCCACGCCATGGACCGTGCGGCCGTCATAGACCACGATATCGCCAGGTCTGCAGAACTTCTCATAAAGATACCGACGGCCGCCATCATCGATGAACGCCCCACCACTGTTGAAATCCTCTCCGAACTGACTCATGACGAGCACCGGCTGGAAAAAATCGCCTAACCCAGAGTCGCGCAGAACGGCAGGAAGTACCGTATCCCGGTGGGCCACCATGAACCCGCCACCAGCAGGAAAATGATGAATTCTCGCGGCGGTCCAAAGGCCATTTTCGGGATGGGGCATTGCAAAATTCAAGTCCCAGCCCGCCAGTCGATTTCTGACCTGTGCCAGGCGCGAAAACGACTCGTGAAGGCCATAGATATCCTCGGCAAAGAGCGGATTATAAAAGACGCGCTTGAACCTGGGCCGATCCACGCCTCCATGCCGGGCACACCCGATGGACAACTTCTGAAAGTTTCCCATGACCGCATCTGGCAGCTCACCTGTGGTTGGAGCATCCCGAGCTGGATCGAAAAGCTCCTCCATCCTTCGACGTCCCCTCAAGATCTCCGACTCATTGCATATTCCCGTAATTCTCAGAAACGGGCGCTTCTTCAGCTTCTCGCGCAACAGCCCGAGATCGAGTTGCTGGGCCGAACCGGAATGAATGGACTGCTCGGCCACCGCCTCCTGCAATTCAGAATCATTCGCAAATACGACCGGTTGAGTGTCCATGCTATCGCCTCGCTGTAAGGATCCGACGGATCCGATAGTACCGCCGCATATCCAGGGTCCTCATGATCCTGAACAGATATCTTCCTAAGACTCCCAGACTCAATAGAATCAGCCCTGAAAAAAGGCAGATCAGAATTACCAGAGTCGTGAATCCGGTCACGCTGCTGCCATATTTCAGGTATCGAAACAGAAAGAAGGCGCCTACTACCACGCTGAATAGTGAAGTGACTGCACCCATCATCGCGACAAATTGCAGCGGCAGCGAAGAATAGTCGAAAAGCTGGCAATGGAAATATCGAAGCAGGCTCCAGAGCGTATAGGTCGACACTCCCCTTGCCGAGGGATAATGTACAACGTCAACATTGACCACTCGGCCAGCGACGCCGAACAGCAGAAAGCCCACCACTGGATTCGGATTTCGCTCTCGGACTGCCAGTTTCGCCACTTCAGCCCGGATGGCACGGAAACTGGTCAAATCGATCGTCGCAGGAATTCCCAACGCCCGTGAGTTGATCCACTTGACGAGGAACGTCCCCGTTCGTCGAAGCCACCCATGGCGCTTGGATTGGTATCTGGCAATGACGACGTCTGCATTCTTGGCGAACAGCTCTGAGACAAGTCTAGGAATCTCCTCCGGTGGATGCTGAAGATCGTCATCCAAAGTCACAACAACCGAACCGCGAGCCTGAGCCATTCCGCAAAGGATCGCTCTCTGCTGTCCCACGTTCTTGACGAGATCCACGATCCTCAGTTCGGGGGCACGACACAGGAGGCTTTCCAGGACTTCCAGGGTTCGATCTGGTGAGGCGTCATTAACCAGGATGATCTCAAAGGACTCCGGATACTGCTTCCGTAGAACATCGAGCAGCCGATCCATCATCTTTACGATGTGGCGTTCGGCCCGATATGTAGCAATCACCGCAGAGACTTGGATTGCTCGCTCTGATGGCTCAATAACCAATGAGGTTCTCCCATCTGCCAAAAAGTGCTTCAGCATCACTCCTGCGCCATCCTCTCGCAGCAGCGATCGAGCTCAACTCTACTTTAGCGGGCTCCGGATCATCAGGATCCAGATATGTGAGCGACACCACCCCGGTCATCGATTCCATCCAATCCTCCAATACTTTCGGCGACTGCAAATCAAGCCGCTGAACCAATCCTGATATGCTCACGTGCACCTGGGTGGCACTGGAGATCGGGCGAGGCCGGGAAAGAGTTCTGCGTTCGGCGTGATATAAAGCCGTTTGACCGACGAAATTGATCCCGCAACGTCGGTAAAAATCCACGAATAGCCACGGCCGGCAATTCACCTCAATCACGCACCAGCGATCAGAAACCGGATCACGTATCCACTCCACCATCAGGAGACCGCGCCAGTTCAGCGCCCGGGCAACCTGCATCCCATGGACCAGCAGATCGTCCCTCTGTTCTCGTTGCAGCACCACTGCGGTGCCGAATGGCTCCGGGTAAATTAGCGCCTTCCAGCCTCCCGAGTGGAAATCCACCTGTCCATCAGACCCGACGAAGAGGTACTGAGGGACCTCGTCGCGAGCAGATAATATCTCGAGTTTTTGCTGAACAATGAGCCGAAACCCCAACCCGACGAGCCGGTGCAGCTCGCGTCGAAGACCGGCCGGATCGCGACACTCGATCGCCTTCAATCCGCCGTGTATCCGATAGAAGGTCTGTCCATAGTCCTTGAGCACCGGCTTGACCACCGACGGATAGACCGCGCCGGTCACTGCGCGCTCCACATCCTCCAGGCCGTCCACTTTTTGATACGCCGGCACAGCGACTCCGGCTGCAGCTAGCAGATCAGAACACTTTCCCTTGTCCAGGACGTCGACTCTCGAATCCTGGAAGCCCTCACTGCCGATCAGATCGAACCACTTCGATAACAGCCCGTAATGGTTCTGAACCAGCACGAGACTGGTGTCACTACTGGCGAGAAGCAGCAACCTCCGGCCGTGCTTCGCGACAAGCTCGCTGCCAAGCCCAGCGAGCGCCCGGACTGCGCCCTGCTCATCCTCGAACGGATTGGGAATTCGCACCGGGTTTCGAAAGTGCCTGGAATTCTCCGAAAACCACTCCGGTGCTCCGTTCCAGCTATAAATGACAGGAATGGCCGGAATTTTGACCGCCGCTAGGCTGCGAAGAATCCCGAGGAAGCAGACGTCATTGCTGCGAATGACGACTACTGGGAGAGCCATCGTTCACTTCTCCACTCGGATCGCGACATGGAGCGGAATATCCCTCAGCGGCCCGAAAAAATTTGGATCCAGCCGAAGATGCTCTTCCAAGACCCCCAGCTCTCTGAGAACGAAGTTTTTGAAAAATCCGGCATCTGTCAGCAGCGACAGGATGTCTTCAAACGTCTTGTGAAATACCCTAACCTGAAGCTCCTTCCCATCGCGGCAGAAGATCCTGCCCTCGTTCATGGCATCACGACCTGAAAAATAGCCCCGGCCGGAGTAGTCGAAGAAGAAGGGTCTTTCCGGAGCACGCATGAATGGAAAACAGGGATGTGGAAACGAGACCACCAGGCGCCCCCCTGGCTTCAGGACCCGATGAATCTCGTGAAGCGCCTTCCGGCTCTGCTCCATGCTCAGGTAGTTGAAGACGAAAACAGCCAGAGCCAGATCATATCGAGCATCCTCCGCAGGAATGTCGGTGATGTCACCAACCATGTACTCGATTCCGAGTCGATTTCCTGCTTCCTCCTGAGCGCGGGCCTGCGCGACCATCTCAGAAGAGATCTCGACACCGACGACACTCGCCGCCCCACGGGCCTTCATCTCACGTGAGCAATACCCCTCGCCGGCCCCCAGATCGATGACTTCCAAACCCGATATGCTACCGCACATCTCGAAAATCACAGGGCGGGCGGTGAAGTCGGAAAGGCTGTTGGGTTCGCGCCTTGCCCAATTGTTTGCCTGGGCATCATAGAAGCTCCTCATGTCGGTCATGCTCGCCTCTCCATGGAAAGGGCTCGACTCAGCATGACGTCCCAGAAGGCCTTTCGAAGATTGAGAGCTGAAAACACCCCGAAGCGAAGGCCTTCACGCGCCTCGGGTGAGCCTGCGAGATCCACAGCGATCTCTCGGAAATGTTCTGCGTGCCCATCATCGCAAACCGCATGAAGCGGAAAGAATAGATAATCTTCCTTCTGGATCCTCGTGTGGTTCGCGATGGCAGCCATGAAGTACCGGTACACCGTCGGAACCACCAGCTCGGTACCCAGCCCCATGCCACCAACCGCAACTCCGGGTTGGAGAGACTGGCATTTCTGGTAAAAGAGATCTCTCCAGACCAGAACGGTTGCGCATGGCCGATTCGAGGCCCGATAGGCCTCATCGCATCCCGCGGCCCTTGCGAACCGCTGAAACATTTCGGAGTGCGGCTGCTCCTCGAGACGGGTGCTTGCTGGAACCCCACGCTCCTCCTTCAGGTTTTCCTCGATCAGCAGACGGTGCGTCGGATCCTTCAGGCCCAGCAGTACGGCCTCGACACACTTCCAGAAATTCGCGCTGTAGAACGAATATTGAAAGGCATAGTCACGAATGGCTCCCGAAATGTCTGGAAAGTCTCCTCGAGAGAGCCGGCGAAGATAAGGGTGATGGACGGAAGGATGACCCAGCGCCTCGCGAATCAGGGCACTGACGAATTCCTCCGCAGTTCCTCGGTCGAGTAGCTCCAACGATTCATCGAAGGGCTCCTTTTCGTTGCGTCCCTGCTCAGTGTTCTGCATGACCATCTCCCAGACCACACTAAAACGCCCAACACCTCGATTCAACGAGAGAATCAGCTGCCGCTTCGATCAAAATCCGGAATCACCAGACGCTGACCACCCTTTCGAGCCGACTCATTCGCAACAATGCCAGGGACGGTGACGGCAAGAGCCTCGTAGATATCGATGGGCGGCCGCTTTTCGGCAACCAGGGCATCAATGAAATGAAACGAGAGGTACACATGAGACCCACCGTGCGGGGAAGAATGCCTCATCGCCGGAGGGATGCGCGCGTCCACTTGCCAGAACCGAGGAATCTCGGCCCGGCGCACCCTTCTCCGGACCCTGTCGAGCACAGTAGGTTGCACGTTTCTGCCCGGCTCGTTCATATGAACTGCCTGCTTCGTGCCCTGCCAGGAGGCAGTGACCCCGTCTCCAGCGACCAGCCAGAATACGTTGTTTCTGCAAAGATGGCCCTGACGGGTCTCCAAAATCGCCGACATGTTCCAGTAAGGATTCTGGTATCGGTTCGAAGACAGGTACGGATGTTCTGTTCCCCACCCCAGACAGGAGACGCTTTTCATTCTTTCTCCGGTCACAGCGGTCAACAGCGACATGGAATGGGTTCCATAAAGCATCGGTGGAAAACCAAACCTCCAGGACGGAGTTCCGTCCGGGTTCCAGAAACGAGATCTCTTGTCGAGAAGGAACCGATCCAGGTCTCCTCGATCATGGTAGTACTGGACCTCCGAATAATGGATCTCGCCCAACTGGCCTTCGCGATACATCCGCGCAGCCTGCATCACGGACTCCATAAAGTAGGACGTTTCACCCATCATGTACGTCAATTCGGTCCTCTCGACAGCCTCCCGGAGCCGTTCCGCCTCCTCGAGAGTCATGCATGCGGGCACCGCGACGAAAACGTGCAGCCCACGCTGCAGGCAGGCCATTGCATGCTCGAAATGAAGCGGAGCATCCGTAAACAACGCGACAGCGTCGACTTCACGCTCCTGCTTCAACAGGGTTTCCAGGGAGTCGTAGCTTTTGGAACACCCGTAGACCTGCATCAGAGCCTTTCGGCGATCCGATCGGAGATCAGAGACTGCAACCACCTCACAGTTCGGGTGTTCATGGAAAAAGAACTCTCGCCCAAAATTTCCACCAACGACCGCAAGACGTATCTTCTTGGATCCGGGCGATACCCACTCACCGGAAGTCGGGCCGGAACTCGAACTCCTCTCGGAGCCAAAATCATCAGAAACCGCAAAACCCCCTATCCAGCGGCCGAGAGAAAATCCCCCTAGAAGGCCAGTAACGGCCGCACCAGTCACCCCTTGGACAAATTTCCTCCGTGTAACGAGGCTCGATTGCGACTGTTCACGGCTGGAGTCTTCGTATTCGGACATTCCTCACCGATACTGACGCCCCGGTATCGAGGCAACAGGAGAATTTGCAAAAACTCGACAGACAATGAAACAATGCGCTCCATGCATCGAGAGTCGAGAAAAGAGCTGCTTAAATCCGTACTTCGGGACGACCACAGACTGCTGGTACCGGGAAAGACCGTCCCAATTGGACACGACTCCAAAAAGGATCCCAATTCTACGGGAAAGAACCTGCTCAAGCGGGTACTGGGTAAGAATTACGGTAGCTTCGTTCGAATTCTCTCTCCACTCATGCCACGAGTTCTGTCTCGAGACGGATGGAATGCCCAGCGAAGGATCATTCGCCAGGCGGCAGGGGGCGGACAGCTCGTGGTGCAGCTCGGATCGGGAACGAGTCGTCTTCATCCCGCCATCATCAACTGCGATCTCTTTCCTTTTGCTGAGACAGATCTCATTGCCGACTGCCTTCAGCTTCCCATCCGCGACTCGTCTGTAGATCTGGTATTCAGCAATGCGCTTCTGGAGCATGTTAGCGATCCGGAATTAGCAGTCCGGGAGCAATGGCGGATTCTCAAGCCGGGTGGAAGAATGATCGCAACCATTCCATTTCTTCAGCCATTCCATGGATCTCCGGATGACTACTCACGCTGGACGAGACACGGATTGCTACAAATATTTTATAGAGCAGGCTTCAATGACGTCAGGGTAATGGCTGAATGTGGCCCGACTTCAACACTGCTGTGGATCGTCCAAGAATATCTCTGCCTCGTGTTCAGCCTAGGAAACAAAAAAGCCTATTCAGTTATGTGGTGGTTAATTCTTCCTATTTTGGCACCATTTAAACTTATAGACATCATTCTAGTACACCATCCCTTAGCGCACCGGCTCGCATCGACTTTTACGGTAGTAGCACAGCGAAGGATCAACTAGCTAAATGAGGCAAACCACCCCCGGATAGCCGGCCAACCACGCCCATGTGAACCGATTCAGCCCGAAGATGACGGCGTTTGCCAGATGAAAGACGAACGCCATTGCTAGAATAGTCCACACCCATTCCGGTCGAACGGAAAGAAAAAGCACCACCGGCGCAAGCAGCTCGAAAGCAATCACTCCCCAGCCCCCCAGCGCGCAAAGGGTGCGATTCATCGATAGCGCCCGCACCCACGTTGGTGCTCCTTCGTGTGCAGAAGCGAGAAACACCTGAAGCGCTCGGCCGTTTCGCCATTCCGGTGCCTTGATCTTCACCACTCCGGCAATGAAATATGAGGCCAGCACCTGAATGCCGATATAGGCCAGCGCGGGCAGTGCGCCCTTTTCAGGCCCGATCGCCGCCGCCGCCGTCAATGCCAGCAGCACTAAAACGGTCATGTAGTCACTTCCACCGTTGAAGGCCCCCCGCCAGCGCATGGCCCCGAGAAGGACCGTGGTCAGTAGAAGCGGCGCCCACCCGATCTTCGGATGCAGCAGACAACCCCCCGCTGCGAGAACCTGGCCCCAAAGTAGCAGCCGATACCCTCGCTCCGATAACGTCCACTCGAAAACCGGCGCGATGATGCTGCCGAAAACCCGAAACTCGTCTCGCAGATGGGCCCAGCGCCAGGGACCACTGCGCGACCAGCTCGGGCGAATGGCCAGCATTTCGAATGATTGCAGCAGCACCGAAAACGCCACAAGCCTCAGCGTCGTCTCGAGAAGCCACGCCGGGCTAACGGCTGAAGTACTCATCGCGAAACCCCTGCGACGGACATCTCGGCCGACACCAGAAAATCTTCTTGAGTGCCGTCAGTATCGACCTGAACGATCTTGAACTGAAACCACTCGCTGCCAGAAGCCGCCTCTTTCGCCAGAGTCTGAACGATTCGGTAGGACGACGAGCTCGTCAGCCATTCGGGCGGGCCCTCATGCGCCTCGGCCTCTGACACCAGATGCTCGACTGCCGACTGCCGCGCAAAGTGCAGGTTGCCGGCAGGATTGAAGACCACCGTAGACCAGTCCCGGCGCGGCGGACGGAGGGCCCTTTGCCAGGCCTGCCACTCGCCGTCCGGCCCCCGAGTACGCACCTCCAGCCGGGGCACCACACCGATCGTTTCGAAGAAGCGCCACGACGGAAAAAGAACGCGAAGGAGAAAGAGCCTGCGGCTTCGCACCTGCAAACGCGGAAGAAGCACCACTCCCGAAAATGCAAGAACCGCCAGGATGAGCCAGAGCACCGAATTCATTCGCCCATGAGAATGGTCGAGCTCGAAGGCGAAATAAATCAGAAAAAACGGAAGGCCAGGTCTTTTCTCAGAGGATAC
>CAYSOA010000012.1:10639-12996 GCA_964432565.1 uncultured Bacteriovorax sp.
CAGTTCGAATTCCGAACCGGTGTTCGGCAATCGGAACTCGTTTCAGCTCCCGCCCCTCCTGGATCCCGTGATACCCTGAAGCCGGAATTCCGGTGATCTTCATGCCTGTCCGCCCACTGCAATCAGCGCTTCTTCTCGTTCTGATCTTGCTGATCCGAACCCCTGCCGTCGCGTCGATCTGCTACTCCAACTGCGCTACGCCTCACTGGAGCCTGAATGTCGAGGCCGGCACGACCTGGGGTGCCGCCTCCGATCAGGATCAGACCGAATTTGCCCGGCAGTTCGAGCCTGGTGCAGCCTTGAGTCTGACGAGAGTACTCACTCCGAATCTGGCGTTGGAATTTGGGGTCACCTACTCGACGATCCGATTTGAGGTCGACGAAACGGTGGTTCGCTACCCACGTCTGACGCTTCCGCTACGCCTGAGCCTCGACCTGAGAGCCCGAGGCGCCTTGATGCTCGGCTACTACTGGGGCTACAGCCCCGGCCTGCTCACCACCACGCTCGACGACTCGACGACGTCTCACGCCTTCGGCGACTTCAATCTTCGCCCCGGCGACTCAGGCCTCGACGTCGCCCTACTCTGGGGTGACCTCACCGGTCGAAGGGCCCTTTTTGCGCGCCTGAATTACCAGCACGGACTGACCAGCGTTGCCACAGACAGCACGATCACCCTAAAAAGCCTGTCGGCAACGGTTGGCTTTCGTTTGGGTGCTCGGCGCCCGCCGGTTCCGTGACCAACTGGGTCGGAAGCGACCCAGTAGCCACGCTGTGTTTACCACCATGCACGTTATAGTTGAGCGCTTCGTTCGGTATTGCGATACTCAAGAACAGGCTCTACCAAAATGATGAAGAGGCGCGTTGATCCCTTAGTCCGAGCATTCAGCATGGTCCTGCTCTTGAGCAGCAGCGCCTGTGGGGTCGCGCCTTCGAGCGACGCCTGCCAGCAAGGACTCGAACGCTTCACTCGAGCCTGCCTGCTCGAATCGACGTCGGCGGCGGCGTCAACCTACAGCCCCAAAAGCGTGGCGAAGATCACCGCCGGTCAGTACCACAGCTGCGCCATCGACACCGACGGCAGGCTTTACTGCTGGGGAAAAAATCACGCCGGCCAGCTCGGCGACGACAGCACCACCGATCGCACCAGACCCGTCCTCATCGATCCGGATGAGCGCTACACCAGCGTCTCGGCCGGTTCCACTCGAACCTGCGGCATCACGCAGTCGGGTGTGCTCAAGTGCTGGGGTGCACGAGGGGGACACCTCGGGGACGGGATCGCCTCTACGACTCCGGCGAAAACTCCCGTCGTGATCGACAGCGGCACGAGTTACTCGATGGTCAGCGTTGGACACCATTCTGCCTGCGGCATCACGAGCACGGGGGCACTCAAGTGCTGGGGCTCTGGCTCGTGGGGCATGCAAGGAAACGGAAGCACCAGTTCTCGAACGCTTCCTCAGGAGACGGATTCGGGCGTGCTCTATTCGTGGGTCTCTCTGACCTACTATCACGCCTGCGGCGTTACCGTAGTGGGAGACGTCAAGTGCTGGGGAGAGAACTCTCATGGCCAGAGTCATCCTGACGCCGTCGGCAGCAACGCCCTCTTGCCCACCCTCATCAGCAATCTTCCGGCGAGTGTTCGGGTGAGCGTGGGTTTTCGCTTCAGTTGCGCCCTATCAGGAGCGGGCGAGATTCGCTGCTGGGGAGAGTCTTCAGGATACCAGCTCGGACGCGGCTCGAATGTCGTCAACCCTGAGAGCCCGGGCCTTCTCTCGGTTTCTGGAGTGGCCACCAGTTTGTCGAGCCGGCTGATTCATAGTCTTGCCCTGCTGAGCGACGGAAGCCTCATTGGCTGGGGCAATAATGCGGGCCACAAGCTGAGCGCCAGCTCTACGACCAGCTCCTACCAGAGCCCCGGAGCCGTGCTCTCCGACCTGCGGTTTTCGATGGTCGCTACCGGCCAGGATCATAGCTGTGCGATTGCCACCGACGACACCCCGTACTGCTGGGGCTCAAACGCGACAGGGCAGATCGGCGATGGCTCCAGAACCAATCCCAACCGTCCGGTCGAGATCACTTTTCCGGAGATCGAGTGAGAGACGAAGACGGCCAGAAAGCTCAAAAATCGCGCTAAAGCAGCCCAGCGCCATTTTTCTGTTAAAGTTATTTCCAGCCTGATCCATCAACTTCCGCCGGGTCTGGATGTCCTGGAATCGGACAAGGGTTCGAAGGAGCGAGTCCAGCAAGTCGATGCGGTTGCGCTCGTCGCGAGTAAAGGACAGACGCGGCCAACCGGCCTGACTGCCAAAAACGATACTTAGTGATGTTTTTGACAGTCACTGCGATTTACCTCATTAACC
>CAYSOA010000012.1:13096-19641 GCA_964432565.1 uncultured Bacteriovorax sp.
CAAAAACGATACTTAGTGATGTTTTTGACAGTCACTGCGATTTACCTCATTAACCGAGGACCAGACCCATTCGTTCCAGCAAATAAAAACGCCCGCCGCTCCCTGAGGAACGACGGGCGTCGAATGACCAAAAGGTAGAGGCTACCTTTTTTACTTCTGTTCCTTGGCCTTCTTTTCCTGGTGCTTCTTGACCATTTCTTCCTGAACGTTACGCGGCACGGCCGAGTACTTCAGGAACTCCATCGAGAACTCGCCCTTGCCCTGCGTAGCAGAACGAAGGTCGGTCGAGTAACCGAACATCTCGGTCAGCGGAACTTCGGCTTCGATCACGCAGTAGCCTTCGTTCGTACCGCTGTTGACGATGATGCCGCGGCGCTGGTTGATCTGGCCCATCACCGAACCCTGGAACTCTTCAGGAGCCGACGTTTCGAGCTTCATGATCGGCTCGAGAATCACGGCGCCCGCCTTTTCGTAAGCTTCACGGAAGCCCATGATCGAAGCGGTACGGAACGAGAGTTCGTCGGAGTCGACGTCATGGTAGGCGCCGTCGTTGATCGAGACGCGCACGCCGACGATCGGGAATCCGATCAGGCGACCTTCCTTGACGGCTTCCTGAAAGCCCTTGTCGCAGGCCGGGATGAAGTTGCGCGGAATCACGCCGCCGACGATATCGTCGACGAACTCGTAGTTGACGGCAGCGTCGGCCGGCAGCGGCTCGAGAATACCGGCCACGCGGGCGAACTGACCCTTACCACCCGACTGCTTCTTGTGGGTGTAGTTGAACTTCGCCGACTGGGTGATCGTCTCACGGAACGCCACCTGCGGCTTTCCAACCACGCACTCGCAGTTGTACTCACGCTTGATGCGCTCGCAGTAGATCTCGAGATGCAGCTCGCCCATCCCGCTGATGATCGTCTGGCCCGACTCTTCGTCGCGGTGCACGCGGAAGGTGGGGTCTTCCTTCGTGAACTTGTTGAGCGCCTTCGAGAAGTTTGCCTGGCCCGACTTGTCCTTCGGAGCAATGGCCAGCGAGATGACCGCGTTCGGAACGAACATCGACGTCATCGTGTACTTCACGGTGCCGTCGGTGAAGGTGTCACCCGAAGCGCAGTCGACACCGAACATCGCGACGATGTCACCGGCCTTGGCCTGTTCGACATCGTTCATTTCGTCGGCGTGCATCTGCACGAGCCTCGGCACCTTGACCTTCTTGTCGTTGACGGCGTTGAAGATCACGTCGCCCTTCTTGACCGTGCCCGAGTAGATGCGCATGTAGGTCAACTGGCCGTAACGTCCTTCGTCGAGCTTGAACGCGAGGGCAACGAGCGGTCCGTTCGGATCCGACTGGAGCACGATCTTCTCTTCGTTGTTGTTCTGGTCGAGGGCGATGTTCTCGCGCTCGGTCGGGTTCGGCAGGTAGTAGGTCACGGCATCGAGCAGGAGCTGGACGCCCTTGTTCTTGTAGGCCGAGCCCATCATGACGGGCGTGAAGTTGAGCGAGAGCGTCGCCTTGCGGATCGCGGCGCGAAACTGCTCGACCGAGGGCTCCTGGCCTTCGAGGTACATCATGCCGAGTTCTTCGTCGAAATCACCGACGGCTGCGATCAGCTCTTCGCGAGCCTTCTTGCAGTTGTCGAGGATGTCGGCCGGAATGGCTTCTTCACGGATGTTTTCACCGTTGTCGCCGTCGAAGTAGAAGGCCTTCATCTGGACGAGGTCGACCACGCCCTGAAACTGGTCTTCGGCGCCGATCGGATAGGTGATCATGTGCGCATTATGGGAGAGCTTGTCGCGCAGCATCTGCATGCCGCGGAAGGGGTTGGCACCGGCGCGGTCCATCTTGTTGATGAAGCAGATGCGCGGAACCTTGTAGCGCTTCATCTGGCGGTCGACGGTGATCGACTGAGACTGAACGCCGGCAACCGAGCAGAGAACCAGAACGGCGCCGTCGAGAACGCGCAGCGAGCGCTCGACTTCGATCGTGAAGTCGACGTGTCCCGGGGTGTCGATCAGGTTGATGTTGTAGTCCTTCCACATGCAGAAGGTGGCGGCCGACTGAATCGTGATGCCCTTTTCGCGCTCGAGATCCATGAAGTCCATGGTGGCGCCAACCTGATCCTTGCCCTTCACTTCGTGAATGGCGTGAATGCGCTTGGTGTAGAACAGGATGCGCTCGGACAGGGTGGTCTTCCCCGAGTCGATGTGGGCGGAAATGCCAATGTTTCTAACTTTATCGAGGGAGACGGGCGCAGCCATTCAGTCACTCCTTGGGCGTATTCGCGGACGTTGATGAAACCAAAATGCAAATGATGCCGAGCTATTAAACTCAGCAGGGGGTGGGACGCAAGCGGAAACTAGGTGTTTTTTGGTCCGGTATTGGGGCCAGCCCCCCCTTTAGCGCGCTCGACAGAGAGGCTCGCGGAGCTCGGTGTAGAGGGCTGCCGTCGCGTAGGCCGGAAAGCGTTCGGCACTCGGGTCGTCGTGGTCCATGCGGAGCCGGAGCCCGCAGGTCCTTTTCAGCAGGGCGCGGATGCGCGGATTTTGCGCCAGCTTGGCCTCGGTCGCCCGACGGATGAGGCGCTCATGTTTCTCAGACCCGGTCGCTCCATCGCGGTAGTCGAAGCGAATACCGGCATAGCTGATCCAGGAGATGCCCAGCCGGCGCAGGAGGGTATTGGCCGCCTTTCCTGCGGATTTCGACTCGAACATCGTCAAATAGTGAACCTGCTCACGGGTGTACGGCCAGTCCCGGGCGGCTGCCCGAGGGTCCTGCTGCGGATCGGAGGCTTCCGGGTACTTCATCATCTGCCAGAGGGCTTCGAGCGAGGCGTAGCGCACTCCATCGAGAACAAAGGGCGTGGGCCAGAGATTGCTGAATACGGCGAGCGCGGTGCGTTTCGAAACGATCACTTCACCGGGGGCGGCCTCGTGCGGAAGGATCTCCCCCCAGCTTGCCCGCTCGCTTTCCGGAACGGGCGCCCACCACTCGGCGGGATAGCCTGACGGGGTTTCGGCCGCGAGGACGGAACCCGCCAGTGCACCCAAAAGGAGCGAACCCGCGACCAGCCGAGCCGTGAATGGGCGATTGGCGAAGAAGTGAGCACGAAGCATGGGACTGCTCTTAGCCCGAAACGGTCTCGAGGGCGAGGGCCCGGCTAGCTTCGGTAAAAAACGATACCCCCCTTCGATTTTATACCGAAAGAGGATAGACTCCCACCGTGCCTCATTTGCGCCCCAGATACGCCGAAAACCTCATCTTGCGAGCACTCAGTCACAGCCCCGTCGTGGGAGTGTTCGGTCAACGTCAGGTGGGTAAGACCACCCTGCTCGAGGCCCATTGCCCGGGAGGCTACGTCACGCTGGATCGAGCGCAGACTCGTCTGGAGCTGGAGGCCGATCCGGACCTTTTTGTCAGCAATCGTTCCCTCGGCTTCGCCATCGATGAGGCTCAGCTTTGCCCGACTCTCTTTCCGGCGCTCAAGGACCGAGTGCGAACACGAAAGACGCCGGGACAGTTTCTGCTTTCTGGGTCGGTTCGCTTCACCAGCCGCAAGGCAATCCGGGAGTCTCTGACGGGAAGAATCGCCCACGTCGAGGTGCTGCCGTTCACCATTGCCGAGGCCCACGGCCATCCACTGCCCGATCTGCTGAAGGAACTCACCTCGGTTGCCCGGCAGCAGGACTTATCGCGAATTTTCGAAAAAACCGGCTCGAGAAGACACCCAGAAAAGGCTCGCGAGCGCGTACAGCACTATTTGCAGACTGGCGGCCTGCCAGGAATCTGCTTTTTCAGGGCCCAGGAGGTCCGAGCAGACCGCCTCCAAAGCCAGCTCGACACGCTCCTGAATCGCGATCTTCGTCTGGTTCAGGCGACGAGCGTGCCATACGCCTCTCTTCGCGAACTGCTGGCGTTTCTTGCAAAAAATCAGGGCGAACCCTTTGAACTCGGCAAGGCCGTCCGCGCCTCTCAGATTTCCGCAGTGACGATCAATAAGTTGTTGGGTGCCTATGAGGCCCTGTTCCTGATTCGGCGAGTTGCCTGCACGGGCGACCTGACCCGGCCCACCTACTTTCTCGAAGATCAGGGCATGGCGTCCTGGCTGATTCGTCGCGATACAGAAGAGCCGTCCGACCTGGTTCGGGCACTCTACGCCAATCTGAGGCAGGAGCTGTTGTACCGTCCCGAGCGAAATGGGCGAATCTTTCAGTTCCGGACCAAGCATCACGTCGAAATTCCCCTGGTCTTCGAAGCGGAAGGCGTTCGAGTCGGTGTGCTGCCCGTCTTGGATCGCGAGGTGCGAGCCCGACACATCGCGACCGCTTCCGCATTCCTGAAAAAGCACCCCCAACACAAGCTCGTGCTCGCGACTGGCGGGGACGCCGTGGAGTACCGCAGTGCCAATCTCTTCGTCGTTCCATACGGAGTGCTGTGCTGAACGACGAAACCCACCCCTCGATTCCCCACAAATTAACACTCCGCATTACCACCCCCCGCCAGCTACGTTGGCCGCATGTCAAAGCGCCTGCTGTGGATGGACCTCGAAATGACCGGCCTCGACGACCAGAAGGACCAGATTCTGGAAGTCGCCGCCATCGTTACCGATCTCGAACTCAAGCCCCTCGAAGAGTTTCACCGGGTCGTCTACCAGCCGCCCGAAGTGCTCGCGGGCATGAATGACTGGTGCAAGAAGACGCATGGCGAGAGCGGCCTGACCGAAGCCTGCGCCGCCGGCACTCCCCTCGCCGAGGTCGAGCGCGAACTGATCGAACTTCTCGAGCGGCATTACTCGGCCCGGGATCGCGTCGTGATCTGCGGAAATTCGATCGGCAACGACCGACGCTTCATTGACCGCTACCTGATCGAGTTCTCCAAGCACCTTCATTACCGCATGATCGACGTCAGCTCCTTCAAGGAGATCTACCGCGAACGCTGGGGCATCGAGTTCAAAAAGAAGAACGCACACCGAGCCGTCGATGACATCTTCGAGTCGATTCGCGAGCTCGAGCATTACCTGTCTTTTGTGAAGATCCCCCCGGAGACCGGCCGTGCGGGAACCGATACGCCAACCCCCGGAAGCAGGGGGCCCGAAGGAAACGAGGAAGGGTTCGTATGAGCGAACCAGCATCCCCCGAACGCCCGAGCTTCGAGAGCATCTACCTGCTTCTGGCCCGAACCCTCTCGGCGCGTTCGACCTGCAAGCGCCTTCAGGTCGGCACGGTCATCACCACGACCGACTACCGAAAGGTGCTGGCTGTCGGCTACAACGGCAACGCCACGGGACTGCACAACGGCTGTGATCGCGACGAAGCCGGCAACTGCGGGTGCCTGCACTCCGAGGAGAACGCCGTCATCAACTGCGATGCCCCCCGACTTACAGAGAAAGTGGTCTTCGTCACGCACCTGCCCTGCGTGGCCTGCGCCAAGCGCCTGATCAATCTCGGCAACGTTCGGCGAATCTACTACGGGCAGGACTACCGCCTTCGCGACTCGATCGAGATCCTGCGATCCGTGGGAATCGAGGTCTCACACCTGGAGCTGCGCCAATGAAACAGACCCGCTCGATTGTCTGCGCCCTCGCCCTTCCGCTTGCACTCGGTACCCTGGTCTCTTGTTCACACCTGACCGGATCGTCCGCTACCGGGGCCGGGACTGGCTCAGCACCAGGTCGCTCCCAGGCTTCGGCGACGACCAGCTCTTCGCAGCCTGCCTCACTTCGCCCTGCCCTGAAACGCGAAGAGGCCACCGGTCGAAAGCGGCAACTCGGGCAGGTGCGTTACACCCTCTGGTTCGCCGTCGACGGACAAAATCCCGACTTCGAGGGACGATCGATCATTCAGTTCGACTGGAAGGGACGCACCAGTGCTCGGGGGGCGCCGCTCTTTCTGGATTTTTCGGAGGGACGGATTCGCTCCCTGAAGGTCAATGCCCAGCCCGTCGAGTCGACTGCCATCGCCCGACTGTACTCCGGACATCGCCTCGAACTTCCTCACGACCTGCTGAAAACCGGCCTGAACCGGGTCGAGGTCGCCTACACGCACGACTACTCGGATGACGGCTCGGGGCTGCATCGCTTTGAAGATCCGGCCGACAACCGAGTGTACCTCTACAGCAACCTGGAGCCCTACGAGGCCAACCGCATTTTTCCGTGCTTCGACCAGCCCGACCTCAAGGCCAGCTTTGAAGTGACGGTCGAAGCCCCGCGCGACTGGAAGGTCATCGCCAACACGCGCGAGCGGGACATCACTCCGGTCGACGGGCGAAATAGCTGGAACTTTCCGCCCTCGGCCCCCTTCAGTACCTACGTCTTTGCCCTGCATGCCGGCGATTATGCCTCGTGGAAGAACGAACACCGAGGCATTCCCCTGCGGCTTTTTGCCCGTCAGTCCTTGAGCCAATTCGTCGATCACCCGGAGTGGTTTGCCGTGACGAAGGCGGGATTCGACTATTTTCAGGCGACCTTCGACTACCCGTACCCCTTCGTGAAGTACGACCAGATCCTGGTACCGGAGTTCAACGCCGGGGCCATGGAAAACGTGGGGGCCGT
>CAYSOA010000012.1:19741-35941 GCA_964432565.1 uncultured Bacteriovorax sp.
GGCTACGAGCTCTTCGGAGAGAAAAAATGGGCCTATTGGTCGGATCAGCAGCCGACGACCCATCCCATTGAGGTTCCGGTTCACGACACCGACGAGGCTGAGAGCAACTTCGACGGCATCACCTACAGCAAGGGAGCCGGTGTTTTGAAGCAGCTTGCCTTTCTTGTGGGAGATGCGGCCTTCGACGAAGGGCTGCGCCGGTATTTTCGCAGGCACGCCTACGGCAACACCAGTCAGCAGGACTTTCTGGCCGCGCTCGAGGAAGTCTCGCCGCCGGCCGAGGGCGGCCTGCAGGCTGAACGCTGGCTTCGCGAATGGGTGGGCACGCCGGGCACGAACACGCTTGAAGTCGACTGGAGCTGCTCGCCGCAGGGATGGATCGACCGCTTCGAGCTCGTGCAGGGTCATGCGCCACAGTCATCGACCCTGCGATCGCATCGCACGCAGATCGCTTTTCACGACCAGAATTCGAAGATTCAGAGCGTGATGACGGCACGCTATTCGTCTGAACGAACTCCGGTTGCGGTCGCCATCGGCAAGCCCTGCCCTGCGTGGATCAACCCGAACCACGGTGATCAGGATTTCGTCCAGCTTCGGCTCGACTCCACCACCCGGGGGCGACTCTTTGGTAGCGACGCCTCGCGACCCACGCCTCTGTCGAGAGCCCCACTTCTCGCCAGAGAACAGCTCTGGCAGGCGCATTGGCAGTCGGTGCTGGAAGGGCGCACTGCGGCTTCTCACTACGCGGACCAGTTTCTGGCGCAGGGTGCCCTCGAGACCGACCAGGGTCTTCTGGGAACCCTCATCGGACGGCTTTATTCGCAGAGCGCCACCGATGCTGCCGCAATCCACTGGATGCCGGAGTCGAATCGCTCGCAGCTGATCGAGCAGCTGCGAGCGTTGTCCCGCGCTCAGTTGAAGTCCTCTCCTGCCGGATCGGATCGCCAGCGCCGGTGGTGGAACCTGGCGCTCGCCACCACCCACTCGACCGAAGACATCGCCTGGCTACGAGGACTTTTGAGCGGCCGCGAGCGCATTCCCGGCCTGCCCCTGGACCAGGACCGACGCTGGGAAGTGCTTCTCGCCTGGGCCGCCATTGCCGGACACGACGAAGCGCCCCTGGACGCCGCACTCCGGGCCGAGGCCCGTCGCGACTCCACCGACAGCGGAAAGAAGTGGTTACTGGCCGTCGAAGCCGCCACCGCAAGTGAGGCCTCGAAATTGCGGGCGTTCGAGAAGGCCCTCGATCCGGCGACCAGCTATTCGGAACTGCGCGAGCTGGCTGGTTCTTTTCGACGAACCGGCCATGAAGGCTTTTATCCCTGGCTTGCCGATCGTTTTTTTGGCGAACTCGATCGGGTCGCTTCAACTCGGAATACCGACGAGTCGGCGACGTTCGCGGAGGGCTTCTACCCGTTTTCGTGCGGTGGACCCACGCTCAAGCGGCTCGAGCAGTTCATGACCCACTCTCGGCGCAGGCTGCCCGCCGGACTACTCAAGACGCTCGTGTCGCTGCGAGAAGAGGAACAGCGCTGCGCGCGGCTTCGGAGCTTGAAGCTGTAGCGTTAGAGTTTTTCGAGAATCGAGGGTAACTCCTTCAGGAACGTTTCGACCGGTAACACTCGCACGCCGCGAATGCTTCGGCCACGTTCCACGCGCGAAACCAGAATTCGAATCGCCTCGGGGTGGTCATCATGGAGGCTCTCCAGACTACTCAGGTCGCGCGGCTGTGGAGCGACCTTGTTCTTGAGCTCCACTGCGAGCCGAATCCTGCCTCCCCGCGACACAACGAGATCCACCTCGGTTCCTGAGCTGGTTTTCCAATAATTCAGCCTCAGAGGGAGTTCGCGATACGAAATCTGGGCACGAACCTCATTCACGATCACCGTTTCGAAAAGTCCTCCGAGAACCACCGGATCCATTTTTCCAGGCAGACGCTCACAAAGGGCATTCACCACCCCGGCATCAAAAAAGTAAAACTTCGGATGTCCGGCCAGCTGCTTGCGGACCGCTTTTTCCCACGGAAGCAGGAATTGCCCCAAAAGCGTATCCTCGAGAACCTGGTAGTAGGCGCGGATGCTCGGACTACTGACTCCCACTTCTCGCGAAATGGAGCTGAAGTTGATCTCCTGTCCATTGGCCTCAGCCGCGAGATCGAGAAAATGCGAGAACGGTCCGAGACTTCGAACCACCTGCTCGGCCTGAATCTCCTCCTTGAGGTAGAGATTGACGTACGCTCGCAAGATCCTGACCCGCGCGACAGCCGAGGATTCCGATACGATCTTGGGTAAAAGTCCCGTGACCATCGCCTCCTCGATCCGAAAATCCTGTCCCAGCTCCCTTGAGATCAACGGAAAAAGCCGCAGATCCAGCGCTCGACCTGCGAGCAGGTTCGCTCCACCACGCTTGAGCTTGCGCGCGCTCGAGCCGGTGAGCGCGAAGCAAAGCCCCAACTCTTCGATCATCGACTGAACCTCATGAAGGAGTTCGGGAACACGCTGGATCTCGTCGATAAATACCCAGTCGAGGGGTCCCGAGCGAAGAGCATCCAAGACCTCCTGTCGGAGGAGGCCAGGATCCCGAAGATACCGTCGATACTGCGACGCTCTTAATAGATCGACTGTAAAGACCCGCTTTCCCTCCAGTTCGTGCCGCAGGAGCGTACTCTTGCCGGTAAGGCGGGGACCCAGCAGCAGAAACGACTGACGAACGGGCAGCTGGAGGGCTCTTGAAATCATACTTTAAATAATACCCCATTTTTTAAAGTAGTGATTTAAATCTTAGTGGCACATTCGGCTCACGGAATCCCTGATCAGCGCAGCTCGAGCACGACCGGGCAGTGATCCGATCCCATCACTTCGGGCTGGTGGCGGGCCGATACGAGGCGGTCACCGAACTCTTCGTTGACCCAGAAGTAATCGAGGCGCCACCCGATGTTCCGGGCGCGCACCCCAGGGCGGTAACTCCACCAGGTGTAGTGCCCCGGGTCTTTGGTGAACCGCCGAAACGTGTCGACATACCCTGCGCGCTCGAACTGGTCGAGCCAGGCCCGCTCTTCAGGAAGAAAGCCTGCATTGTTCATGTTTTCTTTCGGGTTTCGAAGGTCGATCTCACGATGGGCGATATTGAAGTCGCCGCAAAGCACGACATGCTTCCCTTTCCCGCGAAGTGACTCGGTGTGCTCGAGCATCGCCTTGCAGAAGGCCACCTTGTAGCCCAGACGCGTGTGCTCACGCTGCGAATTGGGGAAGTAGGCATTGATCAGACGGAAATCACCAAAATCCATCTGCAGCACGCGCCCCTCGCTATCGAACTCCGGAATTCCCAGTCCGTGAATCACTTCCTGGGGTTCGCGACGGGTGTAAATGGCCGTGCCGCTATAGCCCGCCTTCTCGGCCGAGTGCCAGTGCGAGCCATAGCCGGCCGGGTGCTTCAAAAACAAATCCAGCTGCTGCTCGGTCGCCTTGGTTTCCTGCAGACAAACGATGTCCGCCTCCTGGGCCTCAAACCAGCTCATGAAGCCCTTCTGGGCCACGGCCCGAACGCCGTTCACATTCCACGAAATGAGTTTCATGGAAGGGGGTCTAACGCAGGAGCTCGCCAAAGGATACTCGTCAAGACGTCAGGCGTTGACAGAGCGGCCCGCCAGGGCTAGCCACCTGCGTCATGATCTTCGATGGCGCGAGTTCGAGGTTGTTTCTAGCGTTGGTCTTTGTGTTGGCTGCGGCAACGCCCCCTGAGGCTCAGGCCGAAATCCTGCGCTTTCGAGAAGTCGAGGCGGGCCAAATCTACCGGGGAAGCCAGCCGGAAACGCTTGAGGACTTCGCCTTTCTTCAGTCGCTGGGAATTCGAACCCTGCTCGACCTGCGTACCTCCAGCGACGACATCACCCGCGAAAGGCGCCTCGGCAAAGCCTTCGGATTTCGGGTGCTCAACCGACAGCTCAACGGGTTTTTCGGACCCTCTCTGGGAGATCTCGGGGACGAAGAGCTGGATGAAATTCAGGACCTTTTAAAAGACCCACGTCTCCATCCGATCTTCGTTCACTGCCGCCACGGAAAAGACCGCACCGGACTGGTCGTCGGCATCTACCGCGTCGAGACCCAGGGCTGGAGCCCCGAACACGCGTATCGCGAAATGCGCTCTCTCGGCTTCACTCCCCTGCTTTTGGGACTCTGGCACCGCTTCTGGGATCGCATGGAAAACCGGGGCAGCAATCGATCTCTCAGCCTCGCAGTCGGTCATCCAGTTCGTTGACCGTGTCGGCCGTCCTCGGAAACTTTGTCGCAAGTAGGGCTCCCAGACGACCAATCGCATCACAGAGCGCGTCGGACAGCGGACGACCCGCGCGCAGATCGGAAGCCAGCCTGCCCGTTTCTTCCTGCCAAAACTCAGGGACAACCTGGGAGTGAATGCCGCGATCGGCGACGATCTCGACCCGGTGCTCAAACAGACTGATGAGCAGTAGAACGCCGCATCGATCTCCGGTGTTCATGACGCCATGGCGGACGAATTCCGCCAGGGCCTGCTTGTCGACGGCCGCGTCGAGATGAGCGGCCGGCACGATCCGACGCTTGATTGCCTTCACTCCCGCCAGCAAGGCTCCGGTTAGGGCTCCACCCAGCTGAAACACGACCAGGTGGTCGGGTCGAATCCCCCAGAGAGACCCCGACACTTCAGCCCAGAGGAAGGCAACCGCCGTAGCCACGGCAGCTCCCATTGCGGAAAGAAAAAAGCCCACCCAGCGATAGGCCTGCGACTGCGGCACCACGACAGCGACGATCTCGCCGCGAGTTTGAGACTCCGCCGCCTGCACGGCCTTTTCGATGCGCTGAAGCTCTGCTTCAGTAAACTTGGATCTCACCATCCCGACGACGCTCCTCCCCCACCAAAACCACCACCGCCTCCGCCGAATCCGCCCCCACCAAAGCCGCCCCCGCTTCGGAAGCCACCGCCCCCGTATCCGTGGAATCCGTCATGGCGTCCCATGCGCCGGAAGGCTCCGCCCCCCCGGTGGCCGACAGCGCGACGACCTGCTTCAGCGAGAAAAACCAGAATCGCCGGAAAAACGAGCAACGCGAAAACCAGAAACACCCACCACGGCAGGGGGCGTGCCTTCATTCGTGGGACCGAACGATAGGAAGGCGCTCCGGTCAACTCGACTCCGCGAATGCGACCCACCTCGGCCACCACGGCACCCAGCCCGTCGGCCGCCCGACCGGCGCGCAGAAACGGCACCAGAAAGTCATCAAGCAGCCGCTTTGAGCGAGCATCGGTGATCTCGCCTTCAAGTCCGTAGCCGACCTCAAGTCGCACGCGGCGTTCACGGCCCGCCAGCACCAGCAGCAATCCCCGGTCTTCACCCTTCCGCCCCAGCTTCCACTGCTCGGCAATGGCCATGGCAAAGGATTCGATGTCGAGACCCCGAAGCGACTCGGGCAGATAGATCACCATCTGAACCCCACCTTTTGACTGGAGTTCGAGAAGCAGGCGTTCCAACTGATCCCTGTCGGCGGGCCCGAGCATTTTGGCCTCATCGACCACCGGACCCGAAAGGTACGGCGCCTCGACGAAGGGCTTGGCCGCGTGGCCAGGACGGCTGGGCGACAGCAAAACGAGCAGCGCTGCCGCGCCCGCCAGCAAGACACCGCGATGAAGCCCCCTTCGAGCTCGGTCGCGGCTTGGAACCCCGCTCAGGGCACCGATCACTGGAACTTGACCTCGGGAGTCTTCGTCACGCTCTCATCGACCGAAAACGTCTCACGCACCTGGGCTCCCAGCAGAAACTTCGCCGTCAGGTTCGTCGGAAAGAACCGAACCGACTTGTTGTACGCTGCAACGGTCTCAATGTATCGACGGCGCGCAACGGCGATGCGGTTTTCCGTTCCTTCGAGCTGGCTCTGCAGATCCCGAAAGTTCTGATTCGCCTTGAGGTCGGGGTAGTTCTCGGCAACGGCCAGCAGGCGCCCCAAAGATTGCGAGAGCGCCCCCTGGGCTTCCTGAAACTTCTTGAACGCAGCCGGATCCGAGAGCTGCGAGGCGCTCAGCGTCACCGACGTGGCCTTGGCCCTAGCCTCGACGACGCTCTGCAAGGTCTGACTTTCGTGCTTGGCGTAGCCCTTCACCGTTTCGACCAGGTTCGGAATCAGGTCGGCTCGACGCTGATACTGATTTTGCACTTCGCTCCACGACGCCTTCACGTCTTCGTCGAGGCCCTGAATGCGGTTGTAACCGCATGACGAAAGCGCAAGCGCTACGGCGATCAGTACAAGTGAACGGAAAGTTCCAACGACAGTACGAGTGATCATGCCCCTAGTGGTAGCAAGTTCA
The DNA here is from genome assembly GCA_964432565.1 of uncultured Bacteriovorax sp. Taxonomy (GTDB): domain Bacteria; phylum Bdellovibrionota; class UBA1018; order UBA1018; family UBA1018; genus CAIOHW01. Next base: position 26,072 of record CAYSOA010000012.1, read on the forward strand.
CGATCGAAGGCAAGAGGATCGCGATCTTAACGCGTTGGGCCGCCAAAAGGTACCGGATACGCCCTAGATACGCCCTATGCCGTAAGCAAGTATTCCTCGATGTGTTTCGAGAGCTGGCTCGAAGACTTCTGGTGGTACTCGCGGTCGAGGGTGGCAACGAGCACCTTGCGAGTCTGTTCGTCGAGACAGGATTTGAGGATGCCCAGAAACCCCGCCTCGGCCACAAGCATCAATGCGCGAAACTCGTTTCGACCACGTGCTGCGCGGAGTTTGTCAGCGAGCTCGCGCGCAAAAGTCCAGGCCATCTGCTCGTGGGGAGAACGCTCATCCTCGTAGGCCGACCGTCCCCCGTGACCGACGCTCGAAAACGAGCGTCCGTGACGATCAGCGCCCAGCTCGGTGTCCTTGAGATGCCCCTCCGGGTGCTGGATCTTCTCGATCAGCTTCAAGCCCGACTTCAGTCCAAGATAGCGAAAAATGCGGGCCTGGGACTGGCTTGCCACAACGATCCAGGTCTCTCCCACCGGCAGGTGGCTTGCCATCGGCTTGTCATCAGCGCGTGAACTCATGGTTCAAGCGAGTTGCGTCGTTCGTGCCAGCCTCTTTCATCCCCACGCTCACTCTGCTCAACGGCACAACCGTTGCGTGAGCCGGAGCCTATGGCACAACCCCAAAAACTCGCGCTTTCAGAGATTCAGCTGCTTCAGCGCGAAATCGAGGCCCACGGCGACTGGCTGAATTCCGAAAAGCTCGAGCGCCAGACCGAAATCGACCGACTACGCATGGAGCTTGAGGCGCTTCGACGTGCCATTGCCCGTCTGAATCCTGACTTCGAAGCCGACTTTCGCCAGGAACTCGACCGCGTGCGCCGGAATTTCAACCCCGAGGGCTGAGCGGTCGTTCTGCTTGGCAAGCCTCTCACTCCTCTGCGACAGTGGGATTGATGAGAACCCTGGTCATTGCCATTCTGGTCGCCAACCTGCTGCTCGATCTCGTGGTCGAAACGCTGAACTTCAAGGCCTTTCCCCAAGAGGCGGAATTGGAAAAACGCCGCGCCTATCTGCGCGAAAACCTCAAGATCGGTTTTCTCGATCAGGGCGTCCAGCTTGGATTCTGGATCACTGTCTTTCATCTGCCGCTTTTGGAAACCTGGGACCTCTGGGCACGAAACTGGACATCGTCTTCGTTGTGGCAGGGCGCGCTGTGGCTGATGCTCGTTGGCTTGGTGCGCTCACTGCTCTCGCTTCCGTTTCAGGCCTACTCGACCTTCTCGATCGAAGCGCGCTACGGCTTCAATACGACGACACCAGCCACCTTCATCGGCGACCGAATCAAGGGGGCCTTGCTGGGCCTGGCCCTGGGCGCTCCACTTCTGGCGTTCGTACTGTGGATCTTTCAGGCCATGGGAGCCGACGCGTGGTGGATCAGCTGGGTGGCCATGACCGCGCTTTCACTTGTTATCGGCTATCTCGCACCCGCCATCATCCTTCCGCTCTTCAATCGATTCGAACCCCTTCCCGAGGGAGAGCTTCGCGAGAAAATCGAGAGCTACGCAAAACGAGAGAAGTTTTCGATGGGCGGCACCTTCGTCATGGACGGCTCAAAACGCTCGACCAAGCGTAATGCTTTTTTCACGGGCTTTGGCCGACTCAGAAAGCTCGTTCTTTTCGACACGCTGGTTGCAAAGCACGCCCCCGAAGAAATTCTCGCCGTCGTGGCCCATGAAATGGGCCATTTCAAGCTGGGGCACATTCCGAAGATGATCGCCATTTCGATCGTGACCCAGGGACTGATGTTCTGGGTGCTGGGTCGCTTCATCGCGGACCCGAGGGCTTCGGAGTGGGTGGCAAGCACGCTGCTGTTGACGAACCCGGGCCTCGCGGGGGCGTTTCTACTGATCAGCCTGCTCTACCTGCCGATTTCACGAGTCCTGTCGATCGCCATGCTGGCGCTTTCGCGAAAACACGAATTCGAGGCGGATGCCTACTCGAAAAAAACCTACGGGAACGCCGACGCCCTGGTCACGGCCCTGCAGTCGATGGAGCAGGACCACCTGTCGCACCCCTCACCCCACTGGTTGAAAGTCGTGTTGGAGTACTCGCACCCACCGGTGAGGCAGAGGGCTCGCGCCCTCGCGGAAAACTGAGCTCGCGCCCTCGCGGGACGCCTAGCGGAGACGAAATGCTGCCCGAACCTCGGGCGACCGCAGCCTGATAATGATTCCGGCGTGCACCACGACGGCCAGAACTGTGAGACCGGCGCTGGCCCAGCGCAGCGATTCAACCGAAACGCCCGGAACAGGGGCTGCCCCGCCCAGCGTTGCGATCGACGAACTGACCATCCCCACGGTCAGGAAAAAAAGCAGGTAGATGGAAGCTGCCCGTGACCACCAGACGCGCCGCCAGAGCGCCACACCCACCACCATACCGACGAGTGACAGGGCAAGCGTCAGTGCCCCGTTTCGAACCAGCATCTGGCTGATCTGTTCGGCTGTCAGGCCCATCCCGAAGCGCTCCTGAAAGGACTCAACGATGAGCGGGGCCGTCTCGGGATTTTTCATGAGCGACGCCTCGGTGGCCAGTTGAAGCACCCCTGAGAAAACACCCAGCAGGCTACCGATCACCGCAAAAAAAGCGAGCCCCCCGACAAACCGCTCCGGCTTCATCGGCTCGTGACCTCTACGGTGTTGGGGGCGGAAGGCGCAGCGTCCTTTTGACGAGGCCTCGAGGGACGACTCAGCACGAAGATCGTCGTGTAAAGTCCGATCGCCAGCATGCTCACCTTGCCGTAAATCGGAATGGCGAGAAATACCGTGGTGAACCCCATGGTCACCACCATCAATCCCACGCACATGGCTTTAGCCCGAGGCCGGATCACGCCGTGCTCATTCCAGTCGCGAATCGCCTTGCCCAGATAGGGCTGATTGAGCAGCCAGGCATGCCAGCGCTCAGAACCTCTCGAAAAGCAGTAGGCCGCCAGCAGCAAAAAGGGCGTCGTGGGAAGCAACGGCAGAAAGATGCCGATGACGCCCAGAATGACGCTCGCCCATCCCGCGAGGATGAACAGGGTTTTGGAAAGGTGGCGGATCACGTTCTCGGGTTTACCATCGGGCTGCCGTCGGGGGCCAGAAAAACCTCCGGCGCTGGCCTTCGCCAATCCCTCGCGTTAGGTTTTGCTCATGACTCAGGCCCGAACGCCTACTCCGCTGCCGATTGACCGGCACCTGCCGGACATCGTCGCCGCCATCGAGCGGCATCCGTCGCTGGTGCTCCAGGCCTCACCCGGATCGGGCAAAACGACGCGGGTTCCGGCCGCTCTCCTTGAGGCGCGCCTTGAAGCTCCAGAAATCTGGGTGCTCGAACCGCGACGGCTTGCCGCAAAGTGGTCAGCCCACCGCGTGGCGGAAGAACGCGGAGAAGGGGTCGGCGAGACCGTCGGCTATCAGTTTCGATTCGAAAAACGCGAGAGCCCACGCACCCGGCTTCGCTTCCTGACCGAGGGCGTCCTGCTCCGAAAACTGAAGTCGGATCCGTTGCTTCGGCGGGTGGGCGCCGTCGTTCTGGACGAGTTTCATGAGCGCCACCTGACGACCGACCTCGCCCTGACATGCCTGCTCGACCTGCAGCGTCGGCGACGCCCCGACCTGAAGCTCGTCCTGATGTCCGCCACCCTCGATATTCAGAACCTTCAGCGGGTGCTGGGCGAGGAGGTTCCGACAATCGAGATCGAGGCTCCCCGCTTTCCAGTCGATATTCGGCACCTCAAAGAGCCCCCTTCCCGTCGACTCGACGACGAAGTGGCGCGCGCCGTTCGCGCCCTGACGCCGGAGACCACCGGTGATTTTCTCGTCTTTCTTCCGGGAATGGGGGAAATCCTGCGAACGAAGCAGGCCCTAGAGTCGTTGCCACTGGCAGACAGGTTGGACGTCATTCCCCTCCATGGCGAACTCGCGCGCGAAGAGCAGGACCGCGCCATGCTGCCGTCCGCGCGGCGCAAGCTCATCCTCTCGACCAATCTCGCCGAATCGTCGATCACGATCCCAGGAATCACGGCTGTCATCGATAGTGGACTGCACCGGCAGGCCAGTCACTCGCACTGGAGCGGCATTCCGGCACTACGAACGCGACCCGTCTCGAAGGCCTCGGCTATTCAGCGTGCGGGGCGAGCCGGACGCACAGCCCCGGGTATCTGCCAGCGCCTCTATACCCCGGCCGATTTTGACGGCAGAGCGCCTTTCGATACTCCTGAAATCCTTCGAGCCGACCTGGCGCAGGTGCTACTCGACTTGAAGGCCCTAGGCGTGGACGATCCACTGACGCTGCCCTGGCTCGAACTGCCGCCCCGCGCGCAGTGGGAGGCGGCAGCGAAGCTGCTCTGGCTTCTCGGAATCCTATCATCGAGCCAGCCCTCGGCTTCCTTGACGGAGATCGGCGAGGCACTTTCGTCGCTTTCCATGCATCCACGCATCGCCCGCCTTCTTTTCGAAGCACGTGCGCTCGGACCAGACACCTTCTCCTCGGCGCTGACACTGGCGGCCTGCCTGTCCGAGGGCGAACTTCCTTCGCGGCACCCTCTCGATGATGCCGCGATCCTTGCGGGTCGGCTTCCGCCCGGATTCTCGCTGCGTCGGGCGTCCGACCAATGGGCGCGCGAGTTCGATTCGCTCAAGGGACAACGCTCATCGAGTGAGGTGACACCGACCCAGTCGCTTCGGGATCGCCTCGCCCGGGCTCTACTGCGAGCCTTTCCGGATCGCGTCGTGCGCACGCTGCAGGGCGGAGCCCTTGCCGAGAGCGCGCTTTCGGGGTCGCTCGAGATTCATCCCGAATTGCGTTCCGAGCTCCACGAAAAAAAGGAATTTGCCATTGCCCTCGAAGCGCAGGAGCGCCAACTGCTTCGCCCAGGAGAGAAACGCAAGCTGCCGATCATCGAGAGCTGGGCGCCGTTTCGAGAAGACTGGCTTCTGGATCTCGATCCCAGCCTCGTCGAGGAAGTTGAGAGCGCTGCCTGGGATTCGGCGCGCGAGCGGGTGAAATGGATTTCGGAGCTTCGCTATGGAGCACTCGTCCTGTCGCGAGACGAGCGCGAGCCGCGAAACGAAGCCGAGTGGCGTGCGGCCGAAACACTGCTGCTCAAGCAGGCCTGGAGATTGGAGATTCCGGATCTGGAGATCACCCAGCCCCGGGCCCTTGAATTCGTGCACCAGCTCAGAAACCAGGGACAGGGCGAACTGGCCGATCTCGGCGAGTCGCTCTTTGCACGGCTGATTCTCGTTCGCGAGAACGGACTTTTCACCGGGGCTCTTCCGCTTTTATCGGAGCTTTTTGCGAGTGCTCTTTCCGGAAAACTTTCCCTGCGACAGCTTTCGGAGATGGACTGGGAATCCGAACTCGCGCGCTCCCTGGCCGAACTTCGTCCAGAGCTTCGCCTCGACGAATGGACGCCCCTGCACGTTCAGTTGACCGCCCGCCGGGCCCGCATCCACTATCGCCTGGGGCATGAGCCCTGGGTCGAATCCCGGCTGCAGGACTTTATCGGCCTCAAGCAGGGCCCCCGAATTCTGGCCGGCCGCGTGCCGCTGACCCTGCACCTTCTGGCCCCCAATCACCGCGCCGTACAGGTCACCAAGGATCTTGCGGGCTTTTGGGAGCGCGCCTACCCCGAGATCCGCCAGCAGCTCATGCGGCGCTACCCACGCCATCAATGGCCTTGAAAAAGGCAGTTCGCCAAAAAGCTGGTATTTTCGGGCGAACCGAAATATAACGCAACGCAATAAAGCCCGAAGGAGTTTTGCCCATGAACGTGCTCAGCGTGGATTACCGCTCACCCGATGCCCCGAAGCTTTTTGCCCAATCGCTTCATGAGACCGGCTTCGGGGTCCTGAAGAACCATCCCATCTCGCACGATCTGATCAACGGCACCTTCAAGGACTGGGAAGAGTTCTTCGCTCTGCCGACCACCGAGAAGCTGAAGTACAAGTACGATCCGCAACTTCAATCGGGATACTTCCCCTTTCGCACCGAGAACGCCAAGGGCTTCTCGCAAAAGGACCTCAAGGAATTCTACCACCTTTACGTCTGGGACAAACTTCCAGAGACCGTACCGAACCGCACCTGGGAAATGTTTCACTCGATGTCGAAGCTCGCCACCCAGCTACTGAACTGGATCGAGCAGGAAAGCCCCGAAGAAATTCGCAAGGGCTTCTCGATGCCCCTGAGCGACATGATCATTGACAGCAAGGAAGTGCTCCTGCGTCCGCTTCACTACCCGCCCCTTCAGGGTGGAGAAGAGGAGGGTGCGATTCGCGCTGCCGCCCACGAAGACATCAACCTGATCACCCTGCTTCCGGCCGCGACTGCGCCGGGCCTTCAGGTGAAGGACAAGAACGGTCAGTGGCTCGATGTTCCGTGCGATCCGGGTCAGATCATCATCAACTCGGGCGACATGCTGCAGATGGCCTCAAACGGCTACTACCTCTCGACGACCCACCAGGTCGTGAATCCGATGGGTCCGGCAGCCAAGCTACCGCGCTTCTCGATGCCGCTCTTCCTGCATCCGCGCGGTGACGTGCGCCTGAGCGAGAAGCACACGGCGCGCAGCTACTTGGAAGAGCGCCTGCGCGAGATTGGCCTGCTCAAGGAAGGCCAGAGCAAGGGCTGAAAAGTCGGGTCACAAATCTCCGCGATTTCGGCAGCTTGCCCCATAAAATGAGGGCAAATCAACGCTGGCCGATCGCCGCCCGGTAGTGTACTCGGGCCTCATGAAAAAGCTGTTCGCCTCTTCTCTGATCGTGGTTTCGTTTCTCGCCTCGGCATTCCCTTCGAATGCCCGCGCAGGCGTGATCGGGCTCCACTCCGGTCCACAGCAATCTTCATGGAACTCGCTGCTGAACACGGCAGCGACCTTCTCCAAGGACTATCAGATCGGCGATGAGTGGGGGAAAAAGCCCGTTACCGAGCAGGAATTGGCTCAGGAATCTGATGTATACGTTCGCGCGGCGACGGCAACGGCCTCTTATGGAGGCGGAACCGCCTTTTACCTCGGAAAATTCAACGGCCGCCACCTGATGGGAACCAATCATCACGTGCAACCCTCGATGCGCTGTCGAGGGTCGGCGCGCTTTCAGGTTCTGAACAGGGCCTACCCCTGCACTGCAGTTCTCGGCCACTGGACGGCCATTGACTTCGCCCTGTTTGAAATCTCCATTCCCGCCCTGGACGAACCCCGCATGCTGGCCGTTGGTCGCAACTTCAACTTCGATCGCCCCCTGGTGGCAGGCCAGCTTCTGCTGACGGTCGGCCACGGTGTCGCCAGCAATCCCCGTCGTCGCCTCGTTGCGAATCAGGACAGCGACTGCAAGGTCTTCTCAGACGATTTTCGCTTCATGGGCGATCCCGATGAATACAACCCCGGAGAGTACCAAGCCTGGTCTTTTGCCAATGGGTGCGATGTTTCTCACGGCGACTCGGGCTCGGCCATGGTCGATCGCCTGACCGGAGAGCCGATCGGCATCATCTGGACCGGACGCATTCCGAAGTCGCCCGAGGCGCAAAGCTCTTCGCGCCTCGATGACTGGCTGCGTACGCAGAACGAACAGATCTGGAAGCAGCTGAGCTATGCGGTTCCGGCCTCGAAGATTCGGGAAGTGCTGAACGAAGTGCTGACCCGCGACTCCTCACTTTCGCCCGAGACTGTGGAGACGATTCGCGCGCTTCTGCAATAATGTGAAGACCATGGCGCTGACGAAACAGGCGATTCTCGACCAGCTCATTGCGCAGCTCGAAGCCGATCTCGCCGCACTGATTGCGTCGGCTCGCGAAGCGCACGACGCCGCCACGAACGATGAGGGCCGCGCCGAAGACCAATACGACACGCGTGGACTCGAGGCATCGTATCTCGCCGGGGCACAGGCCAGGCGCGCTGCCGAGCTTCAGGAGCTGATCCAGCGCTACAGGTTGCTCGAGCCGAGAGCCTTCACTCCGACGGACTCCATCGCCATCACCGCACTCGTCGAGCTCGAGAGCCAGGGACGACGCTCGCTGGTCTTTCTCGTCCCCACTCAGGGCGGAAACACGGTGACCCTGGACGGAAAGAGCGTTCAGATCCTGTCGAGCGGCTCGCCACTTGGCCAGGAACTCATTGGCCGCGTGCCGGCAAAGGCTGCGGAATCGGAGTTTGAAGTCGAACTATCCGGCTCGCAGGTTCGCGAGTACCGCATTCTGTCGGTGTCCTAACGACTCGACGGTTTTTTCTTCGCGGGAACCGGAACCGCACTCTTCCAGCGCTTCAGCTTCAGTCGCAGCTCGGCAGGAATCGCACCCTCATAGCGACGCTGATAAACCCTTTCGACCGTCGCTACCGCTTCGCTTCGATGCGAAGCGTTTTTCGAGTCGGGCTGTTCCAGGTAGAGCTCGAGGAATGCCTCACCCGAACCCGTGTCGGCATCCAGGGCCTTTCCTGCGACGAAGTACCACTCGGGATCGACGCTCTCGGAGAGAATCCGGCGTCGTGCCAGAAGAGCCAGCGCGAAAAGACGCGAGCTCTTTTTGGTGAGCTCCTCGATGCTGACCTCAGGCCACTTTACCGCCTCGTTCACGGCAGCAAGGGCTTCGGAGGGCGCAATCTTCTGCTCACGAGCAAGCCAGCGGGAGACTTCCGCCCTTTCGGTCGTCATCCGTTGATCGTATCGATACGTCTTCGCCTGCGCCACTCCGGCGTCGTAAACAGATAGAAGCTCCTCAAGCGAGACACCGGATTGCTGGGCAAAGCTGTTGGTGGCGAGCCGAATTCGGGCAATGAACTCCTGGGAGCTCTTGAGGCCCAGGGTCAGTTCGCGGCGAACCTCGGGGATGACCCCCGAATAATTTCCTGCGGAATACTCCTCGACTGAACCGGCGCGTGCCTCAAATGGAAGTGCGACCAGTGACGCGGCCAACGCAATGAGCCCATGAGCGGCGCATTTCAAAGATAAACTCGAAACCCTCATCCCGCGACACTCCACTTCCCATCCGAGCCCTGGCTGAAGTGCTTCAAGTAGCGACCAAAGTACCCTTGGGCCTCGCCACAAAGGCCGGCGATCTTTTCGACGTAACAGCGGTTGATGCACTGACCGTACAGGAGCTTGAAATTCGGAGTGCCCTTGATCGGCGCCGCCCCCCAGGCTTCGCCATACTCGGACGGCAAGCGCCCCTTCTGGCGATAGAACTCATCAATCGACTGAAACACCCGATCCTGTCGATTGTGATGACCGGCCAGATAACGCATCGCCTGCACGGGCGAGTCCTTGTAGATTTGCGAGACTTCCACCGGCTTGGCTCCTCGAATCGGAGTTCCCTTCGAGTCGCGCGGCGTAATGAACCGATCCTCGGCAAGAATTTCGGTCAGGTCGGCAGCCATTCCCACGATCACTCCCTTGGGGCTCCAGACCGAATAAACCTGTTTGGTCTTGCCCTTGTACGTCAGGCTGTAGGGCGTGTTCACCTTGGTTTCGAAGACGGTGGCTTCGGTCGGCATCTTGGCGTTGTAGTCGAGATTGGCACTCCAGGCCTTCTCGAAGTAGGTGTACTGACCGATGCCCTTGCCCTTGCGTCCGGATTTTTCAGTGAAGGTGACCAACGGCCTTCCACTGCTTTCGGCGGCAATGACACTCGCGATCATGGCTGGATGAATTTCGGCAATCCCGCGGGCACGGGCCCGAGCATTCGAGGCCGCAATCTCCGGACTGTTCAATGCCTCGACGATCAGCGGATAAAACCGTCTCATCGCCGAATCGGAGGGAGGCTGAAGATTGCAGGGAGTCTTCGTGCACGCGGGGTGTTTTTTGGTCGAGACACAGTCGGAAGCGTCGACCTTGGATTTCTCCGGGGATTT
>CAYSOA010000012.1:36041-61126 GCA_964432565.1 uncultured Bacteriovorax sp.
GGATTTCTCCGGGGATTTTTCCGGGTTTGCGGCGGGCTCGATCGGCCGAAATTCGCGAGTTTGCGGAGGACAGGCCGGATAATTCCCCCCGAGGATGACGCTCGACGCGTGTGCCACGTTAGCTGGCATCTCAATGGCACTGAGCTCGGGGCTCTGGGTGACCTTTCCAGACAAATTGTCCGCAAGGGTTCGGTAGACGGCCCCGTTGGCATCCTGAAGCGTTGCCACCCAGAACGTCCCATTTCGCCCCGTCAAACGCCTGACCTCCTTGACGAGCAAAAGGGTGCCCGATGGGGCATCATAAAGCTGCTTGTCGAGCCCTTCGAGCTCGATCGACGCCCCTGAGCTGACCCAGAGCTGATCGCCCGACCGATACTCCTCAGCCAGAGCCGGCGCGAACGAAAGCCCCAGCAGGAGCACTGCCAGAGTCGGCGCACGAAGACGTGCCAGAAGAGCGGTCGCACCCATTCCGCTTCTCTTCGGCGGAAAACTGACGGGGCTTGAGCGCGAAGATCAGTCGCGAAACTGCGGGTGCCGCCGCACGCGGGAAAGGAACGCCTCGCGCTCGGCTTCAGGAGCCGAGAGCACGCTGGCGGGAGCCGGGGCGGAGCTGCGCTCCCACCGCTCGAGCCAGGCCGGCCCGAGCAGAGCGACTCCGCCCGGCAGAGTCCTGGCGGACACAGAGGTGAGGATCAGCGAAGTATCGCGGCGACGCGCGCTCGGAGCGCCACTGGCAACATAGAATCCGGCCGCAAGCCAGGTGGCGCGAATCGCGGTCGAATTGGAGTACGACACGATGATCGCGGGCTTCTCGGCCCAAAGACCGTGAAGCTTTTCAAAAAAGTCCGGGCTCCATAGTGGAGCATCTTCGGTTTTCGCCGAAAACGGATCGTAGAAGATAAAATCAGGTTTGGTGGGCTCATCCGCGCAGGTGTCGGCAAAATCTCCCGTCACGAGCCGCCACTCGAGCCTGCCGCACTTGCTGACGTACTTTCCCTGCTGCAGGAGCAAATACGGACCGGCATGTTTGACGTGAGGAAACGCAAACGGATGATCGGTCGCGAGCCTCATCGGATCGAGATCGCGCTCGAAGCTGACGATCGTCAGGCGCGCGCGCGGCGACTGCTCCCAGGCGCGAATCGCGGCCATGGCATTCGTTGCAGCACCGAGTCCGACATCCCAGATGCAGATCGGCTCGTCTTCGGAAGCTGACTCAAGGCGCGCAAGCAAACCCGAGGATTCGACGTAGAGCTTTCGTGCCTCCTCGCGCGGATCCTCGACCGGATGCATACGCTCATCCGAAGACACTTGCCGAATGTGTCCGAGTCCACTGGCCTGGATTTCAGCACGGTAATCGCCGCGTGCGAGCGGACGACGATCAGCGCGCCTCTTTCGGCGATTCGGCTGGATGGTGGGGTTATCCTCATCGACCTGCCGTGAAAGCGGAGCCCGCCTGGAGTTGTAGTATTCCAGAAAGCGGTCTTCGAGGATCGCCGTTCGCATCTCGCGCATGAGCTGCATATAGAAATGCAGGTTGTGCACGCCGAGCAGCGTCCAGCCGAGCACTTCCCTGGCCTTGATCAGGTGCGACAGGTACGCGCGCGAGTAGCGTGCGCAGGTGCTGCAGGCACATTCCGGATCAAGCTTCTCTTCGGAGAACTTGTAGACGCCACGGCGCAGGTCGAGCCTGCCACGCGACGTAAAGACCACGCCCTGCTGCGCCAGGCTCGACGGCAGCACGCAGTCGAACATATCGACACCACGATGCACGGCTTCCAGTAGATCGATCGGAGTACCGACGCCCATCAGGTACCGCGGGCGATCTTCGGGCAGGAGCGACGCCGACAGCTCAGTAAAGTCCTCGCGCTCGGCCTTGGATTCTCCGACGGCAAGGCCCCCGATCGCGAACCCGTCAAACGGCAGGCTCGTGATCTGCTCGGCGCTGATGCGACGAAGATCCTCGTAACAGGCCCCCTGGACGATTCCGAAAAGCGACTGCGGCGAGTCGCCACGCGCAACCAGCGATCGCTTGGCCCACCGATGCGTGCGGTGGACGGACTCTTCGGCGAGCTCGCGCGAACAGGTCGAGGGCACGCACTGGTCGAGCACCATCATGATGTCACTGCCGATCGCGCGCTGCATGGCGATGCTCCGCTCGGGAGTGAGCTCGATGATGTTACCGTCGACATAGCTGCGAAAGATCGCACCCTGCTCGTCATTGATCGTAAAACGCTGGCCCTGCTTCTCCATCAGGCGCGGGAGCGAGAAGATCTGGAACCCTCCTGAGTCGGTCAGGACTGAACGCTTCCAGCCGTTGAACTGGTGGATGCCGCCGAAGCGTTCGAACACCTCGATGCCCGGGCGAAGCATCAGGTGGTAGGTGTTGGCGAGCAGGACGGGAAACTCGAGGTGTTCTAGCGTGTCGAAGGTCTGTGCGCGCACCGTGGCCTGGGTTCCAACCGGCATGAAGACGGGGGTCAGCACCTCGTTGTGAAGCGTGGTGAATTTTCCGGCGCGGGCGCGGCTGCCAGTGGCGCGGGCGTGAAGTTCAAATCTCAATCGACTCATGGGAGAGTCGACCCTAGCGCAGCCACCTCAGACCGAACAACGTCCGTCAGCGCACTCCTCGCGCTTTTTCTTCGGCAGGAAGGGTCGGATTCGAGCGAACACCTGATATCCCAGATCGAGAAACGGTCTCACCGGCCTCCATCCTGCGATATGGGCCAGGGGACGAAACCCGGGAATCACTTTCCAGATCGCAACAAAGGCGCCCACTTCGGTGTGGAGTATTCCCTGAGCATCCTTGACGTGCATCACCCGGTGAACGGCCGTCGGGTCGAGCCCTTCCTGTTCGGCCGAAAACTCGGGCGCCGTGATGTCCACCCAGCGCACCTCTCGCGCTTGGTCTCGTCTCTGGTAGTGCTCGATTTCTCGCGAGCAGAGTCGGCAGAGGCCGTCGAAGTACACCGTCAAGACTGGGAGGCGATCAGGAACACTCATGAGTTCACACTAGCATGAACTCGTAAGTAACTGAAATTAATGGAAAAGGCCCGGGAAGATCCTCCCCGGGCCCCTTTCAGCTTCGAGAATGGCCGAAACGGCTTACTTCACCGTCATGACGCCCTTCATGACCATCGCGTGGCCAGGAAAGGTGCAGATGTACGGGTATTCGCCCGCAGCAGGTGCGACAAAGGTGATCGTGTCGGTCTCACCGGCATTGATCAGCCGGGTCTTGAAGAGCACGTTCGGGTCATTGTCGGGGGCCCAGCCCTTGTCATTTCCCGCCTGAATCCCAGCATTGGCAACGGCCTGTTCGGTGCCTGGCTTCACGACCAGCAGGTTGTGCTGTAGGCCTCCTGCAGATGCGTTGTTCTTGAAGGTCAGCTTCACGACCTGCCCAGCCTTCACTTCAAACGCCTTCTTGTCGAACGCCATGGCATCCCCTTCGGTGCCAATCGTGACTTCGACGTCAGGCTTCTGGTTCGGATCGACTGCAGCAGGAGCTGCGGCGGTCTCGGTCGCCGTCTCGGCGGCCGGAGCGGCAGCGTCAGGGGCAGCACCCTCTTCTTTTTTGGTGCAGGCGGAAATCGCCACCGCGAGAGTGGAAAACAGCACAAGAGTACGAACGGATGCCTTCATCAGTCTGCCTTTCTGCAACGAAAACCATGTTTTTAAGTGGAAACGCTCTTGAGTGTACCTGAAGTTCAAGACATTTTAAACGAGATGACTGCCAAAAATTCGAAACGAAGGAAGGGCCCCTCCACAGGAAGCGATCTTCAGAACCTTGCCGATGCGGTCGGTGAGTTCATTGAGTACTGGGGCTTCAAGCGGGTTCACGGAAGAATCTGGACCCACCTCTTTCTTTCCGAAGCTCCCCTGGATGCCGGACAGCTCATCGAACGCCTGGGGATCTCGAAGGCACTGGCCAGCATGACCCTGAAGGATTTGCTTCGCTATGACGTGATCCTGCCCGCAGGACGCAGCGAGCGCGGAACTGACCTGTTTCGAGCCAATCCCGACACGCTGGGGGTCGTTCTGAACGTCCTGAAGCAACGAGAGAAAGCGATGCTGGAACAGGTTCGCACCTCGCTCTCACAGCTTCGTCAGCATCAGAAGTCTGAGAGCGAGAAGACGGCATGCCCGGAGAGGCTCGACTCGCTGGGCGCGATGGTCCAAAACGCCCAGGACTTTCTCGAGACCATCCTCGCCTTTCAGGGCCTGGCCCCGAAGGGCTGGGGCAGCCTCACCTCGTCGTTTACCCTGCCCCGAACCGGAGATCGTTAGTTCGATACAACGAACCATCCCTGAAAAACCGAGAGCTACCGAACTGCGAGCGCCTTTTCGATGGCCGAAATCACTTCGGCGTCGTCGGGTGACACACGGGGCTTGAATCGCGCCAGAATACGGCCATCCCGACCCACGAGAAACTTCTCGAAGTTCCAGCTGATTTCTCCGTGAAACTCCTTTTGGGGCCCCTCGGTCAGATACCGATACACCGGCTGTTTATCGTCTCCCTTGACTCTCGCTTTTGAAAACAGCGGAAAGGAGACCTGATAGTTCTTCTCGCAAAAGATCTTGATCTCTTTATCCGTACCTGGCTCCTGGGCGAAGAAATCGTTACTTGGAAATCCCAGCACCGTGAAACCCCGACTCTCGAAGCGTCCCTGCAGCTTTTGAAGCGACTCGTATTGAGGAGTCAGCCCGCAGCGTGAGGCGGTATTCACCACCAGCGCCACCTTGCCCACGAACTTCGAAAGCGGAGCAGGCTTTCCGTCGATATCCGTCGCTTCGAGCGCATAAACGCCGGCGGCCTTCGCCGCCGCAGGCTCCTTCTTCTTCGCCGCTCCGGCTTCACCACTGCCCCAGCTCGCCACCAGAGTCAAAGCCACCAGAATTCCGCAGATTCGTTTCATGTCAAACCTCCAAAAAGTTGAATCGACATCCAGGTCAGCAGACTCGCTCCAAGAATTGAAATCCACGCAAGCCGTCGGGCCCGCCGACGCAGCCCCACCATCCAGACCGAGGCGCTGCCCGAGGCTCGAAGTACCCGAAGCCCCAGCCAGAGCTGCGCGGGAAGGAGCAGTGCCAGTGAAAGGACGAACACTGGATTTAAATTCGCTGAAACGACTGCCGGCAGTAGGCTGACCCAACCCAGCAGATAGAAGACTGCGAGAAACCAGCGCCCCCGAAGAAATCCCAACCGGGTGACGATCGTCGCGACGCCATTGGCCTGGTCGCGGTCGGACATCACGAGATTTCCGGCATGATGCATGGCGAGACTCCAGAAACCCAGGCAGGCCCCCACGCAAACCATCGACAGATTCCAAGTCTCGAAGAAACACCAGCTGAGCGCAAGAACCAGAGCGGGGCCCGAGGCAAGAAAGAGCACGAGTTCGCCCCAGCCGCGATATCGAAGGGCCAGCGGAGGCTGCGAGTATCCCCACGCGGCCAGAGCCCCCATCGCCACCATCGGCAAGAGCGCTTCAGAATGGCGAAAAAGCAGCGGGGCCCCAAGAGTTCCAGCAGCCGCCAGCAACGTCATCGACACCACCCAGAGCTGACGCGGCGACACCCAGCCCTCAACCAGAGCCGATCTGCGCCCGCCACTCTCCTGCCACCGCGACAGATCAAGAAGCCTGAGGCCATCATGAATCTCGGCGATTCCATTGACGGCAAGATGCAGAAAAAAGGCACCAGTAACGGCGACCACCGCTTGGTTTGGATTCAGGCTCCAACCCTGACCGTGGCCCAGGAGACCCACCCAGAGTGCCGCAAACAGAACCAGAAACGCTCGATCTGCCCGAAGCGCCGTCCAGTACCGAATCAAAAACGACGGATGAGCCCCCGAAGGGTCCCGGAGTTGAACCACGACTTTTCGACGGGAACCCTCGATGATCACTTCGCGTGCCACAGGCAGGAGAGATCGTCCCTGATGCTCGATTCGCCCTCGCCAGAGGCTTTCGCGAAGCTCAGGAGACTCCGCTTCGAGCACAATCCATCCGCAAGTGCTCACGCCTTCCTCCGCGGCAACTCATCCAAAATCGACTCGATGGCGGCAGCCGAGGCCTGCTCGGAATCGAGCGAAAGATCGAGTACCAACCCGCGCCAGAGCGCTTTTCCCGCTTCGATGTGACCCTGGGCGGAGTCACGAACGCGCGCTCGTGCGAGTTGAAGCTCGCCATCACTCCATGGCCAGCGGGGATCCTTCGCAGCGGCTTCAGGACTTTCCCTCCAGCGCCGAATGAGCTGATCCAAGGGCCGAACCAGCGAGGAATTTGCGCGGATCATTTCGTAGGTGACGCGGTTAACAAGCCCCTCTCGCAGATCCTGGGCAAAGGGCTTCTCTCCCCCCACTTCGAAATCGATCACATCATCGACCTGTTGAAACGCCAGCCCCAGGTGAAAACCCAGCTGCCGAAAGCGATCAACGACCGAAGCATCCAGCCCCTTCAGGGTCGGCCCCACCGAGCAGCACCACGACAGCAGACTGGCCGTCTTTTTTCGGGCGACCTCGTCGAGATGCTGGGCGCTCACCTCAATCACGCCGCGGGCTTCAAGCTGCAGCCATTCGCCACTGACCATGTCGACCAGAACCTGCGATAGCCCCGAAATCAGGGAGCCCGAGGGGTCCTGGCAAAGTTCCTTCAGTGCCTGCGCCAACAGAAAGTCTCCGGCCAGCACGGCTCGGCTGTTGGAGGAACGCGAATTGATCGTAGGACGATGCCGCCGCGTGGCCGCTTCGTCGATCACATCGTCGTGCGCCAGGGTGGCGGCGTGCGTGAACTCGGCAGCCCGGGCATAGGGTGCTACGGTCGACAGCTTGATTCCCAGGGCATCGGCTACGAGCAGAGTGAGCAGGGGCCGCAAACGCTTTCCACCCCACAGCACGCTGCGATTGAGCAGCGATTCGATCTCCGGAACGGAGGAACGCTCGGGAAGCTCGAACACCAGGCCCCCCAGCGTTTTCGCGACCGCTTCAGATCCCCATCGTGCGCCCATGGTTCATTCCTCAGGAAACATCGAACTGAAAGGTTTTCTCGGTCCTGACGGAGTTCAGAATCAGGCAGGACCTGGAGGTCTTGTCGAGAAGCGTTCTTGCACGACTCGGATCACTGGCTCCGGTGAGCGTGGCATGCAGATGAAACTTCGCCATCCACGGCACGCCCTTCTCGTCCCGATCCACCGTCAGGCTTCCTCGAACCTCGAGCTTCTCGTAGCTCACACCACTTTTTTCGGAGAAGACCTTGAACGTGGCGACGAAGCAGTTGGCAAGCGCCATGGCGTAGAGATCTTCGGGCGAAAGCCCACCTCCGGGTCCTTGAAACTCGGGGGGAATGGCACACGCCAGCTCGCCGATGGGAGCCTTCTCGGCATGGGTGGACCAGAGCGTCTGAATTCCGGGAGGAGAGACGGACTCGACCTCGTACTGCTGCGGATACTGAATCACCGGACACCTGCTTTCGAAACGGGTTCAAAGTTTTGTGAACCTAGCTTATCACAGCAAAGATGGCTCAGCAGACGGGATTTGAGATCTTTCTGGGAATCGATCAGACCGGCGCAGTGCTTCCGGGCAGCGCAGGCACTCGTGCAAAACCCCTGCCCTGGGCCGCTGTCAGGCCCGAGGGCGACCGTGCACGACTTGTCCTGCCGCAAGAGGCACTCGGACAACTGCACCTGGGGCCGCTTCGGAAGGCGCTGCACCTTACCCCCAGAAATCGAATGGCCGTGCTGGTCGACTGCGTGCTCGG
Source organism: uncultured Bacteriovorax sp. (assembly GCA_964432565.1). Taxonomy (GTDB): domain Bacteria; phylum Bdellovibrionota; class UBA1018; order UBA1018; family UBA1018; genus CAIOHW01. Next base: position 43,790 of record CAYSOA010000012.1, read on the forward strand.
CCTCCCTCCGGGAAGGCTGCGCTGGCCCGAAGTCTTGAATGAGCTGACCCACGTGACCGAACCCTTCGGCCGATCTTCTGCCGAAGCCTTTTTCGAATCCCTTCTCGCTCGGCATTCCCTATCACCAGGGACCATTCCGACTCGTCTTTGCGAAGAGCAAGCAGGAGCCAACAGTGTCTTTCGATCGCGACCGTTTCAGAAGAACATTCAGACCGGGACTTACCGGCTTTGGCGAGACCTCGCGAGCGACCCCGATTTTCAACAATGGTCGATCTGGCCCTTCTCTCCTGGCCCAAAATCACCGGCACTATTCGAAGGCTATCCCAGTCTTTTCTGGCGCCAGCTGGCCCAACTCCCCTCTCGGCAGCCCGACAGGCTGGCTGCCTGGCTAAAGCACGTGAAGATCCGCTTCAGCTCTTCTGACGAGCAACGCTTCTGCGCGGATGCTGACCTTGCCGACGCCGTGATGCTGGCGGCCGGAGGCTGGGTGCTCGATCGGGACGGGCAACTGACAGAGCCGCGGCCAAACTTTTTCGCCTCCGCCGCTTACCGCAACCGGGCTCGAGTTGAAGGCTGGATCGCTGGCCTTGCCTCTCAGCCCGACGAATCCGAACCCACCGCCTGAAGCAGGCGCCGTGCCTCGAGAGCGGGAAGCTTGTCGAGACCTCGAACCGTCTCAGTCACGGTGTGCGAGCTCTGCTTTTCTACTCCACGCATCATCATGCAGAGGTGACAGGCGGTGACGCGAACGACGACCGCCTTGGGACGAATCAGCTCGACGAGGGCCTCGGCCAACTGCTCGGTCAGGCGTTCCTGCACTTGAAAACGGCGCGAAAAGAGCTCCACCAATCGTGGAATTTTCGAAAGCCCGAGAATCTTTCGACGGGGATAGTAGGCGACGCTTGCCTTACCCCAGAACGGCAGCATGTGGTGCTCACAAAGACTGTAGAATTCAACGTCGCGAATCGAGACCAGGCCGCTGCCTTCGGCGGCAAAGATCCCCTCGCCGACCGCCTCGCGCGCCGTCTTCGCGTAACCCGACAGCAGATGCCCCATGGCTTTGCGAAAGCGCTCGGGCGTCCGTTCGAGGCCCTCACGATCCATGTCGTCTCCGGAGGCTCGTAGAATTAGCGACGCCGCCATGGCGTACTGCTCGGAGTTTTCGAGAACGTGGTCGAGGGCCGGAGAGGCCTCTTCAATCGACTCAGAAACAGCAGACTCGCGGTAAGACGTGGATTTCATCGTGGGAACTCCTTCTCACTCTACCCTAACCCATCTTGTCTTAGTTTTGATCAATTTTTTTATTAGACAACACTTTGACAAACTCCCCCATCAGACTTTAACTGGAACAGAGTGTGGAAAAAATGAACATCAAGGCCGTCGCCCGACTCACGGGTCTCACCGAGCACACCATTCGCGCCTGGGAGAAGCGCTACCAAGCGATTGCTCCCGGGCGGAGTGACTCGGGCCGACGCACCTATTCGGTAACCGAGACCGCACGACTGAAACTGCTCGCCGCCCTCGTGAGACGAGACCACTCCATCGGCTCGATTGCTTCGCTTCCAGCCGATGAGCTTCAACGGCTGCTGGATGCCTCGACCCCCGTTTCCAGCACCCTTTCGGCACCGGAGCCTCCTCGAGTCGAGCCGATGACCCGCTCCATCATCGAGGCCCTGCACCGCTTCGACCTCGACGCCCTCGCGGTTCAAATTTCAAAAGCCGCCCTGCGTTTCGATATCCGCGCGTTCGTCTACGGGGTGGCTCTTCCGCTAATGCAGGAAGTAGGCATGCAGGTCGATTCCGGAAAGCTGCTCATCGCCCAGGAACACGCCCTCTCCGTCATGCTTCGCGACCAATTGGGGCAGATGCTCAAGATCCTCAACACCGACAACCACAGCGGACGGCGAATCGCCGTGGCCACTCCTGCTGGAGACATGCACGAGTTCGGAATCATGTTGAGCGCGATTCTCATCGCCTCGCATGGCTGGTCGGTGCAATATCTCGGGCCAAACCTTCCTGCTGATGAACTGGCTCGAGCCTGCAGCGGATTCCAGTGCGCCGTGGCCCTGCTCGGAACCACTCCCATCCCGCCCGAAGAACTCAAGATGCCCTGGGCGGAATACCTTCGCGAGCTCGACCGACAGCTTCCCGATGCGACTGAACTCTGGATCGGCGGAGCGGCTGCGGCAGAGGGCCCCCTTTCGCGCCTCATCCTTCGGCCGAAAACCCGTTGGATCGCCAGGCTTGAAACGCTCGAAAGCCTCATCGCCCCCTCTCAAACATCCGCCTCAAAGCGGGAAAAGGAAAAGGACCAAAAATGAGCGCTCCGCTGCAGCCCTGGGCAGTTCACTGGTTTCGTCGCGACCTGCGCGTCGCCGGAAATCCGGCCCTCCAATGGAGCTGGAAACAGCACGAAGGACGAGTGGTCGGTCTCTTTTGCTTCGACTCGAAGTTCCTGTCGCGGCCTGACTTCTCGCACAACCGGTTCGCGTTCTTCATGAATACCCTCCGCGAGCTGCAGGATGAACTGCGCTCGATCGGCTCCGACCTCTGGGTCATTGACTGCCTGCCGCACGAGGCTCTTCCGAAAATTCACGCTTCACTGAAGAAGCACGGTCGCGCATTTTCGACTTTTTCATTCAATCGAGACTACGAACCTTTCGCCCGCGATCGTGATGATCGCATCACCAGGCTCGCGCAGGAAGAACTGGGCGTGACCGTGCATACCGAACGCGACCACCTGCTGATCGAGCCGCTCGAAATCGGCAAGCCCTCCAGCGGAGGATCGGCGTTCTACCAGGTCTACTCTCCTTTCGCGAAGCGCTGGTTCGAGAAGCTGGGATCGGACGAAGTTCATTCTCGAGTCGCCGTTCAGAAAAAGGGGCTGCAGTACCTCAAGAAGCGCGCCGCCGGAGACATCGACCGACACCTGTTTTCTCTGACCTGGAAGAAAATCTGGGGAGATCACCCTGCCCCCTTCAAAGAATCCCTGGAGGAGTTCGCGGAAAAAAATCGCCCCCACCAGACCATCGAAATTCCGCCAGCCGGTTCGCTCGTGGCACTCGCGCGCCTGCAGCAGTTCAAGCGTCAAATCGAAGAGTACGGTGACCGCCGCGACATTCCATCAATCGACGGAACCTCACGGATGTCGGTTTACCTCAAGAACGGGTCAATCACTTCAGCACAGATCATCGCTGAACTCGGCCTTGAAGGTCTCGGATTCAAGAGCGAAGGCGGCCGCACGAAATACCTGAAGGAGATCGCGTGGCGTGAGTTCTACTACTCGATTCTTTTTCATAAGCCTTCCGTCGAAAAGAAGGCCTTCCTCGAGAAATACGCGGATTTGAACTGGGAGAATGACGAGCGCCTTTTCGAGGCCTGGAAGGAGGGCCGCACGGGCTATCCCATCGTCGATGCCGGCATGCGGCAGCTCAAACAGGAAGGCTGGATGCACAACCGCGTGCGCATGATCGTCGCCTCGTTTCTGACCAAGGACCTGCTCATCGACTGGCGCTGGGGCGAGAACCATTTCATGAAGGAGCTTTTGGACGGCGATCTCGCCCCCAATAACGGCGGCTGGCAGTGGGCCGCATCGACCGGCTGCGATCCGCAGCCCTATTTCCGGATCTTCAACCCCGAGCTGCAGGGCTCGCGCTTCGACCCGGAGGGAAAGTACGTCACGCGCTACGTGCCCGAGCTCGAGGGCGTCTCTCCTAAAGCTCTCCATGCTCCAGAAAAGCTGGGCGAGGCTGCCCTACGAAAACGTGGCTACCCGATGCCGGTCGTGAACCATCAGAAACAGAAGCCGAAGGCGCTGGCGCTCTTCAAGTGATTGACGCGCCATACAACCAAAAGGTTCAGGAGACCAAGTCCGATACCAAGTCCCACCTAGCCCTCCAGTGGATCACTCAGGGTTTGCCTGATACCGTTGGTTCATGAACCCCAAACTCGACCTGTCGCTCTCCCGTACCGTTTCATCGCCCGTCTCGCACCTCTGGAGCGGATGGACGAATCCTGAGGTCTTGAAGAAATGGTTCTGTCCGCTGCCGTGGCGAACGACCGAATGCGAAATCGACCTGCGTCCCGGCGGGCGCTTTCGAACCGTCATGCAAGGACCAAACGGAGAGCGCCAGGAAGGCGAAGGGGTGTACTTGGAGGTTGTTCCGGAGAAACGGATCGTGTGGACGAATGCCCTCGTAGCCGGCTATCGTCCGGCGCCCGCTCCTGAAACGGATGTCGGCTTTTTCTTCACGGCAATCGTAGAATTTGAATCGAAGGGCGATCAGACGCTGTATCGCGCCACCGTCCTGCACCGAAGCGAAGCCGAACGCGACCTTCACGCGAAAATGGGTTTCGAGCAGGGCTGGGGAATCGCGCTGCAGCAGCTCGTGTCGCTCGAGTGAGCTTCAGCTCGAAGCTCCGAATCTCTGAGCCAGGAAGCCCATGATCTTGTCCGACTCATTCATCCCGCGAATGGTGCCGTGCTCTTCGAGGCGCCAGCGGGGCCCCGGCCTGACCCTGAGCCGCCGGTAGATCGGCCTTGGGGCTTCGGTGTCTTCTGCAAAACCACAAGGAAGCCAAATCCCCACTTCCAGAAATGACGCGATTCGGTAAGAATCGGGGGTCTCATGTCCAATTCTCAATCGTCTCTGAAGCCCCACCTCAAACTCGCCCCCGACGCCCGCTTTCAGCGCGCCATCGTTTGCGGAGCCCCCGAACGCGCGGCCCTGATCGCCTCGCAGATGGAGGGATCGGTCGAGCTGGCAAAAAATCGCGAGTACCACTCGTACCTCGGCAAGCATCAGGGCATCGACGTGATGGTGGTCTCGCATGGCGTCGGGGCCCCCGGCGCCACGATCTGCTTTCAGGAAATGATCGATGTCGGCGTGAAGACCATCATCCGTCTCGGCACCGCAGGCGGTCTTCAGGACGAATCGCAGATCGGTGACATCGCCGTCGCCACTGCGGCAGTCCGACAGGACGGCACGACCGCCTTGATGGTTCCCGCGGGCTTTCCCGCAGTGGCAGACGCTGAAATCACTGCAGCACTCGCGGGCGCAGTGAAGGCGCGCAACCATCGCCTGCATCAGGGCATCGTCGTGACGAGCGACCTGTTCTACCCGGCACTCATCGACGGCCAGCTGGCCACCTTTCGCGATGCCAAGTGCGTAGCGGTGGAAATGGAATGCGCGGCACTCTTCGTGACCGGCACGCTTCGCGGCGTGCGCACGGGCTCGCTGCTGGCGCTCGACGGCAATCCGCTGCGCTGGAACGAGGGGAACTACAACCCTCACGGCGGTTCGATGGACCAGGCTGTTCGGACGGCGATCGCGGCTGCCCTGGACGCGATCGTGAAGTTTTAGGACCACGTGCGAATCAATAAATTCTTCACCGAAAACGGCATCTGCTCGCGGCGCGAGGCCGACCGCTGGGTCGAGGCGGGCCGCGTGGCGATCAATGGCACCCCGGCGAAGCCGGGAGACCAGGTGGCCGAAGGCGACCGCGTCTCGGTCGATGGAAAGCTCGTTTCGATCAAGGCCAAGCGCCGAGTCGTGCTTGCCTACCATAAACCCGTCGGCATCGAGTGCACCGCCAACCCCAATGTGAAGAACAACGTCATCAGTGAGCTCAATTATCCCGAGCGGGTTTTTTACGTCGGCAGGCTCGACGTGATGAGCGAGGGACTGCTGCTGCTGACCAATATTGGTGACCTTGCCGACCAGATCGCGCGCGCCCGCAACCAGCACGAGAAGGAATACGAAGTCACTTTCCATCAGTCGGTTTCGGATTCGCAGATCGACCAGCTTCGGCGCGGCGTCGACATCGGCGACGAAGACCGCGGCCTGACCCTTCCCTGCCCCGTCGAAAGGTTAGGCCCGAAGCAGCTTCGCATTACACTGAAAGAAGGCCGAAACCGGCAGATTCGTCGCATGGCAGAAGCGGTCGGGCTCAACGTCGCACGACTGAAGCGCGTGCGCGTCATGTCGATCACGCTCGACGACCTGCCCGTGAACCGCTGGCGCGAGCTCTCCGATGCGGAAATTGCCGGGCTATTTCCGGACAGTTGAACTTTCCCAAACGCCCCGACTGAAGCACTGGGCCGGCAAAAGGTGCCGGATACCGTTTTCCTTGATTCCACCTAGAAATAGGGGCAACTTTTCGTCTTTGATTCGGAGACATGAAATGACGACCCCAGCTCTCATCAACTGCACCAATTTCATCGGCGGCAAATGGACGACCGGCCGTGGGCCGACCAGCACCGTGACCAGCCCGTGGACCGGTTCCGCCATCGGCACCCTTCATCACAGCACGCGCGAGGATGTCGATGCGGCCGTGGCGCTCGCGCGGAAGGGCTTTGAGACCTGGTCGAAGACTCCCGTCAAGGAGCGCTGCGGAGTCCTGTTCAAATTTCGCGAGGTCCTGCTCCGTGATGCCGACAAGATTGCGAAACAGGCGTCCGATGAGTGCGGCAAGACTCCCGCCGAAGCCAAGGCCGGACTCATGAAAGGCGTCGAAGTGCTCGAGTTCGCGCTGTCGATTCAGAACCTCGACGAAGGCGGCAAGATGGAGGTCTCGCGCGGAGTATGGTGCGAGTATCGCCGCGAACCGCTCGGCGTCGTCGCCGGCATCACCCCCTTCAACTTTCCCGCCATGGTTCCGATGTGGATGATCCCGATCGCCATCGGCGTGGGAAATGCCTTTCTGTGGAAGCCTTCCGACAAGACTCCCCTCACCTCGATCTTGATCGCGAACGCCGCAAAGGAAGCCGGAATTCCGGACGGCGTGCTGACCGTCGTCCAGGGGGGACGCGAGACGGTCGAAGCAATTCTTGACCATCCCGGAATCGCCGCCGCAGGATTCGTGGGCTCCTCGCCCGTGGCCCAAAAGGTCTATGAGCGCGGAACCGCGCACGGCAAGCGCGTACTCGCACTCGGTGGCGCCAAGAACCACATCATCCTGATGCCCGATGCCGACCTCGAGATGGCCTCTCGCGGAATCGCAGACTCGTTCACCGGCTGCGCCGGACAGCGCTGCATGGCCGCCAGCGTGCTGCTTGCCGTCGGTGACTGCGACCCGCTCATCGAGGGCATCGTCGAAAAGGCTCGGGCCACCGAACTCGGCAAGGACATGGGTGCGATCATCACGACTCAGTCGCTCGAGAACCTGCACTCAGCCATCGACCGCGCCGAGAAGTCGGGCGTGAAGATTCTGCTCGATGGCCGCAAGGTCGCCGCCCCGAAGGGAATGGAAAAAGGAAACTGGCTGGCGCCGACGATTCTCGACTCTGTTCAGCCGGGTTCTCAGGCCGCCTGCGAAGAGCTTTTCGGACCCGTGCTCAGCATCATTCGCGTGAAGACGCTCTCGGAGGCCATCGCCATCGAAAATGCGAACCCTTACGGCAACGCCGCTTCGGTCTTCACGAGCACGGGCCCGGTAGCCGAACGCGTTGCCCAGGAAGCCAAGGCCGGAATGGTGGGCATCAACATCGGCGTACCCGTGCCCAGAGAACCCTTCTCTTTTGGTGGCATTCAGGATTCCCGCTACGGCCACGGCGATATCACCGGGCCGGACGGCGTCGAGTTCTGGTCGCAGAAAAAGAAGGTCACCACCAAGTGGTCGAATCCCACCGACAAGAATTGGATGAACTAACGAAAGCAAGGAGAGCTCTCATGCCCCAATCGAAACGCCATTCGCATGTCGTTCTGACATCGCATCCGGGACAGATCCGAAAGCAGACCACCCCGCTGCAGTGGGGGGCGCAAGACCCCCTGAAGCGCGGACCAGTCGTCGCTTCCATGACGAACATGGACCACCGCAATGCCATCGGCAGCCACAGTGGCAGTTACACCGTCTACCGCGCGCTCGCGAGCGCCGCAGGAGCCCTGAATACCGACCATCGACCCGACCTGACCAACACGTCGCCGGTCGAGAAGATCGGTCCACATCCGTCATGGTTCGGTAACCCGACTGAAGCGGGATTCAAGATCGTCTCGATCGACCCGTTCGGCGCCGATGTCGCCGATGTTTTCAAGCCCTGGTTTGACCAGGGGTACGACATTCGCCCGACGATTGCCGTGACCAAGGCCCACATCAACATGCCCGAAATTTCAGACGCCATCCGCAAGGGGCGCCTCGAGGTGGATGGATCCATCATCAAGCAAAATCACGATGTGGTCGTGACCAAGGCGGCCATCGAGCCGGTCTGGTACCTGCCTGGCGTCGCCGCCCGGTTCAAGGTTTCGGAGGGAGACCTTCGAAAGGCGCTCTTTCAGCACACCGGCGGAATGTTCCCCGAACTCGTCACCCGTCCCGACCTCAAGGTGTTCCTGCCTCCGATTGGCAGCACGACCGTCTACTTCTTTGGCGATCCGCAGGGGTTGAGCAACCCGGATAAGGAAGTCACCATTCGCGTCCACGACGAATGCAACGGTTCTGACGTGTTCGGCTCGGATATCTGCACCTGCCGCCCCTACCTCGTGCACGGCATCGAAGAAGCGATCAAGACGGCCCAGCGCGGTGGCTCGGGTGCGATCGTCTACTACCGAAAGGAAGGCCGCGCCCTCGGTGAGGTCACGAAGTTTCTCGTCTACAACGCCCGCAAGCGACAGGAAGGCGGCGACTCTGCCGCCACCTACTTCCTGCGCACCGAGTGCGTTGCGGGAGTGCAGGACATGCGCTTTCAGCAGCTCATGCCGGACGTCCTGCACTGGCTCGGCGTGAAGAAAATCGACCACTTCATTTCGATGTCCGACATGAAGCACGACGCCATCGTCGAAAGCGGCATCAAGATCGTCAATCGAGTCGAAATTCCGGCCGACCTGATTCCGCAGGACGCCCAGGTCGAAATGGAAGCCAAGAAGGCTGCTGGTTATTTTACGCCAGGCAAGGTTCTGGACAAGAACACCCTGACCCAGGTCAAGGGACGAGGACTCGACGAGTGAGCCGGCGCGACTACATCCTGTCCCCGCAGGCCATCCGTGAGCGCACGAGTGCGATTTTCGCATTGGCTGAAGGTGGCGGCACCCATTTCGAGCTGCATCCCGAACGGCTCGCCGAAGTGGCAAAGCTCGTGATCGACGTCACGAAGTCCAACTATCCGACATTGAACGTGCCCTTTCATTCGCGCTGGGGACACTTTCGTGCCGGAGGGCGGGACCGCCTCGCATCGCTTCGAGCACAGCTCGAGGGCTGCGAGCCGATCGAGCGGGTGCGTGCACTCTGGGATCTCGTGATCCCGTCAGTGCTGCTCGATGCGGGAGCGGGCGATCGGTGGAAGTTCACGGAAGCGGACGGGTCGACTGTGGCCCGTTCGGAAGGCCTCGGCGTTGCGAGCCTGGCCCTCTTTCAAACGGGAGCGCTCTCCAGCGACCCGGCGCATCCGCTTCGCGCAGATGCCGATGGTCTTCGGGGCTTCACGGCGCGAACGCTTGAGCAGGCTTTTCAGGTCGGCGAAGGCAATCCTCTCGTCGGCTGCGAGGGACGCGCGGGACTTTTGAAAACGCTTGGAGAGACCGTCGCCGCAGACCCCACGCACTTCCCCTCCCAGGGCAATCGTGGACAAGCCCGTGTCGGTGCACTCGTGGATCATCTGGTTGCGAGGCACGGCAAGACGATTCCCGCTACCGAATTGCTCAAATCCGTACTCGAGGCCCTGAGTCCCATCTGGCCGGGACGCCTCACGCTCGACGATGGGCCGCTCGGTGATGTGTGGTCGCACTCGGCTCTGGGTCCGAAGGGCAGCTTCGAAAGCCTCGTTCCCTTCCACAAGCTGTCTCAATGGCTGACCTACTCCCTCATCGAGCCCCTCCTGGATGCCGGCTTCAGGGTACCGGGAGTCGAAGGTCTCACCGGACTTGCCGAATATCGAAATGGCGGGCTGGTTCTGGACGGCGGACTAATTTCGCTTCGTGATCCGTCCCTTGCCGATCAGGCCCACCGACCGGACTCGGAGCTCGTTATCGAATGGCGCGCTCTGACGCTGGTCTGGCTCGACAAGATTGCCGACGAAGTGCGTCGGCAGCTGAAGATGACCCCGGCCGAACTGCCACTCGCCAAGGTGCTCGAAGGGGGGACCTGGTGGGCCGGCCGCCGGCTCGCTCGCGAGAAAAGACCGCAGACATCCAATCCGCCGCTCGAACTTCTCAGCGACGGCACCGTTTTTTAGTCACTCAAGGAGACCGTATGAGCGCCCAGAAAGCCCCGGAACCGATTCATCTCGTCACCCACCCGGTCGTGAAGCACAAGATTTCGATGCTTCGCGACCAGGCGACCACGCCCCACAGTTTTCGCCTCATCACCGAAGAGATTTCACAATTTCTCGCTTATGAGGCCACCCGCGATTTGAGCCTGACCGAGCAGGAGGTGACCACTCCCCTCGAAAAGACCTCCTGCGAGGTCGTGGGCGAAGAGCTCGTGCTGATCTCGGTCATGAGGGCGGGCCTGGGAATGCTGAGCGGGATGCTGAGAATTCTTCCCTTTGCGACGGTCGGGCACCTCGGAATCTATCGAGACAAATTCATCCACGCGACCGTCGAATACTACCTGCGACTGCCCAAGAACGTGAAGGGCAAGAAGGTATTGCTGCTCGACCCCCTGCTCGCCACCGGAGATACGGCCTGTGCCGCCATCAACCGTCTGAAGGAGTACGAAGTCGGCAAGATTCGTTTCGTCTGTATTCTCTCTTCAAAAGAAGGAATCGCCAGAATTCGCGAGGAGCATCCGGACGTCGAGATCATCACCTGCAGTGTGGAGCGCGCACTGAACGACAAGGGTTACCTCCTTCCCGGACTGGGGGATGCAGGAGACCGACTTTATGATACGGTGGAGGCCTAACTTCACTCAAAGGACCTCCTCGTGGCGACTTGGAACGGCAAGATCATCGGAATTTCGGGCGGAAGCGGCTCGGGAAAAACCACCTTCGCTCGAGGACTGAAGCAGGTGTTCGAGGCGCTACCCGGAAGAGCCCAACAGGTCGCCATCCTGGCACAGGACTCGTACTACATCGACCAGAGCCACATCTTTCGGGGCGACGGCGAAAACGTGAACTTCGACCATCCCGACTCGCTCGACTTTCCGCTCCTCGCGAACCACGTCCAGGAGCTTCGAAAGGGGCGGGGCATTGAAGTGCCCATCTACGATTTTCCGACCCACAAGCGAAAATCCGAACGCACGCCCTTTGCTCCACATCCGCTCATCATCGTCGATGGCACGCTGATCCTGTCGCAGCCCCCGATTCGCGAACTGCTCGACTGGAGCATCTTCATCGAAACATCCGAGAGCATCCGCTACGATCGTCGGTTCAAGCGAGATCTGGTCGAGCGGGGGCGCCAGCCCGAGGGCATTCGCAAGCAGTTCGAGCGGCAGGTCAAGCCGATGCACGACCTTTTCGTTGAGCCCTCAAAGGTCCACGCCGGCGAGATCCTTTCTGGTGAATCGGCGTTCGAATCGCATCTGGCCCGCTGGGCAGAAAAAATTTCAGGCGAGCTTGCATGCTGAAAGGGTCCGGCCAGGTCACGATTTTTGACGGGGCCGTCGGAACCGAGCTCTACGAGCGCGGCTTCTACATCAACCGTCCCTTCGAAGAGCTGAACGTCAGCGCTCCTGCTGACGTACTGGCGGTGCACCAGTCTTATGTCGAGGCTGGAGCCGACCTCCTGACCACCAACACCTTTTCGATCACCCGACCGCAGCTCAAGAAGTTTGATATCGAAAGTCAGCAGCAAAAGCTGCTTCAGGCCGCGCTGAAACTGGCCAACGAAGCGCGCGCAGGTCACGACAATCTTCAGGTCGGGCTCTCACTCGGGCCTCTGGGCGTTCTGGTCGAACCGCTGGGTTCTTTCGGCCTCGACGAGGCACGCGACGAATTTGCCACAGTTGCCCGGCTGGCGATGAATGCTGCGAATTCAGGCCTGGCGTTCGACGCCTATCTCCTCGAAACGTTCTCGAACGTCGACGAGCTGCTGGCCGCCATTGACGGCATTCGATCGATCGACACCGAGCGGCCCCTCCTCGCTTCGCTTTCGGTGCATGCCAACGACGGCTCGCTACTCGAGGTGTTTGCCCGCCGCGTGGGTTCGCGCCCCGACGTCCAGGCACTAGGACTCAACTGCTGCGATGGCCCGAGCGACCTCTTTTCTTCACTGAAAAAGCTTCTACCTCTCGTGCAGAAGCCGATTGTCGTTCGTCCCAACGCCGGCGTTCCTCGCCAGGTGAATGGCCGCTACTTTTACATGACCAGTCCTGACTACCTCGCGAAATATGCCAAGCGCTTCGCCGAGACGGGGGCCTCGGGCGTGGGCGGCTGCTGCGGAACGGGCCCCGATCACATTCGCGCGATTCGAAGCGCCGTTCGCATGGTCAACGCCCGAGCTGAAGGAAACGAACGGGCCGCCCAACTGCTTCCCGCCGCCACCCACGAAGTCGTTGCGGTGGAGCGCCCGAGCCTCGAAGGGCGAAGCGCGCACTCCTCGATCGCTTCAAAACTTGCGGCGGGAGAGAAGATTCTCTCGATCGAGGTGCTCTCGCCGAAGGGCACACGCATCGACGGATTTCTGGAGGGAGTCGAACGGATTGCCGAGGCCGGCATCGAATTCGTCAATATTCCGGATGGCGCCCGGGCCAGCACCCGCGTCAGTTCCCTGCACCTTTCGGCCGTGGTGCAGTCTCGTCTGGCAGGAAGAGTCACGGCCATTCCCCATTTTACGACGCGCGATCGAAACCTGATCGCGCTTCAGGCCGACCTGCTGGGCGCGTCTGTTTCGGGAATCCACCAGGTGCTTCTGGTGACGGGCGACCCCCCGAAACTCGGAAACAACCGTGATGCCACCGGCGTCTATGACATTGATGCCATCGGCCTGACGTATCTTGCCGACTGCCTCAACCGTGGCGTCACTCCGTCGGGTGACACCCTGGGAAGTGCGACCCACTTTGCCATCGGCGTTGCCGCCAACCCGACCGCGATCAATCCCCAGCTCGAGCTTCAGCGCTGGCGCTACAAAGTCGACTCGGGTGCCGACTACGCCATCACCCAGCCTGTCTTTGACCCCGACGCCTACCTGCGATGGAGAGAAAAACTGGGCGACGCCGATCGCCCCCACATCGTGGGAATTTGGCCGCTCGTCAGCCTGCGAAACGCCGAGTTCATGGCAAACGAAGTACCGGGCGTTCATGTACCGACCTGGGCGCTGGCCGAGATGGAAAAGGCGGGCGATGACAAGCTCGAGGCGGCAAAACGGGGCGTAGCGATCGCTCGTCGGGTGATCGAGTCACTCGAACGCCACTGCGAGGGCTTCTGTGTCAGTGCCCCGCTGGGACGAATCGAAGTCGCCCTCGAGGTGGCTGACAGGACTGCCAGACCGGCCGCGGAGAGCCCGTGAAGATCCGGGTCGACTGCCGCGGCGAAAGTGTCGACATTCAGGCGCCTCCTGGTGCGCGACTGCTCGAGTACCTGCAGCAGGCATCGGTTCCGGTGAATGCGGCCTGCGGCGGAAAGGGAACGTGCCACAAGTGTCGCGTGAAAGTGCAGTCCGGCTTTCTGGGAATCACAGCCTCCGACCGTCGCGCTTTTCGTGAAAACGAACTCTCGCAGGGCTGGCGCCTTTCCTGCCAGGCCCTGCCCCGAACCAACCTCGAGCTTCTTCTTCCCAATGCCGAGAGCCTGCGCTCGAAGCCGCGCCTCATCCGAGATGAGTCCGCACTCGCCACTCTGTCGGCAACGGCCGAACTGGTCCTGGCCTGCGACCTGGGCTCCACGGGAGTCGTCGTCAGCCTGGCTGAAAAAGGCTCCCGGAATTCGTTGATCGAGGCCCACCTGCTCAACAAGCAGGTTCCCTTCGGGTCCGACGTCATGACCCGCCTGCACTCGGCCCAGAAACTGGGGCTCGACCCTCTGAAAAAAGCGGTCGACCAGACCATCGAGTCCTGCCTCGCGGCGCTCGAGGAGTCCGACGCGCAACTCTTCGCGCGAACGTCCGGACAGCCGATCTATTGTGCCGGAAACTCCGCCATGACGAGCCTGCTGCACCGCTGGAGCATCGAGTCGCTTGCCGTCTCACCCTTCCAACCCGAAAAACGCGAGGTCTTTCGCTCGCGCCTTCCCGGAGGAAGAGAGATCGAGACCCTTCCCCTGCTTGCCGGCTTCGTCGGCGGTGACACCGTGGCGGGAATCCTCGCCATCGAAGCCCGCGGCGCGAAGGTGCCCTGGATGCTGATCGACATCGGCACGAACACCGAAATCGTCATTCGAAACGAAAAAGGGGACTACTGGCTGTCGAGCGCGCCTGCGGGACCTGCCTTTGAAGGAGGCAATATCCACCACGGCATGCGTGCCGAGACCGGGGCCATCGCCAGGGCCCGCTGGCTTGACGGGACCTGGCAGCTCGAGACCATCGGTCGCGATCTTCCTCGCGGTATCTGCGGATCGGGGCTGATGGATCTTCTGGCCGAGGCCGTCGAACACCAGCTGATTCATGCCGACGGCTTTGTTCCTGACGGAAAACTTTCAGTCACCGAAACCGTGCTGCTGCTGGCCGACGATGTGCGAGAGTTCCAACTCGCCAAGGCCGCCACTCGCACCGCAGCAGAGCTCCTCATCGAACGCGCCGGCGAGCGTCCCGAAACCCTCTTTCTGGCGGGTACTTTCGCACAACACCTCGATCTGGGCTCCGTTCACCGGATCGGACTGCTCCCCTCCGATACCCCCTGTCAGGCCATCGGCAATGCATCGCTCGAAGGCACCCTGATCTGGGCATCCATGAGCCCCCAGGCGAGGCAGCAATTCGTCGATCGACTCGAGTTCGGTCGGCGACCGGTCGAGCTGGCCCTGCAGGACGACTTTCAGGAGCGCTTCGTCGCCCAACTGGATTTTCCGCCTCCCAGGGGCTAAACCCAAAGAGTGAACTTCCTTACAGAGCTTGGTCAGCGCGTCTTGGTTCTTGATGGCTCCATGGGGGCCCTGCTTCAAAACCGCGGACTTCCGGCCGGCATGGCCCCCGATGTCTGGATGATGGATCATCCCGACATCATCGAGCGGGCACATCGAGATTATGTCGAGGCCGGAGCCGACATCATCTTGTCGAATACCTTCGGGGCGAGCAAATGGCGCCTTGCCGAGTACGATGCTTACCCACGCCTGCGCGAAATCAATGCGAAGGCCGTCGAGATCGCCCGTAGGGCGGCCCAGGGGCGCGCCTTCGTTGCAGGCGACATCGGCCCCAGCGGCGAAACGGTTTTTCCGACGGGAAAGAAATCCTTCGAGGAAGTCTGCGAGATTTTTCATGAGCAGGCCAAAGTGCTCGTGGAGCTTGGCGTCGACTGCATTGTGGTCGAAACCATGTTTGACTCGATCGAGTTTCGCGCCGCTCTCTCGGCGGTGCGTGCCGCTTCGAGCTCGATCCCTCTGCTGGCACACGCCACGTTCAATACCGACGGCATTACCGACACCGGAGCCACTCCCGAAAACATCGCGGCGATCGCCGAGGGCTACAAGGCCACTGCAGTGGGCGTGAACTGCTCGACCGGCCCCGAACCGATGGTGGGCATCGTGCGCAGGATGAGCGAAGTCTCGAATCTCGTCATCTCGGTACAACCGAACGCGGGACTTCCGTGCATCAAGGACGGCAAGACCCACTTTCCGATGGATGCCGTGCAGCTCGAACCCTACATCTCGCGCTTCATTGAAGCGGGAGCCGGAATCATCGGGGGCTGCTGCGGCACGACTCCCGACTACATCCGCCGGGTGAAGGAAGCCGTCAGTGGTCGAACCGAGTTTCGCCGACCCCGATCCGAGGGGCGGGTCATCGTCTCAAGCCTGTCGCAGTTCGTACGCCTCGGTGGAACCCACCCGTTCGTGGCCATCGGCGAAAAGATGAATCCATCCGGCCGCAAGAAGCTCAGTGAATCCTTGAAGAAAGGCGAGCTCTCGCAACTGCTCGAGGATGCCGAACTTCAGGTGCGCGCAGGCGGAAGGCTGCTCGACATCAATGTGGGCGTTCCGCTGGTCGATGAGCCCAAGCTCATGCGCGAAGCCGTCGTCGCCGTGCAAAATCAGTTTCAGGTGCCGCTGATGATCGACAGCGCAAACACTCATGCACTCGACACCGGCGCATCGGTTTATTACGGACGACCGCTGCTCAACAGCCTCAACGCCGAGCAGGAGAAGCTCGACGAGGCGATTCCGGTAATGAAGAAGCACGGTGCGGCGGTGGTCTGCATGACCACCGGAGTCGACGTCCCGGTGGCAGCCGAAGACCGCCTGAAGAACGCGCAGAAGATCACGAAGCAGCTTTTTGAGAAGCATGGTTTTCGCGAAGAAGACGTGGTCTTTGACGTTCTTGGCCTCGTCGTCTCGGCGATGCAGGATGGTTCGAGAAACACGCTCAAAACCATCGCCCTCATCAAGGAGTACTTTCCTCGGGCAGCCACGACCCTGGGGCTCAGCAACACGAGTTTCGGACTTCCGAACCGGCCCTTTGTGCACAATGCCTTTCTGGCGGCCGCCGTCCAGTACGGGCTCGATTCGGCGATCATGTCGGTGACCGATCCGATGGGGCGCGCACTGGCCGCAGCCGCCGAGATGTGGGGGCCGAAACCCAACACCGTCGAGGGCTTCATCCAAAGCTGGTCAGAGAAGATCGAGATCGGAGCAGCAAAAGGCCTGTCGGCTCCGGGTGCACCTTCCTCCGCTGGGACGACCTCGCAGGGTCCCAAGGAGCCCGACTGGGTCGCCTCCGCCACCGAAACCGAGCGGGGTGTGTTTCGTTCGATTGTCGACGGTCAAAAAGAAACGACCGAGCGCCTCCTTCGCGAGTACGTCTTGACGCTCGATGCCCTTCCCCCCGCCACTCCGATGGAGTTCTTCCTGAAGGTGATGACGCCAGCCATCCGACACCTGGGGGACCTGTTCGGTGCTCGTGTGAAGTTCATTCCCCACCTGATGGCTGCGGCAGAGGCCATGAAGTGTGGCGTGGCGATTCTCGAGCCCTACCTGCTCAAGGCGCGCCAGGCCTCCGGCGAAAGCCGAGGCACGGTGGTCTTTGCCACGGTCAAGGGGGACATCCATGACATCGGCAAGAACATCTGCATCCTGATGCTGCGGAACTTCGGGTACGAGGTGATTGACCTGGGTCGCAATGTCGAAGCCGAGCTCATTCTTCAGACAGCCGTCGACAAGAAGGCCAAGGTCGTCGCGCTCTCCGCACTGATGACCACCACCATGATGCAGATGAAGGTCGTCATCGATGCCGTCCGTGAACGAAAACTACCCTTCAAGGTGCTCATCGGCGGAGCCGTGGTGACGCCGGATTTCGCCCGCGAAATTCAGGCGGATGGCTTCTCGAC
>CAYSOA010000013.1:0-60473 GCA_964432565.1 uncultured Bacteriovorax sp.
CTTCGCGGATCGCGACAAAGGTTCATTCAGGTTCATTTTTCCCCCACGTGTTTCGGTATTGAACATGCCCGGCCGCAGAGCAATTCGCGGGCCACCCCCAGCAGGCTCTTGAGAGAGGAGTGAGGCCGTCACGTGTGGGGAGAGTCCGACAGTCAGCTTGCTTCGTGTGGGGGTTCAACGACAGCGCGTAGCGAACGAAGTGAGCGCAGGGCCTCGACAGTCGAAACCGCGGGCGCGTAGCCGAGATCCCTGCGAAAGGATGCGTCCGAGACCACGGCGGAATAGCGGAAAAAATCAACGAGATGCTTGGGGAATCCCAACCTGAAGCGAGACAGTGCGCCCATTGCCCCATAAACCAGAATTGAAGGCAGGGGCACCGCTCGCGCGCCGGCGGCGGCGATCGCCCGTCGATAGGAGACCACTCCCTCGCCGGCCACGTTATAGACACCGGAGGACTTCGCTTCGATCGCCAATTGGATTGCAGCGGCCAGGTCGGTCTCATGGACGAACTGCAGAAGCGGATCATAGCCTGCCAGGACTGGACAGAGTTCGGATCGAAGCAGCTGGGAGATATAGTTCTGGATCGTGGCTCCCACCACATGCACCGGGCGAAGCAGCTGCACATGGATCGAGGGATTCTGCAGCATGAACATCCGGGCTAGATTGTCCATCTCGACCGAATCCCTGAGCTCGGGAAAGGTCTGGCTGGCACGAAGCGGATCATCTTCAAGCAGGTGCCCGGGATTGTGCGGATGTGCCCCGTAAACATGGAATGTACTCAGGATCACGACCTGCGAAACGCCGTGCCTGCGACATAGCTGCAGAAGATTTCTCGTTCCAAGGACATTCGTCTGGTAGCGATCCGAACTGGTCAGTCGCGCACCGACCGGAATCCTCCCCAGATGCAGCAGCACGTCGATCCTTCGCGACCGGAAAACCTCGCTCATCCGCCGGTGCTGGTAGTCGATGACGTGAAACTCGCCAGGAAAATCCTTCCCCTTCCTCAGAGGCCGCGGATCTACACCGACCAGTTCGTACCTGGTCGACAACTCACGCACGACGATGCCGGCAAGCCCGCCCGAAGCTCCCGTGACGAGAATGGTCGGTTTTCGGGACATCAGACCCCTCCTCCGCCCTGAAAGAGACGGCCGCCACGCCGGCGCACCCCCGCATCCACCAGGTCCTGAACGGCGGCGCGTACATGCTGCGCCTGCTGCTCGATCGTCGCTTCAGGACCTTCGGGATCTCCGTCAAACAGAATCGGCTCACCGAAATCGATCGTCACTTTCGTCGGAAGCGGAATCGTGCCGATCGGTCCCATCAGGGGAAAGAACGGCGTGACCGGCAGATAGGGCGCTCCCACCAGCCTCGCCAGAGGCTTCAAGGCACTGACTGATGGATACGCCTCTTCGCAACCCACCACTGCGACCGGCACGATGGGTGTGCGCGTCTCGAGGGCCAGTCGAATGAATCCTGTTCCGAACCGCTGAAGCTGATACCGCTTGAAGATCGTCTTCCCACTTCCACGAACGCCCTCTGGAAAAACGAGAACACACTGGTCGCGTTCAAGCAGCTCACGGCAGTTGCGGACGTCTCCTATAATCTGTCCCACACGGGAAAAATAACTGCTGACAAACGGAAGACCCGGAACCCATCGCTCGATCATGCTGCGAACGATTCGAGCGGGTCGCGCCTCGAGCAGCATGGACATGCCGATCAAAAAGCCGTCGAGCGGCACCTGGCCTCCATGATTGGAGATCAGAAGAACGCGTCCTTCCGGGATTCGCTGAAGTCCGCTAGTACGAACCCTGAAATAATCAGTGTAGATCCAGCGGGTAGCGGCAAGGGAGGCCTTGAGCGTTTCAGGGTCCAGTCCCCACTCGTCGAATCCGGCCGAGTTGATGTCGAGACGAGCGTCATCGATGCGCCTGCGTTCGGCATCGGTCAACCCCAACTCAATGAGAAGATTCTTCCAGCCCATGGAGTTCTCAGGATATCCTATAGCGGCCATGGCCGATATTCTGATTTGTGACGACGATCCCACCTTCCAGCTCGCCTCCAAACTGGTCCTGACCCGACAGGGCGGACATCGCTGTCAGATTGCAAAGGATACGGACGAGGCATGGGTGCTCTTAAACAAACAAAACTTTGACGTCCTGCTGCTCGATATCGAGATGCGGCGTCCCGAAGAAGGACTGGAGTTTCTTCCGCGAATCAAGGAGTTCGACCCCGACTTGCCTGTCGTCATGATCAGTGGAAGAACCGACGTTGACTCGGTTCGCCGAGCCCTACGCCTGGGCGCCTGGGACTACTCTCCAAAGGATTCGGATCCCGAAGACCTGCTGCACTCGGTGTCGCAGGCCCTGCAGCACCTGAAAGACAGACGCGAGATCTCCCTGAGCCAGGCGGAATTGCGCCGAAACTGTCGTCATGACTCCATTCTCGGGACCAGCCCGGCGGCAGACCGACTTCGCAGTACGCTGGAGAAGTTTTCGAAGAGCGACGCTCCGGTTCTGATTCAGGGGGAAACCGGAACCGGCAAGGAGCTGGCGGCACGATCCCTGCGCCCGGTGCGGAACGATGGGACCCTGGCGCCCTTCGTCGCCATCGACTCGGCCACGATTCAGGGCGGAACTGCCGAAAGCATTCTATTTGGCCACGAAAAGGGCGCCTTCACGGGAGCAGACAAAACCGTTCGCGGTCTCTTTGAGGAGGCTGACGGCGGCATCGTCTTCTTTGACGAGCTCTCAAACATGCCCCTCGGAATTCAACAGAAGCTTTTGCGGGTCCTTCAGGAGAAGGAAGTCACGCGCCTGGGATCTCATCGACCGATCTCGGTTCAATTTCGAGTGGTGGGTGCAAGCAACCAGGACCTTGAGGCCCTGGCTCGCGAGGGAAAGTTTCAGCCCGATCTCTACCAGCGTCTGAACGTCCTGCCGATTCGGCTGCCGCCGCTTCGTGAGCGCCGCGAGGATGTCGTCTTGCTGGCCAACGAGTTTTTGAAGCGATCCCAGCCGGAGTGGACCTGGAGCATCGACGCTCTACAGTGCCTTCAGGAATATCCATGGCCTGGAAATATTCGGGAGCTGCAAAACGTCGTTGCTTACGCCGTGACCATGGCCGAAGGCCCCGAACTGGATCTCGGCGACCTGCCGGAGCGATTCAGGAGTGGAATTTCGGAGACCCTGCTGGGAGCAGCCGAAGCCGCGGGCTCGGGGGAGTCCTTCTACTCCCAGGTTCTGGAGTTCGAGGCTCGGCTCCTTCGAGAGGCGCTCGCTCGTCCCTTTCGGTCCGTCTCGGAGCTTGCCGAACAGTTGGGGATGGATCGTTCGCACTTGTACACGAAGCTCCGACAGCACGGCCTGAAGCCTCCGAAACGCTGACCATCGGACCTAGAAGAAAATCAGGGGAGCTCCGATCGAGAGACCGAACGCATTCGAGCTGGCGCTTCCCCCGCTGCCGTCCTGTTCCGTCCACGAGAGATAATTGATTTCTGCGAAAAATTTGGGGCCTCCGACACGAAGCCAGCTGTTGGTGTAGGCCTTGCCATCGATGGGAGGATAGAAAAAACCCCCGAGCGTGACATTGTTACGCCTACCGAAGGCATCCCGCAGGATCATCTCGAACCCCTGGGGCGCGCCCAGTCGATGCTGCACGCCGATCGGAGACTCAAAGCTGATCAGATGAAACCCTAGAAGCAAATTGAATGAGATCCGGTCGTCGAGAGCCTTGATGGACTCACTATTGAAGTACAGCCCAAAGTCATTGTACCAGGCTCGATGGATCGGAAATGCATCGAAAAAGATGACTCGCGACGTTTCTGAGAGAAGGTAGGACCCGTACAGGGTCGCGATCGGAGCGGTCTGCCGCACATCAGGCATTCCGGGAACGGAAATCTCGTAAGCATAGGGACCAAGGCCCAACCCCAGAAAGGCCAGCTTCAGGGATGGAGAAATGGGAGCAGCAATTTCGAATCCTGCTCCGGACTCATCCTCCAACTGAACGGAAGGCGTTCTGTGATCGAGATGCAGGTCGAGCGCCACCGATCTTCCCTCTCTCGGGCCGGTCACTTCCCTCGGCACGCCCCCCACGGAGACAAGTCCCGATGGCCCGTGCCATGCGACCTGTACCTGCAGCTGAGGAACCCAGTCGTGACGAGCACGAGAGTAGATCATCCGACAGCCGAGATAGGCCCAGTGCTGAGCGGGGAACTTCTCAACCCGACGGACAAGGACTCGGTACCGGGAACAGGACCCATCCACGAAAATTTTGGCACTACCGCCAGAGAGAGGCCGCTCAGGCGACGGCGAGAACCTGAAGTCAAAAGCGTGCGTCTCGGTTTGTCCCTCACGCACGACGACCAGCTCGTGCGGAGTCTGGCCTTCGTTCTCGAACTCGCCCGAAAAGAGCGCTACCCCGGCTTCGCCCCCCTGCGCCGAGACCCTCTGCCGCAGCTCTCCCAGTCGCAGTTCGACGGCCTTTGCTCCCGGCGCGGAAACCCGCACCCGGGCACGGGGCAAAACAAAGGAGGACGAGACGCGTACCCAGGTCAGACTTCCCGGCAACAGCTCGACGGATACGTCAGCGGGCGGAACGGAACGCCACTCCAAACGAAAATCGCGCTCACGGAAGGGTGCCACATCAAAGGCCATCGGGGTGGCATCCGCCACCAGAAGCTCGGCCAGACCGGGGGTTCGCGTTCGGACATCCGCGGCCGCAGGTTCGATCCCTCCAACTCCCCCAAGAACAGAAGCCAGACATAGAATTCGCAGGGACCAAGGAGCAAACGGACGCATGCCCGAAAGTCTACAAGGACATCGGTGAAACTCAATCGTTCTCAGAACTTGACGCGGGAAACGAGGAAAGAAAAATGGTGGACCTGAACGGATTCGAACCGATGACATCGTGCTTGCAAAGCACGCGCTCTACCAACTGAGCTACAGGCCCACCGACGAGTGATCCTCATTTAGACAAAGCCGAGACGAATGGCAAGCTCGCATTCGCGGCCCGAACCCATTAAGCTCACTTTGCATGGAAAAGTTGACTCCAGGGAACTACCAGAAGGGCTTTCTGATCGATGACGAGCTGATGGGCGGAGTCAGCGGGACGGAAACCGGTTTTCTAGCCTTCGTTCTTCACCACACGACGGGCGAGTACCTTGGAACCCGGGAGTGCTCGACGCTCGAAGAAGCCTTGGCCACGGTGAATTCGGTTCAGCGTGACTGGGCCTTCGAATCCTCCTCCCAGTGTGGCGGCGGAGCCTGCAACGAAGGAACGTGTGGAACGGGATCCTGCAAAAAAGTTCTGGCCCGGCTGGACTGTTCCGAGAAGCACTGATCCGGAATCGGCCTCCCCAGGGCCCTCAGGACGCGACGACTTCCCGAAGTCTTCGAATCGAAACGGCTTTTCCGGTCTGGTCGTCCAACTCGACGATCACGCACCCATATCCACCCGGCCCCTCGGCCGGCTCATAACGTACCGGACGCTGGGTGAGAAACCTCTGGATTGAAAGCTCCTTGCGAACACCGATGACGGAGTCGTAGCAACCGCACATCCCGACGTCCGTAATCGCTGCCGTTCCGCCGGGCAGGATGCGTTCGTCGGCCGTTTGAACGTGCGAGTGACTTCCGACTACCGCTCCCACCCTGCCGTCCATGAAGTGCGCGAAGGCCTGCTTCTCGGAAGTGGCCTCGCCATGAAAATCGATAAAAACGCAATCCACCCCAACAGACTCGAGCCGTTCGAGTTCGGCCTCGGCCGAGCGAAACGGACAATCCAGTGCCGGCATGAAGACCCTACCCATCACCTGAATCACGCCGAGCTGAAGGCCGGGGCGCCGTCGTGAATCGACGACGGTGGAGCCCCTGCCGGGAAGCCGATGAAGCGGATGGTCGGGATAATTCGCCGGACGCAGCAGCCGAGTCGTCGTTCCCATGAAGGGAATGATCTGCTTCTGATCCCAGGCATGATTTCCGGTAGTGATGACATCGACCCCCAGATCAAAGAACTCCTGGGCCTGCTCCGGCAGAATTCCGTGACCATGGGCCATATTCTCACCGTTGACGATCACGAAATCGATTTTCTCGGGCTCCACCAGTCTGCGAAGTGCGATCTTGATCGCCTCGCGCCCAGGGCGACCATAGACATCTCCGAAAAACAGGATCCTCATGCCGCCTGCGATACCACCATTCAGAAGGAAAGTATCTGGTGCTCTCCTACCAGCCAGTTCATGCGGGGCTCGTCGGGCCTCTGCTCGGGAAGCTCTGGAAAAATCTGGAAGTCAGCCGCCGCCGCAACCCTCCTGATGGCCGGATGAGCAGAGAGAAACGTGTCGTAGAACCCCCCCCCAGCTCCCAGCCGCTCCCCCTTCCCGCTGAAGGCCACACCCGGGACGAGCACGCCAGCCATCGACGAGGGCTCGACTCGGGGCAGATCGCAGCGGGGCTCAAGAAGCTGGGACAGCCTCGCGTTCGCGATCCAGTTCGACTCGGACTCGTCCTCGATCCGGTGCCAGACCATCACCTTTTGAAGCGAATAAAAGTCAGGGACGCGCGGATAAGCCAGTACAACCCCTGCTGCTCGAACCTCGGCAAGGGTTCGTGGAAAGGCCCACTCCCACGGCAGCGGCCGGTACCAGCCCCAGATCTCTCCGGAAACCGGAGAAACCGTCGTTCGAAAGAATTCAACAAGGGAGTCATCGAGGGCCTGCTGGATTCGAGACCGTTCTCGAGATTCGAGCGATTTTCGACGACTCTGGACGCTCGAGCGCAGGGCGGCCGCTGTCAACACGATCAGTCCGTCGCAGGACGAGTGCGGCCCTGGGCACGCTCCATCGCCTGCCGAGCCTCCGCCAGACGTGCACTGATCTTCGACCGCTGAGTCAGCAGACGGCGCTTGGACTTGGCATACTCTTCGGCAAGATCGAGCAGGGCCAGAAGCAGGACGCGATTCTTGTTCGGTGTATCGCCGAGCCGGCGATTCGCCTCCTGAATCCGAAGCTTGACCATTTCAGCCACCTCGCCAACCAGGCTCGGGTCTTCCGATGCGCGAATCAGAAGCCGCTCGCCCAGAATATCGATTTCCATCGCGGAATTACGAAGCTTGCCGGAGGTGGAGTCCGAGGAAGTCATGAGGCAAAACTAAACAGAAAATCACCCAAAGATCGAGTGCAACATGGGCTTGCCGAAGCGGAAAATGGAAGCTGAGCCTTCAGCTCGAGAGTCTCACCTCGCAACGACGCGAACGGAGCCCACCTCAGGAATCGACTGCAGCAGGGGGACGAGGGTGGTGGGATCACCAACCGCCACGATCACGACTGCGTCGAGCATCATGCGGGCCTTGAGGCGACTCGACACGCGCCGGGCGTCCCAATGGGCAACCTCCTGCTGCCATGACGAAGGGCTTCGGGGAATCCCATTCGACAATTGCGCTTCCAGTCGAAGAGCAAGACGCCTTTGTGCAGATCCCCACGCGGCCACAATTCCGTCGAGCAGCTCACGTCGAGACTGCTCGAATTCGAAATCCGAAACACCCCAGGAAACAAAGTCGCGGTAGAGATGCAGCGTCGTCGGGATGACATCGGAAACATACTCGGACGTGGCGTTTCCAATGATGCTGAAGACCCCCGGTCCCGCCGGAAGTGGCATGAGCTGCTGGAATCCGCTGCTGGCCCAGGTCAGCCAGCCATTGAGCTGCGGAGCCGAAAGCGCCAGCCGGGAGTCAGGTCCGACTCCAAAAGCCTGATTCGCCAGCTCGAGTCCCGGCAAGTCTCCGTCGGCTGCCGCAACTCCTGGCAGAAGAACCTGAAAATGCACGCCGAAGGCATTCGAATCGGGAATCACCACCGCTTCCACTCCGCGAAAAGTCGGTGACGGCATCTGGTGGCGCACTGAAGGTCCGTCCGGCAATCCACGGAGAAGGCGATCCACTCGGGATTGCACGTCGGCCGAATCAAACGGGGTCATCAACGCAAGAACGACGTTGGAGCGGACAAAGTGCAGCCGAAAAAACTCCCGAACATCTCGGGATGAAATTCGGGAAAGAGCCGGCTCGAGTCCTTCGGGCGGATTGGCCGCCGAGGTCCCTGCAAAAAGCTGCTGCAGACCCACTCGCGTGGCGAACCGCTGTGCATCTCCACGAAGGGCGGCATCCTCGTTCAGCAGCTCCGAACGCAGCTCATCCATCTCGATGGGATCGAACTCCGGATTGGAGAAAACATCTCGTAAAAGGTGTAACAACGCGTCGAATCTGGCAGCAGGAACACGAAAATCGAGCTCGATCGACTCTCTTCCCGGGACCACAGCGACCGTTGCCGCGATCGCTCGAAACGCCCGGTCCAGATCGGCTCGAGGACGGGTTGTCGTCCCTCTCAAAAGAGCCCGAGCAGTGAAGTGCGAGGTCCCCTCTCGTCCAGCGGGGTCCGCAAGGCTGCCCGAGCGGACGACCCAGCGAAGCCGCACCTCGGACGCCGCAGCATCCTGTTCGTGCAGGACGGTCCAGTCAGTCGTCGAAGCCCGGGCCGTTTGAAAAAAACCGACCATTCCGAGCCCGACCACCAGGGACCATCCCAAAAGCCGCGCCTGAAAAGGGGTCATGACCTGATTCAATGGCACTGAGGACTAAAACTCAACCCGGAAAAACTTGCCGCTTTGACCCGTTTCTCGGCTCCTGTCAGAATCAGAGGCAAGGTTCGACCAGGAAGGAACGGACCATCCCCACCTCAAGGAGAGCGTCATGGCCACTCAGCGCAACTATCCATCAGCCCCTGCGACGGCGAAAACGGCGGCCCCCGAAGCACTTGGAGCCGGCACTGGTGCTGGGGACGAACCCATCGCCATCGACGGCTTCAATCAGGTGGTCGAAATGCTGATGGCCGCCGATCCGACGTTCAGGGAATCCCTTCTGTCTCGAATCGCCCGTCGCGATCCCCGACTCGCCCGCTCCCTGCGCGAGCAGATTTCCTGAAGACATGGCTGGCAAGATTTTCAGCTCGATCGACCTGGGGACGAACACCTGCCTGATGCTGGTCAGCGCCGGCCTACCCGGCGATCCGGACTTTCGAGTACTTGACGATCTCGCGACCGTGGTTCGTCTGGGTCAATCGGTCGATCGCGATCGTCGATTCCATCCGGACGCCATGAAGCGAACGCTGGATTGCCTGCTTCGATACGCTTCGCGCCTGCGAGAGCTCGGCGGAGATTCGGCCCGGACTCTGGCGGTCGCTACCAGCAGCTCACGGGATGCCGGCAACAGCGCCGAATTCTTTGCCCAGATTGAATCGGAAACGGGCTTTCGCTTCCTGAAGATCTCAGGCGAGGACGAAGCTCGTTTTACCCATCTGGGAGGCCTGCTGGAAGGCATGCCACCCGAGTCGACTGCCGTCATCGACATCGGGGGTGGAAGCACGGAGCTCAGGACCGCCGCGGGAGGATTGAGCGTCGACATGGGAAGCGTCCGATTCACCGAACGCTACCTCAGAGGCGATCCCGTGACCGACGAGGAGTTTTGGGCCTGCCAGGGTGCGATCGATGCCGCCATCCAAGGGTCGGGCCTGATTCAGTGGCGAGAGAATGCGGGCTCTGGATCGAGACTTTGCGCAGTGGCGGGAACGGCAACGACCCTGGCCGCATGGTTTCTCGAATTGAACCGCTTTGACGCCCCTAGAATTGACGGACTTCGCCTCTCGCGCGGAGATCTGCACCGCCAGGTGGAAGACCTCAAATGGCGCACTGTCCGTGAACGTCAGGATCTTCCGGGAGTCGAACCGGGACGTGCGGACGTCCTTCTGGCGGGAGCCCTGATTCTCTGGCGCTGCATGGAACTTCTGGATTTTTCCGAAGTAACGATCAGCACTCGAGGCCTTCGCTACGGTGTTCTTTCGATGGCTCGGAATTCGGAGTCATGAAGAGGAAGAAGGTGGAACCGACCCCTGCCCTGATGGTCTCGTCCCACTCCAGCATTTCGGACTGCGTGCGAAAAATGCGCGAGCATCGGGTCGGATCGTTGCTGGTGACGGCATATGATGACGAGGATCGCCTGGTCGGAATCTTTACCGAACGCGATCTTCTGAAGTGGATCGACGAGGTCCAGCATGGGGGTCATTGGGACAAGCCCGTCGAGCATCTCATGAGCAAGCCGGTGACAACCATCCGGCTCTCGGAGCTTGATCGAGCGGCGGAGGTGATGGTTCAGGGCGGCTTTCGGCACCTTCCCGTGATCGACGTCGATGGCCATCAAGAGCGCGTGCTCGGGGTGATTTCGATGCGCGACCTACTACGTGAGCTGGTAATGTCACGAGAGGCTCCGCTCCACGTCCCAGCGACCGAATCGGGACCGAAGCCTCCCGCCGTCCTGCTGGCCGCAGAAAATTCAGGGCAGGAGTTACGCCGCGTTCTGACCTTGGGCGGCAAGCTTGAGGTTGAACGACTGAGCTTCGCGGCCGGATTGGAAGCGGCCAGCGTTTCCCGCTCCCGAATGCTGCTCATCGATTTGGACGATGTCGCCCCCGAGGTGTGGGCAAATTTCCTGAAGAACTGGCGCTCGATACCGAAGCACCCGCCTACGATGGCCTTGTATGATCCGCGGCGACAGGATCCCGTGGGACTTCAGCTGCTTCAAACGCTTTCTCAGTCGGGTGCTCTTGAAATTCACCCGAAGCCCCTGAACGTCATTGGATTTCTCGCACGAGTTCGAGAAGTCGCCGGCGTTTGACCGCGAGAGTCGAATCAACGAAACAGACTTTTGAATCCCTTGGGCAATCCCTTCTTGAGTGCTTCGCCGACCTTCTTCTTCGCCTCAGTCGTCACCTTCTCGCGCACGGTTCCGGTCAGGTTCGAAAGTGCGACCTTCGCAAAGTGCTCTGGCAAATCGGCATAAGAGGGACAGGGTTTGGCAAGGGTACAGCCGACGGAGATGGGCAACCGGACGGGACGCCCCTTCTCGGCAAGGATGCCCGCAACGACCTGTCCTCCCACGTCGACGGAAACATCCCGCGCACCGGTCAGGTTGTAGGTGTCCTGGAGTTCGAAACGCGCATCCAGCGCGAGGCTGGAGAGAGTCACCATCAGGCGCCCCTTCAGGTCGATCCCCTGGTTCTTGACCGCCCTGGCCTCGAAGTCGGGGGCCGAAAATCGACCTTTGGAAAGGCTGAAGCCTGAACGAATGATCTCGTAGGACGACTCGCGGGAGCGGGCTGTTCCCAGGGACCTTCCCTTCAGCGCCGGAACCTTGGCAGATGCCCGCTCGATCGCCTGATTCAATCCATCGACCGCCATCCTTGAAATATCGATTGTTGCAAACTTCGCCTTTCGCACCTCAAAGCTGCCCTTCATCGAAAGATTCTGAAGGGCTCGGTCGGGGTTGAATCCCGCTCCGGAAGCGCGAATCTCGGTCTTCAGCGTCCCGAGCAACGTGTTCTTCAGAAAGGCCACTTGCGACTCGACGGCCCTTTCCAGCTGCAGGCCATCGACTTTGGCTGAAAAGTCATAGGTCGGACTCGAAGGCTTCAGATCGAGCGAGGCCGAGGCAGAGACCTTTCCTCCAAAGGCACTCAGTGAAGCCGAATCCAGCGAGACGCCGAGATCTTTCGCCGATAGGCGTGCCTCGACATTGGAAAGTGGCATTCGAAAGGCTCGAAACTGCGCGATCTTCACGTCGATTGCTGCAATGGTCGACCTGACGATTTCACTTTTCCGAAGTGGATCGATCAGGGCATCGAAATTCTGAGACTGAGAAGAGCCGCTCGACTCCTTTGACTCTCCTTTCGACGGGGAAGTCGGCGACTTGCCGGAGGCACCCAGATCGAGCCACTGGTCGAGATCGATCCCGGAAGAGCTGACCTGCAGATTCAGGTTCGGCTTCATGAAGTTCCTCAAGCGTCCCTTGACCATCATCTCCGTAGCCGGTGCCGTGAGCCGAATCTCCAGATCTTCGATGAAATCGGTCGCGAAACGGATGCGGCCGTTGATCTGGGGATCAGTGCTGAAAAGAGAATGATGGAAACTCACGGAACTCAACGACAGGTCTCCCGAATACCGCAGGGCGGAAGCGGGCCCGGAGACTTCCGCCGAGAGCGTTGCCGAGCCTGAGGGACGAAAGGCATCCAGCGCCGGGACGAGCGCCCCCCACGATGCAAAATCGATCGCATTGCTCCGAACCTTGAGAGCCAGACTGGGATTCGAGTCGAGCCGATCGATTCGACCGGCGAGATCCAGGCGGGACTGGTGAAACTGGGCAAGAAGCGAGTCGACGCGAAGTTCCTGGGTGCCGATACCCAGTCGCCCCGAGAGCGTCATGGGTACGCCCGCCTTCTTGTGAAACAATTCAGGGATCAGCATCTCGAGATCCGATCCCGACAGTTCGAGTGTGGCACCCATCTCTTTCAGCTCTCCCCCAGAGATGACAGGGTTTGTATTCATCTTGAGTTGGACCGGGCCCGAGACTCGCAGCTTTGAAGAATGGCTGGCCTGAACCCGCGCTCGAACCGAGAGTTCAGTCGGCTGGCTGATCGAAGCATCACGCAGGGCAACCTGAAGCTCTTCGACGCGAGCGTCGGTTTCGGATTGAAG
Organism: uncultured Bacteriovorax sp.; assembly: GCA_964432565.1. Taxonomy (GTDB): domain Bacteria; phylum Bdellovibrionota; class UBA1018; order UBA1018; family UBA1018; genus CAIOHW01. The sequence goes on from CAYSOA010000013.1 coordinate 12,567, forward strand.
GTCACTGAACCCCAGGACGCCATCACGAATTTCGACGCCGAGTCGAGCACGAGCCACGATGGCAGGAATCTCGATCTGGCCCAGATCGTCTCCCTGCTTCTTCTTTTCGGGGTGACCATCGCCGGGACGGGAGCCCTTTCCCGGAACCTGCGCCTCCTTCATGAGCGAAAGCAGGTTCAGGCGTCCCTTCTGGTCGCGGACCACCGAAATCTTCGGACGATTGAGCACGAGTGTCAGGCGAGGAGCCGCCGACAGAATCGACGAAAAGGGCAGCAAGAAAGAGGCGTCCTTGACCTCGAGAATCTCTCCGCCTCCTGAGTCCTTCACGGACAGTCCGGCCACATCCACCTTGATTCGCCCCCAGAGCGACAACTGCAGGCGTCCAAGATCGATCTGACCATTGATGAGCCGGTTGGCCCTGCTCAGAAGCAGAGGCCGATACCGATCGACGTCGACAAACCGGGGGATCACGGCGGCCGCCCCCACAAGTACGATAACTATCCCGACTAGCCAGGCTGCAAGCTTTCGAAGTTTCATCTCTTTCAGGATCCCGAGTTCGTTTTATCGATTAAGAGCGATCTAATCATCTGTTGAATGACCGACGGATTGCCACTCCCGCGAGAATGCCTCATCACCTGCCCAACGAGAAAGCCCAGGACCTTGTCCTTGCCCTGCAGGAGTTCGGCCACTGCGGACGGATTCGCGTCCAGAACCTCGCAGACCAGGGGCCGGAGTACAGCCTCGTCGTTCTCTTGAAGCAGCCCTTCCCGCGCGATGATCTCGTCAATCGAATCGCCGGCATTCCAGGCGATCGATGCCACCTTCTTCGCGGCCGTACTCGAAAGCTGATCTGAAAGGAGGAGTTCTCCAAGCCGTGCAACCCCCTCGGGAGTGAGGCGGGAGGAGGAGATTTTCTGGTCAGTTTCATTCGCCAGGCGAGAGATTTCACCGGCCAGCAGATTCGCAATCGTCCTCGCCGCAGCACGCGCATCCGGAACCAGTGCAAGGGCGGCCTCAAAAAAAGTCGACATTTCGGCTGATGCCGTCATCAGTCGCGCATCACGCGCCGAGAGACCCAAGTCGGCCGCGTAGCGATCGCGCTTCTGCGACGGCAGCTCGGGCAGCCGGCTTTTCTCCTGCTCGATCCACGAGGCCGGAACGCAGACAGGAGGCAGGTCGGGATCGGGAAAATACCGGTAGTCTTCGGCCTCCTCTTTGGCCCGCATCGCGAACGTCTGGTCCTTCTGCGGATCATAAAGGCGAGTTTCCTGACGAACCTGACCGCCTGCCGAAACCACGGCAATCTGCCTTTGGATCTCAAAGGCCAGCGCCTTTTCAACAAATCGAAAGGAATTCACATTCTTGATCTCGACTCGAGTTCCGTACTCCGCCGAGCCTTGCCTGCGAATCGAAACGTTCGCGTCACAACGAAAGTTTCCCTCCTGCATGTTGCCGTCCGTGATTCCGATTGAGGTCACGATCGCATGCAGTTCTCGCAGGTAATCGCCCGCTTCGAGGGGAGTCCTCAGGTCGGGCTCACCGACGATCTCGATCAGCGGAACCCCGGCGCGGTTGAGATTCACCAGCGTCATACCGAATTCGTGAACACTTTTTCCAGCGTCCTCCTCGAGGTGAATCCGGCGCAGTCGGATCGCCCTGCGACCTTCGGCCGATTCGATCTCGATGCGCCCCCCCTCGCAGACCGCCGTATCATACTGGCTGATCTGGTACCCTCGGGGGAGATCGGGATAAAAGTAGTTCTTTCTGGCAAACGTGCTGGAAGAACGGATTGCGGAGCCAACCGCGAGACCCGCTCGAATCGCGAAGCGAACCGCCTGCTCGTTGAGAACCGGGAGCGCGCCAGGCTGTGCCGTGCAGACCTCGCAGATCGACGAATTGATCGGCTGTTCGAAAACGCTTCGACCCTCGTCGGGTGAAGCCGGGCAACTGCAGAAGATCTTCGTTCGGGTTGAGAGCTGGCAATGCACTTCCAGACCGATGACCGCCTCATACTCTCCCGTACTCATGACTGCTCCTCTAGCGTTCGCGCCGTCGACAGCAGGGTGTCCTCGTCAAACGCCCGTCCGATCAGCTGGAGTCCGACCGGAAGTCCGCCAGAGTCCCTCCCCGCAGGAATGCTGATGGCCGGAAGACCCGCCAGGTTTGCGGGGATGGCAAAAAGATCATTGAGGTACATCTGGAGAGGAGACCGGGAATGGGCTCCCAGGGAAAAGGCGGTTCCCGGGGCGACGGGTCCGGCAATCACGTCAACCGAGCCGAAGGCCTCTTCAAAGTCGCGACAGATCAGTCGGCGGACCTGACAGGCCTTTCGATAGTAGGCATCCTGATGTCCCGCGGAAAGCACGAAGGTCCCGAGCAGGATCCGGCGCTTGACCTCACGTCCGAAAAGGGACCGCGCTTCACGGTAGAAAGCCTCTAGCGTTTCAGCCTGGGACGCCTCGGCAGGACGTACTCCGAAACGGACTCCATCAAAGCGGGCGAGGTTGCTCGATGCCTCGGCCATCGCGATGATGTAATAGACGGAGATGGCATGCACGCTGTGGGGCAGCGAGATCGGCACCAGTTCGGCTCCGGCGGCACGGAGGCGCTCAAGCGCACCATCAATGGCGGAGCGGACCTCAGCATCGATACCCTCGACAAAGAACTCGGCTGGAATTCCGACTCGAAGAGCGCCCTTCCCCCCCTCTCGTCCGGGCGGAGACATCGGAGCAAGAGCACTGGTCGCATCCCTGGGATCATGCCCTTGGATGACCTTGTAGATTGCGGCGACATCGTCCACGCAATGGCCCATCGGCCCCACCTGGTCGAGTGATGAGCCGAACGCCACGAGCCCATGTCGGCTGACGCGGCCGTAGGTGGGTTTGAGCCCGACGATGCCGCAGAATGAAGCGGGAAGGCGAATCGATCCGCCGGTATCGCTTCCGAGCGCGGCCAGCGCCATCCTTCCAGCCACCGCACTGGCAGAGCCGCTGCTCGATCCGCCGGGAACTCGATCTGGAAAAAGGGGATGGCGGGAGGGACCAAACGCCGAATTTTCTCCGGAGCCGCCCATCGCGAACTCATCCATATTGGTCTTGCCCAGCAGGACCGCTCCGGCCGCACGAAGGCGCGAGACCACTGTCGCTTCAAAGGGAGCGCGATAGTGCTCGAGTAGGCGCGATCCGCACGTCGTTCGCTCCCCTAGCACATGAAGGTTATCCTTGATGGCGATGGGCAGGCCAAACAACGGCTTCTCGGCAAGCAGGTCCGTCCATGCCCGCCTCTCTCGAAGATCGTCGAGAGTTTTGGCCTCATCGAGGGCCCGATCGTGAAACTCCTCAAGATAGGCGCCCAGATGTCGGCCCTCGCTCATGCGGCGAAGGTAGCCCTCGACCACGGTGACCACGGAAAGCCCCTGCGACTCCAGGCCCTCGTGCAACTGGAGGATCGTCTCAGGAGGGTCTTCACGCGGAGGGATCAAGCGCCGCCCCTTCCCGACCGGACAGCCGCCTGCGGCACCTGAAAGGAATCTTCGACCCGCTCGGGTGCCTGCTCGAGCAGGGTCCTGGGGCTTGCTCCAACGAACGGTTCATCACGCCTCAGCGCATGGGCCTCCGAGCCCGGTAGCAGCTCGAAAAGAGGATGCGTGAAAGGCTCCACTCCGTCGGTGGCTACAGACCTGAGCTGATCGACGTGATCCAGGATCTGCTCCAGCTGGGGAAGGATCTCGGTGATCTCCTCTTCGCAAAGCCGAAGACGCGAGAGGGTTGCCGCCTTCTCCACCCACTGACGATCTACCGGAGGACGATGGTGTTCAGACCCCATGAATAGAGGCTAAACAAAAGGCGATGGAAACTCCACTGCGCCGACGGGCGCGGTCGAGCGAATTCCGTAAACCTCTCTGAGTTCTGCGACAAACTCCGCCACGGCGCGCCGCTCGTCTTCAGAACTAAAAAGAAAGCGAAGTACCAGCCGATGGGAGTAGGAGCGTGCGCTGACGATGTGCCCCTGGCGCATGGGGGCATGCCTCGCCTCGACGACTGCATTGAGGGCCAGCGTTCGAGGCTCAAAAAGCGTCAGACTGACGCGAGATCCCGGATCAAGGGGCATGCTGGAAAAGATGCGCAGGCCGTGTTCGGAGACGTCATTCAAGAGCACCCTTCCGTCAAAAATCCGACGATCGCACTGCATCCTCGCGAGCACGCGTTTCAAATGCGGAAGGTTCGGGCGCTGCTCGGAGGTCGCGCTCGATAGCCCGGCCTGAGTCCAGTATCGTTTTCTTCGAGATGTCCACATGCTCGACCCCCTGACGTCCTGTCCAGAGGATCGGCTGTTTGGATCCAGAACTGAAGCCACCGGTCGGCATCGGCCGCGCCCGGGCGGAGGTCAGTCGAGCACGACGAGCTGGCTGCCCACATGCGGCGGGTGCAGATGACAGCTTACTGGAAAAATCCCCGCTTTTTCGGCCTTGAAGGTGAAGACGCGAGCCTTGTTGTCGATCACCTCCTGAATCTTGACATCGGGAATCGAGAGTCCGTGAATGGATGCAGCGCCTTCGAGCTTGGTGACCGCCTCGATCTTGACGGTGTCCCCCTTGTTCACGACGATCGTGGAGGGGAGCCAGAATTTCGTTCCGTTGATCTCGACGGTGTAGAGACGGAAGGAACGCTCCGCCGCCTGAAGAGGGGAAACCATCCCAGACGAGACCACCAGGGCAACCATAACCAACAAAGTCATCATCGATTTCATGCCTGAATCATGTCCCGAATCAGGAGCGAAGAAAAGCCGCGACGTACCGCCAGAGGAACTTGCGCTGATCCCGACCGGAAAACTCCACCAGAACCTTCTTGTCGGCACCGCTCCCCTCCTCGGAGAGGATCCGGCCCGCTCCATACTGCGGGTGATCGATCCAGTTTTCGGAGTGACCCGAGGGAGCGACCTGAGAGTACTCGTCATAGACCACTCGCTCACGAGCGGGAGCGGTCGGATAGGTCCGCGGGGAGTCCGAGCGCACCGGACGATCCACCCAGCGCGACGATCCCGCCCGAAAGCGCGACGCCGCGTGACCTGACGAGAGATCCCTGAAGTCGACCAGTTCGTCGGGGATCTCATTAAAAAATCGTGCAGGCTCCTGATAAGAGATGTTCCCCCAGATGCGGCGCATCGAGACGTGGCTCATCACGAGCACCTCGCGGGCACGGGTGATTCCTACGTAGCAAAGACGGCGCTCCTCCTCGAGGTCCTCCTCCGTCTCCTCCTCCCAGGCCTTGAGCGATGGAAAAAGCCCTTCTTCCATCCCAACTAGGAAGACAACCGGAAATTCGAGCCCCTTCGATGCGTGGAGGGTCATCATCTTGATGGAGCTGCCCTCGAACTTTTGGTCCGCCTCACTGGCCAGTGCCGACTGCTCGATGAACAGGGGCAGGAGTTCGACATGCTTCGATACTCTTTCTTCCTCAGAAAGGGGCTCGAGCAGGTCCTCTTCGAACTCTTGAAGAAGCGAGTCGAATTCTTCGAGGTTTTCGATGCGGGAGAGGGCCTCTTCAGTCCCCTCCTGTCGAAGCTCGCGCACATAACCGATCTCATCGAGAATCAGGTGATACAGCTCGGAAAGCCGAAGCCTCGGCTGCTCGATGGCAAATCGCTCCATCAAGGATACGAAGCCCGCAAGCTTTCTGGCTGTTCCCGCAGAAGTCCAGGATGGATCAACCGAAGCGAGGCGGAGCGCGTCCCAGAGACTTGCCCCCGAATCCGCACTTACAGCGACTTCGCCCCGTTCGAGCCTGAGCTGCAGCGCCTCGAGCTTGTCAATGGTCGTCTTGCCGATTCCCCTTCCAGGAACGTTGAGAATTCGCTTCAAACTGATCGAATCCGTGGGATTCAGGATGGCCTTGAAGTAGGAGAGGACATCCTTGATCTCCTTGCGATCGTAAAAGCGAAGCCCTCCCACGATCTGGTAGGGCACCTTCTCGCGCCGCAGGACATCCTCGAACTGTCGGCTTTGGGCATTGGTTCGATAGAAAATCGAGAACTCCGAGTAGCTTCGCCCCTCTGCAGCCGCCCGACGCCTGATTTCAGAGACCACCAGTTCGGCCTCGGCGCGCTCGTCCGGCAGGTGGTAGCGCGTCAGGCGCTCCCCTTCGCCGCTCTCGGTGAAGAGCGTCTTGTCCCTGCGCTGCCGATTATTTCGAATCAGCTGGGCCGCCGCACGAATAATGGTGCTGGTCGACCGGTAGTTCTGCTCCAGCTTGACGACATTGGCTCCCGGATAGTCTCGCTCGAAGTCGAGGATGTTGCGAATGTCCGCCCCGCGCCACTTATAGATCGACTGATCCTCGTCGCCGACGACGCAGATATTCTCGTGCCCCCCGTGCTGGCGCGAAGCCAGCATCGAAAGCAGCAGGTATTGCGCCCGGTTGGTGTCCTGGTACTCGTCGACGTGAATGTAGCGAAAGCGCTGCTGATATTTGGCACGAACCTGCGGATGATCCCGAAATACCCGATAGGTCATGCAGAGGATCTCGCCGAAATCGATGGCGTTGTTGGCGAAGAGGTCCTTCTGGTACTGCTCGTAGACTCGCTTCACCTGTCGGGCGAAAAGATCGTGCTTTTCGGGTTCCAGCTCGTGGGGTTCGACGGCGTCGCACTTGAGGCGGTTGATCGTCCCTTGGATGGCCTTCGGCGAGAACTGCTTGTCGTCGATGCCCAGCTTTTCGACCACTGACTTGACGAGCGACAGCTGATCGGAGTCGTCGTAGATGACAAAGGGCTTCGTGAACGGCGTGCACTGCCCCTCGCGCCTGAGAATGCGCATGCAGACCGAATGAAACGTGCCGATCTCGGGAGTGCCCATCCAAGGCCCGGAGGACCATGGAGACGCTGCAAACTCGATCTGAAGCGAACGCGAGACCCGTTCCTTCATCTCTCCGGCGGCCTTGTTGGTGAACGTCACCGCAAGAATCTGGTGCGCAGGTACGCCAAGGGAATCGATGAGATACGCAATACGAGACGTCAACATCTTCGTCTTGCCCGAGCCGGCCCCGGCAAGAACGATCAACGGTCCCTCGGTGGTCGTCACGGCCTCTCGTTGCGGGGGGTTGAGCTGATCGAGGTAGGTCATTTGGCGCGAGCCTGCACGATAAACGAAATTCTTGCCAGTTCTCGATCGTACGCCTGGCGCACGTCCGACGGAAAAACCAGCCCGATCGGCTTTCGTTCGTTCGAAAGCACGGGAACGCAAAGCTGGGAAGTGAAGAGCCCCGAAAGCTCCGAAAGCGGCGTCCCTAGAGAAACCGCCTGAACGGCCGCACGCCTCGCTGACCGGTTTGCCCCCTGGGCATGATAAAGAAGGTCGCGAGCCTCGAGCAGACCGGTCAGTCGCTCGACCCCCGCGGGTTCCGTCTGCTCCGTAGCCTCGACTCGGGACTGCATCCCTCGCTCGATGAGGTCCACAGTGAGCAGTCCCTTGAAGACCCCATAGTCATCCACAACGGCCAGAAACGGATACCGACAGTCAAGAATCCTTCGATGACAACTTTCGATCGAGTCGGCCTCTCGAACCGCTTCAAAATCACGAACCATGGCGTCCTCGACACGAAGCGATTTCATGACCTCGAGCGATCTGCCCTCGCGGATGGGAAACTGCTTCGACTCGAGAATTCCCTGAATCCAGCCTTCCCCACCCCAGCGCGTGCCGATCTCCCGGGCCGCCCATCCCACTGCAAGAGCGGGCAGCAGCAGACTGCCGTTGCCACTGAGTTCGTACGCCAGCACCGACAGGGAAATCGGCGTCCGAAACCAGACGACCGACCAGGCCACGGCGCCCAGCAGGACGGCGTTGGCCAGACTGCCCGGATAAGCCAGACCGAACGCCGACAAACCGCGAACGGCAAGCATCGAGATCAGCGCTCCCAGCAGAAACGACGGCCACCAGACCCCCATGCTTCCAAAACCCGAGTAAACTGCCGCCAAAACCAGAAAAAGCGCTCCTACCAGGGGGATCGCTCCCGAGACCGACAGCTCTCCTCGCACTACGGACTCGAAGAGAACGGGAATCGAGCCCAGGGATGAGGGCGACAGCAGAACCACAGAGAGAAGCAGAAGTCCCGTCAACAGCGTCACGCGCTCGGGCTTTCGGTGGCTCCAACGGTCCACAAGCTGCCGAATCAACCTCAAGCCGGGCAGCAAAATGACTGCGAGAATCGAGGCAACCAGGCACACACCAAGAGTCGAAGCCCACTCTCGGGCATCCAGCCATCGAAATCCCCAGAGCTGGGAGAGTCGCTCATGAAAACTCAGCACCGGAATCCCAAACTGACCGAACAGTGCCGTGAAATACTGCACACCGACATAAGCGCTGATCGATGCCAGCACGGAGGACAGCACGCGCCCACCAATGGAAAGCTCGGCAGGCAGGAGAACTGCTGCGAATGGCGCTCCAAAACCGGCACTGATTCCCGCTGCCAGTGCCTGAGCGGCATCGGTGCGCCGACGCAGATCCGACCAGCGCGTCGCATGGGTTCGAGAATTCATCCCGACCGCCTGCGAGAGCTCCGAGGCGATCCCCTCGGGACCGATGCCGATTCCCATGCTGGCGAGAGCCCAGGACAAAAGACCGCGAAGGGTCCAGCGTGACGGTCGATCAGGCCTCGCCGGAGTGTGCAGATGAATCAGCAGGTCAGCGATGCCATCGTAACGCTCGAGCTCCTCCGAGGCACTCTTCCTTCGATCACGCCCGGCCTGAATCCAGATCACCGCAGAGGTGCAGACAACCAGAAGTCCGAGAATGAGGGCCGTATTTGTACCCCGTCCCGAGGTGGCACCGGAGGCCGCCGCTGTCGCGAGCGCAAGCGAAACCACGACGGAGGCGAGAAATCCGTGCAGAATCGAAGCGATCATTCGACGGTCACGCTCTTGGCCAGATTTCTGGGCTTGTCGATATCCGTTCCCTTGAGCAGAGCGATCTCATAACTCAAAAGCTGGATCACGGGCGTCACAACGAATGGCAGCAGGGACTCATGAAGCGAAACTGAAGGCAGTGGAACCCAGTGATGGGAAACTTTCTGCAAACTCTCGTCTTCTGGGCTCCCGATTCCCAGCACCTGCGCTCCACGCGCCTTCACTTCTTCGAGATTTGAAACGGTCTTCTCGCGCCAGGTGTCGGTCGGCGCAAGCACGATTACGGCAATGTCCTGATCGATCATGGCAATGGGCCCGTGCTTGAGCTCGCCAGCGGCATAACCCTCCGCATGGACGTAGGCGATTTCCTTCAGCTTGAGCGCAGCCTCGAGAGCCAGCGGAAAACAATAGCCTCGACCGATGAAGAAAAACCCCTTCAATGGCAGAAGCTTCCGCGCAACGGCTCGCACCGCCTTCCGCATCTCTCCTGACTCGTCAAGATACTCCGACAGCAGATGAGGAATGCGAAGGAGCTGCGAAAAGATCTCGTCCATTTCGACCGAAAGCTTCCGGGCCCCCTCCCCGGCCCCCGCCCGGACTTTGGCCAGATGAGCAGCGAAGCACAGCAGGGTGAGCATCTGGACGGTGAAGGTCTTGGTCGCCGCAACGCCAATCTCGGGACCGGCACTGGTAAAGACGGCGGCCTGGGCCTCTCGAGACAGAGTACTTCCACGGGTGTTGGTTACCGCAAGCGTGGGAACTCCCTTTCTTCGGAGCTCCTGAATCACCGCCAGGGTATCGGCGGTCTCTCCCGACTGCGACACTCCAATCACGAGAGTACTCGAATCGACCACCGGGTCGCGGTACCGAAACTCACTGGCCAGTTCCACCGACACCGGAACCTGGGCCCACTTTTCAAGCCAGTACCGTCCCATCAACGAGGCATGCCAGGCAGTGCCGCAGGCAACGATGATAATCTGCCGTGCAGCGGACAGAAGCTGAACTGCAGGCTGCGCCGCGAGCGGAAAGCTCTCGGACGAGGCACGATCGAGCAGACCGTTCAGGGTGTCCACCATCGCCGATGGCTGCTCGTGAATCTCCTTGAGCATATAATGATCGAATCCCTGTTTATCGAGGGCCGCCGGAGACCAGTCCAGAACCGACGAGGCACGCTCGACCGGCGTGCCGTCGGAGAGCGAGAAAAAGCCGATTCCCCCCTCATCTCCCACCACGACATCTCCATGCTCGAGGAAGTAGACTTCGCGGGTGTATTCCATCAGGGGCTGGGCATCGCTCGCGAGAATGACCCCTCCGTTTGGATCGACCGCGGCAACCAGCGGCGAACCGTTTCGCACTCCAACAATGGCGCCAGGCTCTTTTTCACTCATCACCACAACGCTGCAGGCACCGGCAACGTGCCGAAAACTTTCGGTGACTGCCTCTCGAAGGGCTCGTCCCGCCTCCATCTGCTCCAGGACCAGGAAGCCGAAAAGCTCACTGTCGGTTTCCGAGACAGGCTGATGCCCTCGGGCGACGAGATCCCGGCGAATCTCCTGATAGTTCTCGATGATCCCGTTGTGCACGAGAACGACGTGACCCGTACGATGGGGATGGGCGTTCTGGGTGGTCGGCTTTCCGTGGGTCGCCCAACGGGTGTGGCCGATCCCGCAGCGGGCGTCGGCAGTGTGGGGAATCTCGGCCAGAATCCCCTCGACATTGGCCAGCTTTCCCTCAGCCTTGTGGATCTCGACGTGATCGTCGCGAAAGAAAGCCACGCCCGCTGAGTCGTATCCCCGGTACTCGAGGCGACGAAGTCCCCGAACCAGCACCTCGACAGCCGGCCTATTTCCAACGTAACCTACGATTCCGCACATGCTCGAAGACTCCTATTTGCCGTACTTTTTGGCGTATCCTGACTTGTTCACCTGTCGACTTCTCGCGATCGCGAGGGATCCCGGCTCGACATCCTCCGTGATGGTGGACCCAGAGGCGATGTAGGCTCCCTTTCCGATCCTGACAGGAGCCACCGCCTGGCAGTCACTACCGAGAAAGACATCGTCCTCGATGACGGTGAGATTCTTGGTTCGTCCGTCATAATTGCACGTGACGAATCCACAGCCGATATTCACTCGCTCTCCCACCTCGGCATCGCCCAGATAGGACAGATGGGCAACGCTGGTCTTGCGCCCCAGCCGTGCTTTCTTGAGTTCAACGAAATTTCCGACCTTGCACTGCTCGCCGACGTTGCTGCCGGGTCGCAGGTGCGCGTAAGGCCCAACCTGAGCCCCGGCACCCACCCGCGAGTCCTCGACAATAGTACCCGCCTTGAGAACCGCCCCTTCTCCGACGACGGTCGAGCCCTTCAGAATCACGTTGGGCTGCACCTCTGCCGAGCCTTCGAAACGCACGCTGGAATCGACCCAGGTGCACTCTGGCGCAAGAAAACGCACGCCATTTTTGGCCCACCCCATCACGATGCGCTGATTGAGAGCTCGCGAAGCCTGCGAAAGCTCCCAGGGATCATTGACTCCACGGAGATCGCCAGACTCTCCCCAGGTCAGAACCTCGACCTTTCGGCCCGCTCGAGAGGCCTGCGACACCAGATCGGTCAGGTAGAATTCGTTCTGGGCGTTCTTGGTCGACAGGCGCCCCAGACCCTGGCGCAAAAATCCCGCCTGAAAAAGGTAGATGGAGGTCCCCACCTCTTGAATCTGCTTCTCACGAGTCGATGCATCCTTCTCTTCGACGATTCGAAGGACAGGTCCAACCTTCCCGCGCCGAACAATTCGTCCGTAACCGGTCGGATGATCGAGAACACAACTCAGAATCCGCATTGCTGACGAACGCCCGAGAGTGTCAGAAACTTGCCGAAGGAGCTCGGCGGAGATCAGAGGAAGGTCTCCAGGCAGCACGAGCACCGGACATTTCTTAGTCAGGACTTTTTCACCCCATTCCGACTCCATCGCGCAACGAGCGGCATGCCCGGTCCCACGTTGTTCCTGCTGGTGGACGAAATGAAGATCCAGGCCGGCCAGGTCGGCATCGGCGCGAATGGCGGCCTCGACCTGATCTCGCCCATGACCCACGACCACGGCAACGGGGGCGTCGGGCAGGGCCTGCCGAACCTGATGGAGCAGTTGAAGGACCATGGGACGCCCTGCGACCGGATGGAGGACCTTCGGAAGATCAGACTTCATCCTTTTTCCCTGTCCTGCCGCGAGCACCATGACCGCAACCGGCGACACTTTCGGGGCTTTTGTCATTTTAGGCATGCCAAGGGGTTAACGAAAAACGTGCGAGTCGAAAAGGTGAAAAAGGCAAAAATATCAGCAAGAAAGCGAGAACCAAAAAGACCCCGAGCCGGAAAACAGAGAACGCCCCTGGAAAAGATCGATCCTGATATTTTCTTATAAAATGAAATTCTTTGAATTGACTCGTCTTAGAAGTCCTTATAAACACCTTCTGGTCAAGCGGTACCGAACCTAAACCTCCGGGGGGAGAGACACATGGATGCGAAGACCCTGACTCGATTCCGCAGGAATCTGCTCGAAGAAAAGCAGAGGATCCTCAACAACTCCGAGAATGCCATCAGGAACGAACTGGCCCTCTCGAAGGATGACCTGGCTGACGAGACCGACCTCACCGTCAGTGAAATGAACCAAAATCTGATGTTCAAACTTCGAGACCGCGAACGCCAGCTGCTGTCGAAGATTGACGACGCCCTCGCGAAGATGGACCAGGGCACCTTCGGTACCTGCGAGGATTGCGAAGAACCCATCGAACCCCGCCGCCTCGAAGCCCGCCCGGTATCCACGCTCTGCATCGCCTGCAAGGAGCGGGAAGAGCACAAGGAAAAGATCTACGCCTGAATCGACACAAAAACTCGAATGAAGTTCAGGGCCTCGGTACGACACCGGGGCCCTTTGCATTTCGAGCGCGGCTTTATTGACTCCCAAACGTCAAAAAAACCACTGCAATTTCCAGCATTTTCGGCCCTCCCAATATCGGTTTTTGCCTAAAGAGCCCCCGACCTTCAACCGAACCAGTAAACAGCAGGTTTGAAGTGAAGCTGAGGCAGTGAACATTGCAACTGAGCGCTGGGAGGCGCGTGAATGGTAACCAACTACGACGGCGAACAGGTAGAAATCCCACAGACACTCCCGATGTTGCCTGTGAGGGACATTGTGGTCTTTCCGTATATGATCATCCCCCTCTTCGTGGGCCGCGACTCCTCCATCAAGAGCGTCGAGGAGGCGCTGGCAAGAAATGACCGGTTGATCCTGCTGGCCTCCCAGAAGGACATCAGCGACGAACACCCCTCGCCCGAGGGCATCTATCGCACCGGTACGGTCGCCATGATCATGCGCATGCGCAAGCTACCGGATGGGCGAATCAAGATCCTCACCCAGGGCCTGTGCAAGGCGCAGATCGAGGAGTTCCAGCAGAACGATCCGTTCTTCGAAGTGAAGATCAAAAAGATCGAGGAGGAGACCGTCGTCTCCAAGAGCGAAAGCGAAGCACTGATGCGGTCGGTTCGCGAGCAGCTCGAGCGAGTGATCTCGCTGGGCAAGGTCCTGTCTCCCGACATCCTGATGGTACTCGACGACATCCAGGATCCGGGTCGCCTCGCCGATCTCGTGGCATCGAACCTCGGCCTCAAGGTTTCGGAGGCACAGGGCATCCTCGAGACCCACAATACCTTCGAACGCCTGCAGAAGATCTACGAAGTCCTCGCGCGGGAGATCGAAGTACTGACAATACAGGCCAAGATCCGGTCGCAGGCCAAGGATGAGATGACCAAGTCGCAGAAGGAGTACTTTCTGCGCGAGCAGATTCGCGCCATCAAGTCGGAGCTGGGAGACAGCGACCAGAAGGGCGAGGAGATGAACGAGCTTCGCGAGAAGCTCATCAACGCCAAAATGCCGCCGGAAGTCGAGACCGAGGCCATGAAACAGCTCGGACGACTCGAGCGCATGCATCCCGATGCTTCTGAAGCCTCAATGCTTCGCACCTATCTGGATTGGCTCATCGAGACCCCCTGGAGTCGACAGACCGTCGACAATCTCGACCTTGCTCACGCGAAGCAGGTTCTCGATGAGGATCACCACAACCTCGACAAGATCAAGGAACGGGTGCTCGAGTATCTGGCCGTTCGCAAGCTGAAGGAAAAGATGAAGGGGCCGATCCTGTGCTTCTCAGGACCTCCGGGTGTTGGAAAAACCTCGCTCGGCCGCTCGATCGCCAAGGCTCTCGGACGGGAGTTCGTCCGAATCTCTCTGGGCGGGGTGAAGGATGAAGCGGAAATCCGTGGACATCGTCGAACCTACGTCGGAGCCCTTCCCGGCCGAATCGTGCAGGGCTTGAAGCAGGCGGGAACCAACAACCCGATCTTCGTTCTGGATGAAATCGACAAGCTCGGCAGCGACTTCCGCGGCGATCCGTCGGCGGCCCTGCTCGAGGTGCTCGATCCTGAACAGAACTTCAGCTTCCGGGACCATTACCTGAATGTCCCGTTTGATCTGACAAACGTCATGTTCATCGCGACGTGCAACAATCTCGAGACCATTCCGTCCGCTCTACGGGACCGAATGGAGATCATCCAACTTCCAGGCTACACGGAGGAGGAGAAGTTCTTCATCTCGAGGAGGTACCTGATTCCGAAGCAGACGAATGAAAACGGAATCACGGACAAGCACATCGAGATCACCGACGGGGCGATCCACAGCGTTGTCTCGCAGTACACCCGCGAATCGGGCCTGCGCAACCTCGAGCGCCTGGTCGCCACGCTCTGCCGAAAGACGGCAAGACTGGTGGCGGAAGGAAGGTCGGAGAAAACCGTGGTGGACCAGGATCTGGTCGAAAAGTTTCTCGGACCGGCCCCATTCACCCGCGAGGATGAACAGGATCACGACGAGGTCGGCATTGCGACCGGACTGGCCTGGACTTCGGTGGGTGGAGAGATCCTCTACGTCGAGACAACCACCATGAGGGGCAAGGGCGGAATCATCCTGACCGGGCAGCTCGGCGATGTGATGAAGGAGTCGGGCCAGGCCGCGCTCGGGCTGATCCGATGGCGGGCGGAGGACTTCGGAATCGACGATGAGCTCTTCGCGAACACCGACATCCACGTCCACTTCCCCCAGGGCGCGATCCCGAAGGACGGGCCATCGGCCGGAATCACCATGGCCTCGGCCATCATTTCGCGCCTGACGGGAATTCCGATTCGAAAGGACGTCGCCATGACGGGTGAAATCACCCTGACGGGCAAGGTCCTGCCGATCGGCGGCCTCAAGGAGAAGGCTCTTGCAGCGATGCGGCACGGAATCAAGACGATCGTCATCCCAGAGCGGAACAAGAAGGACCTCGTGGACATCCCCGAGGAGTTCCGCAGCCGGCTGACTTTCGTCCCCGTCAAGACGATTGACGACGTGCTCGATGTGGTACTGACCCGCAAGCTTGCCGGGGAACGCGTGAGACGGTCCCCGGTTGCCTCGACCGACGAGGCGCCTGCAAGGCCGTCTCGCTCGGGTGGAAAGAAAAAGCCCGGACTGGCTGCCGATTCCGGCGGATTTGCGGCATAGTCCAGAATTGTGACAGCACTAGAACTTCTGGCATGCGGAGCACTCATCGGGTGCTCCGCATTCCTTTCAGCAAGCGAAGTTGCCCTCTTCAGCCTCTCGCGCTTCCAGCTTCGCGGTCTCAAAGACCGCTTCAAGCCGGCCCTGCGGCGAATCAAAAGGTTACAAGCCGATGCCGGTGGCGTCCTGCTGACCATCCTCGTCCTCAACGAAGTGGTGAATGTTTCCCTCTCGACCCTGATCACGGGCATCATTGATCGCTGGTTCCGCGGAGAGTCTACCTCATGGCTGATCAAGACACTCGTGGGCGTCCTACTTACCACTCCCGTGCTGCTGATTCTTTGCGAAGTCACGCCCAAGACGATCGGCGCCAGGGCTAATACGATCGTTGCTCCCCTCGTGGCGGCGCCACTGCATTTTCTTTACGGCCTCATGAAACCGATCCGCATTCTCGCCCGCAAGATCATCCGAATCGGAGCCGAGGACCAGGGGCGATCGCCGGATGACAAGGGACCACCTCTACGCGAAGAAGAGTTCCTGGTCATGGTCGAAGAAGGCCTTCGCGAAGGTGCAATCCAGAGAAATGAGCTCGACCTGATTCGAAACGTTTTTGCCATGGAGGAAACGCAGGCCCATGAGCTGATGACTCCCATTGCGCGAGTCTCCACGCTTCAGGAGGGCCTGACCGTCAACCAGGCCATTGAACAGTTTCGCCAGATTCGAATGGCACGGGTTCCTGTCCTGTCGAAGAATCGAAAATCCGTTGTGGGAATCCTGTATCTGAAGGACCTGCTTCGCGCACGACTGAATCCCGCACTCGGCAGCTCTCCCGTATCGGAACTCATGCACAAGCCCCTCACCGTTCCCAGACAGATGCCCATCAACCGGCTTTTCAAGCGCTTCAGGCAGAGCCAGACTCATATCGCCATGGTCGAAGGCCCTGCGAGCGAGCCCATTGGCGTCATCACGCTCGACCAGATTCTCGATGATCTGATGGAGGAAATGCTGGTCGAGAAGTCCTTGGGGGGACCGACTCGATGATGCTGTACTGGATTCCCTTACTTCTGATGGTCGAGGCCTTTTACTCCGGATCGGAGATCGCACTGCTCTCCGCGGACCGACTACGATTACAGACGCAGGTCAAGGAGGGCGACACTGGTGCGGCCAGGGCCGTCAAGCTGCTCCAGGCTCCCGAAAGAATCTTCGCCACGACCCTGCTGATGACGAGCATCTCGGTGGTCACCATCTCGATCCTCGTCGCGCTATGGATGCTTCAACGCCTGGGAGGCCACTCCGATCTGCTGGCTATCGCGGTGACATCTCCCATCGTGGTCATCTTCGGAGAACTTCTTCCGAAAACCCTGTTCCAACGACGGGCCGACCAGATCGCGCCGAAAGTGGCCCGGATTCTGGAATGGACCTATATCGCCTTCTATCCACTGACTCGACTGCTCGGGACGTATACTTCACGACTCTCCCGGGCGATCGACCCGCTCGAAGAACTCCTGACGGGGCGCAGAAAAACCACACGGGAGGAGCTTCGCGCCCTACTGGCAACCGGAAAACTCGAATCGGACATCCGCCGAAGCGAACGACGCCTGATTCGACGAATTCTGGATTTTCGGGGAACCGAGGCCCAGCATGCCCTGATCCCACTGGTGGAGGTGGACGCAGCCGAGGAGACAACCACCATCCGGGATGCACTCGAAAGCTTTCAACGTCACAGGCATTCGCGAATGCCCGTCTACTCGGAGAGAGTCGACAATATCGTGGGAATCCTGGAGGTCTCAGACCTCTTCTCGGCTCCCGACCTGAACGCCTCGGTTCGATCCGTACTGCGGCCCGCTCACTACGCACCGGAGAGCCAGGAACTCGAAGATCTGATTCGCGACATGCGCACCAAACGCTCGGAGATGTGCGTCGTCGTCGACGAATACGGGGGAGCCGTGGGCATCCTCACGATGGAGGACATCTTCGAGGAGATCGTGGGCGAGATTCAGGACGAGTTTGACCATGAGGCGAGCGGCTATCAGGCGCTCTCTGAGGGACGGTGGTGGGTGCCCGCCCGGCAGTCCATCGTTCAGCTGAACGAAGAGATCGACCTGGCCCTTCCAGAGGGAGATTACGAGACCCTCGGGGGCTTTTTGCTGCAGCAGTTCGGAAGGATTCCCGGCGCCGGCGATGAACTCTACTTCAGCACGTCCACGGGAAACTATCGATTCACGGTTCGAAAAGCGGATATGCGTGCGATTCAGGCGGTTCTTGTCGAGCGGCAATCGCGAAACGACGCTTTGCCTGCACAAAAACCGTCAGAAGAGTGACTCTTGGGTTTCTACGCCAACTGGCGGTACACTGAATTCAAGGAGCCCTACTCCATGAATCCGTCTCGACAGAATCGCAAACCCTCCGTCCTCATCGTGGATGACGTCGCATTTGTTCGCACTACCCTGGCCACCATTCTTCAGGCCGCCGGATATGAAGTAGCGGGAGAAGCGGCATCGGGAAGCGAGGCGATCGAGCAGTTTCGAAAGCTCGCCCCCGACGTCGTGACCATGGACGTCGTCATGCCGAAAATGAGCGGGATCGAGGCGACCAGAAAGATCCTCAAGGAAGCGCCTTCAGCACGCATCGTCGTGATTTCAGCAATGGGTCAGGAATCACTCGTGATGGAAGCCATCCACGCGGGCGCGCGGGATTACATCCTCAAGCCTTTTAGCGCAGAGGAAGTGGTCCGAACACTGGAGCAGGTTCTTCGCGGGCATCAGATGAAAGCCACTGCCTCGGAGCAGGCCGAGGGAGCCTGAGCGCGATGATCGGCGCACTCTTCAAGCTTCTGGTAAAGCTCTTCAACTCCATTCTGTTTGCGGTGGGAGTGCTTGTGGCGAGCCACCTCGTCGAATGGCAGGGCGTGAGCCTGTCGGAGCACGTTCGAAAGTCGGTTCGAGTGGTCAAAGAATGGGCTCAACCTGCCCGGCAGCTGGCCAAGGATGCCAGAGCTCAAGCCGACGAGCTGGGTTCTGCAGCCAGGCGACTCGAAAAGATTTCGGCCGAGGAGCGCGCCCGACTAGAGAAGGTTCTCCAGCAGTGAGCGAACGCCCCTCGACCGACCAGGGGGGGGGAGAGACGACTTAGTGGGCGGACTGGGCCTTGGCTCGCAATGCCGAACCGGATGAGCGCGAAGCCAGAGACTGACTTGCGTCGCCAGCCTTGAGCCTCGCGGGACGCCCACAGGCGAGCATGCGTCCGTTCATCTGGTGCGCTGCCTTCTCACCCAGGGCCAGCGACAGTCCGCTGGCACGGGGAACGGCGGCCGAAGCCATCGAACCGGACAACACTCCAAAACCCACCACGATCATGAACAAGTTCTTCATCTGTTTCTTCATCTGTACTTTCCTCTCTGCTCTCAACAGCCACTACTCAGTCAACGTACGGTGACTACTAGAGCAACAGTGGTGCCAGCAGGACACAGGCAGAGAGTTTCAGAAAATCAGTAAGTTACAGTGGTGATTCAGGAGTGTGTCTCGACAGCCTCAACACAGCTGTCTAGAGTTTCGACGGGATCGGGCGAGATCTGAAATCGGCAACGATGGCGACACGATGGGGAAAGGCCCCCCAGAAACGAAAAAAGGGTCGGAGGCAAGGCCTCCGACCCCATCCGGTTCATCAAACCGGTTAAAACTCTTAGTTGGCCGAACTTGCATTCTTCGCAGAACCGGGCTTCTTCTCCACCTTTGTCTTGGCGACTGCGTCTCCGCTCTGCTGGAAGGTAAAGTTCTTGTCCGACTCCTGGCCACATTTTCCGCCAGCAGACGCCATCGGAATCGACCCGAGAGCGAGCGCCATGACCAGGGATGCCGTGTAAATCATCTTCATAACCAAGTTCCTCACCTTCTCTCCATTCTAGTTCCAGTTGCCCCTGACCTCTACCATCGCAAAGAGGGTGCCAGCGGCCGCGACGTGAAATCAGGCACTTACTCTCTTTGAATCGGCAAAAACCGTCAAAAGCTTGAACAACTGCCTAAGTATTCATCAAGGCGTGAGATTGACCCCTGCAGGGCGAATGATCTCGAGCAGGTTCTGAAACGCCGTCGTCACCTGAAGAGCCACCTTCTGGCCGGCGGCACTATCCACCTTGTCGATCTCTCCACTGGTCTTGTAGGTCACCTTGATCGTACCGAGCTTCGGATCAGTAATCTCGACGGGTCGGCTGTTCTGGTCATACTTGAAATCCAACCGCCGCCGATCCTGGTCAACCAAGGTTTTGATCCTGCCGGTGGCATCGTAGAACAGCTTGACGCCCTTCTTCGTCGAATTCTTCGCAAAAACCAGATTACCCCGGTCGTCGTACTGAAACTGTGACCAGCTCGAGAACTTCTTGTTGATCTTCGAATTCTTGACCACCTTCGAGACTTTTCCGGCCTTGGCATCGTACTTGAGCTCGGTCACTTCGGAGGGGGTCGACTTCTTCACGACTCGGCCCTTCGAGTCGTATACAAAACTGGTCTCCTCGCCATTGCGCTTGATGATCAAGGGGAGGCCACAACACTCATTGTAAATCGTCTCGGTCTTGTCGCCGTCCGAATCGGTCACGAGCTTGTAGGTCCACTCTTCTCCGTCCGGCTTGTACTTGAAGTGATAGTCGTACTTCTGGCGGCTGAACACCTTGTCGGCACTGTCCTTCGAAACCACGCTGACCTTCAGCCGACCGGGCTGCCTCGGATCGAGCTCGTAATCATACTCGTTCAGCGTGCCATCTCGCTCTTTCAAGGACTTCACGCTCTGGTACTTGTTGTTGCCGTAGTACGAGACTTCGAGCTTCGTCTTGTCACTGTAGGCGACTTCAATCAGGTTATGATAGCCGTCCGAGGTGTACTTGTAGCGATAGACGTTGCCTTCGGCATCGCGACTTTCCTCGAGTTCGCCCTTCGAATTGTACTTGTAGCTCGCCTCAAGACCATCTTCTCCCTGGACCTTGGCAAGCCGCCCCTGGTTATTGAAGGTGAAGAACATCTTGCGATTGAGGTTGTCGACCAGCTTCTCAATTTTCCCGTCCTTCAAATAGCTCAGGGCGACGAAATTACCGTTCTTGTCGGACGTCCGAACCAGCCGCCCCTGCTCGTCGAACTTCTCCACCTTGCCGGTATCGAAGGAACGTTCATAGCCGTCCTTGATTCGAGTCACCACCTGGTAGGCAAACTTGTTGCTGACGAGCCTCGAGCCGACCGGAATCTCTCGCGTCTTCAGCTTTCCGGCATTCACCAGTCCCTGCCACTCATCGTTTCGGAAGATGGCGTCCCCACGAAGCTTTTCCTGGTACTCCGCCAGCGCTTTCGGATTCGAAAATTTTTTCAGGGAGGAGATCTTCGCGACCGCCTCATCAACGCTGCTTTTCGTCACTTTTTCGGATGTGAACCGATTATCGGCACCACCGCCATACTCCTGAACGACCACGCTTCCATCGGGGGCGGGCACCACCCGCACTTCGTATTCATTGCCCCAGCCCCAGCCGAAGATTCCTTCATAGTTGGTCTTCGAATTGTAGACTCGCTCGATCTTGGGTTCGGCACCCAGCTTGTATCCGATGTCGGTATAGGCCCTGAAGAAGTTGCCATTTTTCAAAGTCACCCGGGCATGGACGCTACCAATCGACGTCAGCATGCCAACGGCAACCGCAAGGACAAGTCCGCGACGTGGATTGGAATTTCGGACGATCATGGCTCAGCTCCCTGTCCGACAAAGGCGGACGGCAAAAACGTGATCAGACTTCGATACGAACAACCCTCATGATGACAAAGAATCCCACCACCTCCAACAGCAGAATGCTTGCGACAATCACCCAGCCGAGCGGTGTCGTGAAGAGAGGCTCCATGAACTCCGGGTCGGTCGTCTGAAGCATGAAGCCCAGCCCTGGAGGAACGGCGATGATGATCATGCCCTGGTAAAAGCCCTGAGCGGTCAGGGCCGATATCTTATTCTCGACCTTGATGCGCTCCCGGATGGTCAGGACGATGGTGTCGAAGGTCTCCGACAAATTTCCGCCGGTTTCCTTGAGGATGTTCACCGCCGTGACGAACATTTCGACATCTTCGGACGGGATTCTCTGTGCCAGATTCGAGAAAGCCTCCTCGAGCGAGACACCGAGCTTGTTCTGGCTCAGGATCAGGTTGAACTCCTGCTTGATGGGATTGGGCATCTCTTCGACCACAAGTGAAAGCGCCTGCACGACCGAGAGGCCTGATTTCAGTCCGTTCGACATCAGGGCAAGGCCGTCCACCAGCTGCAGGACGAACTTGTCGGTTCGCCGTCGGTAAAGGTAGTCAACAGCGGGACGAAGCGACTTCCAGCCGATGACTCCGGTAAATATCCCCAGCACGAGCCCCCCCACGAGGTTGGGGATCATGGCAAGAAACACGAGTCCACCGAGCCCGAAGCTTGCGGCGAACATGTACATCAGCACCCGATCGGGAGTGATTTCGATGAACATCATCGAAAGGCGCTGGTGGATGTAGTCCCGGGTGCCCGTCTGCTGCAGCTCGAACCAGGCCAGTCCCTTCAGGGCCACCTGGTACGAAACCCCGATGAAACCGATTCCGAAGAAGAGCAGGCCAAGAAAGCGCATCATTTCCATGGGTGCCGCCTATCCCGCCGCCTGAGACGGCCCCTTGGGAGAAAAGAGGCTCCGCGAAATTCTCATGCCCTTTGCCTCCATCTCCTCGACGAACTTCGGAACGAAACCCGTCGGCACAAAACGGCCGATGATGTTGCGCTTCTTGTCCAGTCCCTCCTGCTTGTAGATGAAGATATCCTGCGTGGTGATCACGTCTCCCTGCATTCCGGTCACCTCGCTGATGTAAGTGATCTTTCGCGAGCCATCGCCCAGCCGACTCTGCTGGATGATCAGGTTGACCGCCGAACCAATGGTCTCGCGAATCGCCTTTGAAGGCAGGTTCAGGCCCGACATCATCACAAGCGTCTCCAATCGCTGCAGGCACTCGCGAGGATTGTTCGAGTGCAGCGTTGTCAGCGATCCGGAGTGGCCCGTATTCATCGCCTGCAGCATGTCGAGGGCTTCTCCCGCACGACACTCGCCAACGACGATGCGATCGGGCTTCATTCGCAGGCAGTTCTTGATAAGCTCACGAATGCTGACCTCACCCTCACCCTCGATATTCTTGGGTCGCGTTTCGAGCCGAACCACATGCTCCTGGCCGAGCTGAAGCTCCGCCGAGTCTTCGACGGTGATGATGCGCTCATTTGCCGGAATAAAGTTACTCAAGACATTGAGCAGCGTCGTCTTACCTGACCCGGTTCCACCACTGACAACGATATTCAATTTGGCTTCGACACAGAGCCTCAGAAAGTCCATGATTTCATCGGTCGCGGACCCCTTGGCAACCAGATCCCTCGCCTCGAGACGCGTCTTCGGAAACTTTCGAATCGTGATGGTGGGTCCGCGCAGTGCAAGCGGAGGGATGATCACGTGGACGCGCGAGCCATCCGGAAGTCGGGCATCGACATAAGGCGTCTTTTCGTCCACCCTTCGACCGAGAGGCATGACGATACGCTCGATCACGTTGTACATCTGCTGCTCGCTGCTGAAGGTCACCTTCGACATCTGGTTCTTGCCCGCACGATCCACGTAAATCTGATCACGCGAATTGACCATGATTTCGCTCACCGAATCGTCGGCAAGGAGGTCTTCGAGCGGACCCAGGCCAAGTGCCTCGTCCAGCACTTCCTTGATCATCTGGGCCTTCAGCTCACGGGTGGGCAAAAGCGACGCCGTGTCCTCCTGCGCCATGATATCCAGAATCGCCTTCTGGGTCTTGTCGCGCAGCACCGCACGCTGCTTGGGATCGTTTGTGTCGGTATTGGTCTTCTTGAGGTCCATGGTTTCGATCAGGCCCTTGTGGATTCGAAGCTTCATGGACGTCCAAGCATCCACGGGTGCGGAAGTCGCACGAAGCGGATTGACGTCCTGCGAGGCCGCGCCACCGAACTCCATCCTCACCTGCTCGGGACCGCGCTGGGCCTGGGCCTTGAGTGCCACCCCGGTGGGCTTCTTCAGCTTTGAAAGAGCCTCAAGCAGGCCCACTTGCTGGATCTTGCGAACGATTTCATGGTACCCGCGAGCGGCGATCGAGGCGGGAGCCGAAAGCACCAGGGGAGTGCTCTTCGAAAGGGCAGCGTCGGCCGTACCGGGATCGTCGGGAATGGCAGCAAAGACATTTCGCCCCAGATTTTTCTGGATCATCGCCGGCGTGATCAGGGTCGACTGAGAATAGCGATTGATCACCAACTGGACCATTTCCGGGGGAAAGAGCATCTCCTGGATCTTCGCGAGGATTCGCTTGGTCTGATTGATGACGATCAGGTCGGCGGTCGTGACGACGAAGATCGCCGTGGCCGCCTCGAACGTTTTCATGGTGACGATATCCATCGAACTGCCGCAGTCGACGATCGTCCAGGGAAAGAGCCCCTGAGCCGCCTTGAGCAGCTTTCCATATCCATCGAGATCCAGGTCTCGAGCGGAATTGGCATCACGTGGAGAGCCGATGAAGCCAAACCCCCCGTTTCCCTGCACCATGACGGACGAAAGCGCCTTCAGGTCGATCGTTCCCTGCAGCTTCGATGCGTCCACCAGGTTTCTGGGGGGATTGAGATTGAGGATGATGTTCTGGTCACCGAGACTATTGAAGTCGGCATCGATCAAAAGCGGCTTCTGCCGAAAATTCTGGAGGTAGGCGAGCATGAAGTTCGCCGAAAACACGCTCTTCCCGATTCCACCCTTGCCACCGACGACTGCGATCACGTGACCGGCCATGCTCAGTTGCTCCTCACCCTGAAGTCGCGCTTGAGGTCTTCGGTGCCCTGCGAGGCGCTCTCGATGATCTGCGGAGTAACGAAGACCACGAACCTCGAATTGATCTTCTTGTATTCCTTCGAACGATTGAGTCGAAATAGAGGGTCGGCAGCAAACGGAGCCTTGTTGAAATCTGTTCCGACTTCGGTTCCCGAAACACTGGCGAAAGCCGCACTGTCGTTGCTCTTGAGGTAGAGCCTCGTGGTCACCGCATTGGCTGCCACTGTCGGAGCCCGATCACCCGCCGGAGCGGTACCGACGACCGTACTCTGGGTCATGTCGATCTCGAGCTCCACATCGTCACTCTGGCCCACGACCCGCGGAAGCACCTGAATCGAGAGACCAACGGGAGTCTTCTGGGCAGTAAGCTGGTTGATCCCCTGCGCATTGGGGCGCTCGACCAAGCTCGCAAATTCGGTTTGCTCACGCAAAGTGGCCACGGCTCCACTTTTCGTGACCAGCGTGCCGGTCTTGAGAATTCTGGCATATCCCGCGAGCTGGGCTGTCTGGAGTTTGGGAATCAGGCTAGAGATGATGGCAGTGAAGGATGTTCCTTCTGCTCCGACGGTTCCATCGACTCGCTGTCCAATGGCATAAGACGGCTCGCCGGCCGCGGTAAAACTGGGCTGCCATTTGAACGAGAAAAGCCGGTTGTAGTCCTTCTTGAGCTCGACGAAATACATGGTGACACGAATCAATTTATCGAGCGGCGTCGGCGCGGGCTTCTCGACCGTCAGAAAGAGCTGGATCATGTTTCTCGGCGGAAGCCTCAGGGCATTGACGTCCTTGTCGATCTGCTGGCTGGGTCGCACCTCGGGAATATAAAGGCCGCCGATCTTCTCGGCGCGAGCGATATCCTCGGCACTCTTGACCTCACCCTCGAGCCAGATCGTGCCGTTCACGACGCGAGTCGAAACTTTGGGGGCGAAGACCCGAACGTCTTCTTGAATCCTGCGGGCAATCACCTGCAGGGCCAGTGGCGACAGGGTCATCAACGGAAGAACGATTCCCGCATAGGAACCGTCACCCACCACCGCGAGCACGCGACCGTAGTCGGCTGGTGTGAGAACCTCGCCATCGACGGCGATTTTCTGGCCCACGATCTTGATCTCGAGGCCTTCGATGTCTCGAAGCAGCTCGCGCAGCTCGCGCGCCTGGCTTTCGAGGTTGGAGGGCGTCACCTTCGCATTGAAGATCAGGCGCAACTCTCCGTCCATGTCTCGAACCATGACCGTGGTATCACCCGCCTGGGTGGGTCTGAAGATGAGCTGCTGCTTGTCACCGACCTTCACCAGGTCAAAGACGAGCTTTCTGGGGTCTCCGATGTAGATCTTCGCCAGCTCGGTTTCGAAGTCGACATCGACGGTCTTCTGTTGTCCGACGGTCAGCAGCAGGGTCCGCTTGTCGGCCTCGATTTCGCTCTGGTCGCGGGTCGTCTTCGATCGCCGGGCTCCATCCTTTTCGTCATCAGCGGCGCGAGCCAGCTGCAGCACTCCCAGCATCAGGGCACCCGCAAGGGCGAACAAAATCGGCCAGCCCGGCCGGTTGCCGGTCAGGGGATCGGTGCCTCCCTGTCGCCTGTCCTGGAGCTGGTCGCGAAGTCCCATGGTTCGTTACCGGCTAGCCGGCGCCCTCCCGTTCGAGTTCTGAATCATGACCTGTCGAATCAGCTCGGGCGGCATGATGTCTCGATAGGTGACGGGCATCGAATTCACGCGTTCGCTGTCGTCGTTGTGGCGAAGCGATAAAAACAAGGTCGTCTCGTTCCCGGATTGCATCAACGCGAGTGCCTGCGCCTGATTGGCATCCACTTCGACCGTGACCGTATTGAAGGAGGCATCCTGCGCCAGCGAACGCACCTTCTCCTTGCCGCTGAACGGATCGGTCTCGACGGTTCTGGCCGGATTATTGGTGACGTTCTTTCCGGTGGCAAGAATCACCACGTCCTGAAACAGGGTCTTGGCGATCTTGTTCTCCTTGCCGATGGCCATATCGATCACGCCGATGATGTCGACGCGGTCTCCCGGCTTGACCAGCTTGGCCACTCCCGTCAGGTCGGCAACCGAAATGGTCATCGCGCGGCGTCCGGGGGCGATCTGGGGTGAAAGGCCCGTGCGAATCGAGGGCTCGGTGATCTTGTTCAGGGTGATCTGCTCGCCCTTCTTGATGGGGACGATCGCAATCGCCCCGGCAAACTTCTTCAGGTCCTTTCCTCGCGTGTCCTTGTCCTTCTCGCGAGGGTCGGCCCAAATCGCAGCAGGCTCGAGAAAGCGCTTCGGAATCTCCCGGTACTCGAGCTCCTTTTCCGTCAGGGTATCCATCTCCTTGATGTCGGTCTTGGCGACCATCACCAGAAGCTGGCTGCCGTACTTCCGCTGCGACTCCTCCTCGATCGACTCGACGTAGCTCTGCACGAAAAACACGGCAACCACTGACATCACGATCGAGATCACGAGTGCCTTGCTATTCATCGATTCCTCCACTGCAAAAACTCACCTGCCGAAGCGTACTCTCGCTCAAGGCGATCGCGAGCGGGCGTCGCTGAGCTCCTCCCGTCGATGTGGCGAGAATCGGCGTGCAGAGTTCGACCGTGTTACGAATCCTCACGTTGGCACGCCGGGCGGGTTCCTCACCGGCACGATCACTGGCGCCTTCAGCGCGACGAGTACTTCGAACGATCAGTTGAGTGGGAGCACTGGGCTGAAAGCCCCCCGAAATGCTCTGGGTGCTCTCCTCAGAAACACCGACGGTGAGACGATTATCCCCCTGAGGAATCAGAACCGCTTGAGCCCGACCAACGGACGGATAGTGTGGCGAGTTTCCGGCAATCTCCAAAAGTCGCTGCCGCGAGTACTTCTGGTTGACGATCGAGACCTGAATGGCCGAGCTGACCCGCACCATCAGGTAGAGCATTCCCACAAAGGCCGGCAGGATCAACACGAGCTCGATCAGGCTCTGCCCGCTGCGATCACCCGACTTGTACCGGCGAGCGCCGTTAGCAGCCATTGTCAGGCCCCTCCACGCGCTGCCCGCGAGGTCCTTGTCGGCTGCGCAGCTCGGTCAGGCATTCCTCTTCGGTCACTTCTCGACCCAGCCAGCTCTCGGACGTGAGTCGGAGCTTGCCGGGGGATGCCCCATCGGCTGCGCTTTCAGATGTGGCTTTCGACCCAAATAAATTCACGAGCAATTGCCCCTCAAAGCTATATCGGACTCCCTGCTCCCAGCTAAAGCCCTCGTCGGTCGCCACAAAATTGTCACCGGGCCCGATCCGTGCGCCGGACGGCGAACCTCCGCCCACGGGCCGGGCGATCTTGAATCGTTCCTCGCCTCGCAGTCCGCGACTGCGCTTGAGCAGGTCAACAATCGTATTGGAGGCAGCCTCCTCCTGGGCGGCCTGGTCGATGCCCCCTGCCTGATAGGCTCGTGCCGCCATGAAGGTGGCGTACTGAACCAGATTCGCGTAGCCGAGCAGAAAGCCGATTCGGGTGTAGAAGAGCACGAAACCCAGAAGCATGATCAGGGTAAGCACAAACTCGATCGTCGACTGTCCGGCGCGATCCGATGGGCTCTGGAGGAGACCCTTTCGCATCAGGGCCTCCCCGGATTCAGAAACAGTCGAAAGTTCTCCTCGCCGTCGCCTAGGGCGCGCGGGTGTTTTTTGAATCCGCCATCATCGGGGCCCCGGGCATCGACATGACCGTACCGGTACACGTAGGCAAAACGCCGATTGAATGGCGTCAAAAGCTGATCGGCCAGCTGGTATCTTCTGAATGCTTCGCGCACGAGGGCGGCCATGCTGAGAATCACCAGAAGCAAAAGCAGGTACTCGGTCATCGCCTGTCCCGATTCGTCCTGAAGGCGTTCTCGCGTTTCAGCCATTCCAGACTCCCGGAATGAAGATGTCCCATTGCTCCAGCGGATTGCCGAGGGCCTCGGAGATCGCGGCAATCGCCAGCGGGATGGCAAACGGCAACCGGAATCGTCGATCGGCTTGAAACGGGACGACTTCCAGCTCTCGAACCAGCAGCCCCAGAAAGAATTGCTTCACTCGCTTCAAGAAGCCAAAGAGCCTACCGGTCAGAAGCATCACGAGAAGCGTCAGCAGCCCCCCGAGAATGATGCTGAAAAGCGCTACCTCGGCACTGTACCTGGCCCCACCCCACGCCCCGAAGGCCATCAGTAGTTTGACGTCACCAGCGCCCAGCCATCGAAAAGCCATGAAGAGGCCAAAGCAGATCAGGGCCACGCCCATCCCCGACAGAGATCGTCCCAGTCCGCCCCAGCCCTCAGACCAGCTCAGCCAGGCCATTCCGAGGAACATCGCCGGAAACGTCATCCAGTTGTAGATTTTGCGACGAAGAAGATCAGTGAGGACTGCAACGCCTCCCAGCACCGAGAGCACCCCGATGACCCATTCCGGCTCAATTCTTCCAGCCACTCGCCACCGGCGTCTTTCCCGTCTTCAGGTCCTTTTCGAGCTGTCCGCCGAAAAGCAGGATGCCCCGATCCATGGCACCGCTCATGCCGCGCGCTACCAGCAACGACGTTCCGAGCGCAAAACTCAAGATCAGAATGTATTCAAGAAAGGCCTGCCCGTCCTGTCCCTGCCCGGGTACCGGATGGCTGGTCGACTGCGGAACTGACACGACATCCCCCCAGTCCTGGCGCGCAGCTGGCGCAAATTACTCCTCATCAGCGAAATCGATCATTTTCTGCCCGGTCTTATCCAGTAGACCCTCTAGATTGTCCTTCAAGGTCCTTTTGACCTTCACGGCGATGAGGACGACGATGAACAGGATGAGCACGTACTCGGCAATGGACTGGCCCGACTCCTCCTTCAGGAGTCGTCGTCCCCAATCCTTGATGCGTTTCGCCCAAAATGCCTTCATATGCTCCTTCTCGGAAAAACCGCCCGACACCTGAGGAAAAAATGCGAACGGACGCCCCTCCCCCAATTATAGCCAGTTCCTGACTTTCCGAGTCAACTTTAGAATTCCCACATCACCCAAGACTGCTCCTGAGCGTAACCCATCGATTTCGCAGAGTAAACCCCACCCTCCCCAAAAGACAACTGATCCGGTTGCGGATCCCAAGTCCCCAGCCAGAGGCGATCCCCCGGCCGGGTCCGCACCTCGACCACTTCGGGCTCCAGGTCTTCACTGATCCCGAGGGCCATCAGAGGCAGGCGCTCCTCAGACGTCCGGGCAGGTCGCGTCGGCTCAACCCATCGTCCCCAGCTTCGGGGAGTGAGAAGGGATGCCCAATTGCCCTCTCGACAAAACCACGCCGAACACCCTCCGACTGACGCCAGCGACACGGCCTGCCCGTCCAGATAGGCTGCGATCACCGAGGCCCCCTGGCGCGAGTGAACCGAACGAGAGCGGTTATTTCCCAGTATCTGTCGATTGGCGTGCACGAGCGCGTTGAAGAGCACGTTGCCGGCAAGCGAAAAGTAGCTGCGCATCTCAAACGGAAGAGTCGCTTCAAGATCGCCCGCCTCTTCGGAGAGAAACTGATGAACGGCGGCACATGCCACGTCCGCCGCACGCCCGTCTTCGCCACCGCCTCCAAACCCATCGGCAATCACCAGTACCCTCTTGTCGGGCAACGACAGAATCTTGTCCTCATTTCGGGCGTCGCTCGAATCCTCGGACGAAGACCACTCGCGAATGGAGCACATCGAAGCTTTGCCTGAGCTCATCGAGGCGTTCCCTCCTGCAGAATATAGCGCGACAGCTTGCGCCTCGCGCGCTCATGATACGGATCATCCGGCGGAGCGAGTTCGATCAACTGCTCGAACCGGGTGCGAGCCAGCGCAAAGTCACTGTAACTTTCGGCGAGCACTCCTTCAGTATACAGAAGCTTGGCACGATCGTTCAGGTACTTTCTCGCCCGGTCCATTCCTGCTTTCGCATCGCCGCTCCCCGGATCGACTCGACGGGCCTCTGCAAACTTCTTGAAGGCCTCCGGGTAGTTCGACTCCTGTTCCAGTCGGGTTGCCTCTTCGAGGAGAGGATCTCGTGCCGCAGCGATGCCCTCCTTTGCCTGCCGAACCCCCTTACTGGCCCGTGCCAAAAGCTTTTTGTCCTTCAGCTCCAGCCGGTCCACGGACTGAAACAGCTCAATGGCCTTGAACCAGCGCTCGTCCTTCAGTGCCTGCCTGCCCGAAGCCAGAATCTCTTCTGCCCTGGCCCGCGTCTCCCGCTCAAACTGCTTCAGCATGCGCTCGCGCTCGGCCGCCTCCTCGTAGGCCTCGATCTCCCTCTTCCAGCCCGCCACCTGCGCATTGTCCGGTTCGATCGAAATGATCTCGGCAAAAAGTTCTCGAGCCCTCACGTGCTCCTTGCGGGCCATATGTCCTTCCACTTCGATCACCAGCCGGGCCACTCGCGCCTTGTTGGCCTCCTCCTGCTCGCGCCGACGACGTTCGTCCTCCTGCGCCTGCAGGCGCTGGCGCCCTTCGACTGCGTAGCGCTCCAGATCTCTCGAATCACGGTAGTCCGAAACGTACTGAAAGATCTTCCGCACCTCGTAAAGGGATCGGTCGTAATCCCGGTTGCGAAAGTACTCGAGTGCCAGTGCATACTGCGCCTCGACGAACTTCTTCAGCTCCGGCTTGAGCTGTTCGAAGCTCGGAAGGTTCGCACCGGATCCGGAAGAAGGTGAGTTCTGCTGCTTCGACTTTTTTACTAACTGGGTCTCGGCGCTCTTTGCCGGCTTTGCGGAGTCCTGGGGCAGCTCATCGAGAATCGTCCAGATCACCATGCCGACTGCCACCAGTCCGATCAGTCGCGTTCTCTGGGGCATGGCGCGCCAACGCTCCAGAAGGCCCATTTTCCCCGAAGATCCCGCTCCAGGAAGTCCGGCGACCCCGATCACATTCGACAGTCCGGCATCTCCGAGTCCGGGGATACCTGCAACCGGTGATTCCGCCACCAGAGCACCGCCTGCAGCCTGACCCTGTGCGGGAAGGGGCACGCCGCCCTCATCCAACCGCGCCATGCCCTGAAGGAGCTGGCTTTCCTCATGGATCGGAGAACCCTGATCCACCCTGAGAAATCCGGCGGCCTTCTGATCGTAATTGGGAAGCACGGCCTGCACCACAAACTCGGTATCACCGACACGGACGACGTCATCTCCAGAGAGAAGATGTTCCGTGATTCTCGCACCGTTGACATAGACTCCGTTGGCCGACTCGAGGTCACGAATGGTAAAGTTCGTATCGACACCCACCCCAGCACGACGAATCACCAGGTGCTTGCGAGAGGCCTTCTTGTCATTCAGCACCACGTCGCAGCCCTTGCCGCGCCCGATACTGATCTCATCCTGATCGAACTCCCGAATCTCAATATTCGCAGCCCCCGGAGAGAATCGGAGCTTCAACTTGACCAGGGAGTCCTGAGGGAGCAGTCGGGTTCGGGCATCCTCTTCGATGAACGAGCTCAGCTCTTCGCTTTTGGGTTTCTCAACCACGGCAATCGGAGAGGCCTCTCTTGAGGAACCTTCCGCTGACCCACCAAATATCGATAATCCAGGCGGTATCTCGGCGTCATCAGGAGCCGAGAAATCCAACGGGTCTGCGACGCCCTCGTCTGAGGCTGCCAGGCCGACATCGAGCGCTGAGGGCTCGGCGACCCCTTCGAGTGCAGGCGCGGCCTCACTCTGAATGGGAGCTGGCGTATACTCGCCGGCCTCGTTGCCCCGCAGGCTCTCTTCTGGAAGAGCCACTTTTAGCAGGTAAGGACCGATAAAAACCTCATCACCCTGCTGCAGCACTGCCGACTCGCACTCCGAGCCATTGATGCGCAGTGGAGCCAGATGGCTCTTCTTTTCGATCACCAACCCCGAAGGACTCAACTTGATGACCGCATGCTGCCGTGAAACGGATCGATCATCGAGACGGATAATGCACCCTTCGCCCCGCCCGAGCACGACCTCGCCCGGCTCCAAAGTGACGCTGCGAAGAATCTGGCCGTTTTTCTTGATGGTGAGAACCGGCGCTGCCATCAGCCTTCCTCCATCGTCTTCTTCAGCTCCTCGAGCTGCCCTCGCGCTTCCTCATACGACGGATTCGTCTGATCCGTGTGGAGCAGTCGCAGGATGGCCTCGTAATGAGCCCGCGAATCGCGATATTTCCCTGCAACT
Source organism: uncultured Bacteriovorax sp. (assembly GCA_964432565.1). GTDB lineage: Bacteria > Bdellovibrionota > UBA1018 > UBA1018 > UBA1018 > CAIOHW01. Next base: position 45,051 of record CAYSOA010000013.1, read on the forward strand.
CGATCCTTCCGTCCCCTCTCAAAATGCTGCTTCACTTCTTCTTCAATGGCAATTCGCGCATTGTCGCGGTAGCGCAGCGCCATGTCGTGATCAGGAATCAACTGAAGCACCAGCTCGAACTGGGCCAGCGCCCGAACGTAGTTGCGCTCGCGGTACTCTCGAAAACCCTGCTTGAAGAACATCTCGGCGTTTCGACTGGTCGGCACGCTCTCGAGACGGGGAAGAAGCGACTCGAGATCCTGTGCCTCTTCGGACACACTGGCCGTCTTTCGGTTCTTCGAAGCCTTCTTGGCCGGCTTCTCATCGAACCATTCCAATCCAAAGACAGCAACCAGCGCCAAAAGCGCCGCCACGGTCAGACGCAGCACTTTTTTTTGCTTCGCGGCCGCGTCAGGAGCGGCGACCGCAACGGATGCTGCCGACTTCAGTCCGAACGGATCCGACAGTGACCTGGCGCGCCCCGGTGTCTCCAATTTTGCCTGCACCATTCGGTCGACCTGAAGTTCATCGCGCGCAACCTCGGCAAGGCGCTCAGGCGCGGCATCGGCACCCAGAAACTCCAGAACGGTCTCGCCAACCGTGACCAGATCCCCCGTTCGTACCGGTGCCGAACGCGTCTGGACTCCATTGTGAAGGATACCATTGGCGCTCCCCAGATCGCGAACCATCCAGCCCGTCGCACTGGCGGTGATCTCGGCATGAAGGCGCGAGGCCTTCAGGTCGCCGATGAAAATGTCATTCTCTTCGCCCCTTCCGATCGACGCCCTGGTATTGACGAGCACGAAGGTCGTTCCCCGATCCGGGCCCTTGAGTGCGCGAAGCCGCGCGAGTTCCCCGCGCTGGCGGGGAACCAGGCTGCTGCGAAACTTGAGAATCGTGGGCGCGCGCTCAGCCATGCTCGCTCCTCACCGTCAAAAGCAAAAATCCTCGGGGAGCATTTCCTGCAACTCCGATGGGAATGGCCTGCACCCGGAAGGGGACTCCCGAGAATTCAAACTCTTCTGAGATTCCGTCCGAAGCAAAGCCGCAACGATCAAAGAGATCCGCGATGAAACTTGCCAGCGCCTGGTCTCGCGCCTGATCGACCAGCGGCTGCATGAAGGCGTTGTCTCCCCGAATTCCAGTCAGGTCCTCGAACGCCGTGTTCACGAACAGCACGCGACGCTCGCCATCACAAAACGCCATTCCCGACGACAGCTCCTCGCCCAGTACCCTAAAGGCAGGCAGGCACTCGTCACCGATCGAAATCGACGACGTGCCGGGGTCGTCCAGACGATCCGAGGATCCACCGGTCGACACTCTCTGCAACAGCGAATCAAGGACATCCTGAAGCTGCCCCAGCTCCTCAAACCGGCAGTCGCGAGACATCTGCTCGAACTCGTCGCCCTTCAACGAGCGATCAACCTCATCGTTGATGATCTCGAGCGGCTTGAGAGTCAGGCGGTAGACCACCAGCGCGAGGAGCATGCCGAAGAAAACCAGCCAGATGAAGGCCTCTGCGAAGATGATGGCCACATCCCCGAAGCCCTGGGTGACGACGCTGGCATCCAGGGCGACGACTCCCATGGCCACGGGAATATTCTTCCCCTCGCGCTCGCTGTAGAGCAGCATCGGCTCGACCGCCACGACCGTGTGCGAACCCACGGGAATCGAGAAGGTGCGCATCCGCCCCGTTTCAAGAAAAACCTGCTTGGCCTTCACGGCAGCGATGGCGGCCGGACCGACCGTGATGTACTGATTGAGCTTCGAGGCGGGAGCGAGAATTCGGTTATCGAGATCGACCAGAAACGCCTGCCGGACGCCGAAACCTTTCTCGATCGAATCCGGAATTTCGGTACTTGCTTCTGATCGGCTACGAATGTGGGGCACATTCACTTCGACGATCTGCTGGGCCATGAACTTCGCCCGCCGTTCGAGCTCCCGAACCATCAGTACTTCGTTCGACTGGATCAGCGGGGCCACTGCGAAGAACAGCGCAATCAGCGAAAAAAAGACATAGGAGCCGAAAAGCAATGTCCGCCACTCGTACTTCAGCAGCAGCTGATAGAGGTGCGGCATGATTCTTCGCTCAAAGATCCAAAGCATTCGCGACTTGAAGTCCTGGGGAACCACTTCCTGCGGTGCTGCGGCGGCGACACTCGAAAAGCCCGTCATTCCGGATGAGACGGAGCCAGGAGCGCCTGACGCCCCCCCCGCCATCGGCAGGTTGGCGGCGCCAACCAGTGCGCCGGGAAGCGCCAGCGGATCCCGATGAAAACCCTGCATCACCACCGAAAGCTCGAAGACGAAGTCGCCGACACTGATTTGATCGCCTGGCTGAATCTGTCGGGGTGTCTTCGTCAGCACGCCGTTGACAAACGTGCCGTTTGAGCTGCCCTGATCCTTGCAGATCACCTCTCCCGCGCCGACGACAAGCATGCAGTGCCGTTTCGAGACCTTCGAAGAGTTCAGGGCAATGGTGTTCTCCGAGAGTCGACCCAGGGTCGTCTCCCCTTCGTGCAACGGATAGCTGCTGCCGCGGTTGGGTCCCGCGACGACCGTCAGCCGATACATTCCACCTCGTCTCCGGGCTTCAGATCCCCCTCCATTGCCGCTCCCGCGGCCAATTCCAAAGTCACGGTCGCGCCCCAGTCGGCCAGCGGAAGAATCCTCCACGGACGAACTCCGGCGTGAACCGACGACACCTCCCACACCCCGGAGCGCCGCGAACCCGACGGACGCAGAAAAACAACGTCAATCGGCATGCTCATCCACCAGGTGTGGACGCTCGAACAGCGCGGAAACCACAGGCCCTCGGTTCGCCCCATCGAACGACGCCCGATCAATCCCCGCAGGCGAATCCAAAAACGGTCCGCCACGAGACACTTGTCGGCAATAACTCGTTGATTTTTTAGGGACACGATACGAATCCCACCCATGTGTCGTCCCTTCCCGGTCGGATCGCCCCGACGGTTAATTTCCGGCACCCATGAACCCGAGGCCCACAGGCCCGAAAATAATCAGAAAAACTGCCGGCAGGATAAAGAGGATGACCGGAAACATCAGCTTCTGAGCTGCGGCTGCTCCGGCCTTCTCCGCCATCGTAAAGCGCTGCACCCGAATCTGCTCGGACTGCTGGCGCAGCGTGCGCCCGATCGGAGCCCCCATCTGGTCTGCCGACACCAGAATGGCGACCAATGAACTCATCTCGGACATGTCCAGGCGCGATGCCATCTCGCGCAGCGCCTCGGCACGCGAGGAGCCCACCTTGATTTCCTTGAGCACCTGCTCGAGCTCTTCGATCAGGGGGCTGGGCTTCGCCTTCTCGACCACCTTGCCGATCGCTCCGACGAAGTCGAGCCCCGCCTCGGTGGAAAGCGCCAGAAGATCGACGACGAAGGGCAGGGCGCGCTTGACCTGTCGCTGACGCGCGCGCATGCGAGAACGGGCCCAGAGATCCGGAAAGAACCAGCCGGCCACCCCCAGCACCCCGAGCTGCCACAAGGGAAAATCGAAAAGTCCTGTGATCGTCAGCACCGCTCCCACGAGCGGAAAGAAAAGAATCAGGAAGAACTTGAAAGCAATGAACTCGTCGGCCGTGAACTCTTCGCGCAGGCCTGCGGCAATGATGCGCCGACGGTAATGCACCCGCCGGGTGTCCCACTGCGGCTTGCCGCGGACCATCGGCACGATATACTGGGAAAAGAATGGTCTCGTGACCCGAATCAGGCCATTGGATGCTTTTCGATTCTTCGTGTCGCCGAGGTTTTCTTCGGCCAGGCGCGTTTCCTGTTCCTGGACGAGAAAACGCATGACCAGGAAGGTGGCCAGGAAGATGAGTCCGTAAGCGACGTAGAGGACAAACGCCCCGCGCTCAACTGCGGATAGGAGAGCTGAACCCAACATGACACACCCCTATCGGACAAAACGATGCCCTTCTTGAAAAGGATACGCCAATTTCTCGTCGACGTCTGGAAGGAGTTCTCCGACTGCCAGCTGCTGACGGTCGCCTCGAGCCTCGCCTACACTACGCTGCTCTCGATGATTCCGTTGATGGCGGTCAGCTTCGCGATCTTTCAGGCTTTTGGAGGTCTCGACCGACTTCAGCAGACACTCGAGCCCTTCCTGCTCAAACATTTGACAGAGGGGGCGGGCGAAGTGGTCGCCCAGCAGCTTCGAGGCTTCATTCGCAACGCCCATACCGGGGTACTGGGGGTCGGCGGATTCCTGGCGCTTTTTGCCACCAGCATGAGCCTGCTCTTCAGCATCGACAAAGCCATCAATCGCATCTGGCGGGCCCCCGAGAATCGCAGCTGGTTTCAACGGCTCTCGATGTACTGGTTCTTCATCACTCTGGGGCCCCTTGCTCTGGCCATCGCCATCGGGATCGTCACCTCGCAGGAGCTGCCCCTGTCCCGAATCCTTCCGGGAAAGGCCGGACTGATGCTGCTGAGCACGACGGCATTTTTTTGGCTCTTCAAGTTCGTCCCGAACCGAAGGGTCCACTGGAGACCGGCTCTCGTTTCGTCGCTGGTCACCTCGGTGAACTGGAGCGTCGCGACCATCGCCTATCAGTTCTACACCAGGCGTCTGGTCAGCTATGATCGAATCTACGGAAGCCTCGGTGCCATCCCGATCCTGCTGCTCTGGATCTACCTCATCTGGGTGATCGTGCTCTCAGGGGTCGCGGCAACGGCAGTGCTTCAGCGCAAGTTCGACTTCAAGTAACTGAAGGAGCAGGGCATGACACTTTCACGCACGGCAAAGGCCATCCTGATGATCGTCGCCGCCATCACGCTTCCGGCTTCCCTGCACGCGAAGGCCCCTGAAAAGGGAGAGCAAAAGAAGATGGTTTGGAACCGATGGTATACGGTGACCCTGCTTCCCTCGACGCGCTACGCCTACTACCAGGAGACCGCCGAGAGAAACCAGGGACGCATCCACTTCCAGACCCAGATGTGGAAGAGCGAAGAGGGATTCATCAACAACGAACAGCTCGGAGCCTTCAGCAGCGATGACGATCAGCTCACCCCGCTTTTCTATCATTTTCACGCCGTCTACCGGGGCAGCGAAATCCAGATCGACGGAACGGCTGACGGTGGACGACTGAAGATTCAGATCAGAAGAAATGGCGGAGAGCTACCGCTCATTTCAAAAGGCCTTCCCTCCAAGGCCATTTTTTCGAGCATGTTTCCCTTCTGGCTGAAGAGGCAGCTCGAAAACCTTCCGGCCAAGCAGCTTCAAGGATTCACAAAACCCTTTCTGGCCGTTCTTGAGGACAACCAGGATGCCGGTTTTCCCACCGAAAACGGCAGAATCCAGATGCTCGAGCCCGATGAGTTCGCCCGGTCGAGCGGCACGATTCGCGTCCGCGTTCAGTTCAACGGCCAGGAATCCTTCTGGTACGTCGACTCCTCGGGCGCTCCCGCAAGAGTCGAAATCCCGCACCAGAAGACCCGAATCGAACACGTCAGCGAATCGATCGCCAGAAAGTTCCTGGACAAGTCCTGATGCGATACCTGGTTCGAAGAATCGCTCAGCTCGCGGCGTCTCTGATGGCCGTTTTTCTGCTGAGCCGCGCCCTGATTCACGCCCTGCCCGGCGATCCACTCGATTTCCTGCTGGCCGAAACGGCCCTCAAACTCCCTCGTGAGCAGATTGCCCATGACCTGGGCCTCGACGTCCCTTTTGTCGAGGCCTGCCGCAGAGACCTTCTTCATCTGCTCCGTGGCGATCTGGGCTACAGTCTCGTCACCCGCCAGCCAGTTCTTCCCATGCTTCTCGAGCGCCTCTCGCGAACGCTCGCACTCGCCTTCGGGGCCCTGGTTCTCGCGCTGACGATCGCACTGCCCTCGGCGCTCTTCTGCGCGTTTCCGCAGGCAAGTCCGTCCTTGCAGGTGCTTCAGCGAGCGGTCCGTCGCATTGCCATGATTCTGATCAGCATTCCCCTCGCCTGGGTCGGACCTGCCGTGCTCTATCTTTTTGCCGTCCTGCTTCCCTGGGCCGAGTTTCAGGCGTCACTGGGACTCGCCTGTTTCGCTCTTGCGCTACCGCTCGCCGGAAGCTGGTTCAGAATCATCGAGCTGCGCACGCGCGAAGAGTTGAGGCAACCCTTCTACCGTGCTGCACTCGCGCGCGGACTGCCCCCGGTTCGGGCGATCTTGAAGAACGGACTCGCTCCTTCGCTCGGAGCGCTTTTGGCCATTCTAGGATCACAGGCAGGAAGCCTGCTTGCAGGCTCCTTCATCGTCGAATGGATCTTCGACTGGCCGGGAATGGGGGTTGCCTGGGTACAGGCCACTCTGCAGAGGGATTATCCGGTGATGGAGGGCGCCACGCTGCTCGGAGCCTCGACCTGCCTGATCGGGGTCTTTGTCGGAGACCTGCTGCAAAAGGCCTGGGACCCCCGTCAGCGAGGCCTGCCATGAATCGCCAACGACTCGCCTGGATCTGGCTGGGCTCCTGGTTTGGATCGGCACTCCTCTGGCGAATCCTGGGACCAACACCGGAATTCAACATTCCCCGCGCACTGGCGGCTCCCTCATTTTTCACGCTGCCGCTGGGCGCAGACACCTACGGAAGAAACCTGCTCGAACTCCTTCTGACGGCCTCGCTCATGAGCTTTGGTTTTGCCGCCGTTTGCGTGGGCACCAGCGTCTGCGTGGCTCTCGCCGTCTCTTCTGTGGCGCCACATCTTCCTCGCTGGACGGAGCATGCTCTTGATTCAGTACTTCAGTTTCTACTGGCCTTTCCGTCCATCCTTTTCGCCTTCACGGTTGCTGGAATTCTGGGCCCTGGACGTCTCACCATCTTCGTCGCACTCGTTCTGGGTGCAACACCGGGACTCACTCGAATCCTCTGGGCGAGAGCGAGAGAAATCTCGCAACAGGAGTTCATCTGGGCCGCCCGCTCTCTTGGGGCAAGTCCGCTACGCCTGGCCCTGCGGCACATGATGCCCCATCTGGCCTCCCTGGCCCGTCTCAAGCTACCGTCGTCGCTCTCCCACGCCCTGGTCGCCGAAGCCTCACTCAGCTTTCTCGGCCTCGGCTTTCCGGTGGGCGAAGAAAGCTGGGGCTCGCTGCTCGCCCAGGCCCGCGATTACCTGATCGAAGCCCCCCACATCTCGGTGGCGACCGGAATTCCTCTGGTCATTACCCTGCTCGCGCTCGACGCGGTTTCCAAACCCCGAGGGGACGGGATAAACTCTTGAACCATGAGCCTCATCCGCGACGCGCAGGACGCACTTGGCGAACTTTTCATCATGGGTTTTTCGGGCCTGGAACTCTCCCAGGAGACCGCTGAGTTCATCCGTCACTCCAAGATCGGTGGAACCATCCTGTTCTCTCCCAATTACGAGTCTCCCGCACAGGTGGCCGAGTTGACCACCCAGATCCAGGAGTGCCGCTCGGAGCTTCCGCTGTGGATTTCGGTGGACCACGAAGGCGGCAAAGTGCAGCGATTCCGAAAAGGCTTCACCCGAATTCCCGAAGCCGCCGACATCGCCGCAACGGGCTCTCCGACCCTGGCCTATGAGATTTCGAGTCTCATCGCCCGCGAGCTCTCCGCCGTGGGAATCAACCTCAATTTCTGTCCGGTTGCCGACATCCATACGAACCCCAAAAATCCCGTCATCGGATCACGAGCTTTCGGAGACAACGAAGAAGACGTCTCCAAGTTCGTGACGGCCATGGTTCGCGGACACCTCACCAACGGAGTGCAGCCCTGTGTGAAGCACTTTCCAGGGCACGGCGACACCTCGGTCGACTCCCACCTGGCACTACCCAAGGTACAAACACCGCTCGAGACCTTGGTCGATCGCGAGTTTCGTCCCTTCACTCGAGCGTTCAAGTCGAGATGCTCGATGGTCATGACCGCACACATTCTCTTTCCCGGCATCGACCCCGACTATCCCGCGACGCTCTCGAAAAAGATTCTACAGGGCATCCTTCGCGACGAACTGCGCTACAGCCGGATCATCATCAGCGACGACATGGAAATGGGAGCAATCACCGATCACTACGGAGCCGAAGACGCGCCCAGACTCGCCGTCGAAGCCGGTTGTGACCTGTTGATTTACCGAAGCGAGGCTGCGGCACGAAAGGCCCATGCCGCTCTCACCGAGGCTCTCGAAAACCGAACGCTCGCGCCCGAGGTCGTCCTCGGTGCCGCCAACCGTTCACGCTCACTCAAGCGTGACGTCCTTGGCTCCTATCGCAGCCCCGTGATCGCAGAAGTGGGCCGTCATGTGGGAACGGCTGAAAATCAGGCCGTGGTCGATCAGGTCCGTCCGAGGCCCTGACCCACCGACCCTTCGCGGACCATGGATTAGAACCCCGAATACTCCTTGAATTCGCCGTAAACCGACCGCAGTCCATCGGCAATCTCACCCAGTGTTGCCTGCGCTCGAACCGCTTCAAGCACGAGCCCCTGCACGTTGACCGAGCCCTTGGCGCCCTCCGTCAGGGCGCGCATGGCCGCTTCGTAGCTGGATGCCGGTCGGTTCGCCCGATACGCGCGCACGCGCTCGACGGCGCGCCTTTCGACCTCGGGAGAGATCTTCATCAGCTCCATCTTCGCAGCAGGCTGAGTGTCCTGAAAGCAGTTCACTCCCACGACCTTGATCTTGCCGGCGTCGATGGCCATCTGGTCGTGGTAGGCAGAATCCAGAATCTCATTCTGGATGTAACCACTCTCGATGCAGGCGACGGTGCCACCGCGCTTCTCGATTTCCTCGAGATAGGACCAGGTGCGCCGTTCCATTTCTTCGGTGAGCGATTCCACGAACCAGCTTCCGGCCAGCGGATCAACCGTCTGCGTGACATTGGATTCGTAGGCAATGACCTGCTGGGTACGGAGCGCGATGCGTGCCGACTCTTCGGTCGGAAGTGCCAGCGCCTCGTCGAACGAGTTGGTATGCAGCGACTGCGTTCCTCCGAGAACGGAGGACAATGCCTGGAGCGCGACGCGAATCACGTTGTTCTGCGGTTGCTGGGCAGTCAGCGTGGATCCGGCAGTCTGGCTGTGGAAACGAAGCGCACATGACCGCGGATCCTTCGCCCCAAAACGCTCCTTCATGATCTTCGCCCAGATCCGGCGCGCGGCGCGAAACTTGGCAATCTCCTCGAAGAAGTCGCTATGGACGTTGAAGAAGAACGAGAGCTGGCCCGCAAACTCGTCCACCGAAAGTCCGCGATCCACGGCCGCCTGGACGTAGGCAATCGCGTCCGCGAACGTGAACGCCAGCTCCTGCACGGCCGTCGAGCCGGCCTCACGGATGTGGTAGCCCGAAATACTGATCGGATTCCATTTCGGAGCATTCTTCGAGCACCAGTCGAACATGTCGGTGGTGATGCGAAGCGCACCTTCGGGCGGATAAATGAAATTACCGCGGGCGATGTATTCCTTGAGCACGTCATTCTGGACCGTGCCACGAAGCTCGGCAGCCTTTGCGCCCTGCTCTTCGGCGACAGCGACATAAAATCCAAGCAGGATCGACGCGGTCGCATTGATCGTCATCGAGGTCGACACCTTCGACAGATCAATGCCGTTGAACAACGTCCTCATCTCATCGAGGGTGGAGAGCGAGACCCCCACCTTGCCAACTTCGCCCAGAGAGCGCGGATGATCCGGGTCGTAACCCAGCTGGGTCGGAAGATCGAATGCCACCGAGAGGCCCATCGTTCCCTGCGAGAGCAGGTAGTGATACCGCTTGTTGGATTCCTCAGCCGTGCCGAAACCCGCGTACTGACGCATGGTCCAGAGGCGACCGCGGTACATGTCCTTCTGGACGCCACGAACAAACGGCAGCTTTCCGGGCGTGCCCAGCTTTTCCTCGACCGCCTGGAGGTCGCCTACCCAGGGAGCGTCGGCAGGTCCATACGCCTCCCGAACCTCGATCCCCGAACGGGTCTGAAGAAAGACAGGAGCCTTGGGCGCCTTGCCCGAGGACGACGACGGCTTTTCGCTCACGATTTATTCTCCCAACTGGAGGAGGTCCGCGCCGGTTTCCACCGCCTGGCCCTCGGTCACTGCCACTTTCGAAACCACTCCGGCCTGTGGGGCCTTGATGGGGTTCTCCATCTTCATGGCTTCCATGACAAGCAGGACCTGGTCCTTCTCGACAGAATCGCCCGCCTTCACCTGCAAACGGACAATCTTGCCAGGCATCTGGGCTCGGACGCGGACCGTCTTCTTCTTCGCAGGGCCCGACCCCGAGGTACTCGCCTCTCCGGCGCGCGTGAAGTGAAGTCCGGTGTGAATCTCCGGACCCTTGCGCGACTTCAAGCGATACAGAACCTTTCCGTCCTCGTCTTTTTCGGCAATCAGGTCAAACCCGAAGGTGCCGTGCGGGAACTCCATCCAGACTCCGTGCGAGTCCTTCCGCCAGCTGACATCCCAGATCTCCTTGCCCACGCGAACGCGTCCGGAGCCGTGGAGCCCACGCGGAATCGAAAGCCACTCCAGGTCCAAGGCACCGAGCTTTCCAACGATGGTTGCACTCATGAACGCACCCCTTCACGACGCGCCACCTGGCGCCAGGCGCCGCCCGTGCTCATCTGGCCATCCGGCGCCGAATCGGCCTCGAGCTCTTCGATGAGTTGATAAAGTGAAACGGCAACAGCCGCCTCAGGCGAAAGCCCCACCCCGGCCGAAGGCACCTCCGCGGTCAGCTCCGGATGGGCGCCAATCAGATCCGTGGAGGTGTCGCCCTCCAGCACGGCAGGAAGCCTGGAAAGGCGCTTCAGGAAGGACAGATTCGTGCGAAGCGAGCCGACGGCCGTACCGTCCGCCTTCTTCGGCGGCTCCACGCGCGTCTCATCCAAAGCCACGCGCATCCGGCCGATCGCCTCCTCGCGCGTCGGAGCCCAGACGACGATCTTGGCGATCATCGGATCGTAATTCAGGCTCACTTCGCCAGGACCCGTGAACGCCGTATCGACTCGCGTGAACGGCCCATAGGGCAGAGAGATCGAACCGATCGGTCCCGGTGCCGGCAGGAAGTGATGCGGATCTTCGGCATAAAGACGCACTTCGATCGCGCTTCCACGGCGCTGCGGGATTGCAGGCAGGGTCAGCTCGCCAGTGGCCAGCAGGAGCTGCCAGGCCACGAGGTCCACACCGGTCACGAGCTCCGTCACGGGGTGCTCGACCTGAAGACGCGTATTCATCTCGAGGAAGTAGAAGTTCCCCTCTTCATCCACGATGAACTCGAACGTGCCCGCACCGGCATACTTCACGTGCGAAGCGATGCGGACGGCAGCGTCGCACATCTTTTCTCGGGTGGCCGGAAAGCGCTCGAGAATCGGCGCCGGAGATTCCTCCCAGACCTTCTGGTGGCGGCGCTGGATCGAGCACTCACGCTCGCCGAGATGAATCGCGCCCCCCTTGCCGTCTCCGAACACCTGGATCTCGACGTGGTGGGGCTTGAGGACGAGCTTCTCGACATACATCGAGCCGTCGCCGAAGGCGCCCAGCGCCTCGCGCGACGCGCCCTCCAGTGCAGCCGCAACTTCCTTTTCGGAGTCCACGCGGCGCATTCCCTTGCCGCCGCCACCTGCGGTGGCCTTCAGCAGAATCGGAAATCCGACCTTGCGGCCGAACTCGATCGCCTCCTCGGCAGACTTGACCGCGCCCTTCGATCCGGGGACCCCCGGAACACCGACGGCGCTGACCGTATTGCGAGCCGTGATCTTGTCACCCATGGCCCGCATGCTGTCGGCCGCCGGCCCGACGAACACGAGTCCCGCCTTCTCACAGGCTTCGACGAAATGCGGGCGCTCACTCAAAAACCCGTATCCCGGATGGACGTAGCGGGCACCGGTCTTCTTCGCGGCAGCGATGACCTTGTCCACGTTCAGATAGCTCTCGGCGGGAGCGGATCCCCCGAGGAAGACCGCCTGATCACACGCTTTCACGTGCTCCGAAAAACGGTCCGCCTCCGAATAGACGGCAACCGTCGGAAAGCCCAGGAGCTTTGCGGTTCGTGCCACGCGAATGGCAATTTCACCGCGGTTGGCAATGAGAACAGGTTCGCGATTTTTCATCTGGACGCCTCTCTCACTCACAGTGGGATGTTCCCGTGCTTGCGCGACGGACCCCGCTCACGTTTGCCTTCGAGCATCTTCAGGCCCTGGATCAGCAGGCGACGGGTCTCTTCCGGCGCGATGACCTCGTCGATGTAGCCGAGCTCTGCCGCCTTGTACGGATTCGCGAAGGTCGAGCGATAGAGGTCCGCGAGGCGACTCCGCTCGTCCGCAAGCCGGCCTTCCTTTTCCGCTGCGCCGATTTCCTTGCGGTAGAGGATGTTGATCGCCCCCTCGGGGCCCATCACCGCAATTTCGGCAGTCGGATATGCGAAGTTGAAATCAGCGCGGATATGCTTGGATGCCATGACGCAGTAAGCACCCCCATAAGCCTTGCGGGTAATGACCGTCAGCTTCGGCACAGTGGCTTCGGCGTAGGCATAGAGCAGCTTCGCGCCGTGCTTGATGATGCCGCCATACTCCTGCGACGTGCCTGGCAGGAACCCCGGCACGTCAACAAACGAGACGATTGGAATGTTGAAGGCGTCGCAGAAGCGAACGAAACGGGCACCTTTCAGCGAGGCATTGATGTCCAGGCAGCCGGCAAGGAAGGCCGGCTGGTTGCCGACGATGCCGACGGATTTTCCAGCAAGTCGGGCGAATCCCACGACAATGTTCGGAGCGAATCCTCCTGCGACCTCGAGGAAATCTCCATCGTCGACCACGTCTGCGATGATCTCGCGGACATCATAAGGCTGGTTGGGCGAATCCGGCATCACCTTCGAAATGCGCGAGCACGGACGATCGATCGGATCCTGTGTATTCTTGAACGGAGCCTCGTCGAGATTATTCAGCGGCAAGTAGGCCATCAGCTGTCGAACCGTGTGCAGACAGCTGCGTTCATCCGGGCGGACGAACTGGGCCACACCACTCTTCTCAAAGTGGGTCTCGGCGCCACCGAGAGCCTCTTTCGTGACTTCCTCGTGCGTGACCGTCTTGATGACATCCGGTCCGGTCACGAACATGTAGGAGTTCGATTCGACCATGAAGATGAAGTCGGTAATGGCCGGGCTGTACACAGCACCACCTGCGCTGGGGCCCAGGATCACGCTGATCTGCGGAATGACGCCCGAAGCCTGCGTGTTGCGCCAGAAAATTTCGGCGTAGCCGCCGAGTGACTCGACGCCTTCCTGAATACGCGCGCCGCCAGAGTCATTCAGGCCGATGACCGGTACGCCGCTCTTCAGGGCGAGATCCATGATCTTGCAGATCTTCGAGGCATGGGCGCTCGAGAGGCTTCCGCCGAAAACCGTGAAGTCCTGCGAGTAGAGGTAGACCTTGCGGCCACCGATCGTGCCATAGCCGGTGACCACTCCGTCGCCGAGGATCTTCTGCTCCTGCATGCCGAAATCGGTGCAGCGATGGGTGACGAACTTGTCGAGCTCGACGAACGAGCCCGGATCCAGGAGCAGGTCGATGCGCTCTCGCGCAGTCAGCTTTCCGCTCTGATGCTGCTTGGCGATTCGGTCGGCGCCACCGCCTGCTTCCGCAATGCGTTCACGCTCGGCCAGGTCCCGAAGGCGGTCTTGATTGTTCTGAGTCATAGGTCGCCGAATACCCCATTTTCGAGGGGAGCGGCAACTTGTAAGCTTCAGTTCTAGAAAATCAAAACTCGAAAGAAGGGCCCGTCAATACAGGCCCTCTCCGCCCTCGTGAGGCTCCTTTGGGCGCTACAAATTAAGCAGCGCCCTGCCGCGCCAGCTTGCGCTTGTCGAGGCCGTACTTGTCGACCTTCATGATCAGGCCGGCACGCGAGATGCCGAGCTCCTTGGCGAGCCGGGACTTGTTCCAGTTCGTTCGCCTGAGGCCTTCCTTGATCATGGTCTTCTCGAGTTCCTCGAGAGCGTCCTTCAGCTTGCCCGCCACGCGCACGCCCTGAACTTTGGTGCTCTCGCCCCAGTCCCGAATTCGTGCAGAAAGAAGCTCGGCAGCGATCCGCTCCTCGTCACCGCTCAGGACCAGCACGCGCTCGATTTCATTCTCGAGCTCACGAATATTGCCGGGCCACGGATAGTCGTAAATCTTCTCCATGGCTCGCTTGGCGAACCCCTTGAGAGAGATTCCCTTTTCCTTGCACCCCCGGGCCAGAAAGTGGTCCACCAGCACCGGAATGTCCTCCTTGCGGTCTCGCAGCGGAGGCACCACCAGGTTGATCACGTTGATGCGGTAGTAGAGATCTTCCCGGAACGTGCCGAGCTCTATCATCTCCTTGAGATCCTTGTTCGTGGCCGCCACCACGCGCACATCGACCTTGCGCTGCTCGGTTCCGCCGACCGGAATCAGCGTTCCCTCCTGCAGCACGCGCAGGAGCTTGACCTGCATCGTGGGCGACATGTCGCCGATTTCGTCGAGGAAGAGCGTGCCCTTGTCGGCCACCTCAAAAAGCCCCTTCTTGTCGCGGATCGCGCCCGTAAAGGCCCCCTTCACATGACCGAAAAGTTCGCTGTCGAGCAGGTTCTCGTTGAAGGCCGAACAGTTGACCGTGACAAACTGTCCTTCCTTTCGGCCCGAATTGAAGTGAATCGCGCGAGCGATCAGTTCCTTACCAGTACCGTTCTCGCCATTGATCAGCACGGTCGACTCCGAGACCTTGATCTTGTCGAGAAGCGAATACATGTCCTGCATCGGCTTCGACTTTCCGATCATCGAGTCGTAGCTGTAGCGGGTGCCCAGCTGCGAGTTCAGCGCGCTGATGCGCTCTTCTCGTTTTGAGATCTCGGTGTGAAACGCGACGATTTCCTGGGCGACCAAGTCGACGAGCTCATGAAAGTACTTCTTCTCGGCCGCGGTCAAAATCTTCAGCCCCGAAACGGCCTGATCAAAGATGTCAGCGTCAAACCCCAGCTGTACGGCCGTAGCCTTCGCCTGCTCACGCGCTTCCGCGCTGATAGCCCGTTCGGTGTAGCAGAAGGCATAAACCGACCCGAGAAACTCCTGCTCAATGGCAATGCGCGAGACGACCACGTGCTCGCAGCCGACCGGGCCCTGCTCCGAGAAGGATGGGCGATCGCCGCGAAAGACTTTTTCATTCATCTCGGCGGCATGTTGAAAGACCAGCTCGCGCCCCTTTTCGCGCGGAAGCAGCACCGCGCTCAACGGGTTCTTGAAATCGCGATTGCGCTCGAGAACGTCGTAGTTTCGCACCTGCCCCCGCTCGTCGACAAAGAAGATGTCGGTCTGAAACCAGAGCGACATCATGCTCTGAAGCTTGCGGATGACGTGAATGTGCCGGAGTTCGTCCCAATTGATCATGGTCATTGCCTCTCTCACTCTTTATCGGATCATTTTAATCAGGAATTGAGCAAAAAGTTCAAATTTTTGACACCGCTGTGCAGAATCCTGTCATGTCCATTACTTGGCC
>CAYSOA010000014.1:0-21186 GCA_964432565.1 uncultured Bacteriovorax sp.
AGTCGCTCCGACATAGAAGGAACTCCGACGTAGAAGGAACTCCGACGTAGAAGGACTCGAGTTTGACGCGAGTGCTAAATTGGGCTCGAGCGTGTCAGTTTATTTGTTGACACTCGGCAAGAGGTGCCTCACCCTCATTTCATCGCAGTACGAAAGTAGTACCAACAAGTGGAACGGCAGAATGGATTCTGTCGCTCTCTTTGGGTGAGAACACGATTTTAGTCGGTTGAAGAAGTACTGTTCGCACACGAAGAGAATGGCCGGATCGTCTGTCATCAAACGGAGGTCATTCGTAATGACTAAGAAAGTCGTAGCAGTACTTGCTCTCTCTCTGATTTCGTCCAGTGCATTCGCATCTCAGGCCAAGAACCTCGTCACCGGCGGTGGCGACGGCGGCAACATCCTCGGAACGACTGGCCTGAACGGCTCGTTCTACACCAACGACGAATACAATCTCTTCTGGAACCCGGCCTTCATCAACGGCCAGGGCGGCTGGGCGATCCTTGAAAACAGCCTCGACTCCGGTACTTCGGCTGGTTTCGTTTCGAACATGGGCTCGCTGAATGTGGGCGCATTTCTGAATCGTCCTGTCACGAACGGCGCTCAGGCGATCGACGTGATCGTCGGCGGCGACATGGGTGTGAAGTGGGGTGTTGGCCTGACTCAGACCCTGAGCCAGAGCGAGACCGTCAAGGCTTCGACGACGAACCTGAAGGCCGGCGTTGTCGTCGGCGACTTCGAGCCGTTCGCGGCTGTTTCGCTGAAGGATACTGCAAACGGCGACGACAGTGATTCGAGCTTCACCGTCGGTACCCGTTACCACTGGGGTGAGTGGACGCCGTATGCTGCATTCAACAGCGCAACTCCGGCTGGTGGCGAAGCTGCTACCACCTGGGGTCTCGGCCTCGGTCGCAACGCCAAGATGGGCGATGTGAACATGGACTACTCGATCAGCTACTGGGACACCGAAGCAGGCTATAACCTGCCAATCGCACTGACCTTCTCGACTGATGCCGCTTCGTGGCTGACCGTTCGCGGGGGCTTCCAGCATGCACTGCGCGGCGAAGGTAGCACGACCACCACTTTCGGTGGCACGTTCAAGCTCGGCAAGGCCGACCTCGACATGGTTGTTGGCGACAACAATGGAGCCTTCGGCTTCAGCGACGACCTGTTCGCCAACGCCAGCTTGAGCTACCGCTGGTAAGAAGCTTTAAGCTTCAAAAGGGCCTGGAAGGCTCTGAGGAAAGTCGAAGAGGGGAGACTCACGGATGAGTCTCCCTTTTTCTTTTTTGGAGCGATGTGAATGAGCGTCATCCGTTTGCTGTGTCTGTTGATGCTGGTTTTCGCGACCGCACTCGGGCTGCGGCTGGTTCATCCGCTTGATCTCGAATACAAATACGACCAGCAGTTCTTGTTCGAACGCTCGCAGCGCGTGGGGGTAAGCGAACCGTGGCCCGAACTCGGCATGCGCTCAGGCGTCGGAACTCGCAATCCCGGGTTCAGTCTCTGGGTGCATCCGGCGCTGGCTCGCCTCACGAAGGCGCGCTCTCCAGCCGAGCTCACCCTGGCGCAGGTCGGGCTCAATCTTCTGGCGTGGATTCTGCTGGTTGGCGTGGTTTTTTGGCGGGTGCAGCCTCATCGACGGGAACCCTGGCTCTGGGCGGCTGCACTTGCCGCCGTAAACGCACATCAAGTTTTCTATGACCGAGTGATCTGGCAGCAGAGCGTGCTTCCGCTGTTGTGTGTGGCCACACTCTACGGATTTCTCGCCAGACGCACGATCTGGGGAAGCGGGCTTCTGGCGTTCTTTGGACTGCTTCTGGGGCAGGTGCACCTTCCGGGGTTTTATTTCTTCGTCGCCCTCGTGGGGGTTCTTCTGATCGCCGATCGTCGATCGATTCGCTGGAGCGGGTTTGTCGTGGGGGCTGGTGTTGCGATCCTCCCGCTCATTCCCTGGCTCAAGAGCGTGGCATTCTCAACGCTCTTGGATTCGACATCCGGTGGCCAGCTCGAGCCGACGAATCTCGGGGGCTTCATGCCGAGTGCTCTGCTGCGCGGTGAGGTCTGGGTGCTTTGGTTTCGGCAGGTCACCGGCACCGGGCTCGACTACCGTTTCGGTGAGTTGGTGGCCCCCTTTCTTCGGGGCCCGGTGGTGCTGGGCCTGTCTACCCACCTGAATCTGGTTCTTCAGGGTGTAGGAGTCGCGGTAGGAGTGTACTCGCTGTGGTCGGCCTGTCGGGGTGGTCTTCAGTCGCTCCGGTTGAGGTTCTCGACTGACCCGGCACCTGCCCGTACCGATGGACGCCGAGCAAGAAATGGAACATCAGACGAATCGCTGCTTCTTGCTTCCGTCGTCCTCTTCGGCGTGCTGCTCACCCTATCGGGATTTCGCCTGCATCCGCATTATCTGCTGACGATCTTTCCGCTGGGATACCTGGCGATCTGCCTGCCGCTATCACTGTCGAAGGCGCCGGTGACTTTTCAGTTTGGTTCGCCTAAACGAACCATTACGGAGGGGCGAATCGCCCTTCTGGCGCTCGTGCTTTCTCAGGCCATTGGCACGCTGATGCTTCGTCAGTTCATTCACGAGACCGGTGGGTCAGTTCGCTCCGACCATGGCATCGTTCGTAGAGGGTGACGAACTGGGGGCAACTCGAGCGGTTCCGGGCGCTCGAGACCCCGGGCGACTTCGAGACGTTCAGCCCGCTCGGCGCACGGCATTCGCTCCAGACGTCCGCCGGCCTCGATGGAGTTCGGACGCTCCGCACGCTTGGAGATCAGCTTGCCGGTCAGTTTCTCGGTCGGCGCGCGCTTGAGGTGCGAGGCGATCCCCAGCCAGCTCATCACCTTCAGGCCGTAGTACGAGACGTCGATTTCCCACCAGAAAAAGCCCTGGTTGGTGCTGCTCTGGTAACAGTGGTGGTTGTTGTGCCAGCCCTCGCCCAGAGTGATCAATGCCAGCCAGAAGTTGTTTCGGCTGGTATCCGTGGTCTGGTAACGGCGTGAACCGAACACGTGCGAGAGCGAGTTGATCGTGAAGGTGCCGTGCCAGAGCAGGGTCGTGCTTAGGGCAAATCCCCAGAAGAAACCGGCCCAACCGCCCATGAAAAAGCACACGAGTGCGAGCAGAGTTCCGGGAATAAAGTGCAGACGATTGAGCAGCAGCAGCTCGGGGTACTTGGCCAGATCGGGAATCAGTTCGAGACGCGTCCGGTCGTTCTCGCCGTTGAGAAACCAGAACATATGCGAGTACCAGAAGCCCCGCTGTTTGGGGGAGTGCAGGTCCTCGGGCTGGTCGGAAAAACGGTGGTGGTGCCGGTGATGAGCGGCCCACCAGAGCGGTCCCTGCTGCACCGACATCGCCCCGAGAAAGCCCATCACGAACTGCCAGAAGCGGTTCAGACGGTACGTCCGATGCGAAAAGTAGCGGTGATAGCCCGCCGTGATTCCGAACATGCGTAGCCCGTAGAGCCCGACACAGAGAGCCAGCCAGTGCCACTCAAAGGGAACGAAAAAGATTCCCAGTGAGGCGAAATGAATGGCCCAGAAGGGCAAGGTTTCGAGCCGGCGAAGCCAGGTCGGACCAGAAGCAGCAGTCGATACCGTGTGATGCATGGTTCGACCCTACCGCTCAGCAGTCACGATCACTGTAAAAGCTCTGTAAGCGGGCGCTGCAGCCAAGACGCTTACACCGCCTCTCCACCCTCTTCGCCTCCACTGGCCGGCTCCGGAGGCTTTCGCGTCAGGCCCGGCTTTTCGGATTCGGCGCCCATGGCTGCGCCGCGCTCGATGCGGGGCTCTGGTCTCATCTCTCCGCCTGGCCCTGCAACCTCGGTCTCGCGGGTGCGCCGCGAGGCCTCGCCGCCCTTGCGTCCGATTCGGGCCATATGTTCGCGATTCTTCGAGACGGCCTGTCCGCCCTTGCGTCCAATTTCGGCCATGTGCTGCTTGTTTCGAGAAACGGCCAGACCGCCCTTGCGGGCGACCTCGTGACGAGTCTCGGGGTCCATGGCGGCCGTCCCCCGGGCGCGTGATTTCTTCTCGCCCTCTTCGGCATGTTCTTCGTCGCGCTTCTTCTCGTTTTCGTTCTCGGTATCGCCATCGGTATCGATCGGTGAAAAGTGCATGAATCAAGCGATTTGCAACGGTCAGACCGCACTGTTTGCCGCTCGCCGATAGCCGCCCTCCGGTGCGTCATTGCCGAGAGGTGGTGCGAAACTTGATGGGAGCAGGGCAACCATTCGTAGGGGGCGATGATGAACCTGCGTGCCGTTTCGACTGAAGATCCTGAACTCTCCGAACGCTTCGATCGTGTGCTCCAGGGCGTCGTCGATGCCTTCGATCGCTTTTCGATTCCTTATCTGTTTATTGGGGGAGTGGCTTCCGGTGGGCTGGGAAGGCCGCGATCGACGAGCGACATTGACGTCTTCGTGCGTCCCGAAGATCGCGAACGGGCACTTCGAGCTCTGGATGCCTCGGGCTTCGAGATCCAGCGAACCGACCCCGTCTGGCTTTACAAGGCGTTCAAGGAAAACATCCTGGTGGATGTCATCTTCAAATCGAAGGGCGAGATTTATCTCGATGCGGCGATGTTTGCCCGCATGACCGAGGCGGAGTTTCACGGAAAGAAGCTGAGACTGGCATCTCCCGAGGATCTGATTCTCATCAAGGCGCTCGCCCATAGCGAGGCGACCCCCGGACACTGGCATGACGCGCTCGCGCTGTTGTCTCATGCCGAAATCGACTGGAACTACCTGCTGCTGCGAGCGCGAAAGGCGCCGAGGCGGGTGCTCAGCCTGCTGCTCTATGCCCAGTCGAACGATCTCTGGGTTCCGGATGCGGTCGTCAGCAGGCTCTATCAGGACATTTTTGGCGCGCGAATCGAGATGCCTGAAGGGCGTGCCGGCCCTGCCCAAGGATCAGCCATTGCACGCAAGTTCATTCACGCCTCTGAGAAACGACAGCAGGAATGTCGCATCCGTTACGAGATCGAGCGCCTCAAGGAACGCATTGCCCGCGACGAGCACTTAGGGCAGCTCGATGTCGAAATTCTGGGGAATGCCGGGGAGCGTGAAACGCGCATCCTGCTTCGAGGCGAGACGATGAGCGAGGAAGCCTGGCACGAGTTGTCACGAATTGCGCGCGAGCACTTTCCCGGCTCGATCATCGACAATCAGGTTCGCGTGATTGACACGGGGGTGGCGTGAGCGGACATGACGGGCGGATTCGAATCGCCGCCGTTGGAGATCTTCACTATGGCGCCGGAATGACCGGAAAATTCAGGGATGCCTTCGCACGGGTCGAGACCGATGCCGATCTGCTGCTCCTTGCCGGCGACCTGACTCGCACGGGTCGAGTCGAAGAGATCTCAGGTTTGATCGACGATCTCGAAGGTTGCGGTATTCCGACGTTCGCCGTCCTCGGCAACCATGAGTACCAATCGGGGCAGGAAGAACGCCTGGTCGAGAGCCTCGACGCCGCCGGAGTCCGGGTGTTGGAAGGAAATGGGACCGTGATCGAAGTCAACGGTCGAAGGATCGGAGTCGCCGGCATCAAGGGGTTTGGCGGCGGATTCATGGGGGCTTGTGGAAGCGAGTTCGGTGAGCCCGAGATGAAACTCTTTGCCAGGCACTCGCGAGAGCAGGGCGAGCGGCTGCATCGGGCAATCGAAAGCCTCGATGCCGGTCTTCGGATCGTGCTGCTGCACTTCAGTCCGATCGAGCAAACCCTTGCCGGAGAGCGGCGCGAGATCTTTCCCTTTCTGGGCAGTTATCATCTGGCCGAGCCGTTGGATGCGTTTCAGGTCGACCTGGCTGTTCACGGTCATGCCCATCGCGGCGTTGAGCACGGCATGACTCCCGGAGGAGTGCCCGTTCGAAACGTGGCTTTTCCCGTGATTCGGGAGCCGTATCGGGTCTATTCGCTTGAGGAACGTGCCGGAGCGGTGGTTAAAGAGAGGGCATGGGCGACCCTTCCCGAAAGTACCACGAGCTGAGTGCGGCGCACACGGACCCGGCTCGAATCAAGCGTGAGCGCGAAAAGGCGCGTGAACTGAAGAAGACGCGCTGGTGGCTCGATCAGGTCAATCGAGGGGTCTGCCATCACTGCGGCGAGCGCTTCAGGGCCGCTGAGCTGACGATGGACCACCTGGTTCCACTGGCTCGTGGGGGCACCAGTGCCAAGGGAAATATCGTGTGCTCGTGCCGCAACTGTAATCGCGACAAGAAGCTCGAGATGCCGGTCGACTCGCTTTTTGAGCAGCTCGAGCGCGAACGCCGCGAACGGGAAGCTGCCGCCGCAGCGGACGCTGAAGTCCGGCCCGCGCCGGACCAGAAACCAGACCAGAAACCAGAGGATGACGATGTCTGAAGCTTTCTTTTTCTCGCTGACCCCCGACGTCGTCCTTCGTTCGGTCGAAGAGGGGGGACTCATTTGCACGGGGCGCTGCATGGCGCTCAACAGCTACGAGAACCGCGTCTACGATATTGAGCTGGAAGATGACGAGGGCCGGCGGACGCGGCTCGTGGCGAAGTTCTACCGACCCGGGCGCTGGACGCGCGAGCAACTGCTCGAGGAACATCAGTTCATCGCTGATCTGGTCGACTCCGAGATTCCCGCCGTCGCGCCTCTTGCCTTCGAGAACGGCTCGACGCTCAAGCAGACGGCCGAAGGCATCTTTTACTCCCTTTTTCCAAGAGTTGGAGGGCGCTCACCCGAAGAACTCACCCGGGATCAGCTCGTAAGGCTGGGACGGCTTCTGGGACGCATGCACGCGGTCGGTGCTTCGCGAGAGGCTCCCCATCGTGTTCGACTGACGCCGGAGACCTACGGCCGCCAGAACCTCGAGTTCCTGCTTCGCGAGAACTGGCTGCCGCTGGAGGTTCGATCGCGGTACGAGAAAACGGCTCTCGCTCTTTGTGAAACCCTCGATCGCAAGTTTTCGGTGCTGGGGCCCCAAAAGTGGCATCGCCTGCATGGAGACTGTCACCTGGGCAATCTGCTCTGGAATGATCGGGGTCCGTTCTTTCTCGACTTCGATGACATGGTGGTGGGACCTGCCGTTCAGGATCTCTGGCTGATGCTTCCAGGGCGTCCGGCCCAGGATCCTGAGGCTCGGGCCCAGCTCGAGGATCTCCTCGAGGGATACGAGGAGTTTCGTTCCTTCGATCGCACGCAGATTTCGCTGATCGAGGGACTGCGTGGACTGCGCTTTATTCACTATGCAGCCTGGGTGGCGCGACGCTGGAGGGATCCGGCATTTCCTGCCGCTTTTCCCCAGTTCAATACGCCGCGCTACTGGGAAGAGCAGCTTCGGGACCTTGAAAAGCAGCTTGAAATCTTGACCGATTCGCCCGGCGCTTTTATCGTGGAGTGATGTTGCCGAGCACTCTTATCGGGCTTTGGACTTCTGTGATCCTCTTCATGGCGCCCGCACTGGCTCAGCAGCCGGATGCGTTTTCGTTTCTGCCGCCGCAGCCGGTTTCCGAATATGTTCCTGTTTCAGACAACGGACCGGATCATGGTTTTTGCGCCAAGTGGGATCCGGAGTATGGCTATCGCGGCAAGGCTTGTTGTGAGCGCGTGCCGGCGTTTCGGCGCTCCTCACAGGCAAAGTGCTCGCCACAACGCATCAAGTGGACCTTTTGCGACGAGATGACCCCAGAGCAGCGCGAGTACCTTGAGCTGGCTCGAAGCGGAAAACTGGGGCGCTGGTGGGAGCAGAAGACCAACTTTCAGCGTTCGCGCGCGTATTGTTCGGTGAGCCACGGTTTTCTGGTGGATGGTCGACCTCTGGTCGCGACCGCCGAGAATCGACTGCTGATTCGCAACCCGGCACGCTGCACCAGCTTCGGAACCGATGGCCTCGTGGGGACGCTCGAGTGGCTGGGTCGGGAAGTGAACCGCGAGTATTCCGATCCGGCGTACTCGGGGGTTCGCATCAATGTGGGAGATCTTTCGGCTCCTCGTGGGGGCTGCATCTCAGGCAGGCGCGGCCGCCGTGGACACGCTTCGCACACGACGGGACAGGATGCCGACATTGGCTTTTTCTATCCGGCTGCAGGAACCCGAGAAATCAATGCGTTTGCCTACACCTTTGATGCGAAGGCCAACTGGTGGTTGATGAAGCGGCTTTTTGCCAATCCGTTTGCCTGCGTGAAGGCGGTTTTCGTCGACCAGCGCCTGATCCGCAAGCTTGCCAAAGTGGCCCGTGGCGACCCGGAGTGGCAGCGCATCGGACGGTACATTCGCCATGTTCGCGGCCATCGGCATCACTTTCACATTCGCGTCGGCGACAGTCCGGGACTGCCGGGATGTCCGCAGCATCGCGATGATCCAGGGTTTGATCTCGAGCCATCGGATGAAGAGGATTGGGAGAGCGAGGGAGGCTCGGCCCAGCCGCTGATGGAGGCCAACCATTCGGTCGGCAATTGGTCGGCACCTCGTGGGCTGAGCGATCTGTTTAATTTCTCGTCTTCCGCGCCCGCCCGTTCGCCATCGAACTCGGCGCCTTCGTCCGATCGACGCTCTCGGGTGGAGTGATGCGCAGACCCTGATTGCGCTCGATCCATTCGAGAAAGGGAAGCCCGCTCTCACGCGACTGACGGACCCATTCAGCAACGCGCTCATAGCCCCATTCCGGCGCCAAAAGTACGGCCCATTGCTCGGTGGAGCGCCAGTGCCGCTCGAGGGTTGCCACGTTGGGTTTCATCGGGTCGATCACTCGGCGAGTGACGAGTTCTATGGCGGCCGTGAGTTGTGAAGTCGATTGCAGCAGCTCTGGTGCGATCGCGGGTGTCATCACGTTCAATTCGAACTGCCCCATTCCGGCTGCTCCCAGCGTCATGGCGTGACAGCCCAGGGTGGAGAGGGTCACCTGGTGCAGCATCTCGAGAGCCGAGGGATTGACCTTTCCGGGCATGATGCTGCTTCCCGCCAGCAGCGGGGGCAGCTCAAGCTCCTGGATTCCTGTAAAAGGTCCTGAGGATTGCAGCCGAAGATCGGAGGCGATGCGTTGCAGCTCAACGGCGATCGCGGCCAGGGCGTTGGCGAACCCCAGTAGGTCGAGTGCCGAGGACTGCACTTCGAAGGGATTTTTTGGGGCTCTCAGGCCGGGCATCGAGGCGATCCGACGCAGATGCTTGAGTGCGGCAGTGCGATAGCCGGAAGGGGTATTGATTCCGTTGCCTACGGCAGTTCCGCCCAGCGGCATCTCCAGAAGCGGCTCGGTTGAGATGTCGAGTACGCGTTGAAGCTTATCGAGGGTTCGTGAATACGACCCCATCTGATCGCCCAGCATCATGGGGGCGGCGTCCTGCAGATGAGTACGGCCGGCCTTCGGAATCTCAGCCCAGTCGTCTGACTTTTTGGCGAATGCCCTTTGCATCCCTTTGATCGCTGCAGAAAGCATCGGCGCAAGGCCCAGTAGTGCAACTCGCAGCGCGGTCGGATAGGTGTCGTTCGTCGACTGTGACCGATTCACGGCGTCATTCGGGTGCAGGCTGGTGACTTTCAGTCGTCGATGGGCCACCAGGCTGATGGCTTCATTGATATTCATGTTGAGCGTCGTTCCCGCTCCCGCCTGAAAACGGTCGATCGGAAAATAGTAGGTCCACGAGGCCGGTTCATCCAAAAGGAGACGAGTGGCTTTCACGATGGCGTTTCGTCGTGCCGTGCTCAATGCGCCGCATTCCCAGTTGGCATGGGCGCAGGCCTGCTTGAGCTGCAGGTAGGCCCGAATGAGCAGATCGGGAACTCGCTGCCCCGAAATCTGAAAAAGCTCGAGCGCGCGAGCCGTGCTCGAACCACTGGGATAGAGGGATCTTCGTGATGCAGTGTTCAATCGAGCTTTCATGTCGAATCTCCAATGGGGTTCGGTGCAGCCGTTCGCTGGCTTGGAATCTGCAAACCTCGCGCTCGCCATGCATGTTCTTGTCGTCGAAGATGATCGGTCGATTCGTGAAACCATTGGAATCGTGCTGGAAGCGTACCAGCATCGGGCCGATCTGGTCGCCGATTCCCGAGAGACCATTGCCGCGCTGGAACGCTGCATCGAGTGCTGGCCCGATGTGATGCTTCTCGATCTGAAACTGGGTGCTGAAACCGGAGAGGAAGTGATCGATCGCATCCGCATGCGATTTGGACGGGTTCCGCCCACGATCGTGATTTCGGCTGCACAGGAGGGGGAGCGGCGCGCCAGGAGGATCCCCGGGGCGAGATTTCTCTCGAAGCCGTATACCATCGATCAACTGCTCGAATCGATCGAAGAGGTGGGAGCCGTCGAGGAACTTCCGCTCTTGAGTTCGAGCTCGGCATAAAGGGCGGCATGGTCCGACAGGCTGCTCCACGGGGTACCGGTCAGAACGCGTACCTCGTGAACTTCAAAGGAACGAACATAGATGCGATCGAGTCGGAGTGTCGGCATCCAGGCCGGAAAGGTCCTGGCATGAGCTCCGTGAAGGCTTTCGTGCGCTTCGATCAGATTCAGGCGCTTTTCGAGAATCGGACTCGCGCGCTCGCGCCAGTCATTGAAGTCTCCTCCCATGACAACGGGATCACGGCTATGCACCATGCGGTGGATCCGATGACAAATTCGGCGAACCTGGCTTCTACGATCGGCCTCGAGAAGCCCGAGATGAATCGATAGGGCGTGTACGTCGCGCTCGAGCCCGGGCACCTGAAGGCAGGCATGCAGGATTCCCCGGCGCTCAAGGCGATTGGTCGAGATGTCGATGTTCTCGAAAAAGCGAATCGGGTACTTGCTCATCAGGGCGTTGCCGTGGTGTCCCAGCGAGGTGACGGCGTTGCGACCATAAGCATGGTGGTGCCAGATCTCATCGGCGAGAAACTCGAGCTGCGAGGCATCCTCTTCGCGGTCAAGTCCGAGCACTTCCTGCAGAAAGACGAGATCGGCGTGCACTTCTCGAATCGCACCACGCATCAGATCGAGCACCCGGCGCCGCCTCAGGTGGTGAAATCCCTTGTGAATATTGTAGGTCAGCACGCGCAGCTTCATGACGCCAGCGCCCCAGTCGCCCAGCGCACGAGCCACACCAGTGCGCCTGCGGCAAACAGGCCCTGCACGAGTGCGATCCAGGGAACGGGCACCCAGTAGCGTCCCTGCCACAAAAGCTTGTCGTGAATCGTCGGTCGCGGATCGGCCCAGGCCCGAATCAGCTCCGAGAAGCGCCGTCTTCCAAAGGCTCGAAGGGGACTGGGGCTTCGTCTTTCGGTCCAGCGTCTTTGTAGTGTCGGAAAAAATCGGCACCAGGCGATCGACACTACTCCCGCCATCCACCAGCTCCAGACG
Source organism: uncultured Bacteriovorax sp. (assembly GCA_964432565.1). Lineage (GTDB taxonomy): Bacteria > Bdellovibrionota > UBA1018 > UBA1018 > UBA1018 > CAIOHW01. The sequence continues at coordinate 11,309 of CAYSOA010000014.1, forward strand.
ACGAGCCATCCGGCGAGATCGGCGTCGAGGCGTGCCGAGGCCAGCAGCACCAGGGCGAGAAACGGCACAGGTAGAATCCACACCGAAAACAGCAGGGCCGCCAGCAGCCACGCCATCGGACCTGCGTTCGCCCCCTGTCTCACGAGAAAGATGCCGACGGGTAGAAATCCCACGAGCCAGGCGGTGGCGGCCGCTCCCGTTAGCGCAAGACGTCGAGTGGTGCGTCTTTGAAATCGCAGGTAGACTCGCCGTTTGAAGCGATGAAAATAGGGTAGCTCCGGATCCAATAGCCTGCGCCACGCAAGGCGACTGAGAATCGGAGCCCGACGCCGTGCACAGAATTCCTCGGCTTCGCTGTGGACGGCGACAAGCGAAACTGGAGCCCAGTGCTGTTCGACCTGCCGTCGAAGTCGCCGGAGGTGCGCTCTTTCGGCTGATGTTCGTGCCTCGAAGGTCAAGGTCAGTTCAGAATCCATGCGAAGCGCCCGCGCCGAGAAGTTGGCCGATCCGATGCTGGCAAAGCGATCATCCACCAGCAGCAGCTTGGAGTGCACATAGACGGGCCGGTGGGCGCTCATCGGCCTGAAGACCCGAAGAGACACCCGACCGCCATTCATGCTCGAATTGCGCCTTCGGACTGCGCGCTCGAGCTCTGCCAGCAGGTGTGCCTGATGCCACGCCATCCGGGCGGGAAGAAACTTCAGGTGCGAAAGGTCGGTGATCAGAATCGTGATGCTCAGCTCTTCATCGGCGCGCCCGACGAGTCCGGTGCGCTCGATTCGTTCGAGCAGCGCCCGCTGCACGTGCCTCGACCAAAAATACTGACCTTCGAGCCACAGCTCGTGGCGTGCTTCGAGAATCAGCTCTCGAAACAAAAACTCCACTTCACGAACGATCGGCTGATGGGACTCTCCGGCGTCCACGGCCGAGCGAGTGCGGCTGATCCAGACCCGGTGGTAGGCGCCTTCACCGTGGTTCGATTGCCGGCGTCGAGCCGGGGCGTCGGGCAGGGGGATCGTGCTCAGGCGTCGCCAGCGATGTCGAATGTGCTGACGAAGAAGTCGGCAGATGGGGCCGGTCACCTGAACGGCCAGCTCGTGATACGGACCGTACTCCTCACCGCGGCGATCCAGCGACCGTCGAGAATCATGGGGCGGGTGCCGGGGCGTGTCCCAGCGCTCGGCACAAAGATCGACGCTGCCGGTGAGCGTGACGCGACCGTCGACTTCCACCAGCTTTTCGTGATGGGAGGCGCCAAAAGGATGACGACTGTCAAAAACCAGGTGCACCCGGGGATGCAGTTCCTCCCAGACCCGCGTCTGCAGCCACTCGCGCTGGGGAATATAGAGGGTCGGGTGGTCCCAGAGCAGCAGGTAAAAGTGCAGGTGAGGGCGCTCGGAGCAAAGCCGCAGCACCTTGTTGCGAAGCGTTTCGAGGGGGGCGTCAGCCCGTCCGTTTCGTGAGAGCAGCAGACGGGAGTCGAGCTGCCAGCCGACGATCAAGACCCACCGCCGGGCGTCTTCGAGCAGTGCCGAAACCCGGTTGAAGTATTCGGACGCGTCCCAGAGCTCCTCCCAGCTGGCGGCAAGCCCCGGCTTCCAGAAGGCCCGGCGCGAAAGCGTCACAAAGCATGGAAATTACAAGGCTCATGCCGCATGATGGGAAGCATGCAGACATCCCCTGAAAGAACGGTTCGGTCGCACACCTGTGGAGAATTGCGCGCGTCGCACGACGGCCAGGACGTCACGCTTTGCGGCTGGGTGGGCAAGCGGCGCGACCACGGCGGCCTGGTTTTCATCGATCTGCGCGACCGCCACGGCATCACGCAGATCACGTTCGATCCAGCGGAGCAGGGAGGCGTCGAAGGTCTTCATGAGCGAGCAGGTCGCTTGCGCGGCGAATACGTGATCTGGGTCAGGGGCCGCGTGCGCGCTCGTCCGGGCAAGATGGCCAATCAGACGATGGCTACGGGTGCGATCGAAGTGCTTGCTTCCGATCTCAAGATCCTGTCTGAAGCAAAGACGCCTCCGTTCGTCATCGACGACGAATCCGAAGTCGCCGAAACGCTGCGCCTCAAGTACCGCTACCTCGACCTGCGCCGGCCGTCGCTGCAGAGAAACCTGCTTACCCGTCACCGAATGCTGTCGATCGTGCGCAACCACCTCGATGAACATGGCTTTTGCGATGTCGAAACGCCGATCCTCTACAAGTCCACTCCCGAAGGGGCTCGGGACTTCATCGTGCCTTCGCGTTTGAATCCAGGCACTTTTTACGCCCTTCCGCAGTCTCCCCAGACCCTGAAGCAGCTGCTGATGGTGAGCGGGATGGATCGCTACTACCAGATTGCCCGCTGTTTTCGCGACGAAGACCTGAGGGCCGATCGCCAGCCTGAGTTTTCGCAGATCGACGTTGAGACGTCCTTTCTCGACGAAGAAGCTCTTTTTCCGATCTTCGAAGAGATGATGCAGAAGCTGTGGAAGCAGATTCTCGGAAAGGAGATTCACACTCCGTTTCCGAGAATGCCCTATCAGGAGGCCATGAGTCGGTTTGGCAGCGACAAGCCGGACGTGCGTTTCGGGCTGGAGCTGCAGGATCTCTCGTCGCTCTTTGAGACGAGTTCGTTTCAGGTTTTTTCTCAGGCCTTGAAGGTCAATCCCCGGGGAATGCGCGGGTCGATTCGAGGCATCGTCGTGAAGGGCGTGGCCGAGAAGTACTCGCGCAAGGATCTCGACGAGCTGCAGGCGCTGGGGGTTTCGCACGGAGCTCGCGGTCTGCTCTGGATCAAGGTGCAGCAGGGGGGCGAGCTTCAAAGCCCGGCGGCCAAGTTCTTCACGCCCGAAGAGAAGCAGGCACTCGTGTTGACGCTCTCGCTCGAAGCGGGCGATCTCGTACTGGTTGTCGCCGATGCAAGAAATAAGGTTGTCTGCGAATCGCTCGGAGCGATCCGACTTCAAGTGGGCGCGCGCGAGGGGATGGTTCCGAAGGTTGGCGAGGGCGACCCGGCATTTCTGTGGGTCATCAACTTTCCGCTCGTCGAGTACGATGAGCGCGACGGACGCTATTACGCCTGCCACCATCCGTTCACTTCGCCGCGTCCCGAGCACTTCGAGGACTTCGTGGCGGGTAGGAGTCTCGATCACGTCGAGGCCAGTGCCTATGATCTCGTGCTCAATGGCGTCGAGGTCGGCGGCGGAAGCCTGCGAATCTATCGCCCGGATGTGCAGCAGGCGATGTTCAGGATTCTCGGACTCACGCCCGAAGAGGCGCGCGAGAAGTTCGGGTTCTTTCTCGAGGCGCTGGAATACGGCACGCCCCCTCACGGGGGAATGGCGTTTGGAGTAGAGCGCCTTGCCGCCCTGCTTTGTGGAGTGGGTCCGATTCGCGACGTCATGGCGTTTCCTAAAACCCAGCGCGGCACCTGCCTGATGTCGGAGTCTCCGTCGGTCGTGAACCCCGAACAGCTTGCCGAGCTGGGCGTGGCGGTGACCGTTCAAAAACAGTAGTTCACGGGAGCGAAAACCACAGCACATGGAAGCCTCATTTTCAGCACGAACTCGAAGCCGCACTCTGGAGCGATTCTCCCGGGAGCGTTTCGACGTACTGGTCGTGGGGGGAGGAATCACCGGTGCGGCAGTCGCGCGCGATTGCGTGAGTCGCGGACTATCGGTAGCCCTGCTCGAACGTCGCGACTTCAGCTACGGCACGTCGTCGCGAAGCTCGAAGCTGATTCACGGAGGGTTGCGCTATCTCGAGAAGTTCGAGTTTAGCCTGGTCTTCGAGGCGCTGGCCGAACGTTCGCTGTTGCTCAAGACCACCCCGCACATGGTGCGACCACTGCCGTTTTACTTTCCGGTCTACGAGGGCGACCGAACGGGCCGAGCCATGTTGTCGATGGGAATGTGGCTTTACGACCTGCTCGCCCTGTTTCGCACCCCCGGTTATCATCGCTCGTTGTCGAAGCAGCGAATGCTTGAGGATCTCCCCGGCCTGCGAGCCGACGGACTGAAGGGTGGATTTCGCTACTTTGATGCCAGCATGTGGGATGATGTGCTGGGGATCGAGCTGCTTCGCGATGCTTCAAACCGGGGGGCGGCGGTTGCCAACTACGTCGAAGCGACCCGGCCTGTCTGGCGCGAGGGCCGCATCGAGGGTTTCGAGTTTCGCGACCTCGAGTCGCAGCTCGAGGGACGGGTGCTGGCCGAAAAAGTCATCGTCTGTGCAGGGCCTTGGACCGATGAAGTCGGATCGAGGCTCGCCGAGGGTTCGGGCGACGGCCGTTCGTGGCGAAACTGGCTGGCGCCCAGCAAGGGCGTGCACCTGGTTTTCGACTTGAAAAAGCTGCCTCTGCCCGGAGCCATGGTCATGAGCGAACCCGCCGATGGCCGAATCTCATTCGTGATTCCGAGGCCGGATTTCGGAGACGGAGTGCTGATCGTGGGGACGACCGATGGACCGACCCCCTCGGATCCCGACCGCGCCGAAATCGCCGCTGAGGATGTCGAGTACCTTCTGGGTCTGCTTCGCCGATATTTTCCGAAGCTTTCCTGGAGCGTGGATGACGTGGTGTCGGCCTATGTCGGTGTACGCCCGCTCGCGGTGCCGCCATCGGGTTCGGATGGGCTTTCCGACTCCAAGTCCCTTCAGAAGGTGAGCCGCGAGCATCACATCGACGAGGGTCCGGGCGAAGTCGTGCTCGTGGCCGGCGGAAAGTACACCACGCATCGAACAATGGCCGAAGAGATCGTCTCGTTTGCCCTGAAGCGTAGTCGCGTGCTGGCAGGGCGGGTGAAGAATCGGTTTTCGACCCGGGTGGCCCCGAATCCGGCCGCGACGACCGAGGCTCTGCGGCAGGCACGAAGCCATCCACTGGCTGCAAAGGTCCAATCGCAGCTGTGGGAGCGCTACGGTGCCGAGGCGATCACAGTCGTTGAAATCGACGAGGGTCTTCCCAGTGGGAGGCTGGCCGATCCCGAGGGATATCCGCGCCTGGAAGCGCAGCTTCGCTTTGCGATGCGCACCGGAATGGTGCTGCATCTGGATGACTTTTACCTGCGCCGGCTGCCCCTCTTTTTTTCGAGGGCCGACCACGGCCTGCCCTGGCTGGATGCGCTGGCCTCAGCGTGGTCCGATGAGCGAGGTCTTACTGGCTCTGAAGCCGAATCCGCTGCTGAAAGCGAAAAAGTTCGGCTTCACGAGGAATTCGCGCGACGCGAAAGTTGGAGGAGAGCATGGCGATGAAAAAGGCCGTTTCGACCGAGGTGCGATTCTTTTCAAAGATGAGCAGCGCCGGTATTGACCATTCCTTTGTCAACGTGGCGTTCGTGGACAAGCTGCTGCTCAAGCAGGTTCCCGGCATTCGAAAGTGGCTGCAGCAGTTTGACCTGCAGGTCGTGCTTCAGGCGGGCGAGGATCTGAAATCGACCTCTCGAATCGAGTCGGTCATCGAGACCCTCGTTTCGGCGCCCATTGGGTACGCCCGTGGCAAAACGCGTTTCTACGCCATCGGTGGCGGCAGTATCGGAGATTTTACCGGATTCCTGGCTTCAATTTTTCTTCGAGGGGTCGATCTCATCCAGGTGCCCACCACATGGGTTTCTGCGATGGATTCGGCACATGGCGGAAAGACGGCGCTGAACGCGGCCGGGGTGAAGAATATTCTCGGCACCTTTCATCCGGCGGCCGAGGCCTGGATCATCGAGGATTTTTTCAGGCGCCAGTCGGGAGAGCGCCTTCAGGAGGCTCTTGGCGAGGCGGCAAAGATGGCCCTGTTGGACCGTGAGGTCTGGGAGGCTTCGAAGACCGGTGCCGCGAAGCCCTCTCCGTGGACACCGGCGCGGATGTGGAAGCTTCTTCCGACCATCATCGAGGCAAAATTGCGGGTGGTGAACCGCGATCCCCTGGAGCGCAACGGCGCCCGTCGCATTTTGAACCTGGGTCACACGCTGGGGCATGCGCTCGAGGCCCATCACGAGATGGCGCATGGCACGGCCGTCGGCATTGGTATTTTCTTTTCTCTCTGGGTGAGTTGGTGCGAAGGCGTTCTCAAAAGCCGTGATTTTTTTGAGATCGAGCGCTGTCTTGCGACGAACTGGGGACTTTCGCTCGAACGACTGCCCAAGCTTCGAATGGACCGCGATCGTGCAGCGCGGTTGATTCTTCGCGACAAGAAATCGATCGCTTCGGGAGAAATTCAGTTCGTCGGGCTTCGAGGGGCCTGCCGTCCGACGTCATTGGTGGTTCAGATCGATGATCTGCTCGATCACCTTGATGGTTTTTGGGGATGAGCGCTGGGCGTTTTCGTATTCCCGCTTCGAAGTCCGAGCTGATTCGCGCGCTGGTGCTGCAGTCGTTCGAGCCGTCGTTGGTGATCTCGGGCGAGTCGGCCTGCGACGATGTCGTTCGGGTTCAGACGGCGCTCGAAGGTCTTGAGAGCGGTCAGAAAAGGCTTCACCTGGGCGACTCGGGGCTGGGACTTCGCTGCCTGGCCTTTCGGGTTTCGCGCTGCGCTTCGGAGGGGTCTGTTCTCCTGACCGGTTCTCAGCGGCTGCTGTCGCGCCCCCATGACGAGCTCTGGCAGGGGCTGCGGGAGCTGGGTTGCAGCATTGAACTCGAAGGCGGCGAAACGCCCGGCGTTCGGATCACGCCTCCCGAGGGGGGCGAGTGGACGGTCGACTCCCTGCAGATCTCGGGTGCGCGCTCGAGCCAGTTTGCCTCGGCCGTTTTATTATCTTCTCTCGGCCTTTCTCGTGACTTCGTGCTGACGATCGAGGGTCCGATCCGATCGCGCGGTTATCTCGATCTGACACTGAATGTTCTTCGTAGGGTTGGAGTCCGTTTCGCAGAGACCCGGAGCGGCGAAGGCATCGTCATTCGCGTTCCCGCGGCATCAAGGCCGCAGGCGGGTAGTCCACTCCTTTGCGAAGGCGACTGGAGCACGGCGGCGGGACTTCTTGCGGTGGCAGCAGTCCATCGCTGTGGCGAGCTTACGCGCTTCGAGCTCGAGGGATTGTCCCGAGAGTCGCTGCAGCCGGATCGCGCGATTCTCGGCTGGCTCGAAGCCATGGGGGTGTCCACCCGCTGGCAGGACGACTTGCTGATTCTCGAGAACCCGGGGGACCCTCAGAAACGAAGGCTTCGTGGGGTAAGCGTGTCTGCTGAAGCGTGTCCGGATCTGGTTCCTGTTTTTTCGGCACTCGCTGCGCTGGCCGCAGGCCGTTCCGAGGTGCACGGGGCTCCACAGCTGCGCCATAAGGAGTCGGATCGCATTCGCCGAGGAGTGCTGCTGGCTCGGCTTTTAGGAGCGAATGCCGCAGAAACATCTGACGGCTTTTGGGTGGAGCCTGGAGAGGAGGTCCCTGCTGGGCGACTTCCCCAAGTCGGAGGCTGGTCGGTCGATCGCGACCACCGGCAGGTGATGGCCGCCTTCGTGGCCCTTGCAGCGGGTGCCCGCTTCTCGGTCGACGAGATCTCGGCCGTATCGAAGAGTGCACCGGAATTTCTGGAATGGATGAATCGTCTGAAAGTCACGAGTCGCCCCCCCGCACTGTTGTTTTTGGGGCATCGGGGAACTGGCAAGACGGCTCTCGCCCGACGGCTCTCTGCCCGTCTGGGATGTGAGGCGATCGACCTCGATGACGAGATCGAGAAGGCCTGCGGGCAGCGGATTACCGAGATTTTTTCGACGCGAGGAGAAGAGGCCTTTCGTGTTCTAGAACGCGAAAAGTTGACGCACTGGCTTTCGCTTGAGGTTCCACCGTGCGGTCGGATCATCGTGGCGGGAGCGGGAGTGGACCCGGCTTTGCCACCCGCCGAGTGGCGCGAACTTCTGGCACGACAGGGCTTCGAAGCGATCTGGATCTCGCGCGCCACCGATGCACAAGGCCGAATTTTTCTCGATCGTCCCAGGCTCGACGCCGCTCTTTCTCCGCTCGACGAATTTCGTCGAAGGGCGATATCCCGCGATTCGCTGTATCGGTCGCTGGCATCGCGCCGTGTGATTTTGCAGGAGGGAGCCGATCGACATCCACGCGCCTCGTCGGGAGAGGCGGCCCTGCTGGTGGGGATCCCTGATGTCGTCACGGCGTCCATCACGATTCCGGCCAGGATTCTTCTTGATCCAGCCCGCCTTCGGCAGTGGATCGAACGCCGGCGAGGTTGGGCGTTTCACCTGTTTGAAGTGCGTGATGACCTGTTGCCCGAGGGCCTGACCGAGGGTCAGGCACTCACCCTGCTTCGGGAATTCGCAAGAATTCCGGGCCAAAATCTTCTTTTCAGTCGTCGTCTGGCGGATCCTTCGGCGGCGCTGGGGCTCGTCGAATCGGTGCTTCGATCACGCGGAGCACGGCTCGACTGGGCACTCGAACTCGGCGCGCCACCGCTCACACGATTTCGGCCGGGCGACATTCTTTCTTCGCATGAGGGTATTCCGACGGCCGACGGCCTGCCCGGGGGCGTGGTGCTCAAATGGTCGCCGCGAGTGGTCGACTGGAAGTCGCTGCGGATCGGGCACGAGTGGATGCTGCAGGCCCCCGGCCGCCGAACCTTTCAGCCACGTTCCGATACCGGAAAATGGCGCCACTACCGACTTTGGCTGGGTCGGCGTCATCAGCCACCACTGCACTTTGTTCGTGAAGACGAAGGAACGGCGCTCGACCAGCCGACACTCATCGAGTGGATCGAGAACCCCCGAGTCTCGGAGGAGTTCGGAGCGGTGCTGGGAAGCCCGATTTTTCACAGTCGCTCTCCCGAAAGGCACGGGCCGAATTTTTTCGCGTTCGAAGTAGCCCGAGACGAGTGGAACGATGCCCTCGAGTTTTTGCTGGGGATCGGACTGCGTCGCGCCGCCGTGACGGCGCCCTTGAAAGAGGTGGCGTTCGAGTGGGTGAGTCGGATGTCTGGCGAGATGGCGATTCGCCATCCGAGTCCGGAGCGCACCCCGATGGCGACCCGTCTTGTCACACTTTCTTTCCGCGCCCGGCGCCTGCGCTCGGTGAACACGCTTCAGTGGAGTGCGAGGGGCGGAAGGTGGGAGGTTCGGGCCGACAATACCGATCTGCCCGGGTTCGAGCGGGTGCTCGCAATGGTGGCTCGTGTCGAGGCCATCGACTGGCCGACCGTGCGGGTCGTTCTCTGGGGAGGCGGAGGGACGGCCGCGATGGTGCGGGAGCTGCTGCCTCAGGTGGTCGAGTACTCGGCGCGCACGGGGACGCCGCGTGAAGGCCAATCGCCAGGAGAATCGCTCGAGGGAAACCCGCCGCGCGAGGGGCTCGGGCCCGACGTCCTGATCTGGGGGGTGGGTCGAAGCGTCTTCAACGGCATCTTTCCTCCCGACTCGTGGCGTCCGCGCCTGATTCTCGATCTCAACTATACCGAGGATTCCCCCGGCCTTGAGTACGCCCAGGGCCTGCCTCATGCGCGCTACGTTTCGGGCCTCAGCCTCTTCGAGGCGCAGGCGGACGAGCAGTGGGGTGAGCGGTATCCGGTACCCAAAGCGGACGGAACTTCGTATACCTAGACCATGCCCGCGAACTCCTTCGGAACCCGGTTTGTCGTGACCACTTTTGGCGAAAGCCATGGGCCTGCGCTGGGCGTAGTGATTGACGGCTGTCCGGCCGGAGTGCCCTTCGACATCGAACTGCTCGTGCGAGAGCTGGCTCGCCGCCGTCCGGGGGGCGCGCTGGTCTCGGGCCGGCAGGAGCCGGATCAGCCCGAAGTTCTGAGCGGCGTGCATGAGGGTCGAACGCTGGGCACGCCGATCGCGATCCTCGTCAGAAACCAGGACGCGCGCTCGGAGGATTATGCCGAGATCGCGGCAAGCGTTGCGGCGGCCGCCCCAGCCCGCACCGGACATGCGGCTCCGGTCCGCACCGGACATGCGG
>CAYSOA010000014.1:21286-60054 GCA_964432565.1 uncultured Bacteriovorax sp.
CCGCACCGGACATGCGGCTCCGGTCCGCACCGGACATGCGGACGACGTCTGGCGCCTCAAGTTCGGTCACAGTGATCCCCGAGGCGGAGGGCGTTCTTCGGGGCGCGAAACCGTGGCCCGTGTGATGGCGGGAGCCGTCGCGAGAATGGTGCTCATGGCTCTGGAGCCCACCCTCAAAATCCAGGCCTTCGCCGATCAGATTGGCCCTGAAGCGCTGACCTCCGAGGAACGCGCCCACGCCGAGCAACTGAGCCCGCTGCAGATCGACGCTTTCTCGGCGCGGTTTCCTTCTCCTCGCGCCAACGCGACGATCACAGCGCTGCTCGAATCTGCCAAGAAAGAGGGCAAAAGCTACGGAGGTCGTGCCGTCGTGCGGGTCACCGGCGTACCCTCGGGACTCGGACAACCCGTTTTTCACAAGCTCAAGGCCGATCTCGCCTCAGCTTTTTTGGGCATCGGAGCCACGAGCGCCGTCGAGATCGGCGAGGGGACGGACGCCTCGCAGGCCGAGGGCACCGAGTTTCATGCCTCGTCGGGCGCGCAGTACGGCGGCATTCGAGGGGGAATCACGACCGGAGAGCCGATCGAGGCGAAGGTCAGCTTCAAGCCCACCTCGAGCGTTCTGGACGTGGCAAAGAAGGGACGCCATGATCCCTGCATCGTGCCGCGCGCCATTCCTGTTCTTGAGGCCATGATGGCGCTGGTGCTGGTCGACCACCTGCTCTGGGCCCGAACCGACCGAGTTCAAGGAGACTGAGATGACCTCGTCGAATCCTTCCCGCGCCGATTCTTCACTCCCCGTCGTCTGGTTGCAGGAAACGAGCTTTTCGGTGCCGTTTCATCTTTGCGACCCGGTCGGGGTTCTGTTCTTCGGAAACATCTACGCCGTGGTTCATTCGATTCTTGAAGACTGGGGGCGGGCTGCCGGTCTTTGGCCGTTCTGGTTTGGCGGAGAAGGGGGCTTGGGCTTTCCGATTCGCCACTGCGAAGCCGATTATCTTCGCTTTTTGAAGTACGGAGAAACGTTCGCGGTTCGAGTGCGTTGCGCGTCGCTCAGTGAGTCGAGTGTGGTTCTGGAAACCGAATTCCTGAAGGATTCCATGGTGCATGCCCGCGTGAGAACCGTGCACACGGCGGTCGATCTCAGCCTGCAAAAGAAGGCTCGGCTTCCCGCCGCCCTGCGCGAGCTCTTTAGTCCTGCCGGAAGATGAGCTGGCGGCTTGACTCTCGGGATCTCTTGCGGCAACCCATCCGGATGCCTCGTTTTGCTCTGGTTTTCGCCCGTGTTCTGGCCCGTGTTTTGGCCCTGAATCTGATCCTTGTTCTGGCCCTTGCAGCAGGCCCCTCGATTCCATCCTGCTCGGCTCTCGCAGCCGAAAAGTCGGTCTCTCAAAGCTCAGCCGTTTCGCTTCCCAAAAAGTGGCTCAAAGAGCTGCAACTGGGCCTCTTTGGCTGGTCCTACGGCCCCGGCCTGGGGGCGTTTGGCTCGGGTAGGACGCCCACCCCCTCGGGGGGTGTCGGCGGCCCGGTGACGGTCGTGACCCAGATGAATCTGTCGGCTCCGGCCTTCGGGCAGTTTCGGTACACGCTGATCGACCTTCTGACCTGGAGCCCGTTCACTCCGTCAGCCCCGAATCCGTTGCTCGCGGCCAGCAATCCGGCACTCGGTGTGGCTGGAACCCACTTCGATCGAAACGGATTCTCGTGGTGGGCTCGATATGAGCTCGAGCCAGCGGTGACGTCGGCGTCAAGAGCGAGAAGGGAGTGGGGGACGGCCCGGTCGGTCTCGGTGGCGACTTATGCGTTTGGTGCCGGACGACGTTGGAGCGTCGTGGGTGTAGCCGTTCCGTGGTGGACGATTCTGTCTTCCGGTACGAGTAACGGCTTGTACCTGATGCCGCAGGTGATCCGGCAGGTGTCCGACTCGGTCAGCCTCTCCGTTTTTCTTGAAGCGGTCTACCTGCGCGCGACCGGCGCAAGCTTCTGGGACTGGACCCGGGGAGTCGAGCCCAACCTGGCCGTTTCATCGCAGATTTCCTTTAAAAATGGCTACTGGGTGAGGCCGTTTTTGAGCGTGTTTCCGGGGGGGCAGATCAGCTGGAAGACGGCTCAACTTGGCGCGTATTTCGGCGGACAGCTCTTCTGATCAACTTGCCCAGTTCGGTTCGTGGAAGGGCGTCGGTTTTCTCCACCGCCGTGAGTCGCTCGAAGGGCTGGCAGGTGGAATTCCAGAGTTCGAGCGCTCCTGAAAAGTCTTCGGTCACCATCAGGACCAGCTTCGCTCCTCGTCGCTCGTCAGGAAGAGCGACGATCGCGGCCTCGCCCGCGAATCCGGCGTGACGAAGCAGGCTCATGGCCCGTTCGTCGAGATCGGCGAGGTTCACTCCTTCACCCAGAATCTTCACAAAGTCCTGTCCGCGACCCAGCGGGGTGATCAGGAGCTCTTCGTCGACAACCGTCAGCTCGGCCCGGTCTTCGCTGAGCCAGGCACCGGGTTCGCGAGCACGAATCTGATAGGTTTGAGTTTTCTCGGACCAAAGAAGCTCGTGACTGAAGAGCGAGGCGGTTTGGACTTGGAGGAGTCCGTCCTCAATCGACACAGAGACCGAGGGCAGGATGCAAAGCGCCCCTTTAGGGGCTGCTGTTTTTCTCGGATCGGCGCAGGCAATCATCGAGGCGGTCTCGGTCATGCCGTAGGAAGGAAGAACGGGCCAGCCGAGCTGGCTGGCCTGTGTGAGCAGCGAGCTTGAAACGCGATCGCCTCCCAGCACCACCGCCCGAAGACTGGCAGGACAGGGGAGTTTTTCGACAGCCACGAGGTCGTGAAGCTGTGCCGGGACGAGGGAAATCACCGTGAGGGCTTCGGCCTCGATCCAGCAATGCACGGCCACGGCGTTCCACGGCTGCTGCCATTTCGAGACGCTGCAGCCCGAGAACACCGACCGTACTTCAATCGAAAGACCACCCATGTGATGCAGTGGCAGCACTCGACCCCAGCGATCCTGTGGTTGGATCTTCAGCCACTGGCACACCGAACGGGCCGATGCCAGCAGCGCCCGGCGAGAGTGCCCCACCCAGCGACGTGGCAGAGCACCACGTCCCTGAGACGAGTCGCCGGCATTCGAGCCTGAGGTGGTTCCCGAGGTCGCCATCCAAAGCAGGGGTTCGGGTGCCGTCGTGGCAGCCCTGGCCCCCAAGGCGAGCGCTTCTCGAACCCGTTCGAGCCCTTCGCTCGAGTGAGCCTCCGACGACGCAATGAAGGGCAGCGAGAAAGCCTCCTCGGCACCGGCCCTTGCGGTCAACCACTTCCGAAACTCTTCTGCAGAGAACCATGAGCGCACGCTCATCGCCACGGGCTCCAGCTCAGAGCATCGAAGTCGGTCTCGCTCCATCCGATTCCGGTGCCCCGACGAAGGACGGTAGTCGAAAAGAAGGCGCCTGCGTCACCTTCACTCTTCTTCAGGGCCTCGGCAAAAGAGGCGGATTCTCCCGCGATTCGCGAGTCAAAGAGCAGACCACACTCCTGAGCGGTACTCTGAGGGGCGCTGGCGGCATGCCAGGCAGCCCATGCGGCCCCCACGGCATGGCCCAGATACTGGGTGAAGGTCACGGGCTTGCGCGCCTGCGCGGCGCGTTCGGCCCACTGCAGTTCCTGAAGTGCAGGCTTCAATACCCAACCGTCGGCAAGATCGAGAAGCTCGCGCTCGCGGCTCGCGGATTCCTGCTCGGTGAACGTCAGTCGGTCGACGAAAAGCGGCAGGTCGGGAAACCGCGATTTCAGGTGCCTCCAGGCGTCGACGTCTTCGATCGGCAACGGATCCTCAAGAAACTCGATGGTGCGAAGGTCCTGAGGCTCGAGGGAGTGAAGCACGTTCAGGATGCCTTCGAGGTCTGCCGACCCGTTGAAGTCGAGGCGAAGCCGAAGGTCGTGACGGCGCAGCTCGGGAAGGTGCCGTTTGAGCACGGCCAGCAGGGAGGAGGCCTGATCATCCGAACTCGATCCTGCCGCGTTCATCGAGACTTTCGCCTTGATCGCACGAAACTGCAGTGTCGACAGCCGGGCCAGATCGAGGGACGAAAGATCGAACACCGATCCGGCAAGCCAATGGCTCCGCGGGGGCTCTTGAATGGTATTCCAGAGGGATCGGTTTTGCGACCGTGCTTCGGCATCGAGCCGCGCCATCTCGATGGCTCGTCGTCCCAAACGCGTCGGAGTTCCGCGCAGAATGGCCTGAATCTCCTCCTCGATCGACAGATCTCCGAGCTCCGGCCACGCCATCAGGTCGGCATAGCCTCGCAGTCGCGGTGACCATTCCACCCGTAGCAGCACTCCCTCGCGGGGGCCTGCTCCGGCCGAAAGACTGCCGGGAAGGAAAACCTGGTACCGGTGAGTGTCGAGATGAAAAAATGCCGTCACCACAGCAGTCCTCCTGCCAGCAGGAGCCCGGCGACGGCATGAAGTGCGCCCGCAAGCGCCAACAGTCCGTTGAAGGCCGGAGACGGCTGCCAGAGCCAAATTCGACGTGCAATCAGGAAAGCGACCGGCAGGGTGAGCAGGGGTAGCAGGCCAGCGAGCGGAGCACCGGCTGACGGCCAGTAGGCGGCACCCACGAGAAACGGAAGAAAGAGCAGCGTGCTGATCTCGATGCGCGAGAATCGGGTTCCGAATCGCGCGGCCAGGGTGAGCTTCTTATTTCGCAGATCCTCTGCGGAATCGCGAAAGTTGTTGATGGCAATCAGCACCGCCGCCCAAAGCCCGATCTGAAGGCCGGCCATCAGTGCAGGGGCGGCAAGCGCCTCGAACGACTCGATCGAGCCCGAGTGCAGGTAGGTGGTTCCTCCGACGGCGATCAGTCCGAAAAACAGAATGACGAAGAGATCTCCCAGACCGAGATAGGCGAGGGGAAAGGGACCCCCCGTGTAGCCATAGGCCAGAAAGAGCGACACCACTCCGACAGCCAGAATCGGAAGGCCGCCCTGAAGGACGAGCGGAATGCCCAGCGAGAAGGCCACTGCGGCGCAAAGCCAGCCAGCGGTGAAGACGGCACGAGAAGAGATCATCCCGCTTGCCGTGACGCGCGTGGGGCCGAGGCGAGCCTCGGTGTCAGCGCCCTTTCGGTGGTCGATCGCGTCGTTGAAGAGGTTGGTCGCCACTTGGATGAAAAGGCTGCTCAAAAGGGCGCAAGCCAGCACCATCCCGTTGAACTGTCCCGAAAATCGTGCCGACAGTGCCGTTGCGACCAGTACCGGCACCCACGCTGCACTGAGCGTCTTCGGGCGCGCAGCCATCCACCATGACCTGAGATCCAAGGTGTTCGTCCTCACGAATGATTCTCCTTCAGGATGTCTTCGATGGCCCGAAGCAGGATCAACGTCGCCTCGGTCTCAGGCAGCTCCCATGGCCAGCGATGCCCCGCATGGGGTACCGTTACCGTGCGAATCGCGCTTCCTTCGGCGAGCGTGGTGGCCAGTGCAGTGAATCGAGGGTCCCTCTCTCCGGTGATCCAACGCTGCGAAATCGGGAGCGCTCGAAGGCCGCTTGAAAGGTCCCGCTGGCGGCTGAGGGAGAGCTGGCGCAGTTGCCGAACGCATCGGGTACGAAGCTCCGGGCTCTCTGTTCGGCTTCGCTCTTTCAGGCGCGACGGCAGGGGTACTCCTCCAAATACGGCCTGTGAGTTCCAGTCCTCCAGCAGTTTCGTCCAATCTTCTTCAGCGGTCGTTTCTGCGAATCGGCTCGCCCAGCGTTCATCGGCCTCGACGCGCTGTGCGCGCTCACGGTCGTTTTCAGGGGTTTGCCCGAGGCCCGGGTGGGCGCTGATTGCCACGAGACCTCGAAAACGCTGCGGGGCCGCCAGTGCCAGATGGGCAGCGGCCCGGCCGCCGAGCGAATAGCCCAGCAGGAGCTCGTAGTCGCCGCTCTGCTCGCTGCCGCGATTTTCGCTCAGCCAACGAGAGGTCCAATCGGTCCACTCCTCACCCTCGCGGGGATCCACCACCGCAGGTCGCCACTCCACGGTGCGGCCAGCGACGATTGTGATCCGCTCCTTGAGAAAGTTCCAGTCTTCGAGCTGGCCCAGAAATCCCGTGAAGGCGTGAATCGTAATCGACGACGAGGCCATCACGAATTTTCCCACGTCTTCCAGAACTGCTCGGTCTGGCTGCTGTCCGGGATGATTTCAATCACACGCGGCAGCGACCGCGACGCGCGAGCTTCAGCCAGAAACTCCCGAAGCCGGGCCGCTTCGATTCGGGCATAAGAGAGCTTCCATTGCTGCGCCCAGGGTTCGAACGACACATCATGTTCGTTCAGGTACGACGAGCGCGCCGATGAACGTCCGAAGACTCGCTCAAAGATGCGACCGCCACGGTTGTGGATGATGGCCAGATGCCAGTCGGTGTCGGGAGCGATCCAAGGAGCGTTCGAGTCGTAGAGCGTGGTCAGGTCACCCAGAATCGCCCAGGCTTCGCTGTTCGCTAAGGCAGGGGGGGCGCCCGAGAGCATCCCCAGAAAAGTCGACAACTGGCCATCGATTCCGTTGAGTCCGCGGCTGGCTGCGATCGTGCGTCCGAGATGCCGGGGGTCGTGGTGCGCGGCAAGATCCCACTCGCGAATCGGCAGTGAGTTGCCGAGATAGACAAGCGCATCGTCCGGAATGGCCTCTGAAAGAGCTCTGAAAACGGCGGGTTCGCTTGCAGGGTTTTGGCCAAGCGCCTCGATCAGGGCCAGTCGACGCTTTTGGTTTGCGTCTCGCCAGATCCGAAACGAGTCCGAACCCGCAAATTTCGGGGTGGGAACCGTGAGACGATACAGGTCGGTCATGGCGACGGTCAGGGCCTTGGCGCGAGGAAGTCCCGAAAAGGGAAGCGCACTGAGACTGAGCACGGGAATCTGCGAGGCTTCGGGGTGAACCTCCAGATCCCGCCAGAGTCGATGGGTCGGCACGCCCCCGATGCGAATGACCGAATCGATGGGGTAACCGCAGGCGCGGGCTTCCTGCCAAAGTTCGCGATGGGGTTGCACTCGCAGCTCATTCAGTGTTGGGTCGGCCGAGAGCTGCGAAAGCGCTTCGGTGATGAGCGGATAACCCCAGTTGCGAAGCACGGTGGAGACGATGCGCGATTCTTCCCGAGTCAGCTCGCCCACGATGACCAGCGGGTGGCGAGCTTCCGAGAGTTCGATTCCGGAGTCAGTCCCGGTTCCGTCTTCCGAGGGTATTTCGTCGCGACTTTTTTCGGATTGGGGCTCTTCGAAGCAGACGTTCCAGTGAATGGGGCCCTTTCCTGGCGAAAGTAGCGGTGGGTTCGAGCCGGATCCCTTTCGGCAGGACTCGCCATCCCAGTCGAGCGACTCCGAACAGTAGACCCCAAAAAGTCCGGTCTGTTCGCACGACTGTGGGGCTCCGGTGCCGCGAAAGCGCACGGGGCGATCCGCTGTCAGCAGAAAAAGTCGAGTGCCGGTATAGCAGGCCTCCATGACGGCCGGCAGAAGTTCACCAGCTGCCGTTCCGGAAGTGGTCAGCACGGCGACTGCCCGGCGGTCCGCCCGGGCCCGACCGAGGGCTGCAAATCCTGCGGCCCGTTCGTCGAAGTGACTGATGATTTCGAATGCGCCGTTCGCGGCGAGATGCTCGATCCAGGGGCTGTTTCGACCGCCCGGACAAACGAAGAGGGTTCGGACTCCTGCTGCGGAGAGTTCGCTCAGAGTTTGTGCGGCGAGTTCGGCATTCGTGAGCATCTTCAGGGCTCCAGATCGAAGATTTTCAGCACAGCATTCCATTTTCGCTCGATCTCGCGCCACTCTTTTTCGGGCGTGCTTCCAGCCACGACGCCGGCTCCCGCTCCGATTCGAAAGAATCCCTGGGATCGGCTCCAGTGAAGGTTTCGAATCGCCACAAGGCAGAGTTCGGTCTTCTCAAGGCGCACTCCGAACGGGGCTCCGAAATACTGTCGCGATTGCGCCGTCAGGCACGGCTCTCGGCTCTGCTCCCGATTCTCGAGCCACTGCAGGGCCTTTGCGCGCGGATGCCCGCCCAGGGCCGGGGTGGGGTGCAGGCGCTCGACCAGCTCCTGCCAGAGGGTCGCGCCGTCGCTCGCGCTCGCAACCAGCTCGATCGGCGTATGAAGGTGCACCAGGCTTCCTGCGCGCCGGATTGCCGTGGATCCGATGCGAAGCTCTCCCAGAGGCGCGAGCTGCTCGCAAATGCCTTGGATGACGAGGTCATGCTCGCGTCGTTCTTTCGGGTCCTGAAGGAGCTGCGCCGACTCGTGCTCGACTTCATTGCCGCCAAGGTTCGGGCCTGCGCCTGGGCCCAGGGGCCGAGTTCCTGCGAGGGCCATGGTGTGAATGCGGTTTTCGCTCGAGCGCTCAAAAAGAAGCTCGGGAGTGACGCCCAGCGAGCCTTCGTCGGCGCTCCACCAGCCATACAGGTAACCGCCATGTCGCTGCTGAAAGAGCAGGGCGTTTCGAAGCAAAATGAGCCGCTCACGGTCCGACGGGCAGGAGAGATTTTCGGCCTCGAGAAAGGCGATGGGCACGGCTTTGAGAAGCGAACCTGCTTGAATCTCCTGAAGGAGCGCCTCGACGTCGCTCGAGAATCCGGCCCGCGCCCGATCACGGGGCTTCCATGTCCTTGCCGGGACTTGCGCTTGCGGGTCGTCGGGGCCAGCGGCGGGGCAACCGTTCAAGCGTTCATTCAGTTCTCGCAAAAGCTCAGCCCTGCTGATCTTCAGGGTGGCCAGCGAAGGAAACCACGGTGCCTCGTCAGGCCCGCCCCAGAACCGGGGTCGAAACCAACTGGGGGCCGAGGCCGGGGTCTGATGCCCCTCCGCCGGAGTCAAGGACAGGTGGACCAGCTCGGTGTCGGGTGCGGCAAAAACAGCAAAGGCCCGATCGTGAGCGGGAGGGGCCGGAAAAAGACGAAAGGCGGGCTGCGAAAATTCAGGATTTTGAGCCACTTGGTGGGGTTTCCTTTCAGTTCAAGATTCTTTGAACTTACCAAATTCTCGTGTAAACTGAAAGAATCAGGAATAAAGAGGACCCTGCTTGAAAACATCTCAGACGTCCATCATCGAGATTCCTGCGCTGTCAGGAGGCGCCCCGGTCCGAGTCGGAGGGGGGGAGTTCACCCTCATTGCCGGGCCCTGCTCGGTCGATCGACCGGCGACGTTCTTCGAGTGCGCCGACCTGCTCAAAGCTCAGGGTGCTCACGCGCTTCGGGGAGCCATCTTCAAGATGCGCACGAAGCCGGAGTCCTTTCAGGGCCTGGGCCGTGAGGGAATGGAGCTTCTGGCTGAAGCGCGAAGGCGCACTGCGCTACCTGTGGTGACCGAAGTGGTCGATCCACGGCACATCGAGTCGCTCGATTCCGTCGTGGATGTGTTTCAGGTCGGCTCTCGCAACATGTACAATTACGAATTGCTGAAGGAGCTGGGCAAGACCCACAAGCCGGTGCTTCTCAAGCGGGGCTTCACAGCTTACCTCGACGAGTGGGCCCACGCCGCCGAGTACGTGCTTCGTGCAGGAAATTCCCGGGTGATTCTCTGCGAACGCGGTGTTCGGGGCTTTGATCCCCACACTCGCAATATTCTCGATCTGGCGTCTGTGCCGGTGATTCGCGCGCGTACGGGCCTTCCGGTCCTGGTGGATCCCAGCCACGGCACCGGTCGAAAGGATCTGGTCGAGCCGATGGCGCTTGCTGCGCTGGCTGCCGGAGCGGACGGGTTGCTGATCGAAGTGCATCCTCGTCCCGACGAAGCACTCTCGGACGCCGAGCAGGCGATCACGCCTGCGGAGTTCGCCGGACTGGTGCGAAAGCTCTCTCAAGTTCGGAAGGCTCTGAGCGAGGCGTCGACGTGATTTCGGCACAAAAGCCCGAGACGATTCGCTCGATGTTCGACCGCATCGCCGGGCGTTACGACCTGGCCAATACGGTGCTCTCTCTCGGCACTCACTGGATCTGGAAGCGCAAGCTGGTTCGAATGGCCTCGCGGGGCTTAGCGTCCGTGGTTGCCGCCGCCCCGGCATCGGACTCAGTATCTGGCTCTCCAGCACTGGGCACCCCGTGCATTCGCATCCTCGATTGTGCTACCGGAACGGGCGATATTGCCGAGCTCTGGTCGAAGGGGCTTGCGAGATTGGGACTGGCCCGGCAGTCGGAAATCCACGCCACCGATTTTTCCGAAGGGATGCTGGAACAGGCCCGCAAGCGTCTGGAGTCCGAGCGGGCGCGCTTTCCGACTTTCGTGCGCTTTGACTGGGCGGACGTTCAGCAGCTTTCCTATGAAGACAGTGTCTTCGACCGCGCGACGATTTCTTTTGGTATCCGCAATGTTGCCGATCCCGCGAAGGGACTCTCGGAGCTGGGACGGGTCGTGAAGCCGGGAGGGGAGGTCTGGGTGCTCGAATTCGGACAACCCTCGCTGCCGGGGTTTGCGCAGCTTTATGGGTTTTACTCGGGTCGCGTGCTTCCGGCTGTCGGCGGATGGTTGAGTGGTGAGCGCGATGCGTACGCGTATCTCAATCAATCTTCCGAACGCTTTCCGTGCGGCGAAGACTTTTTGAAGCTTGCTCGGGCAACCGGGCGTTTTTCGGAGTGCGATGCGATCGCCCTGACGGGCGGAGTGGCGTACCTGTATCGCCTGCGACGGGTCTGAGCACCGTCATTCATCCTCCCGTCACCCTTGGGGTGTCATCGGAGTTCCAACACGAAACCGTCGGCATCCACGAGCACCTCGAGGTGCTCCCCCTCCCGCATGGCTTGTCGAATTCGGTCACATTCGAAATAGCTTCGGTCGGTGTCTGGGCGCCGCGCCTCATGCCGAATGATTCTCAGTTGGAGAGCGTTTTCTTTCGCCTCTTCTGTCGAAACCAGCACCGAAGCGTGAAGGTAGTGCAGGGCCTCGCCCTGCCATCGGTCGCTGGAGCATTGAAGCTGTCGTACCGCCTGAATTTCGATCCATTCTGCAGCGAGTGCAGAGGGGGGCGCCAGGAGGAGCATGACCGAGAAAGCGGATTGAATCAGGTTCATGGCCCCGGGTGATACGGGAGCGGCTACGGATTGGCAATGGGCCAGCATTGGGCCAGAATCGCCTTAACTCGACTCGTTAGTGCTATTTGACGCGTTGGGCCGCCAAAAAGTACCGGATACCCTTTTCGCCAAAAACTTCTCCAGCGTCAGCACCTGCGGTTCGGTGGTCTCGTCTGACAGTCTGGCGGGCTCGATCGTGAGCCGGTAATCGCGAAGCTTGGCTTTTCTTCCCACGTTCATTCGTCCGGGCTCCGGCGTCATGCTCTCGTTGAGGAACATCGTCTCGAAGTAGCGGGCTACCGGATGGACCGTGGGCGCATTGAAATAGTCGAAGTCAAAGACGAGACCATCGGCGAGCAGAATGACATGAAAATACCAGTTGGCCTCTCCGGGGTGAAACTCGGGACTGGAGCTTTCCCAGATTCTGCCACCCGCCTGCCGTGCGTGTTCGGCGTTCACCAGTCCGAAGGCTGAAAACCCCTGGTTTTCGATGCGAATGATCCAGGCATCGGAGAGTCGAATGCCTCGAGAGCGTGCCGCATGGAGGAGTCCCTCAATGTTGTCTGCACACCGTCCCGCTCGGTAGCCTGAATGAAATCGCTCTGAAAAAAGGCGTACGAGAGGGGGAGATGCCAGCGACCCAGAGGAGCTCAGAAGTGCGACGGCGCAAAAAATACTTACGGCCAAAGCCCTGAAAGAGGGGGTCATGGCGCCCGGGGATACGGAAATTGACGCAATACGTCAAGCGCATTTGGCGCACTGGGCCGCCAAAAAGTACCGGATACCCTTTTCGCTTTTCTTAGAACACCCGCGCCCGGATGCCTTCCTTCTGCATGAAGGCGCGAATGGTGCTCGAGTCGAGGGGCTCGAGGCGCCAGAGCAGGTCATGCAGCAGCTTGAGCGTGCGCTGTCCCTCGGGAGAGCTGAAGTTGTCGGTGATCACGCGCGTGTCCTTGGTGATTTGAATCAGGTTGTTCACCAGCGCCTGCAGGTCGGTATTGAAGAGCTTGCTCTTCTCGACGTGAATCAGCGTCTGGTTCACGTTCGCGCTCAGCTTGTAGAGCAGCTCGATCGAGCGGGTGATGTCTCCTTCGTTCTTCTCGATCAGCTCCTGAATCTTTCCCGCCAGATTGAAACTCTGCGAGATGAGCTGGTCGATGCGGGGAGGGTCGACGCCCGCGAGGACGGATCCTTCCTGAACGCGCTCGGAGTTCGAGGTTCCCGGCGTGATCTCGATGTAGCGTTCGCCGATGATGCCGGCGATGTTCACAAAAAACTGGCTATCCTTCCGGATGCCCTGTGCGGCGTCGCTGCGCACCGAAAGCTTGAGCTTGAGAGGCACGACGGCGCTGGTGAGGGAAGTCTCTTCGGCGCTTCCGGGTTTCTTCAGGGCCACTGGATTTTTTGAATCGACGGGTGCGAAGAACTCGATCGCTTCCACTTTTCCGACCTTGATTCCCGAGACGCGAACCGGAGAGCCCACCTCGATGCCACCAGCGAAGTGGTAGGTCACATAGAAGCTCGTCGATCCCTGAAAGGGATTCTTCACTCCGAGAAGCCAGGCAAACGCTACGACCAGAACGGCAGTGCCGGCCACGAGAAGACCGACCTTGGCTTCATGGGAAAGAATGGCGCCTGCACCGGAAGCACGAGATTTCTTGGTCATATCTGAAAGAGGTTAAACGCTCAGGCGAGGAGCGTAAACAAATACGTCAGCACAAAATCGAGCAGGATCACGGCAATGGTTGCCGAGACGACCGACTCGGTCGTCGCACTCCCGACTCCCTGAGCACCTCCCTGACAGCGAAAGCCGTAGGTGCAGGCGATCAGGGGAGTGACGGCGCCATATGCCAGCGCCTTGACGACGGCGCACAGCAGGTCGGAAAGTCCGACGAAATGTCGCAGGTTGTTCACGTACTCGAGCGTCGAAAAATTGAACTTCACAACTGCCATCAGAATGGCGCAGGTGAGGGTTACAGCGAGCGCGATCAGGGTCAGGCTGACCGACGCGATCATTCCAGCCATCCATCTCGGAAACACGAGGTAGCCTACCGGGTCGATGCCGAGCAGCTTCAGGGCATCGACCTGTTCGGTGATCTTCATGCCCCCGATCTCGGCGGTCATCGAGGCGCCGACTTTCGAGACGATCAGTAGGGCAGGCACGGCGATGCCAAGCTCTCGCAGGATGAATTGACCGGTGAATCCCGGAATCATCGTGGTGGTGTGCAGGGCGTGGTCCATGTGGAACGCGATCTCCTGGGTCACCACGAGTCCGGCAAAGGCAGTCGAGATGGCGATGATCGGAATGCTGCCGATTCCATGCTGCACGAGGTGCTGCACGATTTCATCGCGTCGCCACCTGCCATGAAAGCTCCATACCAGGGTCTTCGAGCTGATCTGCCAGAGGTCCTTCAGGAAGGAGGGTTGCGCCATTTCAGTGTCCCTCTCCGAAAAGCTGCGAGAGCAGCTCGAGCAGCTGGCTCGTCACGAAGTTGGCCAGCACGATGTAGAGATTGGTGTAAATCGCGGCCCAGGTCACCGCCTTGCCGACTCCGCGAGCACCCCCTGTGGCGGTGAAGCCCTGGTGGCAGGCCACCCCGGCAACGATGGTCCCGTAGACCGCCGACTTGAACATGCCGGCAGCAAAAACCCCCATTCCGGCGAATCGCGGGATGCTGGTCAGATACTGAAGCGGATTGACACCGGCGACCAGAGTAGCCACGAGCACTGAACCGCCGAGGCTGACGAGCAGGCCGACGACAAGAAGCAGAATCGATGCGTTCACGATGGCGATAAACCGCGGTACCACCAGATATTCGAGCGGATCGGTGCCGAGGCACTCGATCGCGTCCACCTGCTCGGTCACGCGCATGGTGCCGAGCTCAGCGGCGGTGAAGGCCCCGATCTTTCCCGCGAGTAGAAACGAAATGATCAGAGGTCCCACTTCGCGTACGCAGGCGGAGGTCGTGATTCCGCCCAGCATGCTCAGGGCTTCGTAGTCGGCCAACACCAGCTGAAACTGAAGGGTCAGGATCGCTCCGACGAAGAGGCCGGCGAAAACGACCGTCGAAAACGATCGAGTGTAGACCTCGATGATCTGCTGCAGGATCTGCCGATGGTTCTGCTTCGAACGAAGGAATGCACGAAAAATATCGCCGTAGAAGAGTACGAGCGAGCCGAGGGCCTTCATGGTCGTGCTCCCTCGCCATGCCCTGAGGTGTCCGCTTCGTTTTCGAGCGCCTCTGAGAGGAAGTCGCGAATCAACGGCTCGTGAGAGGCCCGAATCTCGCTGATCGTTCCCCAGGCGAGAATCTTTGCCTGATCGAGCACCAGAACACGGTCGGCGATCTGCAGGGCGCAGGCCATGTCGTGCGAGACGACGACGCTGGTGACCTTCAGTTTGCGGGAGAGCTCGCGAATCAGGCGATTGACGGCCTGGGTGGTGATCGGATCCAGTCCTGTCGTCGGCTCATCAAAGAGCAGGTGCGATGGTCCCGGCGCAAGCGTTCTCGCGAGCGATACGCGTTTCTGCATGCCGTAAGAAATCTGGGGAGGTGTAAGTTCGAGAATGGAGGCGTCGAGTTTGACCAGTTCGAGCACTTCGATCACCCTGTTTCGAATCTCTTCTTCAGACATCTCGGGTTTTCCGGTCGCAAGTCGTGCGCTCCGAAATTCGGGGGCTCGAAGTCCGAAGGCGACATTTTCGAAGACCGTCAGCGAGTCGAGCAGCGCCGGCTGCTGAAAAACCATTCCACAGCGCCGACGAACGCCCGAAAGGCCGCGTGCATCGAGCTGCGAGAGATCCTGCCCTTCGACGAAGACGCGTCCGGAGTCCGGCTTCAGTACTCCAATGATGTGCTTGAGCGTCACCGATTTGCCCATGCCGCTTTTTCCGAGCACGAACACGATCTCGCCTCGCGCAATGTCGAACGAGACCTCATCCAGAATTCGCTTCGCGCCGAAGGCCTTGCTGACCCGATCGAATCGAATGGCATGCGGGCTCGCGGTGCCGGTGCCGGTGCCGCTCATGCGAGGGGTCCTTCCTGCAGTCCCTGCACGAACTGCCTCAGTGCCGGATCGCGAGTCGATCGCACCTCGGCTGCAGTTCCGCCGCAGACGAGCCGTTCCTGGGCCATCAGGTGAATCTGGTCCCCCAGGGCGTAGGCTCGGTGCATGTCGTTGGTGACGGCAATCACGGTCGTGCCCTGCCGGGCCTGTAGGTTTCGAATCAGTTCGGCGATGACTCGCGAGGTGATCGGATCGAGTCCGGCCGTAGGGTCGTCATAAAGGACGACTTCCGGCTCGACAATCAGCGCGCGTGCGATGCCAAGGCGCTTCTGCATGCCTCCCGAGAGCTCATCAGGCGAACGATCTTCGGTTCCTGCAAGTCCCACCCAGTCGAGGTACTGGCGTGCCAACTCAAGGGCTTCGGGTCCTGTGCACCCTTTGCGTTCGCGAAGAGGAAAGAGCAGGTTCTCGACGACTGAGAGGGAGTTGAAGAGCGCATTCCTCTGAAAGAGCATGCCGAGTTCCCGGCTCTCGACCCGGGTCGTACCCTCGTCGGCAGTGTGCAGGCCGGCGATGGTCTTGAGCAGAACGGTCTTACCGGAGCCGGAAGGACCCACGATCGCCGCCGATCCACCACGAGGCACGTGTAGATCGACACCGCGAAAGATCCAGCGTCCGTCGAAGGATTTTCCCACTCCTGAAAGGTGAATCACGTCATCAGGTAGGGTAGCAGAATCTCCTGTGCCAGAAGCTTTTTATTGAGGGGCAGGCGCACTTCACTGCGCGCTTGTGCCAGGCGTTCGGCGCGGGCCAGCCAGAATCCTGACTGTCGAACCGGGTCAGGCTCTCGCAGCGCGAAGTACTTGGTGGTCTCACGGCCGGCGAGGCTGCGCTTGAGCAGGTCGAGCACCAGCGGCTCGAAGAGCGTTACCAGAAGTGTCAGCGAATCGGCGCTCGCAGAGGCCCAGTCGAGAAGCAGATTGAGATGTTCGGGCGGATTGTCGAGAAATCGAAGTACTTCATTGCGCCGTTCCCAGATGCGGTCGTCGGCCAGTTCGACGGCGCGCTTCCAACTTCCCTGCGACAGTTGCAGGCACAGCTCCTGGCGTTCTTGTGGAATTTTGGCCTCTGAGAGAAGGCGGCTTAGGGTCGTTTCTGCGAACGGTCGCAGGCGAAGACGCTGACAGCGCGAGACCAGGGTGGGCAGCAGGGTGCTGGAGTCGGTTGCAGTCAGGATCAGAACCCAGGACGGAGGCGGCTCTTCGAGTAGCTTGAGCAGCGAGTTTGCCGCCTGGGGCGTCAGGCGTTCGGCGTTGGCGATCAGGAAGACGCGGTAGCCTCCCTCATGGGAGCCGAACCCCATCGAGGCCTTGAGCTCTCGAAAATCATCGATCTTCAGCCTGGCGAATTCCGTGTCCGAATCTGCCGATTCTTCGGCATCCTCTCCCGCGTCGGTAGCGACGGAGGCCGGTCCTCCGATCTCTCGAAAGTCGACCCAGCTTCCCTGAATCGCCTTGATGCAGGCCTGGCATTCGTTGCACGGATCCGCGAGAGTCGCGGCAGGTGAACTCATCGTCGGCACAGAGGCGGGATCGGGTGCTGAAGATTCGCCAAACAAACTTCCACCGAAAAGATCGGCAGAGGTGTCTTCGTCGCCGTTCGAATCCATCGCCCGCGTGCGAAAACCGGCTCTCTCGCAAAGCAGCCACTGCGCCAGATGGTAGGCCAGTTCGCGTTTGCCGACTCCTGCCAGTCCGGTCAGCAACAGCACGGGGGGGACGCGGTCCTGTGACCGCCACTGCTCGGCCAGAGGGCGCAGCAATTGGCCATGGTGTTCGGCTACGGCCGGGGGCAGCGGAAGAAGGGAGGGGGGCGAAGCCTTTTTCTGGGCTTTCTTGGCGGACTTCATCGACGATTTCCCTGGCCCTTCCCGCGTCGTGGGCGAAAGCGTTTCTGGAGCAGGGCGACCAGCTGTTCAGCCATGTCTTCTGCGGGCATCGCGTGGGCCTGAAGTTGAATCCAATGTCTGGGACGGCGCTTCATGGCCCGGGCGAAGCCGGAGCGAACGCGGCTTTGAAAGGCGACACCTTCGGCCTCGAAGCGATTCGGATCCTGAGCTGCCTGCAGCCCTTTTGCCGGATCAATATCGAGCCAGACGACCAGATCGGGTTCCAGCCCCTGAGTGGCAAGCTGGTTGAGGGTTTCGACTTTCTTCCACGGGAGGCCGCGAGCCTGCGCCTGGTAGGCCAGCGAAGAGTCGGTAAATCGATCGCAAAGCACCCATCCTCCGCGCTTCAGGGCCGGAAGGATCACGGCATCGAGGTGTTCTGCCCGGGCCGCTTCGTAAAGAAAGAGTTCGGTCCAGGGGGACATCGAGTTTTCGAGAATGACCTTTCGAATCTTTTCGGCCACGGGCACTCCACCGGGCTCGCGAGTCAGAGTCACCTCGACTCCAGCGGCGGTCAGTGCGTGCCCAAGGGCTTTCATCAACGTGGATTTTCCGGCGCCCTCGGTTCCTTCGAAGGTGATCAGACGTCCTTTTGCTGGGGAATTCACACGGCCAAGCTAGGCACTGCGAGCGCAGGCGTCAACCCGCAATGCGAGGTCATTCGACACGATAGTCGTTGGGTTCTTCGGGAGCCTCGAAGTTCTCGTCGGGGGGAGTTTCGGGGCCTTCGGGGTTCTGGGGATCTTGCGCGTCCTGCGGTGCCTGAGGGGCCTCGAATCCCTCGGGAGGCGAGTAGGGTTCGGTGTTGCGGTCCCGGGGATCCTGATACTCGGACCCGTTGCCCCCGTCGTCTCTTCGTTCCTCGTACCCCAGTTCCTGTTCTCGTGGATCAGCCCAGTTCTGAGGCGCATTTTGCGCGGGACGCGGTCTTTGGGGGGCTCGAACCGGCTTTCTGGGTTGAGGGCGAGGCTCGGCTGCCTGACGCTGAAAGGCCCGCGGGCGAGGGCTTTCTTCGCGGGAGACACTACTGGCCACGGGAGCCCGGCGAGTCGGAGGCTTCCAGTTGTTCTGAATTCGCGAGGGCGCTGTGAGCGGTCTCGTCGATGCGGGCTTTTTGGACTCTGTGGAGGAACTTAGGGGTGTTGGAGCCGAAACGGGGCTGCTTCGAGCGATGTCACGGCTGGCGGATTCTTTCGAAGTGCCGATTCCTCCCCAAAAACGCACTCCGAAGACGACGATGACGCTTGCTGCCACGGCTGCCGCAATGGGGCTCTTGGACCATCGCTGCCAGAGCGAGGCGCTGTCCTCCGGGGCGGAAGCGTGGGGGGTACTCGTGGGGGCAAAGCGATCCCGGCGATCCTTGGCAGACTGGAACAGATCGAAAAGTCGTCGCGTGGTGGCCAGATTGGCCGCAGCCTCGGGGTCGACCTCTTCTCGTGCCATGGGAATGGAAGGGGAAGACTCCCAATCCTTCTCCTTGCTCGGTTCCATGGCTGAAGGAAGGCGGTCATCCTGAAAGTAGGCGTCCCGCATTGCGGCAGCACTCATGGCGGTGCCAAGACCAGACGCCACTGAGTCACCCTCAGCCGCAGCGGGGATGACCGTCAGTCCCTCTGGAATTTCGCCGTCCGCCAGAAGGCCCAGGATCTGCTCCGGCGAAAAAGGCCCTGCCTTTTTGCCATCGAGTTCGAGGTACCATTCCTGAGGAAATTGCCCTGCCATTTGCCCTTGCTCTCCCTCTTTCAGGGTATCGGCACAAACGGCAGCAAACAACAGGCGAAAACGCGGGGTCTGGGCTCAGAAGGCCTGCCAGCCCAGAATCATGCCCAGCGACATCCCTCCCAGGAGCTGACGGGCCGTCTGGTCGATTGGAATCGTCACGTAGGGGTTGATCCAGAGCGTATCGAAGGGCTCCCAGTTGAAGCCGGGTTCGAGATTCAAACCGTTGCTGAGGAGGGTTCGCGAAGTGTCCCCAAAGGGGTGCCCTGCGCCCCATTCCGCTAAAAGATTGACGGCAAGGTTTCGTGTGAGGGCCCAAGAAACGTTCGGTCCCAGATAGAACTCCCAGTCATCTCCCCAGCCCTCGCCGCCCAACTGGTTGTAGCGTGCCGAAAGAGCGAGTCCCGCTCCCAAGCGTCCGGCGGGCTCAAACCCAAGATAATGAAACGTCTGCAGCCCCACCCAAAGGTCACGGCGGCGAGACTCCAGAGTGACGGGCAGGTGCACTCGAAAGTCGCCGTACCAGGAGAAGGGGCCCGACTGAATGATGTTCGAGCGTCCCAGCTTGACGAAGGGGTCTCGGGGCGTCGGTGTGTCGGCAGGAATGCCCTGCCAATTCCAACCCGAAGTGACCCCGATTCGAGTGTCGTCGGAGATGGCATAATTCAGCGTCAGATAATGCCGCATGTCGAGCTGCGGACGGTCGGCAAAGTTCGGTGATGCGGCCTCTAAAAAGGGACCGAAATAGATTCCGAAATAATGGGCACTGAACCGGCTGGCCGAAGGCACTTCGGAAGAGTCGGCGGGAGATTCATTTCTGAGCCGGGAGTTCGAAGACGAAACGGGCTCAGCCGTCTCGACAGGCTCCTCATCCGGCAAAGCCCCGGGCAGGGGCTCTGCGAAAACGCGAAGAGGAAAGCTCGTCAGGCCGAGCAGCAGCACGAGAGCAAAGAGGCGCGTCCAAAACAGCATGAGGGGGTGGCTCCTTCAGCGCACCCCCTTCAGCAAGCTTCGTGCAAGACTGGTCGCTCCGTGGTTGGAAACTTAGGGCCAGCGGGCTGAAATCGACAAGTTGGTCCGGGTCGTGTCCCACGAAATCCGATTGCCCGTATCGAGGAACAGGGAGGGCTCTACTCGAAGCCAGCTGAGTGGCGACCAGCTGAGCGCAGGAATCAGGCCCGTGCTGGCACCGCCGAACCGGAGGATGGGAGCGTGCATGAAGTCCTGTACGCCCATGTCATAGAGAAGGCTGAAGCTGAGCGTTGGCGTGGCCTGAAAGGAAAGGCTGGGCTCGGCGAAGAGAAGCATTCTCGTCGCGTCAGGGCCTGGATCCACTGTGTAGGCGTGGTACTGAGTAAAAGCAAAGAGTCCGGCACTGAGCCGGGACTTCGGAAATTGATAGGACCCGCCAAGGCCGATGCGCGCCCGCCCCATCAGATTTTGGGATTGCGAAAAGGGAGATGCCGGAGCGATCAACCGGACGAAGGCGCCACCTGACAGGCCTTTGCGGTTCACCAGTTGAAAATTGGCTAGCTGCACCCATGGATCCAAAAGCCCCGCTTCACTGGTTGCGGGCTGGTAACGGAAGTTGAAGGCAGTGCTGACTCCCCAGCCTCGCTCAAGGGCATACGAGGCGACGAAGGTGTTTTGCGTACTGATGCTTGATACCTCGTCGATCGCCCCCAGGCTGGGGCCATTGATCGAAGAGTTCAAAGTCAGGTTGAGTCTTTCCCTCCAACTCCTCTTCGCGGTTGCGGTGGTGCTTCCCGTGCGAGCGGTCCTCGACGAGCTGCGGACAGAGCGGGTGGAGACGGACTTGGTTTTGGGCTCAATCGTTTCCGGTTCGTTGCCACGGGCTGGAATTCCGACGGGCTTTCCGCTTTTCGCTCCCCTTTGGGTCGACTCTCCCTTTTCGGCAGTGGTGGAAACGAGCGTCAGCGCGGATCGTCGCGAGCGGCCTCGAACGACCCCATTCGCAGACGGTCTCTTTTTGGAGCGCTTTCCTTTCGGGGTTCGTCTTGAATGCGGCGCTGCTGCTGTCGATTCCTGTGAGCCCGAGAGCGCTTGAGCCGTCTGGGGGGCCGCCGCACTGGTCTTTGGGGTTCCCAGTAGTGCCAATGAGAGCAGACAGAGCAAGGACGGGAGTCTTTGGGCGTTCAGATGGCGTTTCACGCAACGTCTCCTGAGAATCGGGGGAAGTTGAATTTTGACACAGCGCGTCAATTATAGGGCCGTCGAGCGCCTTTCGGCAAGAAAAATAAAAAACCCAATAAGACCCTATGTTTAAAACAGGCCCTATTGGGTTTTTTTAGAGATGAGTAGCATCTGGGGGCGCTAGGACCCCGAAACGCTTTGTGAACTCAGTGACGCGGAGGACGAGGTCCGCGATCGCCGCCACGGCCGCCACGGTCTCCACCGCGGGGTCCGCGATCGCCGCCACGGCCGCCACCCTCACCCGGCCCACGCGACTCGCGAGGAACGAAGCCTTCCGGGAGCGGCAGAAGCACCTTGCGCGACAGGCGGATCTTTCCGGCCTTGTCCACTTCGATGACCTTCACTTCGACTTCGTCGCCTTCCTTCATGTAGTCGGTGACGTTGTTGACGCGCTCGTGAGCGATTTCGCTGACGTGCAGCAGGCCGTCCTGATTCGGCATCACGCCGATGAAGGCGCCGAATTCGACGATCTTCTTCACGATGCCCTTGTAGACTGCGCCCACTTCGACTTCAGCAATGATGCCCTTGATGATGTCGATCGCGTTTTGAGCGGCTGTTCCATCGGCAGAGGCAATGTGAATCTTGCCGCTGTCTTCGATGTCGATCTTGCAGCCGGTACGCGCCACGATGTCCTTGATGACCTTGCCACCGGAGCCAATCACTTCGCGGATCTTGTCGACCGGCACCGTGATCGTCGTGATGCGCGGAGCATGCTTGCTGAGGTCTGAACGCGGAGCCTCGATCGCCTTGGCCATCTGGCCGAGGATGTGGAGGCGGCCCTCAAAGGCCTGGGCAAGCGCGGTCTTCATGATGGACTCGTCGACCCCTTCGATCTTGATGTCCATCTGGATGCCCGTGATGCCGTCCTTCGTTCCGGCAACTTTGAAATCCATGTCGCCGAGGTGGTCCTCATCACCGAGGATGTCCGAAAG
Source organism: uncultured Bacteriovorax sp. (assembly GCA_964432565.1). Lineage (GTDB taxonomy): Bacteria > Bdellovibrionota > UBA1018 > UBA1018 > UBA1018 > CAIOHW01. The sequence goes on from CAYSOA010000014.1 coordinate 43,135, forward strand.
CACGGCGACGCGGTCGCCTTCCTTGATCAAGCCCATGGCGATGCCGGCAACCGGCTTCATGAAGGGAACACCGCAGTCCATGAGTGCCATGGAAGCGGAGCAGACCGAGCCCATTGAGGACGAGCCGTTTGATTCAAGCGTTTCGCACACGATGCGCACCGTGTACGGGAAGCTGTCGTACGACGGCATCATGGCCTTGATGGAGCGCTCGGCGAGGGCTCCGTGGCCGATTTCACGGCGGCTCTGGCCACCCATGCGTCCCGTCTCACCGACCGAGTAGGGCGGAAAGTTGTAGTGGAGCATGAACTTGCGCATCGTGTTCTGGAACATCGTATCGACGATCTGCTCGTCGTCGGAGGTTCCGAGCGTGACGGTCGAAAGGACCTGCGTCTCGCCGCGAGTGAAGAGTGCCGAGCCGTGCGGACGTGGCAGAAGTCCTGCCTCGACCGTGATCGGGCGAATGGTTTTCATGTCGCGACCATCGATGCGGACCTTGTCGGTCAGGATCATTTCGCGCATCAGATTGTACTGAAGGAGTTCGAAAGCGTTCTTGACTTCGCTTTCGAGCTTTGAGGCGGCAGCGGCGTCCTTTGCCTTCACGTCGTCGGTGACGATGGCGGCGACGGTCGCCTTCTTGGCCTGGGCGACCAGGTCATAGCGAGTGCCCTTGTCCTGCGTGCGCAGGGCCGTCTGAAGCAGAGCTTTGGCGTGGGTCTCGACCTGGGCGGTGATCGTTGCCTCGATCTGGGCGGGCTTGAATTCGCGCTTCGGCTTGCCGGCCTTCTTCACGAGCTCTTCGATGGCAGCCACGACCTTCTTGATTTCGTTGTGGCCACGAATGATGGCCTCGAGGCAGTCGGCTTCCGGAACTTCGCGAGCGCCGCCTTCGACCATCATGATCGCGTTCTTGGTCCCGGCAATCATGATTTCCATGTCGGTTTCGCCTGAATCGATCTGATTCCAGGTCGGGTTCACGACGAACTGGCCGTTGATGCGACCCATGCGGCAGCCTGCCGTAGGACCATTGAACGGAATGTCCGAAATCGAGAGGGCAGCCGAAGCACCGACAGAGGCAGCAACATCGACGTCGGCCTCAGCGTCTGCCGAAAGCACCGTGACCACCACCTGCGTGTCGCAGAGGAAGCCTTCCGGAAAAAGCGGACGAATCGGACGGTCGATCAGGCGGGCTGAGAGCGTCGCCTCCTGGGTCGGGCGGCCTTCACGCTTGAAGAAGCTGCCGGGGATTTTCCCCGAGGCGTACCACTTTTCGGCAAATTCGACCGTGAGGGGAAAAAAGCTCTGTCCCGGCTTGGGCTCGCTGGCGGCGCAGGCGGTCACGAGTACGCGGGTGTCGCCGTAGCTGACGAGAACGGAGCCGTCGGCCTGCTTGGCCAACTTTCCGGTTTCGATGGTCAGGGTCTTCCCGCCCATTTCGCAGGAGACGCTTTGGATATTGAAATTGTGCATGATTAAACCTCGATTGCAGGAATTGCAGGGTGGGTGATGCCGGTCGAACACAGAACGAACTTCGACACGAGGATAAGACAGAGGAATGGAATCATTCCCCTGTCTTCCCCAAAAAGCATCTGTTGTTTGGATGAGATCTCAAGACTACTTACGGAGTCCCAGAGCCTGGATCAGCTGATTGTAGCGCTTGCTGTCTCGGTCCTTCAGGTAGTTCAACAGGCGGCGGCGCTGGCCGACCAGCTTGAGCAGGCCGCGACGGGAGTGGTGATCCTTGGGGTAGTTCCCGAAGTGCTTGTTGAGCTCGTTGATGCGGTTGGTGAGCAGGGCGACCTGAACTTCGGTCGAGCCGCTGTCAGCTGCGGACTTGCCAAATTGCTTAATGATTTCCTGATTCTTGAGCTTGGTTGCTTCAGTATGAACAGACATTTTTCTCTTTTTTCCTTTTTTTGATGCCCTCGGGTAACACGCGGGCGTCGGGTCTGTAAAGATTCAAGATTTTCGATCCACTCCGGTTTTCAGGTGCTCTCTGAGGCGTTCCCGCAGCTTTTGCAGCAGTTTCGACTCGATCTGGCGGGCGCGTTCCCTGGTTACGCCGTAGCGATCGGCGATCTCCTGAAGCGTCTTGGGCTCGTCGCTCAGGAGGCGTTCGTCCAGAATCCGGCGTTCCTTCTCGTTCAATTCCTGCCGAAATCCCGGAAGCTCGCCGGCCAGGAGTTGAAGCCACTGTTCACGCTCCACTCGCTGCTCCTGGCTTTCCGAGTGGTCGACCATGACGTCCCGAAAGGTTCGGGATGAAGCGTCATCGGAGCTCGAATCGATCGGGGCATCGATCGAGAGCTCGGCACCGCGGCTGGACAGACGCTGCTCCATTTCGACGACATCTTTCTCACGAACTTCGAGCTTTTCGGCGAGAAGGCGTGGGCCTGCAAAAAGGCCCTGAGCCTCCAGCCGCTGCTTTTCTCGCATCAAATGATAGAAGAGCTTTTTTTGAGCCTGAGTGGTCCCGATCTTCACGAGTCGAAAGTTATCGAGCAAGTATTTGAGAATGTACGATCGAATCCACCAGGTGGCATAGTAGCCGAGCTTGACGCCCTTGGCGGGGTCGAATTTCGAGACGGCCTTCATGAGCCCGATATTTCCCTCCTGGATCAGGTCGAGCAGGTTGGTGCTGATGCTTTGGTATTCGAACGCGATCTTGACCACGAGTCGCAAGTTGGCCTGCACGAGGGCGCGAGCGGCTTCAAGATCGTTCAAACGGTGCATGCGCTCGGCAAGACTCATCTCGGTGGCAGGGTCGAGCATGGGGTAGCGGCGCACCTCCTCGAGATAACGACGCAGGGGGTCACCTCGAGCACTGGATTCGACTGCAGTGCTCCAGGTCGGAGCGCTGAGCTCCTCAACTGGCGCGGGAAGCTGGTTTTCAGGATCTTTCTCCGCCTCAGAAGCGGCCTGTTCTGCGTCGAGATCCGGATCCCAGGCTTCATCGTCCTCAATGGGGGCCGCGGTCGCCGGCGTGGAACGTGTCGCAGCGCCGGCGTCACGCACTCGCTTTTTTGACGAGGGTTTTTCCGAGGAAACAGGTTTTCGGGCCATTCTACTTTGGCATACCATAAGAGTCCGGGGTTTCTCAGCCCCGAGCTTGAGGAATGAGATGGCCCGAGTTCAAAGAAGCACATTTCCCAATGGTCTGACTCTGGTGACCGAGCGAGTTTCGGGCATGAGAAGCCTGTCGATGGGCATTTGGGTTCGAGTGGGTACCCGGCACGAGAGCTCGCGCGAGGCGGGGATGTCCCACTTTCTTGAGCACATGCTCTTCAAGGGAACCTCGCACCGCTCGGCACAGGACATCGCTCGAGAAGTCGATCGCGTGGGAGGGGAGTTCAACGCCTTCACCACCCGGGAATATACCTGCTTTCACCTGCTGCTTCTGGACCGGGATTTTGAGCTCGGACTCGAGATCCTGGGGGACATCCTGCTGCATTCCACGTTCGATCCCGTCGAGATGGAGCGCGAGCGAAAGGTGATTCTTCAGGAAATCGCGATGGTCGATGAGGCTCCTGAAGAACTGGCACAGGACCTCTTTCTGGAATCCGTTTATGGTCGTCATGGTCTTGGGAAGTCGATTCTGGGCTCGGAGGCCAGCATTCGGAGGTTGTCGAGGGGGGCGCTGCTGCGCTTCTTCAAGAAGCATTATCGCCCCGATCGGATCGTCCTTTCAGTGGCCGGAAATGTCTCGCACTCGGCGATCCATCGCCGGGTGGCGCGGCTGGGACGCGGAAACTGGGGCAGGCCGGGGGGCGGAAAGATTCCCTCTGTTCTGTCGGCGCCCGGTCCTGAGCTGATTCTCGCAAGAGGGCGGGCCTCCGCGTCCGGGCGATCCCGTTTTTCCAGTCTCGAAGCCGTCAAGTCGCCACTTTCGGTCGAGGCTTCGCGTCCTCCTCGTTTTCGAGTGGGAACCTGGTGGATTGTGCGCGCCACCGAACAGGCCCATATCGTCTGGGGGGTTGAAGGTCCGCGGCATGATTCGCGCGATCGTGTGGGATCCTATCTGTTGAGCACGTATCTCGGCGGCGGAATGAGCTCACTTCTTTTTCAGGAGATTCGAGAGAAAAACGGCCTGGCGTATACGGTTTACTCCTCGCTTTCTCCATTCGTCGATTCCGGGATTTTTTCGGTTTATGCCGCCACTTCACCCACTCGGGTGGCCACTTGTATCGGGCTGATCGAAAGCTGCATGAAGACCCTGACTGTCGAGTTGATGCCTGAAGGGCGGCTCGACGAGGTCAAGGATAGCCTCAAGGGGGCGCTGCTTCTGGCAGATGATAATATGGAGGCACGCATGTCCGGTATCGGGCGCAGCGAGGTTTTCGGCGAGCGTCAGATCGATGCGGATGAGCTCTGCTCGCAGATTGACCGGGTCACCCCGGAGGACATTCGTCGAATCGCCAGGAAACTGATGCTCGGGGGGAGGAGCGTCCTCGTTCTGGGGCCTCGTCCGAAGCCCGCTGTGCAACGAAAGCTTCAGCCGGTCCTTCTGAAACGTTAGGTCTCAGAAACCAGTCGTTTCCTAGTCCTCGCTGTTCTGTCGGCGCTTCCAGATGATGAAGCCCACGAGACCTGCTCCGACCAGCAGCAGCTCCCACGGGAGATCTTCCGATGACTTCTGACGCGAGCGTTCGCTGTCTCCCGTTTCGATTCGCGGCTGGGAGGGGAACACCGAGCTCTCCTCAATTCGCGCAGGAATGTTGGTGTTGGCGAAGATTCCGCCCGAGTTCGCATTGATGCCGCCCGGTTTTCGAAAGACCTTCATGGTGTTCACCATGTTCTCGATGTCGGGCAGGTACTGATTGTACTTGTCCTTGCTGACCGAAAAGGTGGCCAGCACGCCGATGTCCTGTTTTACCGTGGCCATGTAGCGGGTGTAGAAGCCCGGAAGCTCGGACTCGAGGTGCAGCGAGTCGACCCAGGGGTGACCAGCCAGTGCGATGTTCTTGGCGTACTTTGGCTCGCTCTTGACGGTTCGGCCCTGAACGCTCTTATAGATCTTGGCGGATTTCAGGTGATTCAGATACTGGTCGAGGCTGTCCTGATCCCCTTTGAGCTTGGCGGCCAGAACGATGATGGCATCGCGCTTTCGGGTTTCATCGGTACTCTGGCAAACCCACTCGGCGCCCTCGAGATTGCATTGCCAGCGGGGTGGCAGTTCAAACTCGATGAACTGGTTGGCGAATCGTGAGGCTTGTGCGGGGAGCGACCAGGCGAGCACGGAGAGCAGGATAAAAAGAAACGGATTTCTGGTTTTCATGATCATGGGTTGATCGGCTTCCGAGCGAGGAAGCCCTCCTTGATTGCGGTTTCCTGATAGGTTTCCAGCAGGTTGATCTGGGCCTGGTTCCATTCGAGATGGACGACCTGGCCCCGAGCCACCAGTTCCCTGGGGGATCCTTCCGGGGTGAGGCTGAAGATGTCGATCAGATCTCCCATCGCCAGACCGTTCTCGCTTCCCTGGTCGATGAGCAGCGTTCGGGTGCTGACCACAGCCTTCACGGTGGCGCCCGAAGCGTATTCCAGCACTTCCTGCTTCCGGTTGCCTCTCTGGCGGCGCCGAGTCTCGAGTTTTCGAGCGGATCCACCGAGCGGCATCTCAAAGCCCGCTGAAACCAGGGTGCCCTCGGCCACGGCCTGCCCCCAGATCGGAGTGCGGTACCGCAGGTTCAATGACGATCCCTCCGGAAACTGGTAGCCGATCGATCCCGAAGCGGTGGCGAGAGAGGGGTTGACCGCATTGACCAGAAAACTGCCTGCCGAGTACGTCGTCGGTTCGCTCGCCGAGATCGCCGTTGCGCCGCGAGGGTCGGTTTTGAGGGATTGAAAGCCGGCTGCCGCCACCGCGAATTTGAACCCTCGACCCGCTCCTGGGGTAGCCGAGACCTCGGCGCTCCAGGGAACTGCACTCGAGAATTGCGCCGACCTGAGCGTGTAGCCCGCGCCGACCGTTCCCTGGAGTTGTAGCGACCCCAGGCTGCCAAGCCCCGCCGAGGCGAAGCCACCGACGGTGATATCCGTGGAACCGTCGCCCAGAAAGGGAAGCCCCTGGGCCTGATCATTGACGTTGCTGTACACGGGAAGGTCGGCCTGCACCTGGGCGTCGAGAGCGACAACCCCCTCCAGCAGCCTCAGGCTCAGTCCGAGAGTCTGATCCGAAAAGCCAAACCGATTGGCGTTGAGCGTGGTCGAGCGCAGGTCGTTCCAAAGCCAGTTCACGCGTCCGTAGAAGGTGAGCCTTGAGTGGGCTCCCCATTCCGCCATCAGGGAAGCCGCCGTTCGCCGGTAGGACTCGAGTCCGTCGATCTGCACCAGGGTTCCGCCGCCGTCGCGATTCTGCGAGGTGGAAAAAGTACTGACGCTTCCGGTGAGCCGCCATTCGCCAAGGTTGGCACGGTGCAGCGTCCAGTCGTTGAGCTGAAAATCTGCCAGCGCTGGGGTGACGGCCACCAGCTGCCCGACTGCGGGCAGTAGAAGTGTCGTTAGCCTGGAATGACGGAAGATCCCCATTCTCTTTAGCTTGCCATGGCTGGATCGGACTTCCAGCGTTTTTTGTGGTTGGCCCCTTTCAGAGGCGGGTGTAAGTTTCGAGCCCTAAAAGGAAATTCAGAAAATGTCGCTCTACGATCAGGCATTGGAATACCACTCCCGCGGCCGCAAGGGAAAAATCGAGGTGGTGCCTACCAAGTCGGTGGCCACCCAGGCGGATCTATCGCTCGCCTATTCACCAGGGGTGGCAGAGCCCTGTCGCATGATCGCCGAGAAGGAAGAGCTGATTTACGAGTATACGGCCAAGGGCAATCTGGTTGCCGTCGTCTCCAACGGAACCGCCGTGCTCGGTTTGGGAGATATTGGGGCAGCCGCATCGAAGCCGGTGATGGAAGGCAAGGGCGTTCTTTTCAAGAAGTTCGCAGACATCGATGTGTTCGATATCGAACTCAACGCCAAGAACCCTGATGACGTGATTCGCGCCTGCGAGATGCTCGAGCCCACCTTCGGTGGCATCAACCTCGAGGACATCAAGGCTCCCGAGTGCTTCTACATCGAAGAAGAGCTGAAAAAGCGCCTCAAGATTCCGGTTTTTCACGATGATCAGCACGGTACGGCCGTGATCAGTGGTGCGGCATTCCTGAACGCCCTCGATATCGTGGGCAAGGAGATCAGCAAGGTACGCGTGGTGTTCTGTGGTGGAGGGGCCGCTGCGATCGCTTGCGCAAATCTGTATCTGAGCCTCGGAGTCAGGCGCGAGAACGTGATCATGTGCGACTCGAAGGGCGTCATCTACAAAGGGCGCAAAGAGGGCATGAACCCTTACAAAGAGCGTTTCGCGGTTGAGACGAGCAAACGCACCATTGCAGAGGCAATGGAAGGGGCGGATGCTTTTGTCGGCGTCTCTGTAAAGGACGGCATCTCGGTTGAGGACGTGCGGCGAATGGCCAAGGATCCCATCGTATTTGCGATGGCCAACCCCGACCCCGAGGTCCTGCCCGAAGAGGTTCTCGAGGTTCGTCCGGATGCCATCATGGCAACGGGGCGTTCGGATTATCCGAACCAGGTCAATAACGTGCTGGGTTTTCCGTTCATCTTTCGCGGGGCGCTCGACACGCTTTCGACGGCCATCAACGAAGAGATGAAGATGGCGGCCGTTCGGGCTCTCGCCCAGCTGGCCCGCGAGGACGTTCCTGAAAGCGTTTCGCGAGCCTATGGGGGGCAGAAGTTTCGCTTCGGTCGTGACTATCTGATTCCGAAGCCCTTTGATCGCCGCGCTCTACTTTGGGTGGCTTCGGCCGTGGCCGGTGCCGCGATGGAGACCGGGGTTGCCCGCAAGAAGATTGATCTGGTGCAGTATCGTGAGCACCTCGAGACGATGCTGGGCGCATCCTATACGCTCATGCGTGGTATCAAGAAGCGCGTCCAGAGTGAGGGGAAGGCAGCGAGAATTGTGCTCCCCGAAGGGGAGCATGAGAAGATCATTCGAGCCGCTGCGCAGATGCGGGACGAAGGAATCTGCGATCCCATTCTTCTCGGAAATGAAGAGATCATTGGGGCCAGTATTCGTGAGCTTGGTCTCGAAGAGGAGCTGGCTGGCGTCACGATCATTCGCCCGTCGTCCTCGCCCCTGCGCGAGGAGTATGCACGACTCTTTTTTGAGAAGCGTCAGCGCAAGGGAATCACCCAGGTGCTGGCATTGACCTATATGAAGCAGCCCAACTATTACGGCGCCATGATGGTCGAACTGGGGCACGCCGACGGCATGGTCAGCGGTATCAGCCAGAGCTATCCGCAGACGATCAAGCCGGCAATTCAAGTGATCGGGGCGAAGCCTGGGTCCCGTCTTGCGGGCATCTACATGATGGTGCTCAAGAAGCGGGTGCTCTTTTTCGCCGATACCACCGTGAACATCGAGCCCACGGCCGAAGAACTCGCTGACATCGCGATTCAAACGGCTCACTTGGCCGAGAAGTTCATGCTCGTGGCTCCACGGGTGGCGATGGTGTCGTTCTCGAACTTCGGCTCAAATCCCCATCCGTTTGCATCGAAGGTTCAGCGTGCCGTTGAGATCATCAAGTACCGTGCGCCCGAACTCGTGGTCGATGGAGAGATGCAGGTCGATACGGCCCTTCTGCCCGAGATTTCGAAAAACAGTTTTCCTTTCAACCAGGTTCCCGGCAATGCCAACGTCCTGATCTTCCCCGATCTGCAGTCCGGTAATATCGCCTACAAGCTGATGCAGCGCCTGGCCGATGCCGAATCGGTGGGGCCGATTCTGGTGGGAATGAACAAGCCGGTCTTTGTTCTGCAGCACAATAGCGACGTCGGCGATGCGGTCAACATGGCGGCGATTGCGGCGATGGAAATTCACCAGCGCAAAGCTGCGGCGGCCGCGAAGTCCTCTGAAGCGTCGGTTTAAGAAGTTCAATCATCACGATCCAAGGAGAGTTTCATGGAAAAGAAAGCGATTCTCACCGAAAGTGCTCCGGCCCCAATCGGCCCTTACAGCCAGGCCATCCAGGCTGGCCCCTGGGTCTTTTGTTCCGGCCAGATTGCTCTCGACCCAAAGACCGGTACGCTGCTGGCCACCGATGTCGAAGAACAGACGGTTCAGGTGCTCGAGAACTTGATGGCCGTGCTCGCTGCCGCCGACTGCACGATGAGCCACGTGGTGAAGACGACGATCTTCCTGAAGTCGATGAATGACTTTCCGAAGGTCAACGAGATCTACGGCAAGTACTTCACGGGAGTCACACCGGCTCGCTCAACGATCGAAGTCTCGCGCCTGCCGCGTGATGTGGTCGTTGAGATCGAAGCCGTCGCATTCAAGGGGTGAACTTTTCGAGTGGAGAGCTACCGCCCCTCTGATGGGGCGCTGCTCAAGCTGACCGGGCTTGCGCAAGGATCTGCTCGATCTCTCGAACAGCCTGATCAATCGGCACTCTCGGCACGATCTGAATCAGCTCCTGCTTCATGTCGCGCAGTCTCCTGAGAGTCGGCCCGAGGGTGGAAATCGTCTCGGTTCCGGAGGATGCCTCGACGGCACGAACCATCTCGGACTCCAGAGCGTCGGTGCGGCGTTTGAACTCGGCCGCGATTTCCAGAATGCTCGGAGCGCTGCCGCGCTGTTCCTGCCAGGCATCAAAGGAGTCCTCGTCGAATAACTGCTCGTCACCGCTGAACAGTGCTCTCAGATAGTCATTCTTGAGCCAAGTCTCAGGAAGTCCAAGTCGCGTATACGACTCCAGCAGGAACTTGATCGCAGACACCTCTCGAAAAAATTCTCGCGTCCGATCGAATTCATTGTGCCTGCGATGAAAAAGGAGGGCGGCACGCATGTCACTCAGGCGAGCGTCGACGAGCCTGGTGGCTTCGCTCTCACGCTCCAAGGACGCCGGAAGAGCGCTGTTCGGCTGGGCCCTCAGGGCCTGCACGAGATTCCACTCTTTCTGCCAGTTCTCCCCGATCATCGCACTGAGACGCTGTGGGTGCGGAAGTTGAAATTTGTAGATCGCCGCCCGGACGGTCTGGCTCGGAAAGAGAAAGTACGGCGAGAAAACGGTGCGTCTAGCGATCTCCGTCGTTCCCTCCTTCAGAAGCAGCTGAAGACTGAGGCGCGTCTTCGGGGGAGTCCAGTTCATCGGCGAGCTGTTTTTGGGGAAGTCAACGGGCGGATCGAATGTGAGAAGGTAGCAGAAGCTCGTCTTCGCGAGCTTCAGAAGTTCGGCGTTTCTGATGGATGCCGGAATCATCTCGTCGGCCAGCTCATCGGGAATCGACAGCTCGGGAAGCTCCACTGGTCCGATCGGAGTGGCGAGAGCTCGGCAGGCCGTCGTCGAGCGGAGGGGAGCCCAGCGCGGTCTGGCAACGACCTGATCTGCACCGGCCCAGGGATTGATTCCTGCAGGAATCTGATTTTCTGGATTCCTTTGAAAGCGTTCGTCCAGGGATTGAATTGCGGCGATCAGTTTTTCAGTCGCGCCTCGATAAGCGGCCAGAATTTTTGTCGACAGCAGGTGGCTGGGTTTTGGTCCCTCGCGGGTCGCCACCGAAAAAAAGCCCTTCAGGGTCTGGTCGATGCGACTTCCCGCTTGAAGAATCCGATCGGCACCCGAAAGTTCCGTCAGCCGGTGGTATCGGGGAGCCTGTGCGATCAGATCGAGGTAAGCTTGGGCGCCGATCGCCCATTCCATGGGATTCACCGGGAACGATGCTTCATTCTCAGAGCTCCAGCCTGAACCGTTCGCGCTTAAGAATGATTTCTCGGCGATCAGTGCAAGTGGTGCGGCGATGGCCTCCAGTGGCGCCTTTCGAAGCCAGTCGGCCAGCTCGGCGTAACTGCGTGCCGGAAGTTGCCTCGGATCCAACGGGCCGTGAACCTGTTGCTGGGCCTCTTCGGTCGAGTACGTAGCAAATTCCTGCAGGCAGTCTCGATAGCTTTCATATCGAAGCTCGGCATGGGCTGAATAGTCTCTTCCATTCATGCACCGATTCACGCTGGAGAGGAGCTTGCTCCGAACGGATCGTGCGAACTGGGCGTGCAGATCCGATCCGATCTGGCCCAGTGCCCGATGCTGACGCGCCAACTGGTTCTGGATGGCAGTGATGTCTTCTTGGACGCGTCCGAGGTCGAAGCTGACCTGGGCAAACCCGCGGCCCATCTCTCTCATCAGGCCTGCGAGGTGCTTGTCGACACGATTGAGACGATCGTTCATTTGCTGGCCGAGAAGTGAAATTTGACGGCTCAGACTCTGCAAGTGCTCTCGTAGAAGCTCGCCCTCGGACGGGCCGGAGAGTGAGGTCAGGCTCATGACAGCGCCCAGAATGTTTCCAGTCAGGATTGCCGAGCCTGCCAGCGTTGCGTTCTGGGATGAAAATTTACTCAAAGAGTCCGCAATCTGGATGGCGGAGTTTCCAAAAACCGAAATCGGTCTCGAAAGGTTTGGATCAATGATTCCGCCCAGAATCGAGAGGATATAGACTCCGGAGCGGAGAGCCTGCAATTCGGTTTCCTGCTGTTGTCGGCGGATTGCCGTCAGCAGCTCTGCCTGCCGGTCGGCTCGCTCCTTCCGAGCCTCGATGGCGAGACTCTGCAGCAGAGCCTGGCCTTCGATGCTCCCTTGATTCATCGTTTCGAGGCGACTCACGATGCTTTTCAGCGCATCCTGGACCTGCTGCCGCGAGCTCGAGGACTCGGTCAGCGAGGTAGTGAGATTCAGCTGCGAGACAAATTGAGCGTAGTCCGGATTGTTCTGCAGGATTTGATCGGCGTTCTGGTCGGTCGATGCCTTCAATCGGTCGACCAAAAAGGCGTTGATCGCAAGTTTGGCTTCAGGAAAGACGTTTGCAGTTTGGTACACATCCTCCCAAACGGCGCCAAAGTCGTTGAGCTTTGAGAATCTGTCATAGCTTTGAATCTGGCTGATGATCCGCTCTTCGGCACCGATCGTTTTACGGTGCGCAATCTGCGCCCAGGACCCAAGCTTTGCAATCAGATCGGCAAACTTTTCAGTGTGAGGGATGGTTTTTGCGATCGCTGCCAGTGTTTCGGCGACGTCCTGAATTTCCGAGGACTGGCCCAGATCTCGCTGCTTCTGGATGGCGAACTCGTCACGAAGCTGGTTTGCCATGCGCAGGGCATCGCTGGCATTGAAATGGGGGGTTCGAAGGTAGAGATCGCGCAAAGCGGCTGCAATGACCAGATCCTCGGGATTCTGGTGGTAGATGGCATTTCCCACCCAGGTGGCCTGGTTCCGCAACTCTTCAGGAGAGGGGCTCGCGGAAACACCGGGACGAACCGTTCCCCAGGTGTCCACTCCGACCCAGAATAAAACCAGTACGCACCAGTGCAGCAGGCGTGTTGTCGTGAGGCTCATGACTGTCTCCCGCGGTTTTGGAGTTTTTTGTATTGCTGGATGAGCCGGGCGGTTTCGTGGTCGTCGAAGTACAGAGCGAGATCCTCTGCTGAGTAGCCCTTGTAGGTCGGATCCAGTGCCGCCCCGTTGCGAATCAGAATGCTGGCTGCAGATTTGTTTCGACTGATGATGGCTGCGAAGAGGGGGGTTACGAGGTCCGGGCCGCTGCCGAGCGTCTCATTGATGTCGGCACCACTGTTTAAAAGCTGCAGGATGCGGCCGTCTTCGCCCTTCATCACGGCCCTGATGAGCTCACCCTCGGGGGCTGAAATGCGTTCTTTCTGTGCTCTGCCGGGGAGTGATGCACTCCTCTGCGGAGCGGGTTGGGTCTTGCATGAAGCAGCGAGCAGAGAGAGAGCGCCGATCCATCCGATGACTTTCAGGTTCGTCTGCATTTCGTTCTCCTGCCGTGCACGAGCTCGTTTCGCGAGAGTGCTGGCGGGCGGAAGATATTCGATCTAACCATTTTGGTCAACTAATAGAGGCTGTGTTTTATCTCATAATATTAGTTGCTTAGCTGTTTTAATATTCTCTTGTTATTCGCTAGATTCAGCCGGTGAGGCCGAAGCATCGACTTGAGCAGGGCTTCGCAGGTACCCTCCCTCGGGGTCGTAGGTTCTCAGCTGCTTGTCGATGTCGAAATACCGCTTGCCGCGCGGATCGACTCCGACGCCCGCGAGGTACATCCAGTTTCCGAAGTTCGAGTACATGTCGTAGTCGACGAGGTGTTCTTCAAAGAGCCGTGCCCCGGATCTCCAGTTCAGGCCCAGATCGTTGATCCAATAGGAGGCGAACATCTGTCTCGCGCGATTCGAAAGAAAGCCGGTCGAAGTCAGCTCGTCGAGCGCGGCGTGAAAGAACGGATGGGCGTTCAGCTTCCTGAGCTCGTCGAGTGAGTAGGCCTTCACGCCAGAAAAATCCTTCGGCCCTCTAAGGCCGTTCTCCGAAAAATAGGCGGACTGGTGCTTTTGATAGTGCCAGTAGAAGTACTCGCGCCAGAGGAGCTCAAAGACGATCCAATAAGTCGATTTGTTTGCTCCGAAAGCCCCTTCGAAGCGCTTCACCTCGTTGTAGAGGTGCTTCACGTCGAGCGCTCCGCAGCTGAGGTACTGAGAAAACCTTGTTGAAAAATCAGGACCTGTCAGCTGGTTGCGCGTCTCGAAGTAGGTGCTCGCGAGCTTTTTTTCCCAGAAGTACGCCTTCAAGGCCTGGATGACTTCGCAGTCGTGCGGAGGGCGGGCATTTGCGAAGAGCGGGGGCAGATGCCGCTCGGCTTTTTCGCGGAACGGAGTGAACCCTTCGGGCACGGGAAAGGGCAGTTTTGGAGCGTCGGCCCCCGAGAAGAGACGGTTCTGATGTCCGCAGATTTTTGAGCCAAATCGCTTTTTCTCCTCGAAGGCGTCCCACGCCAGCACCAGGTCGGCCTCTCTGGGGTCGGCCTCGGAAATCCATTCGAGGGCGGGGACGGCCTTCTGGAGCTCGTGAAATCTTCGCTCGAAGAACTGTCGCTGCCCTTCGGAATGGAAGCGGGGAGAAAAGATCAGCCGGGTGAACTCGTGCTGAAGCTCGGGGACAAGGAAGAACTGGTTCTGAATCAGGAGTGTTTTCATCGCGTCCTGTGACTTCCGGTAGCGCACCTGCTGTTTTAAGGAAACCCTACAGGTCGTTGATCTGATTTTCACAGATCAGCGAAACGCTGCTTCCGCCGTCCGGAGTGGTGACGGACGATCCCGAGCGATTCGTGAGGTAAAGGTTTCCGAAGGCAGAGACCGCGCCGCGAGTGGCGTTGGGCAATGCCATCTTGAGGACGACGTACTGTGCGCCCATTCCCAGAAAACCCTGCGACACCTTCAGCTTGAGGTGCAGCAGCGTGAACGAGAACGGTGTGCTCACTCGAGGCGTTTCAGAGTGGCTCATTCCGACGAACTCGTCCCCGACTTTGACGGCGAATTCGTTCGGCAGGTTCGGAACGGGGGCGTTGTCGATTGGAAGCCGAGCGCTGAAATCTCCCTGAGTGGCGTGGGGCTCCGCGTCCCACTGCAGGGTGCCCGAGTAGTCGACGTCGAGGCGAGCGGTGCGAGAGTCATAGTTCACGGTTCGCACTGCCTTGAGCTCGAGCTGCGTGCGAGAGTCAGGGCTCAGGCTCTTGCAGCTGGTCGTAATCGAGAGTCCGGCAGCGTGGCCGGCCTGGGCAGTGAGGGCCGAGGTGAGGATCAGGGCGGATACGGAATTCAGAATCGAGAGTTTCATGGGTAGTTCCTTTCTAGTGGGGAGGCTGATTGGTTGACGATGCGCGTTGTACGCTCGATGATTCGATGCGTCAAGATAGTTTTACGAGCGTAAAACTTTGTATGAAGCCCGCCGATAAACCACGTACACTGGATGGGGCATGGGTGAGGCTGAATTCACTAAAAAAGGACTGAAGAATCGTGACGTTATTCTCGATCGGGCCATTCGGTACCTGGGCCGGACCGGGTTCGCGCGATCCTCGCTGCGAAAGCTGGCGCAGGGCTGCAGAACCAGTGCTCCTCGACTGAAGTACTACTTCGGAACGGAAGAGGAGCTCTTTGCCGCAGCAATTCTGAAAATGGTGGAGGACGGCCGAACCTTCATTTCTGCCCGTGAATCGCAGGTCCAGTCCGCAACAGATGCGCGCTGTTCGGATCTGGTTCTTGCCTACCTGCAAGGAATGTCCGACTGGCTCCAGAGCTCGGTGGCCTATCGAAGGCTGATGCTCGAGTTTTACGCCGAGTCGCTGAGTTCGATGCTGCTTCGGCGGCTGAATACCAGCGTGATGCAGGCCGGCCGCGAGCGCCTGGCCTCGTACCTCGTGGCGGAGGGGGAAGCCCCCTCAGTCGAGCTGCTCGAATTCGCAGAACGGATGCATGATCTCGTTACAGGCGGGCTGATCAAGGCCTTGGTGCGAGAGGGCGATGTTCAGTGGAGCGAGCTCATCTCCGGGCTGCATCGGCACATCACCTGGAGCTTTGGGCAATGGCAGCGCGAACATCCTTGAGGGTTGCGATCATGAAACGCGAAACACCGCCCTCCGCTCCTGCGGTATAGGCGGTAGTCCGGGGGGGAGCCCAGGGCTGGAATCCCAAATTCTCGGCAAGTTTGACGTGTCCTGCGTCGGTGAATTCCGCAATCACCTGCTGGACGCCGCGCGACTCGAGAAGATCAAGGACTCGCATCATGAACGGGGCGCGCAGCTCCTTGCCCCAGGATTTGTCGATGAAGTGCCGCGACCAGAGCGCGACCTGTCCTCGTAGTGTTTCTGGAACGGAAAGCATCTCGCCGTTTCCGAGCGGAATGACTTTGGGGCGGATAAAGAGGGCGCTGACGGCACGGATCTCGTCATACTCCAATCCGCTCGCGCGGGCTCGTTTCGTGCGAGCGGGCAGTGGGCTGACCACGTAGGGCCGGAGTTCCTTCCACTGCTGTGGATCGAAAAGAGGCGCGTATTCCCGGTCGAGAATTTCCCGAAGCGGAAGCTTACGCGGTCCGGTCACGCTGAGGATGACAAAGTCTTCAGACTGATGCGCGACATCTCCGAGCAGCTCTTGAATCGTGAACTCCGCCAGCCTCTCGCGGGAGAGAATCTTGCGATTCAAATACTCGTACTCGACTCTCACCATGCTTCGAAAGGCGAGCTGAAGCGCCTCGTTCTGGGCAAGTCGGTCCGATCCACCATCATCGGCAGCGGCAAGGATGTCTCGACCCTCGAGTTGAAAATAGCGCGACTCTTTTGACCACGATTCGTAGGCCAGTCCTCGCCCCGAAGATCCCGGCGCAAGCCGGGCAAAGACCTGTGCGCAGTTTGATGACGCCGACGCCGGCGTCGGGAGCTCTGCGAGGCAGGCAGGGCTCAGGATCAGAGTCAGAAGTACTGTGGTTCGATGCTTCGTCACAAGTCAGTGCTCCAGCGAGCGTATCGGTAGAACAGAAGGTTCTCAGGAGTTCGGAAGGATGATCGTCCGACGGAGACGTAAAGCCTATAACTTTCAAGTAGTTATGGCTGGTTGGAAGTTTTTTGTGCATTGCGTCATGAAGTGGGATAAGTCTCGCCCGAAAGGTGACGCATCTCATGAAAACAGCTCTACACGCTCTGTTTCTGATCTCTGGATTTTTCGTGGCAGGTGCGAGTCAGGCCGAATCGCCCAGGGTGATTGCCACCTGCGAGACCCTGAGCCGAGAGTTGGACTCGCGCTTCGCGATCTACGATCTGGATTCAAAGCACTTCTTGATCGCCTGGATCGGGAGTGATCATCACGTCGAGGGTCATTCGCCGCTCTTCCTGGAGAGGGTGAGAAAGACTTCCTTCATCCAGATGGACACCGGAGGTGAAGTCCTCGCGGAAGATCCACAGCGAGTGAAGCTAGAAATCGACCTTCGCTCTGGCAAGGGAAGAATGGAGTATTTCAAGTGGCACGGTTACAAAAGTAGTCTGTTCAGCCGCACAGCCGATCTGAAACTTGAAGCTCAAGTGGCCTGCGAAATG